>MNZN01000012.1 GCA_001873625.1 Candidatus Saccharibacteria bacterium CG2_30_41_52 | reverse complement strand
GCCTCCTTTCTGTAATTATGTAGTTGTAAATACAGTATACGGAGTGCCTGCTTTTTTGTTTAGATAGGTTGCAAAGGTGGTGAGTTGTTACGTGTCTATTGCATTTTACCGCTATTTAGTGTATAAATAGTGACAAATGACTTTGCCAGAAAACCAAGTGCTACCAGAAGAACAAATGGTCTATATCGACCGCTATAAACAGATGGACGAAGAAGCCAAAGCCAAAGCTAAAGAGAAAGAAACAGCACCCACACCCGAGAAAAAGGGTTTTATAGAAAATAAACGACTTATTGCTATTATGTCTGGCATTGCACTATTGGTTGTTATTGGTGGTTACACAGCGAATAAAATTTTTAATAAAAACCAGCCGGTTGCGACTGAGATTGAAACCCCAACTACACCAGTTGACACTCCACAAGTGGTAATTGAGGCTGTTCCTGCCGTCGAAAAGTCTGCAGACACCGTTGCTGAAACGATACCAACTGTCGAAAGTCTAGAAATCGACGCTTCTTTGATGTCAAATCCGGAAGAACTAATTAAGGAGTTGATGGAAGATCGCTTCGTCCAATGGTACAATGCCGGCAACACTCAAGAGAATGTCGATGTAGCCTACGCCTCACATGATGAGATTGCTGATTCTGCAGCAAAGATGGCTAACGAATATGACGAGAACTATATTAGTGCACTTTTGGTGCCAGATTGGCAATCTAAAGCACCACTAATAGAATTTGTTGAGAAAGGAATAATTGAACATCGCACTGTTCTCTCACTATTCCTTTTAACCTCGTCCGGAGTTGTCAGTGAAGACAAAAAGCCTTATGAAAGAGGATATGTAGTAGACGAGATTACAAGTTCTAATTTTGATAAATCAAAAAAAACTATGACCATTACAATAATAGGACACTCTTACGACAACGAAGCCGACAACAGAGCGGGTGAAGACTTATCTGAGAATATAGACACAAGACAAATGAACCCGACTCTTGAAATCACGGAGATTAACGGTAAGGCAAAGATAAGCAATATAATTTTCGGCAAAGTGGTTAAATAGACTGCTACCGTAATTTTATAATATAAACAGTGGAACACTGTTAATATGATCATCCCTATGCTTTAATAGTATTAAATATGCTATTTAAATATAAAAAGTTAGTGATGTTTGGTGGCTCCAAAACAACAGATAATATACCACAGAGAGCCAAATCATTCTTGTTGCTCTTTTTGATGCTTTTATCAGTTGCCGCAACTACGACCATGCCTATTTTGCAATATTCCAATGTGTCCGCCGCAGATAGCGATCCCAACACCACTCTAGACCAGCAGATTAAAAGAAATATGTACTATTACATGGTTAGTTATTGTATTCAGAATAGTTATCTACTCAATTTC
This sequence comes from Candidatus Saccharibacteria bacterium CG2_30_41_52, assembly GCA_001873625.1. Lineage (GTDB taxonomy): Bacteria > Patescibacteriota > Saccharimonadia > Saccharimonadales > Saccharimonadaceae > UBA1547. Next base: position 107,578 of record MNZN01000012.1, on the reverse strand, counting down.
GGCGTACCCAACAGAACTATGACGTATGACGACGCAAAGTATGGTAGATGGTTCTCAAATAACGGTGCCTGGAATGTTGCTGCTGCTTCAGAAACAACATTTAGTGCTAACCCATATATGTATGGCACCACAGGAGTATCAAATGGTGAAGTAAATTGTGGCAACGAGAGCATGATAATGGCTGCAATGAGCTCGCTGGGGATCTCTAACCCGATTGAAGCCTTGTGCGCCTCTGGATTTGAGCGTGATGATGGTGGCGATGCTAATAGTTGCGAGGGCAATAGAGCAAAAAATAACGCTGATGGTACGCCAGGTATAATATTGGGTAGCACAGAGCAAAAATTTAACTATCAATTTGCTGGCAGCCGAAATGAGAGTGTAAGATTATTTGGAATATATGCCGAAAAACACGGTGTTAAGCAGAGTTTTAGCGAAGCTGAGTTATACTACTTCTATAAACGTGTCCTGAAGAATACCTGCCTCCGAGGCATCGATGGTCCTCCAAGCACTACAAAATACGGTTCGGATAATGGGAAGACGGGGCTAGAAGGTGTCACTGTAGCAAGCATAGGAAGCGATGGAATGGCTTTTCCGGATACGGGTTCTTACACTATATATAAGCCCGAATACACTTGGTATCAAAAAGCTCTGTTCTTCACGCCTCCGGGTAGAATCTTGTGGTCAGCAAATCAAATTGATAAAGCGCTTGCACCAAGTTGCTCTGATTTAGTTAAAAGCATGGACGGCGAAAATAACAAGAACGTGAATGCCTATGTTGACCTACTAAATAAGTTTAAACAGGCCAATCCTAACAGCAAGCTAACAACCGTTGGAGATTTGACCAATGAAGGCGCAAACTCAAGCTCCTGCGGCATCAGCGGTGTTGGTTGGATTATTTGCCCAGTAGTTAATTTATTAGGATATATTGTCGATGGCTCGTGGAATATACTACAAGATTTTCTAGAGACAAGCCCAAGCATTGTAGCCCAAGACAGTGCAACCTACCAGGCCTGGACTGCCATGAGAAGTATAGCAAACGTGGCATTTGTTATTGTATTCTTGATAATTATCTTTTCACAAATTACCAGCGTCGGCATCAGTAATTATGGTATAAAAAAATTATTACCACGAATTGTTATTGCGGCCATCCTAGTTAACGTGTCCTTCTTTGTATGTCAAGTTGTCGTCGACCTTTCAAATATACTAGGTTATTCGGTAAAGAGTATGTTGGATGGCATGGGTGGGTCTGCCACTCCTCCACAATTCATGACTAATACCACAACTGGCGATGGCGGGGCAGGAATAGTGGGGCTTATACTTGCGGGTACAGCAGGTATAGTTGTAATGTATTCTTCACTTGGTCTTTTAATTCCAGTTTTATTAGCCGCTATCGTTGCTGTTGTTATGATCTTATTCATACTAGTAGCTCGTCAAGCAATTATTATTTTATTAGTAGTAATTTCACCGTTAGCTTTCGTTGCTTTCTTGTTGCCGAATACAAGCAGCTTGTTTGAAAAATGGCGAAAAACACTTACAGCTATGTTAGTTTTATTCCCTGTGGTTGCGTTAGTAATTGGTGCTTCTGGTTTTGCTGCAAAAATACTTACGTCCGTTTTCAATCAAGTAAACCCTAGCGGGCTAGCTAATGGTGAGTGGATTGGACAAATAGCCGCAGCGGCTGTGTCAATATTGCCATTATTTATCATCCCTGGATTATTAAAGAAATCGCTCGACACAATACCCGCACTTGGATCACTTGCAAGTAAATGGAGCGATAAAGCGAATTCAAGAGTCAGCTCCAAAGCAGGGGACGCATGGAAGAACACCGACCTGGCACGAGGTATGGCAGCCCGCACCCAATTAAAGCAGAAATACCGTGATCGAGACTACGCCAAGAGGCTGGGTACAAGTGGATTAACACGAACACTATCTGGCGGGGTACCAATGCCTGGCGCAGAAGCTAAATACGTAAGAAGGAGCTTGGAAGGCGCTGCTTTATCAGCAGCTAACAAAGCCGATACCGAAGACGTATCAGCGCAACAGTCGTTGCTTGAAAGTCAAATACTGGCAGGTAAAACCACGTCCGACCAAGCATTCAAAGATGCTGTGGCAAAGAACGATGCTGTCGGGGCAAGGGCTGCTATGTCTATACAGCTACAGTCTGGTGGAGGTAGAGACAGGGCTCACCAGTTAATTAAGGATGCAGCCGCAAATTCACAATTTGCAAGTTCTGGTAACTTATCGAAATTACAAGGACATATCGCAAGCACAAACCCATCACTCAGCGACAAAGATGCCTCACTCGGCAACTGGAGCCATGTTGGTGGCGACTTAAATGCCGTAGAAAAGGACCCTGGAACATTCAAGATTACCGATGCAAACATGGCAGGTCAGTCAGAGGCCACCTTAAAAATGGCAACTGCTGCGGGAAAACTAGACGCATCCCAAGCTGCACGCATTTTAGCAACACCTGCACTTACTGTTGGTCTAAAACCTGGCGAACGTGCATACTTTGAACAAATTGCCGGTGGAGCTTCAGCTCAAAACCAAAGCGCTCCTAGCAATACAAGCCCTGAAGAACTAAAACTAGACCACAACCCCGAAAACTGGAACGACAAAAACGACCCAAAGAATCAGTTCCGAGGTTATTAGCTAGTACCTTATAGTGTTATACTATAAGCATTATGGCAGTGTACAAAGTGCCCCAAGACGTCGAGGCTGATGATAAGTTAATCGGTCCGTTTAGTTTTCGGCAATTTGTTTATTTGATTATTGTCGCACTTGCGATTGCGTTGGCGTGGGGATTGGCGCAATTATTTATACCCCTGGCTATAATCCCTTTGCCATTTATTATTTTCTTTGGCGCATTAGCCCTACCACTACGCAAAGACCAGCCGATGGAAATATACATGGCAGCAATGTTGTCGTTCTATCTAAAGGCTCGCAAACGATTATGGGAGCCTGATGGTATCGAATCATTAATTGAAATAACAGTACCTAAAATCGTTAATGTACAACGTACCAAAGACATATCCCAAAACGAAGCTCAGCGTCGTTTTAGTTATTTAGCTGAAATAGTCGACAGCCAAGGCTGGGCAGTACGCGGACCAGGCGTTCAAGCTCCAAATAGCGCTATGAAAAGTGACGTTTATTTTGCGGCTCAACAGACAGAAGACGTATTAGATGATGAAAACACAGTTGCCCAAGCATTGAACTACAAATTAGATCAAAGCGATGCGCGGCGCCATCAAGAAATGATGGACATGGTACGCGGGAAAGCCGTTGAACCAAAACCATCAACAAATTCATATGATTATTTCAGTAGCACCGCAACATCGCCAGGCGCGGTGCCCGACACAGTTATGCCAGAAAAACTAGAATACAATCCATACCCCGAAAACATACAACAATCAGTCGTTCAGCCAATTAATCCAACCGAACAGATACATGAACCCGAAGTAACCACTAGCGAAAAGGTGGTAGCTGCTGATATACTAAACCTTGCAAGTAATAAAGATTTGTCGATTGAAGCGATAGCGCGTGAAGCTAATCGAATTCATGACAAACAAGACTTGGGCGAAGAAGTAATAATCTCGCTGCGTTAGTTATTCAGCAATCAAAAAGGGAGTGGGGAGCGACAGGACATGCCACCAAACAATCAATTTCCAATCAACACACCTGATGTCGCCAATGCAGGTAGCTCTATTCCACGAGGCTCTGAAACTGCGCAGCCCGCTGCAAAACCACGCAACCCAAATTCTACTCAAAACAGTCTGTTATTATCTGAGGTCCGCGACAATATGGTTATTATGGCCGACGGATCATTCCGCGCCGTTGTAGCATGTAAGTCAATCAATTTTGACCTAATGAGTAGCCGCGAACGCGAAGGTGTTGAATATAGTTATCAGAACTTTTTGAATGCATTGAACCACCCTATACAAATTTTGGTCAGATCTCAACGAATCGATATTGGCCCATACATCGATAGACTAGTTCAAATCCGCCACAACCAAGACAACATGCTGCTGAACGTATTAATGGATGATTATATTAACTTTATCGACGTATTGTCCCAAGAAGCCAACATTATGGATAAATCATTTTTTATCGCTATTCCGTATTATCCAACTGGCGATATGACCAACTTAGTCGAGCAAAGCAAAGGTTTCTTTGGCAAGATATTCTCTAAATCACAAAACAACGTTACAAAAATTGATACTATAACCTATGAAAAAGCCAAGACCGAAATAAAAAATCGTGTTGATGGCGTTATGGCCGGCTTGTTTCAATTAGGCGTTCAAAGTATTCAACTGGATACCAAAGCACTAGGTGAGTTATATTACAACTTTTACAACCCCGATACTGCCGTACGCGAACCTTTGGGCGACTTTAATGATGTGACGGCCACTTTTGTCAAAAAAGGTGTAGGTGAAGCACCAGTTAATCAATCAGGGGGCACATTTTAATGGCACGTAAAAAACTTGATGTCGTCGATATCGCCGCCCAACAGCGCGCTCGCGAACAAACCGAAGTAGAACAAGCCTTTTTGAAGGGCGTAACTACATTACGCGATTTGATTGCTCCAAGCAGCCTTGAAATTCACGCTGCTTATTTCCGTTTGGGGACAAAATACGGTCGAACACTTTATATATACGGTTACCCACGACAAATATACACAGGCTGGCTAAGTTCGCTAATTAACATCGACGAAGTGTTGGATGTTAGTATGTTTATCTACCCAGTTGAAAGCCAAGTCGTATTAAATAACTTGCGCAAAAAAGTAACTCAGTTGCAAGCATCAATGTCGGTCAACAGCGATAAAGGACGGACACGAGACCCAGGGTTAGAGGCGGCTATTAATGATGCCGAGGAATTACGAGACCAATTACAAGTTGGAGCCGAACGATTCTTTCGTTACGGTTTATACGTCACATTGTACGCTGATAGTTTAGATGAACTTGGGTTTGTTCAACATAAAATCGAAACAATCTTTGGTCAACAAATGATATTCAGTAAAGTCGCCAGCAGCCAACAAGAACAGGGGCTTAACAGCACGATTCCACAAATGGCCGATCAGTTACAAATTCGACGCAACATGAATACTGGCGCGATTAGTACTAGCTTCCCATTCACCAGCGCCGATTTAACTCAACAAAATGGTGTTCTTTATGGTATTAATATGCACAATAACGGCCTGGTTATTTTCGATCGATTCACTTTGGAAAACGCTAACATGGTGGTCTTTGCGAAGTCTGGTGCAGGTAAATCATTCACTGTTAAATTAGAAGCCTTGCGCAGTATGATGACCGGCAGTGAAATTATCATTATCGACCCTGAAAACGAATATCAGAAATTATCAGACGCCGTTGGTGGTAGTTATATTCGACTAAGTCTTAATTCAAACACTCGCATTAATCCATTTGATTTGCCACGAGTTATTGATACAGACGAAGCTGACAATGCTTTGCGCGCTAACTTAATTACATTGCACGGGCTATTAAAATTGATGCTAGGTAGCACACAGACAACCGCCGCTGGCATACCACTATCGGCACTTACTCCAGCCGAAGAAGCCGACCTTGATCAGGCATTAATTGATACATACGCCCGTGTTGGAATCACCAGCGATCCACTAACTCACAATTCGCAACCGCCAACAGTCAGTGATTTATATGACACATTGTTGCACATGGGTGGCAGCGGGCCACAGTTGGCTCAACGACTACGCAAATACACAACCGGAACATTTGCCGGCATATTTAGCCAACAATCAAATACCGAAATAAATAACCCAATGGTGGTGTTTAATATCCGCGATTTGGAAGACGAGTTACGACCAGTTGCGATGTATATTGTCCTTAGCCACATCTGGAATATAATCCGAACCGAACAAAAAAAGCGAATGCTGATTGTTGATGAAGCATGGCAATTAATGAAATACGATGACTCGGCTAACTTCTTGTTTAGCCTTGCTAAACGCGCCCGCAAATACTTCTTGGGATTAACCACAATTACTCAGGACGTCGAAGACTTTATGGGCAGCAAAATGGGTCGCGCAATTGTCGCCAACAGTTCTATGCAGATATTGTTAAAACAATCTTCCAGTGCCGTCGACGTTTTATCGGATGTGTTCAAATTAACTGAGGAAGAGAAGAAACGCTTGGCAAACTTCCCAGTTGGACAAGGTTTATTTTTTGCTGGCCAAAGTCACGTTCACATTCAAATCGAAGCTAGCCAAACCGAAAAACAACTTATAACAACAACCCCCGCTGGTCAAAATCAACCAACTCAAAACATACCAATTGATGATTCAGGCGTAAGCAGTTATATTGACCCAGGCTCTAAAATTTAAGGTATAATGTAGGGTAGTTATGGCACTACGAACCGCAGATGATGACCCAACATTAAACCCCGGACAACAACACTCCGACAATCAGTTTAATGATCTCAAAAAAGCCGAGTCGAACGGCACTGCTGGTTCGAATAATGACGATAGTGGTGGTTCAGACAACGTCAAAAATGCCGAAGAAAACCCAAGTGGGGATTGGCAAAATAATGTATCCGGTGACAAACCCGCAACATCAGGCAGACGTTTTGGTTTTGTTAAAAAAAAGGGACCATTAACTGCGATTATACTGACGGTTGTGGGTGGCAGTATTGGCATTGGTGGATTATTATCGCCCGCCCTTTTAACACAAAGCATCTTGGCTAATCTTGTGCAGAAATTCAACCTCCAAGAAACCAGTATGACCATGCGGGCCAACAAGCTTTTGGTAAGCAAGCTAGCAGGTAATGCGACTCAAGGAATATGTAAACCGATAACTATTATGTGTAAATTCACAAGACCGTCAAATCGGTTTTTGTCACAACTCGAAAAGAATGGCATTAAAGCGGTGGGTAGCGGTAGTAGCACAGTTGAAAAAAATCTGCTATTTCCAAACACTCGTCCGAAATCTTATGAATTTACAGATAGCGCAGGTAAAAAGATAACCGCTACGGCAGAAGAATTGTCTAGTAAACTTCTAGACAATGCCGAGTTTAGAGCCGCATTTCACAAAGCATCTAACTCACGTTTTATGAGCCTAACTGATTCTGTCTTTACTAGTATTAAGAATAAGTTCGGTTTTAATATTACAGATAAGCTCAAAAGCGCGAAAAGTGAAGAGGATCTAACAAAAAAGGTTGGCAACGAATTAGAAGCTGAGGGAAGCGCCGCAAAAGCACTCGCCAAGGGCGAAAAGGGTGCAGAAGTTGAAATTAAAAATCTGTTAGAAAAAGAGGTTGAGACTACATCTAAAAAACTCGCTAAATCCGGTAAAGGAGGGTTAGTCGGCCTAGTAGCAGGTGGTGTTTGTTTAGTGGCGGACGCACCTAAACTTATTACAAAAGCAGTCAGGGCTTTCCAGATGGCGCAATTAATTAAATATAGTATGGTTTTTCTATCGGCTTTTGGCGCTATCAAGGCCGGAGATGCCACGCCCGCAGAAGCAAGCACTATTGGTGATGAGCTGACCAAAATAGGCTCCAATGGAAAATCTGCGATGGATTCATTTGGTATGAATAATGCCATTAATAGCACTACAAAACCATCGACTGACGACTACAAGCAGTTTATCCCAGCCAATAAAATTACATCGAACCTAGGGTCATACAACAAAGTAGTCAGTGGCGCAGTCAAGACCAATACTTGCAAGGTTACGACTAGCATAGAATTTGGTGCAGCTGTTGACGTAGCTCTTTCAGGAACTACATTAGTAGGCGGTGTTATTAATATAGCGGCTGGATATGCTTTAGGGGAAGTTATCGCAATGGTGGCTCCTCCAATTATTAAAGCAATAACAGAAGTCATACCTACAGAAAAAATCCTAGGTTGGTTTCTTAATGACCTCACGAAAGACATCAATGGAGAACAAGTTGGCGATGCCCTGGCAAGTGGCGCAAGCCATGTGATGGGTCAAGCCGCCAACGCAGGTGGTAATATGCCCCTATCAGTAGATGATGCCGTTGCGTATAACGGGCTAACCAAGCAGGTGCAACTTGCATATGCCGAAGAGGATAGGGCTACCCTGAGCCCATTCGATATCAGTAGCCCCAACACGATGCTAGGTAGTATCGTGCAAAAACTTATACCATACTACACTAGTGCAAGCTCTGGTGTCGGCTCAATAACCCACAGCCTCTCATTTATAGGCAATTTAGTAATGGGATCGTTCGGTGCAGCTTTACAACCACTTACTGCCGGAGCAGAATCAGCCGATACTAATCAATACCAGCTTTGTCAGGATCCAATGCTAGAGGATGTTGCCGCTGGCCCTTATTGCAATATAATTTATGGCGTTCCAATAGAATATCTAGACAAAAGCCCTACGGACGTATTACAGGCACTTGGTAATGATAATGTAGATCAGTATACAGGTAACCCCGTAGAGGGCTCAGACCTAGAGGCATGGGTGGCATCGTGCACCGACGGAACAACAGACGCGGCTGAAGGTTGTAAAATTACGGATAAGAAGACTGCGAATTATGCCTTATATACAATCGACCATCGCATCCAACAATCATTAGACGGTCCAGATACTACCGCCGCAACAACAGTGGAGTCTACCCAATGACAAGACCTAGACAAATACTGACAACTGTCACTAATATTCTAGTAATTAGCGTACTATGTGCAACGTCACTAACACGAATAGTAGGCGCGACTTATGACGAGCAGTTCTTTTCGGCTAACGATATTCTATTTTACAACCCCGAAGATTGTACAACCGCCAATTCATTAGACGCTCTTGGTGGTGTCGGAACAGCACCACTAAATCAGTCAATAGAAAGTTTTGTTGATAAATATGGCCAGATGGCATTCGATGTAGGTAAGAAATATGGAATACCATACGAGGCTATTTTGGCGCAGGGAGTTATAGAATCTGGCTACGGTAATTCTGGATTAACACGACTAGCAAATAACTTTTTTGGCATCAAAGCTAGCGCTGGATGGGACGGTGAAACTATTAATATGCAGACAGGTGAAGTTTATGGTGGCAACGCAGTTACTGTTGACGCGACTTTTCGAAAATACCCATCGGAAGAGGCTGGCTGGGAGGGTTATGGTAAGTTCATAACGAGTAACCCTAGATACAATAAAGCCCTTAACTATCCGGGCGATCCTATTCAATATATAACCGAGATTAAGGCAGCAGGGTATGCAACGTCTCCAACATATATACAAACCGTCGGCGGTGTCTCTAACGCCGTAACAGCCTACATCGCAAAAGACGGCAAATGGCAACCATCGTCAGAAATAGCTAAAACTAACAAACCAGAGGTTACTCCGGGTACCGATGGCTCTCCAACCGATGGCAGCTCAGCATCCGCATCAAGCACGCCCAACTGTGGCATAGCATCAGTTAGCGGATCGTCAGCACCAGACGGAACAATGAGTTTACAGAATGGCTGGTCATTGATTAGTAATAAAGATTATTCAGATACGAAATGCGCCGACGGGACAACCGACAAGGGCACATATGCTCATCCAACCAGGGGCTTTACAATTAGGCTATGCCAAACAGACCTGGGCAGAGTATCCTCAATGGTATCTCAGAATGTAGCTAATATGATAGCGGCCGCAAAACAGGATGGCACAGCACTAACAAGCAGCGGCGCATTTAGGGATTACAATGCTCAAAAAGCAGCAAGAATAAAAAACGGCTGTCCAGACGTCGACATATCACCGTCCACAAGTTGTAGGGTACAAACAGCCCCAGCAGGCCAATCCGAACATGAAAAGGGTCTAGCAATAGATTTTGTTGTAAGTGACAGCGTAAGCAATTGGCTAAAACAAAACGCATCAAAATATGGTTTTTATAATTTGCCGTCAGAAGCATGGCATTGGTCAACGAGCGGACATTAATCATGAATAAAAATATTAAAGTTATATCCATCGCCACAATAACAATAATAACGTTAATGTCTTTTGTTGGTTTTTATTTAGCGGCCAATTCTAGTCTAATTAACCCCATTGACACGACCCTAGTCACTAATAATGACTACTTTGTACCTACTAGCCTAAAAAAAGTGGCACAGGTTGCAGTTCCGGCTGTTGAGGCCTTTGATACACAAAATAGCGATGAATCGGCCGAAGCTCGCAATAGCAGATTAAGTCTTTATTTTTCTGGCAACAGTCCTGTTTATAAATACAAACAAGATAATCTCACATCTGATATTACAAAAACGTCTTCTAAGGTTACTTCTGTGGAGTCATTAGATTCAGAGGGCAACAGCTTAAATCTTACTGTCAATATCGACACCACTTCTTACACAAAAAACAAACAACCCAGCACGAAAAGGTCATATTGGGTTAAATTAATAAAACTCCAAGATGGGTCATTAATTGCATATGATTTAGGAGTGAATAAATGATAAGCCGCAAATTAATAATACTTCTATCTGTTTTATTGCCAATCATAATGGTCTGTTCATATTTTGCCGCTCAATTTATTTATCAAAATGACAAAAAAATACTCCATGTCTCGGTCTCGCAACCTGACGCATCAATAATGATTAATGGCAGGCAAGTACAATCGGGCGATACCTACCTAAAACCTGGCAAATATATTCTTTCTGTAAATAAGAGCGGTTACTATGAATACCGCAAGATAATAACCATAGATAAAGATAATGTTAGTTTTGAAATATCACCAACAGCCGAGCCAGATAGAATAGTTGAGGCTTTCGAGCTTGGCGATGCTGGCTACAAAAAACTTGTGACTGATAACCCTATAATTAGTAAATTACCATACGAAGACCCTTTATTCACAATTGATTACACAATCTACGGATCGGTAGTTAATGGTTATTCCATAAGACTAACAATTAGCTCTACAACCGCAAGCAGTCGAAGAATGGCTATCCAAGAAATTAGGGGTTTAGGCTTTAATCCAACCGATTATAAAGTTGACTTTCTAAGTTTTAAGAGTGAGATTAAATAATGAATATTAAAAAAACATCCATTATTATATCAACTGTAATTGTCGTATTGATGGTTGCTGGATTTATGCTGTATGACAGCCTATCAACAAAGAATATCCATTTCACTTCAACATACCCAGACACAAAGATATCAATTACTTCACGCAATAATCAAACTACTACCGCCACGATAACTGGAGACCAATACATTAAACTAAAGACTGGGGTTTATAGCGCCCAGTATCAAAACAATGAACTCAACCATGATAGCTTTGATGTAGTAATAAACAATGACACCCAGGATATTAATCTCGACCCTAATTATAGTGGTGTAAAATTATATTCTATATTAAAGACTGAAGATGTAAGTATCAAAAAAATAATATCCACTTCTTATAAATCAAATAACTACATCGTATCCAATGAAAAACTATACCATCGCGCAGAATGGTTTTCTTGCTCATTGATAATATACAAAATAAACCCCTTTAGTGGCTCTGGTCTGGGCGACCCAGACAACTATGATGATTATCATATTGTTCTTAAAAAAGATGAAACTAGTAAAAAATGGGTAGTCGTCGGTAAACCAAGTTTATTATTAAACAAACTAAATAACCCATCCATACCAGATTATGTGTTAGCCGACCTAATTAAGTCCAACTAGAGTTTAACTGAATAATAATCTTTAATAGCCTCGGGCGTATGTGCCGAGGTTATTATTATTTGACCTTTTTGGCTGTCCATTAGATATTTTTGGCGTGAATCATCGAGTTCACTAAATACGTCATCCAGTAGAATAATTGGTTTAATATTTGTTATCTGTTCGATGATATCGACTTCTAAAAACTTCAACGCCAATACAATCGTACGTACCTCGCCGCGTGAGATGACCGTCAAGGCGGGGGAGTAGTTAAATTGAAACACTACGTCATGTCGATGCGGGCCGATACTGGTGAAGCCCATAATGGCGTCGCGGTCACTATGACTATGTAAATCATTTAATAGTTTTTGTTTTATGTCGCCAATATAGGTATGTGAATAGTGAATTGAAACAATATCATTCGTTTTAGCGATGTTATTATAGGCTTCGTTTAATTGGCTGTTTATTCTCTCAATAAATGCAATCCGCTTTTCAATAATATAAGCACCATATTCGCTAAGTGTGACATTCCAAGCAAACAGTTCATCTTGGGTTGTAAATTGTTTTTTTAAAAGATTATTTCGCTGTTTTAATGCACGTTCATATTTGCGTAATGCATTATTATATAGTGGGTCAAGCTGGCTGATAAACCGGTCAATGAATTGACGGCGTCTGGTTGGCGAACCGTGTAATAATCGCAGATCATCCGGTTCAAATAACACTACTGGGTGTTTATATTTTTCGACCAACCTGTACATAGTTTTGTCGTCGACTATAATCTTTTTTCGACCAGATTCTAGATTAGGATCAAACGTAATTGTTCGTTTAATATGCGAATCCAATTCGACATCAATTCGCCACCATGGTGATTTATGACGCAAAACATCACTATCACTACCTTTAAATGAATGTCCCTGTAATGAAATATATAAAGCCTCAACTAGTGAAGTTTTTCCACTACCATTACACCCAGTAATAACCGTTATTGTAGGTGAGAGTTTAATAACAAATTTATCGTGTGAGCGAATGTTTTGGACTGATAGTTTTTTTACCACCGCCATATTTTATAAATTAACTCTTAAGTGGCATAATTATATGATAATAATCGGTTTTTGGGTCAGTCGATTTCAAAATACATGGCGCAATTTTGCCAGAAAAACTAAATTCGACATTTTCCCCGTCAATAACTGATAACGCTTCACTTAGATAACGTGAATTTAGGGTAATTTGACCATCAGCCGTAACTTTTGCTTTAGCTTCAGATGTGTTTTCACCCATCTGAGAAGCGATAGAGTGAACAGATAATACACCCTTGTTACTGTCGGCGGTTAAAGTCACACTTCCACCAGATTCGCGGGCAAATAATCCAGCAATTTTGGTTATACGTACAAAATCTAATTTATTTAACGTCACAGTTGTTTCGGATACCTTTGGCACTAATTGGCGATAATCAGGAAAATTACCATCAATTAAACGACTAATTATCTCGGCATCGTTAATTCTAAAGCGAACTTGAGTTTCATCAAATAAAATATCAACTTCACTTGAATCGTCTATTATATTACGCATTACTTCTTGTAATGTTTGAGTTGGAATAATCACCGAAACATCACTTTTTGTACCAACTAAACGGCGTTCAGATAGACGATACCCGTCAGTTGCCGCCAAATATAGTTGGTTGTTGTATGAGTGCCAATAAACACCAGTTAACACTGGTCGAGTTGAATCGCTACTGGTAGTAATTATCGTTTGTGAAACTGCCTTTTTAAAATCTTCAACTTTTATACTGTATTGGATCGATGATGATTCATTAATTGTAGGAAGTTCAGGAAATTCATCAGCAATATAACCATTAATAACGGAATTATATGTACCGCTTTTAATATGAAGGTTGTCATTTATTACTTTAAGTTCAACAGATTCTTTCGGAAGGCTTGATATAAACTCAGACATTAACCGAGCGGGGATAGTAATTGCACCTGGTTTGGTTATTTTGGCACCAATATATTGAGTAATGGCAATCTCTAAGTTTGTTGCAGCAACCAATAAACGATTACCGTCTGTACGTAAAAGTATATTACTAAGTATTGGTAATTGGGTTTTAGTGTTTGCTACGCGACTAACGGCCGATAGTGCATGGTTTAGATTTTCTTGTGTGACTGTGAGTTCCATTGTTATTACCTTTCTTTATATTTCATTTTTTAGTCTTAATAATAGGTGCTGTGGATTGGATGGATAACTTTTATTTAACAGATTAGTTTTGATGTTTATTATTGTGGAAATAATAGGGGTATAAATAGTGATTATAAAAGCGAATAAGTGTCGTTGTACCCAATTAGTTATGTAAAATTGTAGTTCAGATAGTTTAACTGTGTTTAGGTACCCTTGGCTTATACCAACACCAACTCGCCAGTTGTTCACATTTTTTACCCAGGTATTAAGCATAGAGTTTCTCACGAATTGAAGATACTTGTTCACGGATAAGGAAATCTAATTTGATAGCTTTTTCAATCTTTTCAATTGAATGTATTGCAGTTGTGTGGTCTTTGCGGCCTAATTCATTAGCAATTTTAGGAAAACTTAAGTGTAGTTCACTTCGAAGTAGATACATTGCAATTTGACGTGGAACAACAATATATTTATCACGCTTTTCACTACATATTTCACTAACATCTAATTGGAAGTGTTTAGCGGTACGATCAATAATTTGTTTACTCGATAAGTGCTGAGGGCGTGATTGTCTTATATTACCTAGTAATCCTTCGGCAGTTGATATATCTGGTTCAACTCCACGCATTTCAGCATAGGCAAGTAGGCGGTTCAGCGCACCTTCAAGTTCACGAATATTGGTTTTAATGTTTGTAGCAAGGTATTCGATAGTATCTTTTCGAAGGGTAACGCCCGAAAGTGAAGCTTTGATATTTAAAATAGCACAACGAGTTTCAAAGTCTGGCATTTGAATGTCGATTGCCATACCCATTTCAAAACGGCTTCGTAAACGCTCGGTAAGGGTTGGAATACTTTTTGGTGGTTTATCACTACAGATAATAATTTGTTTATTATTTTGATGTAGGTGATTGAATGTATGGAAAAATTCTTCTTGAGTTTTTTCTTTGCCAGCAATAAATTGCATATCATCAATAATTAACACATCAACGTTGCGATATTTTTCAGAGAAGCCTTTTTTCTTGAATCTAATATATTCCAAAAATTCATTTACAAAAGTTTCACTACTAATATATAAAACCCGCATTTTAGGATCGTTTTTAATAATCTCGTTGCCGATAGCTTGCATAAGGTGAGTTTTACCAAGACCGACGCCACCGTATAGATATATAGGATTATATTTAATTCCAGGATTTGCAGCAACGGCTCGGCTGGCTGTGTAGGCGAGGTCATTGCTAGAGCCAACAATAAAGTTATCGAATGTATAACGAGGGTTGAGGCCGCCAACTGAAGCTGTGACTGGTTGTGATTGATACCTAGGTGAAGTTGATATTAAATCATCAGCGGTAACTTGAGACGATGAGTTAATGGTGGTTTCGCGATTAGATCTGGTGTTTTTGTTTGACGTACTAACAATATAGCTAATTTGTTTTGGGTTTATACCTTGTTTACTAAGGATGCTTTTTATTTGATCATCGAACTTTACTTCGAATTGCTTTTTAGCAAATATATTAGCGACTGATATAACAACGCCAGCGTCGTTTTGGTCAACAAGTTCAGTGTTTTTGAACCACGTCGTGAATGTAGCATGTGGAACCGTCAATTCGATTTCACCGAGCACACTTTGCCACAACGCGTGATACATATTTAAAATTCCTCTCTAAAAAACACACTTTATTGCTTTTAAGTATAACGAAGCTTGAGTTTTTCCACAACCCAGATAATTATTAACACATTAGAATTGCATAGGGGTATCAGTTATGCACAGCTACAGCCCACCTCAATTAATAGGTGGATAATAATACAATTTTTGGGGACAACTTTTATATACCAAAACATTCAATCTAATTAATTTCAAATAACACCTTGCTAAAAGAGACAAATTTGGGTACACTGGTAAAGATATGTCAACAAAACGAACGTTCCAACCACACACACGTCATCGCGCTCGTACGCACGGATTTCGTGCACGCGTAGCTACGAAAGCTGGACGCGCCGTCATTAAAAGACGCCGCGCTAAAGGCCGAACAAGGCTTACCGCCTAAATGACTAAACACTGCAGGAAGCTGCAGTGTTTTTAAAAATAAACAAATTGATATTTACTATCAACTAACCAAATACCATATACTATATATAATGATTTCTTTTACCAACCGATTCCATGGACATAATAGCTTGCGATACGTTTATAAAAACGGCCAAGCTGTTCGTTCACGCTCAATTATTATTAAAACAATATCTAATGAGCATCGCAAAAAAACGCGAGTCGCGGTTGTTATTAGTAAAAAAATATTAAAGAGTGCTGTTGGGCGTAACCTAATCCGTAGGCGAATTTATGAACAAGTAAGGCTTAAATTGCCATATTTGAATGCTACTTATGATATTGCAATTATTGTTACGTCTGGCGAGTTATTAACAGCAACCCATCAAGATATAACAGGTCAACTAAACCAGTTATTTAGCCAAACAGGCGTGCTTTAATAGCCTTATAGATACAAATAAGACTAAAAACTGTTATAATAAGTTAATAAAATGTAGCGTTTTTTGGAGTTTTTAAGCCTGTGGATATTTTTCAAGTATTTGTTGCTCAACCAATATTTAACCTGTTATTTGTAATTTATAGCCTTATTCCAGGTGGTGATTTTGGTATAGCGTTGATTATATTTACAGTATTAGTTCGATTTGCAATGTGGCCATTGCTTAAAAAACAACTTCACCAAGCAATAGCAATGCAAAAACTACAGCCCGAATTGGTTAGGATTAAAAAAGAGACTAAGGGTAATAAACAGCTTGAAGGTGCACAGATGATGGAGCTTTACAAAAAGCACGACGTCAGTCCTTTTCGTTCAATTGGAATCCTATTCATCCAACTACCAATCTTTATTGCCCTTTATGAAGTGATACAGATATTTACTTCTCAACGAGGTCAGATCGCAGGATTTACTTATGGTTTTTTGAAAGATATTGGTCCAATTAAAGATTTAATTGCCAACCCAAACCAGTTTAATGAAAAGATGCTTGGTTTTTTGGATCTCTCAAAACAGGCAATAACATCTAATCCTTTTGCAGTTAATGTTTTTATCCTAATCTTGGCGATTGGCGCGGCAGTAACACAATACATGATGTCTAAACAGACAGCGCCAAAACAGACCTCAAACAAGCGACTTCGTGATGTTATGAACGAAGCTGCTGAAGGTAAACAATCAAGCCAGGGCGAAATGAATGCCATTATGATGAACAAGATGATAAAGTTTTTGCCAATCATGATGTTCTTTATTATGATTAATCTGCCAGGCGCGCTAGTCCTTTACTATACGGTATCTAACATTGTTGCAGTTGCGCAACAAGGAAGTATACTAAAAGGTGATACCAAAGAAATGATTGCGATCGCAGATTATGTAACAGAACCTGTTCAGAACAAAAAGGCTACCGCCAAAGCGCGCGCCAAACAAGCTACCGAAGCGAACATCACTCGCATTACTGCCAAAGACACGTCGCCACGCAAGAAGTAAAATAAGGAGAGTTTATGAATAAAGAAGAATCAGTCCAATTCGCACAGAAATATCTGGAAGATTTACTGTCGTTTTTTGGGGCAAATTTGACCGTCAGATCAACTTGTAACGATGATGTAATTGAACTATCTGTACCTTCGAATGAACTAAACAGTTTGTTGATTGGTCGTAATGCCGAAACTCTTCGTGGATTGCAATATATTGTTTCAACCGTACTCCGCAACAAAGGTTCTTTAATCACTCGTGTAAATATCGACATTGCTGATTACAAAAAACAACGTGCTGATCGCTTGGCTGAACAAGCCCGTGAATGGATTGCAGAAGTCAGACGTAGTGGTGATTCAAAGATTGTTAGCCTTAATGCTGCCGACAGGCGCATCGTTCACCAAGTAGCTAGCGAATATAGTGATATTCGTACATTTTCTGAAGGTGAAGGTTACGACCGCAAGCTTACGATTGCTCAGGCTGGTAGCTAGGATTTATTCTAGAAACAACTATTTTATAGCGTCTTTGTAGACGCTATAAGTTTGTTCAGCCATACGCTTCCAAGAATACTTTTTGATTTGTTCATGACCTTTTTTAATTAAGTTGTTTCGTAGATTATCATCTGACAGAACTTGGTTAATTGCTGATGCTATGTCGTCGGTATTAGTAGGATCGAAATATAGGGCTGCGTCGCCGTAGACCTCCGGTAGACATGTTGCGCTGCTGCTGACAATTGGCGCGCCATATCCCATAGCCTCTAACCCTGGTAATCCAAAACCTTCCATAAGCGATGGGAACATATAGGCGGCGGTATTGGTGTACAGCCAGTCGCGTTGGTTGTTTGGTATAAAATCAGTGAATAATATATTACGGTATTTTTTGTCTGTAAAATACTTTTCATTACTAATTATGCTGGCGTTCTTTTTACCTACTAATATTAATCCCAGGTCTGGATACTTTGATAATAATTTTTGGTGAGCATCGCCCAAACGGCGGATATTTTTATAGTCACTTTGTTGGCCGACGTATAAAATATATCTGTTGAATGGGTGTTTGTATGGTGTTAGTTGGTCGATAAAAACATCAGCTGCTTCGTATGTGACTGTAATTTTGTCTGGCGATACCTTAGCGAATTTGACTAGTTCATTTTTAGTAAATTTAGTTGGGGTGATGATATGTTGGCTGGATTTGGCGACACTTTTGAATACGAATTTACCGACCTGCTGTTTAGTGTGAAAAACAAACCAGTTTTTATCCGAGTTGTAGGTTTGTAATAGTGTTAAATCATGAAAAGTAGTGACATGTTTGCCTTTGTATAAAATGGGCTGTTGAGGCATGCAAAAATGAACTAAATCTGGATGTAGTTTGTCTAAAAATCGTTTAAATCCAATTTGTTCGGATAGGGAATAGTTCTTGAAATCGGCGGTTATAACTTTGAAATTTGTAGCGGTTGGTTTCCAATAATTCACGTCGTTAAAGGGCACGATTACTGAATATTGATTGACTGTATCAACTTCTTGCAAGTAAGTGAGTAGCCGTTCAACGTACGTGCCAGTTGAACTGTTAATAATACGCGCATCAATGGCTATGTGGCTCATCCCGTTAGAACTCCCATGTAATTCTAGTGCTACTAATAACTATTCGTTTAATCTGCATATGTATTTGATGCCTGTGGGTATGTTGTAGAGTTCTAACGGGACTCATATTTTGTCCTTTGTGAAAACAAATTTTCTGTAAAGTAAGTAATTCCAAATCAATGTTGCGATGGTAGCTATGATTTTACCTATAAATAATACGATTGAATCAGGAATGCCTAAATTGCCAATAATATAGGCGGTAGTAGTTATTAGAATTGGTTGAATAATCCAAAGGCCAAATAGTGTAATTGATAAAAAATAGGCAAATTTAGATTTAGAATTTTTACCGGTGTCTTTAAATGTAAACGATTTATTAGCGACAAAACTAAACATTAATGCGATAGTGGTCGATATAAAATTACTGCCAACAGCGGGTAAACCAAGCGCGACAAGAAAGAATAATATAATAAAATCAATTGCCGTATTAAGGCCGCCGACAATTATAAAACGTAGTTTTTCAGCGTGCTTTTTTAACATGTTTTCCACTGTGATAATCCTCGACAAAATAGAGTGGGCGCTGTTTGGTTTCGTTAAAAATTCGGCCGATGTATTCGCCAATAATACCAAGGGAAAGCAGCTGGACGCCACCAAGGAATAGTACAGCAGCCATTAGTGATGGGTACCCCGCAACATCGCTACCGTTTAATGTTGTCCTTATTACAACTATAACTATGTAGATAAATGATATTACAGATACAATAAAACCTACGAATGAAGATATGCGCAAAGGGGCGGTTGTAAAAGAAGTAATTCCATCAATAGCAAAATTAAATAGTTTTAGATAATTCCATTTACTAGTGCCAGCAATCCTTGGGTCGCGATCATAAGTAATTTCTTTCTTTTCAAAACCAATCCAACTGAACATACCTTTGGTGTAACGTTGTGATTCGCGAATTTGTTTTAAGGCTTCGACACAGCGGCGGTCAAGTAGGCGAAAATCGCCAGTGTCTTTTTGAATCTTGATGTGTGTAACTTTTTGAAGTATTTGATAATAAAGTTTTGAAGTTACTTTTTTAAACCAAGTTTCACCGTCGCGACTGTTGCGTTTAGCGTAAACATCGTCGTAACCTTCTTCCCAATATTTAATCATTTTAGGGATTAATTCTGGTGGATCTTGTAAGTCAGCGTCAATAATAACAGTGGCATCACCAGTCACATGATCAAGACCGGCAATCATGGCAATTTCTTTGCCAAAGTTGCGGGATAGATTTACGTAGGCGATACGATTGTCATTTTCGGCATAGCCTTTGATAATTTCTAGGGTTTTGTCGCGACTGCCGTCATTTATAAACAAAAACTCAAATTCATATGCCCTATTATCATTTGCTAATTTACCTAGTCGCTGATAAAGATGCTCTAAAACCTCTTGTTCGTTATAGGTAGGGATTAAAATACTAATCTTTTTCATTAATACTAGTATAACACTTTAGACTTTATCTATGGCACCATGAAACGTTAGTAAAATCCTGATATAATTAATTAATCGGAGGAAAAATGTCAGAATTATTTAATCAATTATCAAAGATGAATACCAGCGAGTTAATTAGCAAGAGCGAGATTGTTAATGGGATAAAAAAATATGTTGACGCCAGTGGTTATACGATTATAGAGCTACGAGACCAAAAACCTTGGGGTGCTTATTTGCGCTTTGACAACAAAGACGCAAACAGGTTTATTAAAGAGTTTTTCCCAGGGTTTAGTATGGATGATATTAGTTTGGGTGGTATTGCATCTGAATTTAGCCCAAAGATATTAATTGTATCGCCGGGTAAAAGACTAAGTTGGCAATGGCACAGTCGTAGGGCAGAAATATGGGCTTTTTTGCATGGTGGATATTATGCTAAAAGTTTGACAGATGAAGAAGTAGAGCTTCAAAGTGCTAATGATGGCGATGTAGTTCGTATGGCTGCGTTTGAGAGGCATCGATTAGTAGGTGATGAGCATAAATACACTTTGGTTGCCGAAATATGGAGTCACACTGATGCCAATAATATCTCTGACGAGGATGATATTGTGCGTATTCAGGATGACTATAGTCGTCAAGCCTAGTTTTTGGCAGTAAAGAATTTTCGCAATTTACGTATACCTGTTTGGTCTGGTGGTAGGTCAGGCCACAACATAGATTTTATGTATTTTGTAGTTACTTTTTTATTTGATTGAATTTCGCGTCGTTCGCCTAGTTTTTTAAAACCCAAAATAAAACCTTGCCAAGCTCCTTTGATGGCTGATTTGCCGCTACCTTTTACGATGGCATTGAAAAACATTAGGGCGTAAGCAAAGTAAAAACGAATACCAATTGATAATAATAATCCGCACGGTACGTTTTTGATAAATAATAATGGTAGGTTCTTAAATGTTTGATAAACGGTAAATCCAGGCATTCTTTTACTGGTCTCGCCTTGTTTGTGGTAGGCGATAGCCTTGTCGGTATAAGCAACTTTCCAGCCCGCTAGTTGCGCGCGGAAGCTGACATCAGTGTCTTCATAGTATGCAAAGAAATCTTCGTCAAATAGGCCAATTTCACGCAACATTTCGGTTTTATACAAACTCGCCCCACCAGTTGCCCCAAATACTAGTTCATCTGCTGGTGCTAATTCACGTTTGTGATTGCGATTGCGCGGGAAAGGCAACCCCCAGGTTGAGTATTGCTCGCCAGTGCTATCGATTTTTTCGCCTAAAGAATTTAATAAAAGACACGTTGCTATACCAATAGATTTGTTCTCGGAGATTGAATCTATAAGGCCAGAAGCCCATTCCTTGTCGGCCATAGCGTCGTTATTAAATAAAGCGATGTATCCATAGTTATCATTCAGGGCATATTCAATCCCTGTGTTTACGCCGCCAGCAAAACCATAATTTATAGGGTTGTATAAAACGTCGACACGGTTTGCGTGTTTGGATTGATATTCAGATAAGATTTTGATGGAATTATCGGTTGATCCATTATCTACGACTATTATTTTTACCGGGATTGATTGTTTAATAAGTGAGTCTAAACATGGGATGGTATCTTTAATGCCATTCCAATTAAGAACTATTACAGCTAGCTTTGGTGTCGACGTATTTGTCATGTTCATCTATAATAATAGCAAACATATGATTAATTATTTATCCAAAGAGAATAAAGCTCTTTTTAGCGAATTGGTTAGAACCGATTTTAAACTAAGATATCAAGGATCTATTTTAGGCTACACTTGGTCTTTGCTTCGACCACTTTTGTTATTCGTTATTTTATATATTGTATTTGTTTATTTTTTACATATAGGCAATGACATTCCTCATTACCCAGTTTATTTATTACTAGGTATAGTTATGTGGAATTTCTTTGTAGAAATGACGATGCAAAGTCTAGGGTCTATTGTTGGACGTGGTGATTTGATAAGAAAAATCCGTATACCTAGGTGGATGGTGGTATTTTCGAGTAGCATTTCCGCAACAATCAACTTGCTACTGAGCTTAGTTGTTGTTTTTGTATTTATGGTTGTGAATCAAGTACCTTTAACTCTCGGTATACTAATGCTACCAGTTTATCTGGTTATGATTTATGTATTCGCCTTGGGGTTGTCATTATTTTTATCAGCTGCTTATGTGAAATTTCGTGATGTCAGTTATATATGGGAAGTTGTCCTGCAGGCTGGGTTTTATGCGACACCAATTATTTATCCTTTGCAGCTTGTAAATAACGAGCTAGTCGAAAAAATTCTATTAATGAATCCAGTGGCACAAGCCATTCAAGGTTCTCGCTATAACCTGATTACGCACGACGCCCTAACAACATATGGAATGTGGGGCGGGTCGTGGTATGTCATTATCCCATCTGTGTTTGTTGGAATAGTTTTTTTGTGTGGGTTATTGTATTTCAAGAGTCAGGCCAATTACTTTGCGGAGAATATATAAATGATAGAAAATAATGACATTGCTATTAGAGTTTCGCATGTAAGTAAGAATTTTAAGTTGCCACATGATCAGCAGAGCTCTATAAAAGGTAGATTAATTAATTTCCGCAAGCGTGGATATGAAGTTCAACACGCATTAGTGGATGTGTCTTTTGATGTAAAAAAAGGTGAGTTTTTTGGAATTGTTGGGCGCAACGGTAGCGGTAAAAGCACACTTCTTAAGTTGCTAGCTGGGATATATACTCCAAATGAAGGGTCTATTGAAATCAATGGCAAGCTTACTCCATTTATAGAGCTAGGAGTTGGATTTAATCCTGAATTGTCTGGTCGTGACAACGTTTTTCTAAACGGCGCTTTGCTCGGCTTTAATCGCAAAGAAATGGGCGAGATGTATGATGAGATTGTTGAATTTGCTGAACTTGAACGCTTCATGGATCAAAAACTAAAGAATTATTCATCGGGTATGCAGGTTCGTTTGGCATTTTCTATTGCAATTAGGGCTAATACGGACATATTAGTACTAGATGAAGTTTTGGCCGTAGGTGATGCAAACTTCCAACGCAAATGCCTAAATTATTTTAAACAACTAAAAGCTAGCAAAAAGACAGTTGTTTTCGTAAGCCATGACATGGCGGCGGTTCAAGATTTTTGTGACAAAGCTATTATTATCAACAATGGGTCTATCCAATTTAGTGGCAACTCTACGGAGGCCGCAGCAATATACAATGAGATTAACTTCTCAGGATCGGCAGTAAAAGGCGAAAGTAAAGATGAGTCTCACCATTATGGGGATGGTTCTGCTACTATTCAAAAACTCCATATCCAAAAAGATGGCAAGGATATTAAACATATATCTCCAAAAGAGGACCTAAACATTTTAGTGGAAGTTATTGCGAACCGAGATGTTAAATCAGCAATTCTTGGTGTTCAGATTCAAGATGCTTCAGATAACATTATATTTTCTTATAACAACATTGAAGAAAAATTAGACATTTCATTAAATAAGAAACAAAGAATGTCGATTAACTTGGTAACAAAAAATATATTCCATAACGGAACGTATACGATATCAGCAGCCCTAAAATCAAATGATAAATCTGTAGTTTACGACCAGCTACTAAAGACGGCAAAATTTGAAATTAGTGGATGGAGAGTTTCAACTGCATTTACACACCCGGAGGTAATAGCTAATTATGTCAAAAAAGATTAACACAACAGATAAAACAGTCGGAATTTTATACGATTCTGTAAGTTTAAATACGGGCGACATCGCTATAGGGGTGGCTTTAATTCAGGTATTAGAAAAGCGCGGCATAAAAGCCAGAATACTGGATCCGTACACTTACAAGAATGATCCATCAAGAACGGTTATCGTAGGTGGAGGTCAACTATTACGCGATCCCGGTGATGACTTTTATGATAAATTTCGCATAAAAGGTAAGCATATATTAAATAGTGTCGGGGTATCCGGGACAAAAGACTTCAGCTATCTAAAAGACTATTTATATGTTTCTACCCGAAGCACTTTTGAGTCGAATGTTATAAAGGGGTATGTTGGTAAAGGGGTAGATGTTATACCGTGCACGACTACATTGCTTGAATCAAAAAAATATACAATTCCAGGCTTAAAATCAAAACCCGGCGAAAAGGTGGTTGGCATTCAATTAGTGCCGGATGTATTAATCACGTGCCCTGATATTATTCAAATTATTAACAATATTCCCCATAAAAAAGTATTCATTCCGTTTACACATTACAATCAAGATGCGAGCTTCATGAAGAACCTGCCTTTTGATAAAACAAATGCAATAATGTTAGACAAACTTGAGCCTCTTGAACTTCATTCTGCAATGTCACAAATGGACTACGTAATAGTCTCATCTTTGCATGCTAGCATTTTTGCGTATACTCAAAATGTGCCTTTTATATCGATGTATCAAAAAAAGGCACATGATTATTTTAAAGATCGAAAGCTTGATAACTTTGTGTATACAAATCAAGAACAGCTTGTCGGCTTAATTGACTTAGTTGAAAACTCAAACATAGATATGAGTGAGAAGATTGAAAAAGATAGGGCCATGGTTAATAAGACGATTGATAAGTATGTTGAGATTATTAATTCAACCAGCACTACGGCGCAATATGAAGAAGGCAGTGATGATATTAAAGCTAGTGCGCTACGCAGGTTACAACTAGAGGTTAAGCAGCTTGAGGGCGTTGTCGGTAAGCGTGATGTTCTTATGCATAATATGATTTATGAAAATATGCGTTCTAGCGAAAAAAAGCTGAATACTCTGAGAGATTATATTAGCGAGCTAGAGAATAAATTAGTGATCGAACAAAAGAAGAGGCTCCTTTCTCGTATGAAAAGGATAGCTTATATGATTGTAGGTAAAAAATATGAGTAGAATAAAAAAATATAGCCGAAAGGCTGCAACTATTCTGAAAAATGAGGGCTTGATCTCGTTTGGCATAAAAGGCCTTCAAAAAATCCAAAAATATCAATCAAAAAAAAGCGACAATGTGGCGTTGAAGAAGAGATTCGTATCCTTAGTTGATAGACAAAGTGTAATGGACGCCGATTGGTCAAAAAATCCATATATTGCTTCGTTGCACAAAACGAAGGCACCCTACACAATAAATTGGGTCATGTCACCCCCCGGTGGAGGAGGAGGTCACCAAAATATATTCAGGTTTATTGAGATACTTGATAAGCTGGGGTATAAAAATAACGTATATCTTTATAGTACCCAGGATGATATGACTATCGCTCAGGCGCGAGATAACGTTAGTGCGTATTGCGAAGCAGATAAACTATCTTTCTACCGATACAAAAAGAATATCATGGAGCAATCAGATATTTTATTTGCTACCGGATGGGAGACGGCGTATCCTGTTTTTAATGAAAAAACGGATGCTCATAAAATGTATTTTGTTCAAGATTTTGAACCATTCTTTTATCCTATGGGAACTGATTATGTTCTTGCAGAGAATACATACAAATTTGGCTTTCACGGTGTAACAGCCGGAGGTTGGCTAGATAAAAAACTTACAAGTGAATATGGAATGGTTTGTGATCATTATGATTTTGGAGCAGACCCTAAGAATTATCAATTGACGAATAGCAATAAAAGAAAAGAGATATTCTTTTATGCTCGCCCTGTGACTGAGCGCAGAGGGTTTGATCTTGGTGTGATGGCACTAGAAATTTTTCACAAAAGAATGCCTGAATACACTATTAATATGGCAGGTTGGGATATATCAGAATGGGACGTTCCTTTCCCATACGTTAACCACAAAATGATGAAGATGCAGGAACTTTCGGACGTATACAATAAATCAGCAGCAGCTTTGGTTATGTCGCTTACTAACATGTCATTATTGCCACTTGAATTATTGGCTTGCGGAACTATACCGGTGGTTAATGATGCGCCAAACAATAGGTTAGTAAGTAATAATCCGTATATTGCGTATACCGATCCATCACCAGAAGCATTGGCAGATAAAATCATAGAGATAGTTAAAAAAGATAATCTAACAACTTATTCCAAAGAAGCCTCAGAAAGTGTGGCAACAAATGGGTGGGATGTGGCTGGTAAGAAGTTTTTGAAAATTATAGATAAGGAACTTTCGTAATGGCAAAAACATTAGTACTAGGAGCGAATGGTTTTATCGGTAGCCACTTGGTTGATTCTTTGGTTGACGCTGGTCATACGGTGCGTGCATTCGA
The DNA here is from genome assembly GCA_001873625.1 of Candidatus Saccharibacteria bacterium CG2_30_41_52. Lineage (GTDB taxonomy): Bacteria > Patescibacteriota > Saccharimonadia > Saccharimonadales > Saccharimonadaceae > UBA1547. Next base: position 81,050 of record MNZN01000012.1, on the reverse strand, counting down.
TAGGTTTAGTTCTGATAAGTATATGTTTAACAATAGTGAAAACATTGAAGTTATTGCGGGCGATTATCTTAATTTGAATGATTTAGACCAGGCTCTTAATGATGTTGAATATGTGTTCCATTTTATTTCTACTACAACACCAGCTAGTGCTGAAAATGATCCGGTGGTAGATGTCGACACAAATATAAGGATGAGCGTTGAATTATTTAAATTGTGCGTAAGTAAAAAAATTGGTAAGGTTATTTTTGCATCAACAGGTGGTGCTGTGTATGGTAATAATGATAAACTAACATCATTTAAAGAGACAGATACTCCTTATCCTGTATCACCATACGCAATTGGTAAATTAACAATCGAGCATTATTTAAGGTATTTTCGTGTTAAACATGGGCTTGGCTCACTAGTCTTGAGAATCTCGAATCCTTACGGAGAAAGACAGCCATTTCATCGCAAACAAGGAGTAATCCCTATATTTTTAGAGAATATATATCAGGATAAACCAATCACTGTTTTGGGTGACGGCAGTATGACTAGGGATTACATATACGTAAAAGATTTAGCCAACGGTATTGTGTCGATGTTTCAACAAGATACGATTGAGGATACCTATAATATGGGGGCAGGTGTCGCCACTAGCGTCAACCAGTTAATCGAAGTTGCAAGAGAGGTTTCACAAAAAGAAATTTTGATAGAACATAAAGAAGTTCCCCCTACATTCCTACAAAAAGTAGATTTAGATACGTCATCTTTTAATAGAGAATTCGGAAGATTGGCGGTCACGTCGTTAAACGATGGTATGGCGCGAACTTACGACTATATAAGAAGAGAAATCGGAAAGACTGAAAATGAAGAATAATAAGATGAAAGCAACTATATTTATACCGACATATAACGGAGAAGATCATCTAGGGGATATATTAGCTGCTATTTTTACTCAAAAAGTAGACTTCCTTTTTGAAGTTCTAATAATTGATTCTGGGTCCAAAGATAAGACTCTTCAGATTATCAAGACCTACATGAATAAGCACAAAAATATCAAACTAGTCGAAATTGCTAATAGCGAGTTCGGTCATGGCAAGACTAGGAATTATGCTGCTCAAATCGCAAAAGGCGAGATAGTGGTTTACTTATCGCATGATGCAATCCCTGCGCATAATAGTTGGTTATATGAAATGGTTAAGCCTTTTAGTTTGAATGACAAAATTGTTGGAGTTACGGGTAAGCAAATTCCTCGATCGAATTGTTTCCCATTACTTAAATATGAGATTCAAAGTGTTTTTAAGAATTTCGGACCAGATTTTGGAACAACTATCTTTTATAAAGATGATTTTGTAGCAAATCAAGGCATATATGATGCAATTACTTTTTATTCTGACGTAAATTCAGCCGCAAGACGTGATTATCTTGTTGGTGAATTTCCATATAAAGACGTTCCATATGCAGAGGATCAACTATTCGGAAGGGATATTATAGATGCCGGTTACTACAAAGTTTATGCGGCAAGAGCTAGTGTTGTTCATTCTAATGATCTAAAACTGAGTGAGTATAAGAATCGTATGTTTGATGAAACCATTGGCCTCCGTCGTTTTGGTGTTAACGTGGGGTCACCTTCGATAAAATCAATGATTAAACTAATTGTAGTCGGGGTTGCTAAAGATTGGGTTCGCACGATCTATGATGGTCAGTTTTCGAAAAAAAGAAAATTATATTGGCTAGTTGTTAACCCGCTGTTCCATATTGAAAAGTGGCGCGGCGTTCGACTGGCGGTTGCAGCAGATTTGGGGGACAGTGACCTTTTTAATAAACATTCTCTAGAGAAGAAGCGCGTTAAATAAGTAGCTAATTCATACCGTTTATGGTATTATTTATAGTGTAAATAAACTAATTCACAATAATAAAAGTGGGTTTATGAAAATAAATAAAAGAAAATCTAATAAAAAAATAATTACAATAATTACATCCAGTATGATAATTCTTGCTGTTTTATATTGTACTGTGGCTTATTTTAACGATCTCTTTCCATTCAATAGCGACAAAGCAACCAATGAACAAAAGGATGCTGGTGAGGATCAGAAAAAATCAACAGCCGTGCCTGCAGATGGCAAGGATACAACACCCAAAGGCAATACAAGCACAGACGGCATCATAGCAGTTGATTTTACGTCTTTTAATCAATCAACTGAACAAATTCAGATACGCAGTTTAATAGAGGCAGTTAGTAATAGTGGGTCATGCACTTTGACAATGGTCAAAGACGGTGTGACTGTTACTAAAACAAGCGGCATACAAGCTGGTCCGACTACTTCAACTTGTGAGGGATTTAATATATCTATAGGTGAATTGTCGCCTGGTGATTGGCAGACGACACTTTCTGTCGAGATAGGAACTAGGAAAGGAAGCGCGACTAAGACTTACAAGGTACAATAGATACATGAGCATAATAACACCAAAGAAGAGAATAATTACTACACTCTTCGCGTTTATCGCGCTCTCTTTGATTGGGACTATTATTGCAAGTAGTAGTATGGTGTTTGCGACGCCTGTTGTTGGCCTTAACCCGGGGTTTATCATAAATGACAACATTTTCACTAATGATCAAACTATGACAGTAAAGCAGATTCAAGATTTTCTAAATAGTAAAGTTCCCGTCTGCGACACCTGGGGAACGGGTGGTTCAACGGCAACATCTCGTCGTGATTATATACGTAGCTGGGGGTATGATACTCCGCTAACGTGCTTACGTGACTATAAGGAGGGAGGTAAGAGCTCTGCTCAGATTATTTATGACGTTGCGCAAAAATATCATATAAATCCACAAGTTTTAATTGTATTGTTACAAAAAGAACAAGGGCTCGTAACTGATGACTGGCCTGGGCCTTGGCAGTACGAAAAAGCTACAGGGTATGGATGCCCAGACACGGCACCTTGTGATAGCCAGTATTATGGATTAACTAATCAGTTGGATTGGTCTGGAAAGATGTATCGAGCTATTATGAACGATTCTCCTACATGGTATTCACCATATGTAGTTGGTAATAATAAAATATATTACAATCCCGGACCTTATAACAACGCTACGCAGAGTTATTATGGAAGGTTTGGCACGAAAGCTGATATTGAATACTGCGGTAGCTCAACGGTAAATATACAAAACCGAGCAACGCAAGCATTGTATGACTATACGCCTTATCAGCCAAACCAGGCCGCGTTAGACGCTGGCTACGGTTCGGTTTTTTGCGGTGCGTACGGTAATAGAAATTTTTATCTATATTTTAGCGACTGGTTTGGTTCGCCTCAGTTTGGTAATTTAGTAAGAACTAGAGAGAATGCGACCGTGTATCTTATATCTGATGATGACAGATACCCAATTGCTGACGCTAGCATACTTAGCTCGCTTAAGCCTTTTGGTGATATAACATATGTGACGCAGTCATATTTAGATGCAAAATCACTGGGTCGTACACTAGGTAGATTGATTACGTCCAGCAGTGGAACGATTTATTATTTTGATTCTGGTATTAAACTAGCGTTTAAGAGTTGTGCGCAGATGGTCGATTATGGATATGACTGCACGCAACCAGCTTTACTCTCAGATTATCTGATAGGGTCATTATCGACCGGTCCAAGCATGACGAATGTATTTCAAACGACAAATGGCAAGAGGTTTTATATAAAATCAGGCGAAAAGAAAGAAATATATGATGATGCATCTTTACAGAAAATTGGAGTATCTGCCAACTCCAATACGTTAAATGAGTCGGCTATATCAAATCTAAGTTACGGCTCTCCAGTTATAAGGGATGATGTTATCGTCACCTCTAGAGAGACTGGTAGTAAATATATATCGCAAAATGGTCGGTTTATAAAATTATCTGCGTACTTATTAGATTCTGACGCTTTCACTAAATTATCAGATAGCAAACTAGATAGCGCCAGTATAAACGAGTTTACAATCAGTAAAAGCTTTAATGGTTTTGCCCAGAATAGTACGGGTAAGAAATATATTATTGACTCGTACGGCAAAACTCTACTCTCAAACCCTGAAGAATGGTTGGGGTCTTATACAACTTTAACGGATACAATATTTGGTCTAATTCCAAATAGCACACAGCCAGTGAATAGCCGTTTCATAAAAGTCGATGGCGAATCGACAATATATATGGTTATAAAAGGTAAAAAATACTCTATTCCGAGTTGGAATGATTTTTTGAATCTACATATAGACAAATCTACTAAATGGGCGCTCCTGCCAAAAATTACAGCTGATTCGATACCAACAAGCAAGCCTATATATGCTCCTGGTGGCCTTGTAAAATCAAGCAGTAGCGCTGCTGTATATGTAATCAATGGTTTATTACAAAAAATTGCTTTATCGTCGTTTGCTGTTAGTGATGATTTTGGGATAAAAGGCGTTATAACTATACCCCAGGATTATGTGAATATATATGCGACCGATAATGACAAATTGAATAATTTTGTTGTGTGTGATAATAAAAAATATTTAGCTAATCGCGGTGTTATTTATGAGATTGATGCAAAAGCTAGCACTATGTATGGTTATAGTTCAGCTGTCGGAAGCTTATGGGATGATATAGGATGTGTAAATCTTGACATGTCATCAAGGCTATTATCAACGTACTCATTTGTAAAAGAAGATGATAGCAAAACTATATATTTAATAAAAGACGGTAAAAAGCATCCAATAAGCAGTATGGCAAGATACGATGCATTAGGTGGTTTGTCTAATAACATGTTAATAGTATCAAACCGAGTATTAAATACGATTGTTGATGGTCCTGCTGTTTAAATTCAAAGGTAGTATCTAATGTATAATAGGACTATTGTTTATGAAGTTTAATTTTCAAAATACACATAACTTTATCCGCAGGGTTTTGGGTAGCCGTGGTTTTCTTGTTTTTATTATTATATTATTTGCTTTTCAGTCAGCATGGATCGCATTTAGCTTTCGTTACCCGATGTTGTATGACGAATACTTTCATGTAAATGTCATAAAACTGTTTAGCCAACAGTTATCGCCGTTTATAACTAGTCAGCCAACATCGTATGATATATTCGGGGTTCTTTCATATGGAGTGGCTACTCTTTTCCATTATTTAATGAGCTTCCCATATCGTGCTATCTCTGTATTCACAGACAACCTTGCGATCCAAGTAATATCGATGAGATTGGTATGTATTGCTTTTACGGCTGTAGGAATAGTGTTATTTAATAAACTATTTCAAAAGATTGGCATCAAACAAGTATTTATAAACGTTGCGTTGTTATTATTTGTGCTGTTGCCGATCGTTCCGTTTGTAGCCGCTACTGTAAATTATGATAATATGCTGTTCCCATTGACTGCACTATTCTTTATTATCTGTGTGGATATATTATCTAGTAAAAAAATAGTATGGACTCAATACGCTTGGTTTATAATTATCGGTTGTTTTGCCTCGCTTGTTAAGTATACATTTTTACCGATATTTGCAGTCAGTACGATATATTTAGCGGTTGTTTTGTATAAACAATACGGTAGAGGCATATTCTTTAAAGCAATAGAATCATTTCAAGCAACCACCAAACAAGTAGCTATTGGTTTGGCTGGATTGATTATTGTTGCGGTAGGAATGTTTTCTGTGGTTTATATTCAAAACATAATCTTGTTTGGGGCACTTCAGCCGAATTGTCAAAAGGTTATGAGCCAAGAAAGGTGCGATGATAATAGCTTGTTGGTTAGGGATGAACAAGCCGAAGCCACAAAAGATACTCGACCTCTAATTCAGACTCCAGATTATGTATCATTATGGTTTGTCCAAATGGCCGACTGGACTACTATGTCTGGTGCTCGTACGGTCGCCTATGGAACGGTTGTAGGTGAACCGTTGCCAGTTATTTATTCGGTAGTTTTTTTCGGTGGTTTTATAGGGTTATTATCTATGATTTATTCATGGAATTTTTTGGATAAGAATAAAAATTGGTACTTCTTGCTGGTGGTATCACTAATTCTAGTATTGGCGGTATTTATGCAGAACTACGCTTATTATATTAGGCTCCATGCGGCCTATACTATACAGCCTAGGTATTTGTTGACTATTATGCCGATCTTGATAGTGATGACGGTTGTAGCTGTTAATTATATTGTCAGGAAAAGAAATACAATAAAACTACTCATTTTATTTTGCGCATTGGTACTTTTTTTGCAAGGTGGTGGATTAATTACCCATATTATCTGCAGTGATGAGGGCTGGAATTGGGACAGTCACATAGTGCGTCAAATAAATAATTCGACAAGAGATTTTCTGACACACTTATAAAGAATGATAATAAGTCAATTAACTAAGTTATAATGATAGAAGTAGAACAGTAGGATAGGCAATGAATGAAAATAATAACAGATTGAATCTAAAAGCAACTCCCGAAGATGAAGATTTTCGAGGGAAGTATGAAAGTGGTAAAATTGCGAATAGACTGCTTGATGGTTATTTTTTGGCTGTTCGTGGTTTAACCGAAATCGCAAGGATTAAACATAAAAAAGCAGCCGCAATCGAAATAGGCTGCGGTGAAGGTCTGTCAACAAAACGTATCAACTCCTTTCTTCCAGAAAACATTACTATGGAGGCATCTGAATACGTTGATCATCAAATTAATTTTGCAAAGAAAAATAATCCAAACACAAAAATTACTCAAGAAAGTATCTATGAACTTAAGCATGCAGATAATAGTTTTGATTTGATATATTTATTGGAAGTGCTTGAACATCTAGATTATCCAGACAAAGCACTAACAGAGCTAAAGCGCGTATTAAAAGATGACGGATATTTAATACTGGGTGTACCGCGTGAGCCTATCTGGCGCGTTTTAAATGTAGCCCGAGGCAAATACTGGGATGATTTAGGTAATACCCCAGGACATTTAAACCATTGGTCGACAAATAGTTTGATTGACTTCGTAGAGACGAACTTTGGGCCGGTTATTGCAAAAAGAAACCCATTGCCTTGGACGCTTGTATTAGCAAAAAAACATGAAAAGTAATTGGTTAAAAACCGTATATAAAGCTATTAATGTAGTTTTGATGGCTGGTGTATTTTATTTTGCCTATACGTACGGTACTTCTCTTATAAGAGAAGCTGATTTTTCGGGGTTAGATAACAACTGGTGGATTTTGGTGCTAGCCTTTATATGTTTCGTGTTGTTTTATATTATTTTATCATTTCATTGGTTTATGATATGCAAAATTATCGACCCAGACATCAAGTCCGTTCAAGCCTTGGCTTATTTTGCGTCCCAACCATTTAAATACTTGCCCAGTAGTATTTTCTCGTTTTCATTCAGAGCCAAATATGCCAAACAATTAGGCATGTCAATTAAAAAAAGCACGTATGCTCAATTGTTAGAAAATTTCAATATACTCGGTTCAGGGTTGATAGTTTCAGTAACATTCTTTGTTTTTACTCGATCGTTAATACTGGGTATTTTGTGCTTGATTGTTTTTGCCATGGCGGCTTATTTATCCGTAAGATTCAAGATTGAGTCTAAAGTGCCGCTTACTAAAGGCAAGCAGACAATATGTATATATAAACTGGTGCCAAGCTTTTTATTGATTACTTGCGCCTGGGTTATTAGCGGTTTGTCGTTTTGGTTGGTAGGCAACTCGCTTAATTATACGATTGATTTAGGGCTGGCGATTAGTGCTAGTGCAGCTGCTTTCGTCGTTAGTATTTTGGCTGTTTTTGCACCTGGTGGTATTGGTGTTCGCGAACTTACATTATCGTTGTTTGCCGTCCAAAACTCGGCAGTTATAATGTGGCGGCTATTAACCTTTACTGCAGATATGATTGTTGGGTTTACCGCCGTTGTTTATATCAAGATTAGACTAAATATAATAAAACACCAGTCGTAGTGTGACTACTATAAAACAATTCCTTCTGGTATACTTTTATGCAGTTATGCGCGAGAAGATTAATAAAATTGCTAATAAAATTATCCGGATTATTGCAAGCAAATATTTCTTTTGGGGAATTATACTCCTATTTCTATTGCAATCGATCTGGATTGCGTTTAGCGCGGCGTATAGTATGCCGTATGATGAAAGGTTTCATTTTGGAGTAATAAATATATTCGGGCATCAATGGTCACCATTCATATTAGATCAACCGACTGAGTATGATATATATGGAAATTTAGCACATGGTGACGCTACTTTGTTTCACTATTTAATGAGCTTTCCATGTCGTATCGTATCTTTATTCACGAATAATCTTGCGGTGCAGGTGATATCGCTCAGATTATTATGTATTATTATGGTCGCCGTCGGGATAGGGTTGTTTAATAAGCTATTTAAAAAGATTGGCATAAAACAAGCGTTCATCAATGTCGGGATGTTATTGTTTGTTCTATTGCCAATAGTGCCTTTTTTGGCGGCGACAATTAATTATGATAATATGTTATTTTTATTAACTCCGCTTTTTTTGATTATTTGTGTGGATGTATTATCTAGTAAAAAGATAATATGGTCACAGTATGCATGGTTTTTGATAATTGGCTGTTTTGCATCCTTGGTTAAATATGCATTTTTGCCAGTATTTGCAATCGGGGTAATATATCTAGTCGTTATGTCTTATAAGCGACATGGCAAAAGTATATTTTCAAAACTATTAATTTCGTTTAAATCGGTAAATAGATTGAAGATTATTGGTATTATGTCGCTAGTTATACTGGCAATCGGAATGTTTTCTTTGGTTTATCTACAGAGTCTTGTAATGTATGGATCACCTCGGCCAAATTGTGAAAAGGTTATGAGTAAAGATAGATGTGAGAAGAATAGTGTTTATATAACATATTTTTCCGATCAAGCCATCTCTACGAATAGTGCTACGCGTTTAGTTCAAACCCCAGATTACATATCCCACTGGTCTCTTCAGATGGTGGATTGGGCTGCTATGACTGGCGGGGGGAGGGACAGAATATCGTCTAGTTTACGCCAACCGCTTCCCGTTGTTTACATGATGATATTTACTTGTTCTATTGTTGGGTTGTTGTCGTTGTTTTACTCATGGCGATCGATTAAGAAGAAGCCAAGTTGGTATTTTTTAATAACAGTGTCGGTCGCATTGATTTTCGTGGTTTTTTTGCAAAACTACTTGGGCTATTTAGAACTTCATACATATGTTGCAATTCAGCCAAGGTATATTTTAAGCGTTGTTCCAGTAATTATTGTGATGATTGTTGTTGCTTTTAATTCTATACTTAAAAATAGAATGTATTTAAAGTTGCTTATACTATTAGTTACCTTGCTCCTATTCACTCAGGGGGGTGGTATGATTACGTATGTTTTACAAAGTAAGGATTCGTGGTATTGGCATAACTCAAAGGTCATTGAAGCCAATCAAACTGTAAGAAAAATATTACAACCGTTTGTGATAGAAAAATAACATCGATAGACAAAGTGGTGTTATAATTTGGAGTGGTAATACATTCTAAACTAGGGTTTTTATCAGCATTGAGACAGTAAAATGATGCAACTTAGTCGATAGTAATAAAGTAAGGGCTAATTGGGCCCGTATATAAAAGAATTAATGTTATGACATACAATAAGTTATCTGTTTGTTTAGTGACTTGCTATCGGACTCCCGGTTACGTTCGTGTTAAATCACTCGAGGCCGGACTTTTGGCTAATGACGTTGATTTATCTATTGTAAGAAACAAACAACGGAGTTGTTTAAGATATATTGAAGTTGCCTTGAAACTAATAAAGAACAGAATTTTTGTAAATCCAGATATCTATTTTGTCACATTTAGAGGTTATGAAATTTTGCCGATTGTATTATTAGTAGGAATTGGCAAGAAAGTTGTTTTTGACGAATTTGTTAATCTAATTGGTTGGACTGTTTTTGAGCATAAAAAACTTAAACAAAATTCATTTGCCACAAGGTCATTAACCTCTGGGTATAGGTTTTTATTGAAAAGGACAACTAGGATTATTTTAGATACAAAATCACATGCCGAATACTCGGCATCATTAATGAAATTACCAATCGGTAAGTATCAATCTGTACCAGTTGGGACTGACGAAGAGGTATTCAATAGCTTAAAAAGCTTGCGTAAAGATAACGGCAAGTTTCAGGTGTTATATTACGGCAGTATGTTGCCGCTACATGGCATAGATTATGTTATTGAGTCAGCTGTAAATCTACAGAATCGAAAAGATATAGAATTTTCACTAATTGGTGGCGGAACAGCACTTCGTCGAAGTGTCGATGTGGCTATTTCTAAAGGTGCAAATATAAAATATCAAAAGTGGGTGCCATACGCTGAACTACCACAAGTTATAGCAGATGCTGATATTTGTTTGGGCGGACCATTTGGCGGCACTACACAATCTCAATTTGTAGTTACCGGTAAGACGATCCAATTTTTACGAATGGGTAAGCCGGTTATTGTCGGTAAAAATAAAGAGAGCGGTGTGTTTAAAGATAAAATCAACGTATTAATTATTGATCAGGCTAGTTCAAAATCGTTAGAAAAAGCAATTGTATGGGCTTATAAAAATAAAAAGAGTATAAAAAAGATTGGTAAAAATGGCATTAAACTTTATAATGATTGTTTTTCAAACAAAGTTGTAGCCAAAAGTATCGAAAAATTATTAGATTCCATTAGATATAGGTGATGTTTCAATAATAATCTGTTCATTATCGGCTATACTTATAGAGTGATCAAAATAAATAAAAAATTAATTAGCAGAATAATTGCCGTAGGTGTAGTTGTTCTATTCTTGTGGTATTTTATCGCTAACATTAAGGATTTTTCATTATTATTAACCATTAACCCAGTATTTGTTATACTGTTGATGCTGGTTAATGTCTTGGCTATTACCGCTAACGGCATATTTATGAAGTTGTCGATTTCTCTTTTTGGTAAAAAAATAGATTTTAACGAGAGTGTTAGAATATCGTTAATATCATCTGCAGGAAATTTTTTTGCTCCAGCAGGTAGCGGTCTTGGTTTTAGGGCGGTATATCTTAAAAAGCGCCATGGTTTATCATACAGTGATTATCTATCTACACTTTATTGTAATTATGTAATGGTATTTTTTGTTTATTCTACCCTTGGGCTAATTTCAATATTAGGGCTTTTGGGACATGCGTCAGTAAGCATTGTTATTTTGGCGGTGTTCTTTACTGTTTTATTAACAATGTCTATGGCTGCTTTCTTTATTAGGGTTAATGTCAAAAAACAACATAGTGCATATAATTCCAAATGGGCAAGACGGTTGTTGGAAATACTAGTGAGTGTATCAAAAGGTTGGTCTTTGATACTAGCTGATAAAAAGGTGTCGATGCAGCTTTTGGGGCTTATTGTATTTAACGCTTCAATAATGACATTAGGGTCATATTTTATTATGAATTCTATTGGACTAGCGTTGTCACCGGCCAGTCTATTATTATTTAGTATGCTTGGTGCGCTAAGTATATTTATTAATATAACGCCAGGTAATTTGGGTGTTAAAGAAGCAGTTTATATTGCTTTTTCAAGCATAATTGGACTAAGTACCTCGCAGATATTGTCGGCCGCACTAGTAGACAGGATAGCGCTTTTTTTTGTGCTATTCCTGCTTTGGATTACGTACGGCAAAAACTTATATTTGTCTATGTCCAAAGAATAAGAGGAAATTACTTCTTTTTACAAAGTACTAAGTAACCTTCAGATAGGTCATAGCTGTTAAAAGCTCGACTCATATAATAAAAGGGGACAATTGCTTTTTCTATATCAAATTTAGTTAAAGCTTTCGGTAATTTTACGGGGTTAATACCACTATCTTTCGATCGATTATTCATAGACTCATTTTTATTTTTTCGTAGTCGGTTGTTGAAAACGGCTTTTCGCCCGACACGTACAATGTCGGTAAATGGATAGCCGTAATTTACGAATTTAACTATATCTAAATTAGCATCATCAATCATTCTTATTAGTGATGGTTTTTCGTAACGTCGGAAGTGGCCTACTGATTTATCAGATGAATCAAATAGTCTTTGTTTAGCGGGTACAGATATAAGAACGTATTTTTTACTATGGCTAGCCAGTTCTTTTAGGAGCTTTTTGTCATTTTTGACATGTTCAAGAACCTCGAAGCAGGAAACAAGGTCATACTTTTTACCAGATACATGTTCAAGCCCACCTAATTTGAATTGTAGATTCGACTTATTGATGCCTCGGCTATCACGCATTTCGTTTGCAACTTCAATGGCGTCCTCTGAGAAATCAACGGCAAAACCCTTCATCCCTTTTTCGGCTAGTGTGCAAGCAAGTTCACCAGCACCGCATCCAACATCTAGAAATGATTTTATTTCTGGTTTATCTTTTAGCATCGATAAAATGTTATGTTTGCGGAATAAATACCGAGGAGCTTTATAGAACGTAGTTATTTTTGACATCTTTTAGATTCCTATACCTGTATAAATGATAGAGTTATTTTTAAATGCTTCTTTTTGGCTACGTAGAATATTGCGGCCATCAATTAATACTAAATTGCCATTCTTTTTTAATAAACTAGGTGTGATATTTTTAAATTCATCATGTCCTGTGGCAATAACTACAGCTGTAGCACCAGCTAGGGCTTCGTTTAGAGAGTTAGTTGTTGAATCTTCTGGCGTATATGGGTCATATATAGTTAGGTTGGTCTCGGCCTCGACAAGTAGATCGCGTATGACATGGGCTGGGCTTTCGCGTCCATCGCCAACATTCGCTTTGTATGACATACCCAGTAGTGTTACTTTTGTGTCTTTTAGTGGCAAACCAACTTCATTTAAAGCTTCGATTAGCAAGTCGACTGTAAATCGTGGCATTGATTCATTAATGTTACTGGCTAGGCGTAAAAACTCATGCTCGAAACCGTGGTTGTGAGCGTATTCAATTAAATAGTAAGGGTCAACTGGGATGCAGTGTCCGCCAACTCCACAGCCTGGGTGGTGGGGTATAAATGCAAATGGTTTAGTGGCAGCACCATCGATGACGTTTTCAAGGTTAATGCCAAGTTTATGAAAAGACATCGCAAGTTCATTCACGAATGCGATGTTGATGTTTCTAAATGAGTTTTCGACAATTTTGACTGCCTCAGCCTCTTTGATTGTTCCCATTGGCTTGATTTCGGCATCAATAATTTTTTTATATAATTCAACAGCCATATCCAGCTCTAACTTGCTGTTGGCACCTACCACGCGATTTATATTACTGACATTCCATTTTGGATCGCCTGGATTAATACGCTCAGGACAGTGGGCTAGATATACGTCGATGCCAACTTTTTTACCAGATAATTTTTCAAGTAAAGGTATTACGACCTCATCGCATACGCCAGGATTAATAGTAGATTCAACGACGACAAGCGTTTCCTTTTTGATATGAGGGGCGATGGCGGAAACTGCTCCACGAACTGGTCCAAGATCCGGAATTTTTTCTGCACTAACAGGCGTTGGTACGCATATAATAACTGCGTCAACTTCGCTGACTTTTGTTGCGTCAGTAGTGAATGAGGCTTTTGTATGTATAATTTCATCATCTGCAACGTCGCCGATATACGATTTATTTGATGCTAATGATTTAATTTTTTTGATATCCGTATCAATACCTATAACATTAAAACCTTTTTTGCTGGCTAGGAGAGCGATCGGTAGACCTACATAACCCAGGCCAATAATGGCAATTGATTTAATTGATGACATTAATTGTACCTTATAGTTATTCCTTGATATGATATAGGAAGTATATCAAATGGAAGTGTTTTTATTATCAACTTCTATTATATAGAAAAACTGCGAAATAGGAAATTGGAGGTGTTATGAAGCTTGCTATTGTGTCAATCTGTAAAAACGAAGAAAAGACTATTGAAGAGCTAATTAGGAGAATGCCCAAAAAAATAAAAGGTGTGTCTTCAATTGAAGTCATTATTGTCAATGATGGCAGCACTGATAATACTGCCAAATTAGCGGCAAAAATGGGAGCAACTGTTTATGGGGATAACAAATCACGAGGTTTGGCATTCAGGTTTCGTGAAATTACTAACATCGTATTAGAACGTGGCTTTGATGCGATGACAAACATCGATGGTGATTTACAATTTAATCCTGAAGATATTTCAAAATTTGTGGCCCCAATTGTGGCAGATGAAGCTGATTTTACAGCTGCTGATCGATTCACTGACGCTGAAACTGGTGTAGTTCGAAAACCAGCTAATATGCCACCTGTAAAATACTATGGCAACAAGGTTGGTGCGTGGGTTGTCGGTAAATTAAGTGATGAAAAGTTCCCAGATGTAACCTGTGGTTTTAGGGCATATAATCAAAAAGCTTTATATGCGCTAAACATCAATGGCTCACATACTTATACGCAGGAATCATTTCAGATCTTGGCGGCTCGCAAGATGCGTATCAAGGCAATTCCAGTTGAAGTGAAATACTTCAAAGATCGCAAATCTCGCGTTGTTACTAGTATCCCAAAATATATGGTTCTAAGTATTATGAACATATTACGTTCATTCAGGGATTTTGCTCCGCTTAGGTTCTTTATCATTCTTGGATCAGTCCCATTCTTTGTAGGTCTGGCGTGTGATTTGTTCTTGGGTATTTACTGGCTTAACACAGGTGAATTTACCCCATATAAATTCATTGGGTTTACTGGTCTGTATTTAATAACACTTGGTATATTTTTGTGGTCGCTTGGTATTTTGGCTGACATGCAAGTTCGTATTTTGAATAATCAAGAAAAAACATACGAAGAATTGCGACGTCTATCTCATCGTAAGCTTAAATAAGCAATTATCTATTCTTTGACTAGTTCAATTAAGTATTCGCCGTAACCAGATTTTTTTAGTGGTTGAGCAAGGGCAGATAGTTGGTCGCGGGTGATGAAACCTTCGCGGTAAGCAACTTCTTCGGGACTGCCGATGATTTGGCCAGTACGGGTTTGAACTACGCGGACGTAGTCGGAAGCATCGGTCATGCTGTCGATAGTCCCAGTGTCTAGCCAAACATCACTACGATCAAGTGTTGTAACCGTCAATTTACCGCGATTCAAATATTCTTCGTTGACAGACGTAATTTCTAATTCACCGCGCTCACTGGGTTCGACATTCTTTGCGATTCCGACGACATCATTATCGTAATAATAAAGTCCGACTACGGCATAATCAGATTTTGGATCGGTTGGCTTTTCCTCGATCGAAATTGCAGTGTGATTCTTGTCGAATTCAACCACGCCGTATCGTTCGGGGTCAGATACGCGATATGCGAACACAGTGCCTCCATTTGGATCAATGCAGCCCTTTAGTGATTTGCCAAGGTCGCTGCCGTGGAATATATTGTCGCCCAGGACTAATGCGACTTTGTCACGACCAATAAACTTTTCACCAATAATAAAGGCTTGAGCTAGGCCATCGGGTGATGGTTGAACCTCGTATGATAATTTAATACCCCACTGCGAACCGTCACCTAACAAGCGTTGAAATTGTGATTGGTCTTCGGGTGTAGTGATAATCAAAATGTCTTTAATTCCAGACAACATCAAAGTTGTTAAGGGGTAATAAATCATTGGTTTGTCATAAATTGGCATCAACTGTTTACTAATACCTTGAGTTATTGGCCAAAGTCGTGAGCCTGAACCACCTGCTAAAATTATACCTTTCACTTTTTTGCCTCCTCGTTCTTTAAGTATTCAGCCAATGATTGTTGCCAATCTGCTGGTTGAAAGCCTGTTGATTTGATTTTATCAAGATTAAGTGTGCTTTGAAGTGGGCGAGGCGCGATACCTTCTTTGCCACGATAGTACTCTTCGGTTGAAACGCCTGTTATCTCATCCCGACCGTGTCCAGATAATTCGTAAACATCAGCTGCGATTTCGGCCCAACTGGCAGGTTTACCATCACCAGATAGATTGTATGTACCAAAAGGTGATTTGTTGGTTATTAAATGTTTAATTCCTTTTGCTAGATCAGAAGTAAACGTCAATCGGCCAATTTGGTCGTTGACGACGCTTGGTTTAATGTCGCGTCCAGCTAAGGATTTCATTGTACGGACGAAGTTATTTCCTTCACCGATTACCCAACTGGTGCGCATAATGTAGTGTTTTGGAGCCATTGCTGCAGCGATATCGCCGGCTGCTTTAGCCTCGGCATAAACTCCTGATGGACTAAATTTTTCGTCCTCGGTGTGGTTATCAATTGTTCCGTCAAAAACATAATCACTAGATATATGAATCAACGTGATGCTGTATTTAGTAGCAATTTTACCAAGGTTGGCAACTGCACGAGCATTGATTTCCCAGGCAATTGGGCGATCTTCAGGTGTTTCGGCTTTGTCGACAGCTGTAAAGGCGGCGGCATTGATAATAGTGCCATATTGGCGCCATGGTCTGGCAGAATCTAGGTTTTTGCTGGTTATATCCAGTTCGACTGAATCGGTAAATTCGGCGTCAGGGAATTCAATCTGCAATGCACGACCAAGTTGTCCGTTTGATCCAGTGATTAATGTTCGTTTAGGTTTCATTGGTATAACATTAGCTAGGCCAGGATGAATCTTGTCTTTGTCGGACAGGCTAGCCTGATCAAGAGGGATTGGCCATTTAATGTCGATCGTTTTATCTGCAAGGTTTACAAATGTATATTTAGATTGAGCTTCGGCTGACCAATGTTCATTTACTAAATACGTATAAACTGTGTTGTCTTCGAGCGCTTGAAAAGAATTACCAACGCCACGTGGAACAAATATAGCTTTGGTTGGATCAAGTTCGGCAGTAAAGACATTTCCAAAACTATCACCAACCCGAAGATCTACCCAAGCACCAAATATCCGACCAGCACCAACTGAAATATATTTATCCCATGGCTCAGCGTGAATACCACGTGTTACGCCTTTTTCGGCATTAAATGATATATTATTTTGAATTGGTCCAAATTCGGGTAAACCCAGATTGGACATTTTTTCATTTTGCCAGTTTTCTTTGAACCAACCACGCGCATCGCCATGAACAGGCAAGTCAGCGATTAAAAGACCGGGGATAGTAGTTGTTTGAAATTTTAGTTCTTTGCTGAATTCTAATTCACCTGTTTTTTCTGACATATAGATTATTGCCCTTTCTCGGCGTAAGCTGCTTCAATTTTAGCTTTTTCGTTCTTCCACCAAGCTTCGTTTTCCGTATACCACTTTATAGTAGCCTTTAAGCCTTCGCGCAGGTTTGTGTATTTTGGCGACCAGCCTAACTGAGTTTGTAATTTAGTGCTGTCGATTGCATATCGTTGGTCATGACCCGGGCGGTCATTAACGTGTTCGTAGGCTGTTTTGTCGCGACCCATTAATTCCAAGATAGTTTCAATGATGTATTTGTTGTTTTGTTCGCCGTTAGCGCCAATCAGGTATAATTCACCTGATTTGCCTTTGTCTAAAATCGTGTGAACAGCGCTGTTGTGATCATCAACGTGAATCCAGTCACGAACTTGTTCGCCTGTACCGTAGAGTTTTGGCGAAATACCACTGAGGATATTAGTAATTTGACGAGGAATGAATTTTTCGATGTGCTGGTATGGCCCATAGTTGTTTGAACAGTTTGAGATAGTGGCGCTAATGCCAAATGAGCGCACCCAAGCTTTGACCAATAAATCAGAACTGGCTTTGCTACTGGAATAAGGGCTACTGGCGTTATATGGAGTGTCTTCGGTAAATTTGGCAGGATCGTCGAGTGCCAAGTCACCATAGACTTCATCAGTACTGATATGATGTAGGCGTTTGCCATATTCACGAACTGATTCAAGGATTGTAAATGTGCCCACGATATTACTTTGGATAAATGGTTGTGGATTACGTAAGCTGTTGTCGTTGTGTGATTCGGCAGCAAAGTGGACTACTATGTCATTTTTGCTAACTAATTCGTCCATTAGTTCGCTGTCACAGATGTCGCCTTTAACAAATTCTATTTTGTCCATTACGCTTTTTAGATTGTCTATGTTGCCAGCGTAGGTTAATTTGTCGATAACCGTGATTTTATATTCAGGCCTATTGGTTAGGGTGTAATGCACAAAGTTTGACCCAATAAACCCTGCTCCACCTGTGATAAGTAGTTTAGTCATACATTAATTATAGCGTGTTTTTTATAAAATGACGCTACGGGTGGGGTAGATTAGTGTCATGAGTTATAATAGCGTCATATGATTACGGTTATTATTGCCGGTGGGTCGGGGACTCGCCTATGGCCACTCTCAACTCCACAGTATCCAAAACACTTATTAAAATTAACTGGTGAGCGAACATTATTACAAACAGCCTATGACAGGGCATTAAAAATAGGTGATACGATTTATGTAGTTACCGAGGCAAGTCATTCAGACCATATTCGTAAACAATTGCCAGAATTACCTGAGTCGGCTTTTTTGATTGAACCAGGACGACGTGGTACAGCGCATTGTATTGTTTTTGCGTTGGATGTTATTGCGCGCAAACATGATCATGACGAACCAGTTGCGTTTATACACTCAGATCATCATGTTCGAGATATCGGTGGATTTGCACGATCATTTGCAAAGGCTGCCAAAGTATCACAAAAAGATAATCAGATTACGCTAATCGGTATCGAACCAACATTTCCATCAACAGGATTTGGATATATTAAACGCGACGGTGTTATTAGTGCGAATGAAGGTGTGTTTAACGTTGAATCATTTAAAGAGAAACCTGATTTTGAGACGGCTAAGAAATATGTCGAATCGGGTGATTATTTGTGGAACTGTGGCTATTTCGTTGGTTCAGTTAACACTTTCTTGAGTGAAATGCGACTTAGTGCGCCCGATTTGTTGAAAAGTTTTGAAAGTTTGGCGTCAATTGCCAAAGTTGGATCGGATAAATATAAAGAAACTTATTTGGCATTAGATAACCAAGTAATTGATATTGCCTTAATCGAAAAAGCCAAAAGCCTAGCCGTTGTTGCAGCCAACTTTGACTGGATGGACGTAGGGTCATTCAAAGATTTACATGATGTTGTGCCGAAGGATGAAATTGGTAATTATTTTAGTGGTGAAAATATTCATGTTTTGGATAGTACAAATGTTTATATCCGCAACGAAGAAGACAAACCAATTGCAGTGATTGGTTTGGACAATGTTGTGGTAGTAAATACGCCTGATGGTATTTTGGTATCGCGAAAAGATGTTAGTCATAGGACTGGTGAAATCGCCAAAAAATTACAGGCGTGATGTTTTGTAGATTGTAGTTAGTAGGTTGTATGAACTTTGCGAGGTTTATCCTCGCAAATTTAAATAATGTGTTATAAATGTGTTTTTTTGAGTTATTTATTGGCTAGTTCGTGTTTGATATCGTCAAGTGTATATTTGTAGTCTTCATAATCAGCAATAAATAATTCGTATTCATTAGGCGATGAAAAGAGTTCTATGATTCTTTTTGTTTGTAGCCATTCTGGTGGGGTTTTGGCTAGGTAATACGTAAGGCTTGAATACTTATATGTGCGCCAGTCTTTGGGGTTGATGTGAATATAACGAGAGATATGAATTAGATACTTATTTATCGAAATTATTGAGGCTTTATATGTTGTCTCAAACAAAGCGCCCGATAATTCGTACTTTTTATTAAAATATCGACTATAGCCAGTCATAATAAACCTCATTAATTGTGTCATCGCATGTTCATTGATTTGATATAGTAACAGATGAAAATGATTTGGCATCAAACAATAACAATTAAGTTCGATCTGTCCATATAGATTTGCATAGGGTCGGCCACTCGAGTTATTTATGATTATGATATCTAGGTATCGTTTGAGTAGATTTAAAAACACTCTATAATCCTCGTCGTCACGAAAAATTAACCCCTTGTTATGTCCTCGTGCATATACATGATAAAAAGTGTTAGGTATGTCAATCTTTACAACGTTACGGCTTGGCATAAGCTTATTATACACTTACAAAATAATTTGCAAGGTTTATCCTCGCAAATTAAAAATAGATGTTTTAATATGGTTTTCTATTAACGATAGTGAGGTGGGGATTTATAATTTTTATATTATTTGATCAGAGATAATTTTGTGAATTTTTGAAATAAATAAGCTTTTGTCAAATCTTTTTGCCTTGCGACGTAGTGTGCCGGGCAAAAAATTTATTTTATCAGCACGTTTAATCGCATCAACCACCGACTCGACTGATTGTTCATGAAACAATACTCCGCTTTCACCGTCCTGAACAATATCCAATGCACCACCTTTGCCAAATGCAATTACTGGCGCACCAGCAGCCAAAGCTTCGACTTCAACAATTCCAAAGTCCTCTTCGGCCGGGAAAATGTAGCCCTTTGCACTATTTAAAGCTGCCGTTACCGCATTATTTGATGCATCGCCAAATCTGTCAGTAAAAAACTGAATTGTTGGCCCAGCCATTTCAACTAGTTTTTGATGCTCGCTGCCACTGCCATACACGCGAAGTTTTATACCAAGTCGATTTGCGGCCATAACTGCTAAATCAACACGCTTGTACGGCACCTGACGGCCTAGTGCGACATAATAATCACCACGTTCCCTTGCTGGTTCAAAACGATCAACATCAACTGGCGGGTGAACTACAGTTGAATTTCTGTTGTAATACTTTTGAATACGTTTTTGAACTTCGGTACTGTTAGCAACAAAAATATCAACCTTTTGTGCAGCTTTGTAGTCAGATTTCTTAAGTGCTGGAATCATCAATGGCATTGCTAGACGAACTAGCCAATTGAGTTTTCCAAAACCAGGGTCGGCCTTGTATTCATTGTAATGACTCCAATAATATCGAATTGGTGTATGGCAATAACAGATGTGGATTTGATTACCGCTGGTTTTACGGATCTGTTTTGATTCAGCGCTAGAACTGCTGATAATTATGTCGAATTCAGACAAATCTAGTTTTTGGAATGCTTTAGCGCGCAACATTGGAAAGAACTTGTGAAGTTTACGCAGCGGCTTTGGCAGATTTTGTAATGATGTCATTCTAACGTCCAAACCCTTAAACGCTGGCATATTTTCGGGCGTAAATGTTGATGTGTAAATCGGAGCATACGGAAAGGCCTCATGCATAGCCAAAACTACATTCTCGGCACCGCCCATATTGGTTAGCCAATCATGGACAATGACAATCTTTGGATTTTTCACCTATTTCGCTCCGCGTTTACGCAAAACAACGCCTACCGTCTTAAACAAGATTTTTATATCTAGCCAGAAAGTCCAGTTCTGAGCGTAAAACAGCTCCAATTCAATTCGCTCATCAAACGTCAATTCACTACGACCTGATACCTGCCACATACCAGTTACGCCAGATTTAACACTGTGTAACAATGCTGTGCGTCCATGCGCTAATTTGGTTTCTTGAGGCAAGATTGGTCGTGGACCAACTAGGCTTAAATCACCTTTGATAACATTTAATATCTGAGGCAGTTCGTCTAATGATGTATCACGCAAGAATTTTCCAATACGGGTAATGCGTGGGTCGTTTTCTACCTTACGATTTTTTTCGTATTCGCGCGCTAGATCATCACGCCCCATTTGGTGAAACTCGTCAGCGGCATCACGACTGCCATATTTAGCATCCATACTGCGGAATTTAATCAAATCAATTGGTTCCGAAAAACGGCTTAGGCGTTTACTAATGTAAAAAGCTGGCCCTGGGTCCGCATTTTTTTTTATTATATAAATCACCAGTAAAACTGGCGACAAAATAACTAGCAAAATTAGGCTAACGACGAAATCGAATATACGCTTAATTATTGCGCCCCAACCAACTAACGGCGTCTGATGAACAGTTATTATTGGATAGCCCAAAAATACATCGACAGTATTTTTGCCCGAATAAAACTCTGCTTCACCCGGGATAAAACTATACCCAATATGATGTGATTGAGCAGCACCTAAAATTTTTTGATTGCGTTCAGTTGAATTATATAAATCAGTCTGAATAATCGCAGTAATCTTGTTAAGTTTTATATCCAGCAGCGCTGATTCGACTAATGAATAATGACGAACGTTAAGTTCTGGTGGAACAATTTTCTTTGGGCCAGCAATAGCAATAATTTCGTAACCACTTTTAACCGTGTTAGCCAGATTACGAGCGATATCACTAGTGGCATCTGTGGTGCCAATTAATAGTACTCTGTTTACGCCCCTACCGTATCGGAACATCATGCTGCGCGACAAACGCATTACTTCTCGTTCAAAAACTATCAATCCAAATGCTGCCAACATACCATAAACCGCGACCAGACGTGCTGGTAATATATCGTCGCCACTGGCGTATTGCCAACCAATAACCAGCAAAATCCCAATAAATGTACCTAGCGCAATCTTTGCCCATTCAACTAGTCGTCGGTTATAAGTACCAGACTGATATAAACCCAACATTGCAAACACTAAAATCCAAAAAGGAATAATAAATATAAATGCCCTCAGGTAATCATAGGCATGGACATTGGTCAAAAGTGGACGTGGGTCATATTGAACACGGGCGATGTAAGCAATCGTAAAAGCCCCAATCAGTACAAAAGTGTCTATAATTATTAGTATAAGACTGTAAAATTTGGTGTTTTTGCCTGGCATAAGTAAGCTAATTATAACATCTTTGGGGTTGTTAAATGGTATATAGTAGTTAGCAGATGGTAGTTAGCAAAACTCAAAGCAATACACTAGAAAAAATATACATCAGTATTTTGTTGGTTATATTTGGTGGCATTATTTTACATGCTCCGATAAGTGTTGGTTTTGGTACTTTGTGGCCAGATTATGATTTGTTGATTAAATCTTGGAAAGAAATTTTGATGTTGGTTGCTGGGGTTATATTATTGATTACATTATATAAAACTAAACAATTCAAGATTTTGCGTGACCCAATTGTGATATTAATCTGTGCTTATGCGGTGCTACATCTGGTGTTATTGGCTTATAAACCCACAGGGCTAGCGTCTAGTTTGGCTGGTTTGGCAATTGATTTGCGTTATGTGTTTTATTTTAGCCTGGTTTATTTGGCGATGCGATTATATCCAAAATATCATCAAATGTTTATACGGGTTGGTATAGCCGGTGCATTGGTAGTATTGATATTCGCGCTGTTGCAGATTTTCTTGTTACCAAAAGATGTATTGAAATATATTGGTTACAATATTAATACAATTAGTCCGTATCTGGCAGTTGACCAAAACCAAGATTTTATTCGTATAAACAGCACATTTAGGGGCCCTAACCCATTAGGTGCATATGCTGGTATGGTACTGACTTTGATAGTCGCTGCAGTTGCCAGTCGAAAGGTCAAAAAGAACAAATTAACCTTAGTTTTGGTTAGTATCCTATCTGTTGGTGGGTTGGTCGCATTATGGTCTAGTTATTCACGGAGTGCACTGATTGGAACCAGCGTTGCGATTGCTATTGTATTGACTGTAGTGACTGTGAAAAATAAGATATTATTTAAGCCTTGGTTTGCGATTGCCGCAGTTTTAATTGTCGCGGTCGGCAGTTATTTGGCATTAAATAACTCATCATTTGTGTCGAATGTTATATTGCACGAGAATCCAAATGGTGGCAGCAGTGAAAACTCAAACGAGGGACATATTAGTTCGTTACAAGATGGTTTTGGACAGATGGTTCGTCAACCGTTGGGCGATGGAATTGGCAGTACTGGGTCAGCGTCATTATTTGGAAGCCAGCCAACAATAATTGAAAATCAATATCTGTTTACAGCGCACGAAGCTGGATGGTTGGGATTAGTCTATTTTGTGGCTATATTTGGCATGGTAATGGCTGGTTTATGGAGATTACGAAAAGACTGGTTTGTATTAGGCCTATTTACAAGTGGTATTGGTCTGGCATTAATTGGTCTGTTGCTGCCGGTTTGGGTTGACGATACTTTGTCGATTATCTGGTGGGGGCTGGCAGGGATTGCGGTAGGCAGTAGGTCATATATAGTAGGTAATAGAAATGCAGAGAAAATATGACAGATAAAGTACGGTCTAGTAAACGTCAACGAGAATTGTTGAATTTTGTTGATACTTTTATTCAAGGTCATGGGTATGGTCCAAGCTATCGTGAAATTATGCGCGCATTAGGTTATAAATCTGTTTCAACTGTTGCAGTACATATTGATGGGCTGATGGCCAAGGGGTATTTACAAAAACGTGATCGTTCAGCCAGATCGCTCGAGGTAGTTACGACTCATTTTGATGACGTCCCAACCAAAAAAGGTCCTAGCCCTGCACAAGAAAAGTGGTTGATTAACGCCGTAAACGATAAATTTAATAGTTTTGAAAATACACGCAGTCCCGAAGCGCTAGACGAACTATACGTTTTAGTCGGTGCATTGAAGGTGTTAGGGTTAAATGGTGCGCATGTTTCTATGAAAGCGCGGCTGGTTGATTATCTGAAAACTCAATCTAAAACGTAATAATTGATAAGTGACTGGACATTGCCTTCGGCTCCTCCGCTCAGTCACAAAAATGAGCAAGCTATTTTTTGTTTCTTCGCTACGCCGAACTAGTAACTATCGCCAAACAAGCTGGCGAGTTACTGGTTCGAGGGCAGAAGTTACGGAGCCAAATAAAAAAGACCTATACGGGTCTTCTTTATTTGGCTCCCTATACAGGTCACGGACATTTACATGGGTCGCGGGACACAGAACACATATATTTAAAGTGTCTTATTGGTAGACTGTACTTCTTGCAACTTACGAGCGATCACATCAATAAGTTCCGTTACATCATTAATTTTTTCGAATTCGTTACTACTCACCAATATCGATATGGATTTGCCTTCCTCGATTAATACTGCGGGAAGTTTAATGCCCATATTTGGGTACGACTTAGCAAATTCATTACGGTGCAGAAATGTTGAGGACATGCCTAAGTTCTCGATATGCTGCTTCCACATTTTTTTCATATTTGCTCCACTAAAAGTGACCATACACAATTTGCAAGGATAGGTTTCGGGTCTAGCTGTTTTATGCACTAGATTCATCACCCCTTTTAGGAAGCCTGTATCAGCATTGTAAACAAACAGTAGTTTTTTATTGGTGGTGTTTGCTTGGTTCATTTTCTCTACCAGTCTTAAGTACTTTTGCCATCCAAATAAGCTCTGCCCACGCCCCCTTAACGTATTCACGATAAGCCTCATTTTGTAGAACGCCATTTTCATCAAAAAGTTCTTGGACTTTAGGGAATTGCATATCGGTAAAAGTGGCGACAAGTCCCATTTCACGAACAGAGCCAACTAGCTGTTCGATTGCACGGACTCCACCCCACTGGCCAGATGATGCGCCCGCAAAAGCTACAGGTTTGTGTATATAGTTTTTTAGTTCGCTATCTAGCATGCGCTTTAAGCTACCAGGAAAACTATGGTTGTATTCGGGAGTAACAATAAAAAAGCCGTGTGCTTTCTCTGTTATCGCCGTATAGCGTGCATCTTTCCCTTCAGGGTCATTGCCGTCGCCTGGAAAATTGAAATCTTTAGGATCAATCACTTCAGTTTCTACGTCTTCGAAAGTACTTCCTACTTCAGCGACGAGCCTTGCGGCAAAAATACTTTTACGCTGTTCACGAGTAGTCCCTGCGAGTACGGGTATATATAGTTTTGACATATTATTCTGAAACCTCCACGCCGCGCCAGACGGCTACGTAATTAGTGAAATCTTTTTTTACACGTTCAACGGAGCCGTCCATTGGGGTGGGGTAATACCAAGCACCGCCTGAATTAACGTTACCTTCAACGTCAATGTCATAGTAACAGGCCAATTCCTCCCAGATGGCTTTCATATGTTTAGGCGATTCCTAGTACAGAGTTGATCTTGTTACGGTCAAAACCAAGTACCTTTTCCACAGTACCGTCTTCCTTCTCTATGATCGTAAACGGTACGCCAAGTTGACCGCTCTTCTCGTAAAGCTCTTCGGCAAGTTTTTGGTCTTGATCAGCGTGCTTTTCATCGTAATCAATATCCTTACTCTGTAAATAGCTTTTTAGCATTTTGCAGTATCCGCATGTCGCCGTACTGTAGATTGTTATCTTTGACATATACCCATTCCTTTTATGATTTACGTTTGTTCGCTACTTTAATGAGCTCGCTGACGAGGTCATCATCACTCCTCAACGTATAACAAATCTTTTGCCCCATTCGCTCTTTGTCAACCAGCCCTAGTAGTTCAAAATTACGAAACTGCTGGGATATGGCCGATACGGTGATCTTAAGTTCATCAGCAATCTCAGTAACGCACATTTCATCATGCGACATTAGCAACTTAAAGATCTTATAGCGGTTTTTATCGCCGAGCAACTGCATGGCGGATATAAGACGTTCTTCCTCGCGTGTGATGTCCACAGTCTTTTTACTAAATAAGTTCATTGTAGTATTTTAGCAAACACTTAACTATAATGAAAGCTATGCCTAATAAATACACTCACGACATCATCGTTATCGGCGCAGGCTCAGGTGGCCTGACCTGTGCAATCTTCATGCAGCGAGCCGGTTTTAGGGTATTGCTCATAGATAAAGCACCGGAAACATTCGGCGGTGATTGTCTAAATTACGGTTGTATCCCTTCTAAAGCACTGCTACATGTCGCCAATCTTTTTCATGATATAGATACATCATCAAAATACAGCTCTCATGATCAGGCCCATACTGTAGATATACAGAAAGTGATGGACTACATTAAGGAGCGTCAAGCCGTCATACGCAAACATGAGAACCCTGAGTATATCAAGACTCTAGGCATAGACATTGCAATTGGTAATGCACGCTTCTCAGGGGAACATGATGTGATTGTGGATGGTAATCATTACACGGCTAAGCATATTGTCATCGCCACAGGATCAAGGCCGAGGACGTTAGAACTAGAAGGCCTTGAGTCAATTCCGCATTATACCAACGAGTCTATATTTAGTATCAAACGGTTTCCAAAAGATTTTGTATTCATCGGGGGCGGTCCTATCAATATTGAACTAGGACAAGCTTTTTCGCGTCTGGGTTCGCACGTTACAATTCTGCAAACGGGAGAACGTATACTCCCCAAAGAAGAACCAGAAGTATCAGTCCTACTACAGCGCCTGCTTGAAAAAGAAGGCATAAGTATACGTACTGGAGTAGCAGTGGAAAAAATAGAGAACGGGCAGGTCTTCGTGAAGACCCCTGACGGCTCAGTATTAAAAATATCCGCCGATGCAGTCTTTGTGGGTGTAGGTAGAGTTCCAAATATAGATTCTCTGGCTCTTGAAACAGCAGGAATAAAACTTGACGATCACAATAATTTGCAACTCGACAAGTATTTGCGGACAACCAACAAAGCCGTGAGTGCCGTAGGTGATGCAGCTGGGCAACATATGTTCACGCACGCTGCTGAGCTTCAGGCCAGCGTAGTCCTACGCAACTTCTTTTCACCTTTCAAAAAGAAATATACTGCCAAACACATGGCGTGGACAACATTCACCAGCCCCGAAGTGGCTACGTTCGGAATCAATAAACTGCAATTGGGCACCGAAGCTGCGAACTATGATGAGCTTATTGTTCATCTTGATGAAGATGATAGAGCCATTACCGATGACTCGACGGAGGGGTTCCTAAAGCTCTATCTCTCTAAGCAAGGCCTGGTACTTGGTGGAACCATGGTTGGTCCACGTGCTGGCGAGATTACGAGCGAGCTTATACTTATGATGTATGAAGGCATAAAGTTAGATGCAGTGCTCAGCAAACCCTTTCCGTATCCAATTGGTTCACGAGTAATTCAAGCTGCGGCACGCCAATATTCTGGCAAAAAGTTACAATCTCCATTCGCAAAACGGATATTAAGGCTCCTTTACCATTAGGCAAAATATGCTCAATCTCAGTAGCGACCCGACGAAGCGCAACAGCATTATACTAGCTGTATTGCTACTAATTGTAGTTGCTGTCGTATCTTCGAGAGGTATAAATTCTATTGAGCAACTGCAGCACGGCGTTCAGCAGATTATTACACACCTTGGGTTCTGGGGACCACTCCTCTATACACTGGCCTATATAGTCATTGGTCTTACAGGCTTCTCGGTGACGGTACTGACGCTAATTGCACTCGGCGTATTTGAACCTATCACTGCATTTTTCGTTATCCTTGTAGGAGCATCATTTTCAGCTTTGTTTGCATTTATGCTCGCCCGCTCTTCGCACGTTGGCATACTGACGCCTGCGACAAAACCGTCCCGTAACAAAAAGCTCATTCCCATACTAGTAGCAAGAATTGAGAATAACCTATCCGACAAGCCGTTTCAGACGGTATTTTTGTTACGCATGGCTCGGTTGCCGTACATAGCTCTCAGCTACGCTTCGGGTCTGGTCGGTGAACTGCAAATTAAACCATTTTTTGCTGCCACACTGATTTCGAATAGTCTATCAGCACTCGCCTATGTACTGGTCGGTGTCGCTCTTATCCAATATGCCGCAGGTGCCAGCCTGCTCCTGCTCATCGGTATAGGCCTTTATTATGCATGGTCCTACCGACGTCAATCGGGATAAAATGAACGAGTGAAATACAATCATAATTATCTAGCAAAGGAGTATCACAATGACAGACGACAACACGACAGATTTTAGCGATCTAACCGCAGTCTATATAAACTGTTCGATAAAGAAGGATAAATCTAAGTCTCATACCCAACTGCTCATGGATAAATCCGCCTCAATCATGCAAGCAGAAGGCGTTCACGTCGAACAACTATACGCACTTGATCATCCGATTGCCTTTGGCATTGTCAAGCTCCCACTTTCTCGGACACCTTGTCTCTTTCCAGCGTAGCTGGCATGAGGCTGGCAGCGTAAGCTGCCGGACTCATCTTTAATGCTAAGTGGATACGTTCGGTATTGTAGTAATGCACAGTTAGTGCAATCGCTTCATGTAATTGACCTAAATCTTTGTACTGCGACAGTTTGCCTAGTTCTGGTTTGAAACTGCCAAAAAAGCGTTCCATGAAGCCGTTTTGCCAGGGGCTAGCTCGTTTACTGCAACTGAGCGTAATCTCATATTGGTCACAGATGAGTTGGTGTCTGTAGCTTAGATATTCAGTGCCTTGATCGCTGTGCAAAATAGTTGGAGCGGGGTATTTTGTGAGGGCGTCTTGCAATGCGGCGAGTGTTAGTTGGCTACTGTGCCTAAGCCCCAACTTCCAACCCACAATCCGCCTAGTCTTGAGATCGAGCACTACCGCTAGGTAGTGCCAGCTACGCTGGAACCATAAGTAGGTAAAGTCCTGTACCCAACCACCAGAGTCGACCATGCCAGCATAACTCATGCCATCTTGTGGCCGATGTTCATTACGGTAATGTGCAAAGCGTTTTAGGGCATTAGGTGCTGCCAAGATTTCGGCTGGCGCGCTACTGCCATAACGCTTCTTTTTGCTGGGTCGAACAATGACTACGCCCGCCAGGGAGCGGATACGCCTGGTTTTATTCTGGCTCCAACCGAGATGCAGAGCGAGTCGGCGAACACCGTATAGCGGATGTTGCTCGTGAGCCAATGACAAAACTTGAACCGCTTGTTTGTCCCTGGTTTGTAGAACTAGTGGCTGCTCATAGTAGCTACTGCGGGGATACCCAGCCTGGCCACGAAGTACTTCTGCCATCCTGAGTCGACTTCCTCCAGGATGGCTAATCTTTTGACCGTTGCATTTCAGCGGTCGCTCGACCGAGCAATTTATATAGCTGCTCAATCTCTTTTTTGAGCTTGTTGTTTTCAAGGATTAAGTTACGATTACCATCAACAACTCCCTCGCGTAACCATGCGTAAATAGTTTTACTGCTCAGTTGGTATTGAGCGCTCGCTGCGCTCACACTCAAACCGTGATCACGAATCTTAGCAACGATTTCATCTTTATGTGTGCGATCTGCTGGTATGCCTCGGGGCATAATAAATCTCCTTATTTAAACTAGTATATACGTCATTTCTAGAATAGACGATGTGTCCAGTTTAATGGGAGCCTGACAACCTTCTATTATGGCGTAATGAAATATGATGGTAGTTTATACCCTCATAAGTACGAACCGATTATTAGTAAACACACGTTCGATACAGTACAGCTAGTAAATGAAAATAGGACAAGAGATAAAAATAAAACAGACACGAAACAGACATTCGTATTTAGTGGCATACTAAAATGCGCTAATTGTGGTTGTAGTATTTCATCATACGAACAAAAAGGGCGTGTTTATATGCGCTGTACTAAAGCCAAAAATATACCCTGTGACTAACCACACACGTCCGAAGAGGAACTTCTGCCTCAAGTTATTGAATTATTGGATAAAATAAGCATAGGAGAGAAAGCCGTATATCAAGTACTTCATACGCTAAAATCCGAACATGAAAACATACAAATGTTTTATAGAAACGCCATCACGCAAACACGCACGGAATATAACAAGCTTCAGAAAAAACTAGACGTGCTTTACGAAGATAGGCTTGATGGGCGTATTACTGTCGATGAGTATGACAAATATGTAACAAAAACCAAAGCAGAGATGGACGAACTAGATCGAAAACTAGTTGAGTTCACAAATAACGACAAAAGCTTTGAAGTAACTAGTGAGTATCTGTTACAACTTGCTTCAAAAGCAAAACAAATCTTTGAAAGTTCGCAACCAGCAAAAAGGAATAAGATTTTACGTATGTTACTTGCGAACGCAACTTTGGATAAAAAAAGGCTTCAACTCAATCTGTTGAAACCTTTTCTGGCATTCGTTACCAATGCCGATTCACAAAATTGGCTCCGACGACTGGGCTCGAACAAAGAACAACTACCGCCTACATAAAAGGCTCGCTGTACTTTAGCTTACATCCGTTAATTAATCAAATTCAATAATCAGTACACTTTATCAAAATAGAACCTATTTGTACACGCAGTAATCAATAATTCATACTACTTATAATTCTTCAGTAGGCTGCTAGGCTTATCCCACTTTCCAGTTTCATTATTGAGAACTGTTATTTGAGCATCCGAGCCACCGGTATAGCCATTAACCTCTCTCAATCCATATTGCATTCCGTTTATGAAGTATTCCTTAATCTTTCCATCTTTTGAGGATTGAGGCGTTAGAAAAACAATATAGTATTTATCTGTTTCGATGTCTATATCATCCTTGAACTTATCTTTTATATAGTTTTTTTCGTTCGGCCTCTTTCCATTGTTAAGGTATAGTATTTTATCTTGTTGCTCCTTGTTTAAACTACTCCAGTAGTCGTCGTAGCTAACTATACCTCCAAGACGAGTATAGTTGAGTTGATCTCCTTGTCTAATATCGCCTTTATAGACCTTTTGTACAGTTAACTTGCCAAAAGTTTGCGGAAAAACATATTGCTCATAGACTGGACTATATGTACGCCCTCCATTAATAGAATCAATATGTACGAGAGCTACTATTGGCGAATTGTCATAGCCATAGTACGGGTCTACCGTATTCCACGCAAAGTCGCCCTCAACTTTAGCTGTCTGGATTTCGCTCACTGGAATATTGTCATATGCATTGTTAGATCCTACCAAAGTATTCTGGTTTAATTGTTCAGACATACCGTTAGACGGTGTAGACGTGAGGTTATATGCCACACCTACTCCTGAGACGAACACGATCGCAGCTAAAATACCATAGATTTTTACTTTGTCTATTTTATAACTATTTCTTGTCGACATATTTCTACTCCTTATATACTAAAGATATTTAATAAATAGCGTTAACTGCATCATTATCGACCTTTTGTACGGTTTGCGCAATTCTTCCGTATGCCGTTTGACACATAATGCTGTTTGGATTTGAGTTGTAGTGAGCTAACCCAAAGGCATGGCCCATCTCATGTATTGTAGTTCCCTTAGCTTGTGTATTGGTGAAATTTGGGCTGCTATACATATCATGATTAATGTGAATTTCTGTATAGTACCAATTTGAGGCAGTTGGACTTATCTGAGTTCCATTACTAGAATAGAACTGCGTCCATGCATATATATTCATACCACCACCAAAATATGCATCATTATTTCGATGGAAATCCATATTAGACCCATAGTTACTACTAACAAAAGTTATATAGATAGGATTGCTCCAACCGGGATACATCCAATTATTTGCACCGTTCGTGATGTACGACTGCCAATAACCAACACCTGAATTATAGTTTAACCATGCCGTAACATTGCCAACGCCATTCTGATATTTGTGCCCAAAAGTAGGCGTCGCCGCGTAAGTATTTGTTACGGATAACAGACTTAGTACGGTAATACTAAGGGCTGTGAGTATCAAGTTCTTAAACTTTATCAACATCTATTATTGCCTTTCCTGATATTATTTCGCTTAATAATACTCTTCTTTTTATGTTGCAACAACAAGTGTCGCTAGGGTATCGCTCTTACTAGTATTATATACTTACATATATAGAAAAGTAGACGCGTCGTCTCATATATATCATAGGTTCCAGTATTTATATTAAATCGTTATTACGTTTGCTATAAAATAGCATACTTAGTAGTCATGGAACCGAGTCAGCTTTTCAACTGTCCAGCCACCATATAGTACACTGGTCGACTTTAGAACCAAACAACAGAGATGAAATAGAAAGAACCGCCCTTTTGGACGGTTCTAACCTTTTCGCCAGTTGTTAAGTCTGACTTCTTTTTATGTCTAGCTAAAGAGTTAATTAGGGGAACTGGTCATGGAACCTGGTCACCCTTTTTCACTGCTCAGCTTGGCTCCGACGACTGGACTCGAACCAGTAACCTCGAAGTTAACAGCTTCTTGCTCCACCATTGAGCTACGTCGGAATACAAATGGTATTATATACTTTACCCTTTGGGTTAGTCAACTATTAAAAACTGTCACAAAGTATAACCTATAGAGGAACGTCCTCTGGGTTCTATTTAGACTGGTCTTCGTATTCCAAAAAAACTCGAATCAAGAAAGTTAAAATGTTCTTGGTCTCTTGATGTAAATTTTGCTGAGAAACGGGGAGGGCTGTATTATATGTAAAACTTTTTTCGCTTGTGGAATTACAGTGTTGATAAAAATAATTAATAATCTCTCGTGGAAGCTTATCGTAATCTGGTTTTGGGATTTGTTCCAAAAATTCTACGACTTCGTCGCATACTTCTGCGGAATAGTCCATTTAGCATTCGCCTTTGTTTACTTTTTTTTGCCTCATAATCTCGGCAATAGTAAACGTACCTCTGTCTATGTTTAAGGCCGTGTCGTCGATGCTATTTATTGTCCGTTCTAGTTTATGAAAGTCTATACCTTTTTTATATTCTTTTGGCAGATGTCGAAAGTATTTACGAAACTGGAGCAAGTCAGAAAAGCTTTCCGAAAAAGTACTGACGATTTGTTCGGTAGTCTTTCCCATTAGGATCCAGGAAAATATTTCACAGTTTTGTTTTTGATCGAATTCATCGAAGTACGCTTTTGCGATGTTATCTTTGAACTCTATGCATATTCTATCCTTTAATTCAGGGGTAAGAAAATTCTTTGCATAATTTATCGTTTTATAATCATTAAATGGTTGATAAGTCCGGACATCGTTGATAGTTTTTTCTATCTGGCTGATTATATCTTGTTTATCATAACTTTCAGTAGAGAATCGACAAATAAATTGAGCCTCTTTTTCTGGCGTTGTTTTGTTGAGCAAAAGTTCTTTTATGTTTGGTGTCAAACGAATCGTCGCATTTTCATTTTCTCGCTCTACAACATTCCATTCGAATAATTTATCAATACTGTATTCCTTATTTTCTACGCCAAAGTTACAAAAATAAACCTCGCCTTTATCAAAATAACCTTTACGACCAGCGCGTCCGGATAGTTGTTCAAATAGATTTTTACTGATAGGGCCATCATAGTATTTGGCTAATTGTGCAAAAACTACTTTTTGAACTGGAAAATTAACGCCGAGTGCTAGGGCGTCAGTTCCAATGACCGCATCAATCAGGCGTTTTTCAAAGAGTAGCTCAACCATCAACTTTTCTTTTGGTAGCAGCGCACCATAATAATAAGATACGCCGCGCTTGCAAAGCGCCAGCAGGTCCTTGTTCTTGATTTTCATTTTTACCGCGATGTCATTGATAATATCTGTTTCTTTTTGGTCCTTGTCCTTTCGACCGTGGAAAAGCGAGCCGGCAATATGTTGACAATTCTTAGCAGAAAAAGTTACTACCAAAGCATCGCTAATATCTTCGGAATTGATTCTCCCTTTATATTCTAATTCAGTAATGCGCTCTTTATTCTCGTAGTTATAAGTATCGCGCTCAGACACTTTATCAACATAGCCCTTAAGCTGATCGGTGTTGCCGAAGGTGGCCGACGCTAACAATATATTCCTTGCCTTAGAACCATACAGGGAATCTATATAGGTTCGAGCGCGATTACCATCCTCAAAAACGTAGTGAAACTCATCCATGATAAGAGAAGCGTCTTCGTCGTTAAGATATTTGTTAGTATAGATTTCCTGGGTGCAGCAAATATAATCGGCTCCATTTGGGATGTTTTTTATATCGCCCGTCTCAAGACCGACATTATAGCCCTGTCTTTCGAGTTCACGAAAACGTTGGTTGGATAGGGCTTTTACGGGTGCGGTAATGTAGGCTGTGTGTTTGCGACCACCATTCTCTTTATCAAATTTTCTGATGTTTGCCCATTCCAAAAAGACGCGGGTCTTGCCCGAGCCAGTCGGTGATGATAAAATCACGTTTCTTTCGTTTTTTATTTTTTCTAGGCACTCAGACTGCCACGGCAGAAGTTCGTGTTCTGTTTCTAAGTTTAATCTACTACCAATCTCGAATAGGTTCTTAATATAAAAGATTTCTTCGGCGCATTGGTTTTCGGGCAGAGGATGACGAGCACGAAAAAAATTACCCCCCACAGATGATTCAAATGTATCGCCTTTTTCTATCGCCATTTTTACTGTGGATCGCGCCTCTCTTCAGTATCTTATTTTATTATAACTAGTTATCAATCAGATATACAATAGCGAAAAGTGCCGTGTCGGTGTTATGCTTTTAGTATAATAATGACAAAAAGATATGATCTTATAGTAGTTGGCGGTGGCGCATCAGGAATGATAGCGGCTGGGCGTGCTGGTGAGCGCGGACTTAGCGTGCTACTGCTTGAGAAGAATAAACAGCTTGGTTGTAAGTTGCTTATATCTGGTAATGGCCGCTGTAATATATTAAATGCCATAAAAGATGAACATATGCTGCTGGAAAAATATGGCAGTTCAAAGCAGTTTTTGTATTCGCTTTTTGCTCAGTTTGGAGAAAAAGATGCATTTGATTTCTTTAATTCACACGGATTGCCTTTGGTAGTTGAGGCATATAATCGGGTATTTCCAAAATCGCAAAGTGCAGCTGATGTTGTGCAGTTTTTAACTGACTATATGCGAAAAGGTAATGTAGAAGTGCGAACTGGGTGTGTTGTTTCAAGTGTGCAAATTAAAGACGATAGTATTGAATCTATTTTGTGCGGAGAAGAAGCGCTGATTGCTACGGACTATATCTTTGCCACCGGCGGTACGTCTCATCCAGAAACTGGCTCGACAGGGGATGGTTATAAATGGCTAGAACAGCTAGGGCACACGGTTATTAGTCCAACTCCAAGTCTGGTACCTATGGCGATTAAAGAACGTTGGGCGAAGGAGCTATCGGGTATATCGCTGGAAGATATGAATATAACTTTTTTTGTTGACGGTGAAAAAGAATTTAAATTGAATGGCAGATTATTATTCACTCATTTTGGTATTTCTGGCCCGTTAATTATTAATAGTGCACCTAAGGTTTCGAAATTATTACTTACAGGAATTGTTACTGCCCAGATCAATATGTTTCCAAAAACAGATTCTGGAGAACTAGAGCGCCAAATAATTAGTATTTTTGATGTAAATAAAAACAAGGCACTTAAGAATATCGTTAGTGAATTAGTGCCGGCGGGGATGTCCAAAGGGGTATTGTTATTACTTTCTGAGCATATGGATATGGAAACAAAAGTTCATTCAGTAACAAAAGATAATCGAAAAAAGATAGTCAATTTATTCAAGGCTTTGCCGATTACAATTACAGGGCTGATGGGTTTGGATCGGGCTATTATTGCTGATGGCGGTTTGCCACTAACCGAAGTAGATATGAAAACTATGCGATCAAATAAGGTGAATAATCTTTTTGTAACTGGTGATTTGTTACATATCAATAGGCCATCTGGCGGATTCTCGTTGCAATTATGTTGGTCGACTGGTTACGTGGCAGGATCTAGCGTCGGTAAAAGAGATTATCCTATATTGTTGTGAGTCAAATAAAGATATACGGGTTTTTTTGTTTGTCTCCGCTCCTTGCGCCTCGAATCAGGAACTCGTTACCGGTTGCTTTTAATTTCTTATAGTGCTAATACTATAATAGTATACGTATAAATTTAACAGGTATTTATCAATATGATTCATAAAAAAATAATACTATTCGTCGCATTTTTTGCCGTCATAGGTGTTACGGTGCTCGGTACTCAAACGCTCGCTAATGCGATGAACAGCGGTCGTCCGGGTATGTCACTAGCTCAAAATCAAGTTGTTACAGATAAAAAAACAGAGATTCAACAAAAGCTCGCTACGATGAAGGCAGCGCGCACCGTGAAGCTCGAAGCTAAGCGTCTAGAAGTGTGTCAACAACGCCAACAAAAAATTAACAATATTGTTGCCCGCGGAACTGAACAAAATAAAAAACAACTGGCTGTATTTCAGAAGATTGAAGCTAATGTCAAACAATTTTACATAGATAAGAAACTTTCGAGTGATGGATACTTGACAGCAGTTGCTAACGCTGACACCGCGGAAGCTAACGCAGTTGCAGCAATTGAAGTTTCAATCGAAACGACATTTGATTGCACAACAACTGACAGTACCAACCCAGGAAGTATTATTAAGGAAGCAATGACATTGAGACACTCGGCATTGGCGGCGTACCGCACTGCAATCAAAGACCTGATTGTGGTCGTAAAGAAAGCCAATGGCGAACAGAAAGCAGCTGATACGACTACAACAACTAATAGCACAAAGGAACAATAATTATGAATCGTAATAGCAAAGGGTTTGGAGTTATCGAGATTATTCTAATAGTCGCAGCCATTGCTCTTGTTGGGTTCGTTGGCTGGAAAGCATGGGATGCCTTTTCCAACAATAAAACCGCAGATACAACAGTCAATGTAGACCAAGCACCGGTAGTGAATAACACTGCCGATCTAGATAAATCTGCAGCTGTACTAGACGCTACAAATATAGATGGTACTGAGTCGACTCAGCTAAATTCAGAAATTAATCTATAATTTTTCCGAGTTAATATATTTCTTCGATTGCCCGCCTATTACCCTCATGCTATAATATATCTAACGAAAACAACAGAGAATAAGGGAGATATTTTATGGATGAAAACGTATCAGCTCGAACGAGTGTTGTGAATCCTGTAGGACGAACAGGCGCGCCAACTAATGGTCGTCATGGTAAATTTAAAAAGTTCAAAATGAAACATATTACGATTGCTGTTGCAGCTGTCATAGCCCTAGCTATACTAACTGCCGGTGGTTTGTTCTTTTTCAAATCAAGTACAACATCGACAATTGATAGTAATAAATACCAAGCATTGTTCTTGTCAAACGGACAGGTTTACTTTGGTAAGCTATCAACCCTTAACAGCGAATACATTAAGCTTACCGATATCTTTTATTTACAAACCAAAGCTGCTGATGCATCAGAGAACCCACAAAAAACTAGCAGCGCATCAGATGTTCAATTGATTAAATTGGGTAGTGAAGTTCATGGTCCCGATGATCAAATGATTATTAGTAAAGACCAGGTATTGTTTTTTGAAAACCTCAAAGCAGATGGCACTGTTGCCAAATCTATTGATAAATACCACAAGCAATAATCTTAGTGGTGACGGAAGGTGATATATGAGGCCACGAGCTAATAGGTCAATCCGTAATATATTAATAAGCGCCGTAGTATTATTGGTGTTGTTTGTTGGCGCTGGGATTGGCTATACGTGGTATATGGGACAGAATACTTCGCCGGGGACTGCATCAGTAGTAGAGAATAAATCCACAGAACCAGTGGTTGTTAAACAGACTTTGCCAGCTGCAAATACGCCAGAAAGTGCATCTGTTCAGTCATTGGTTTCGCCAGTTTTGTCTGGATCTAACTCAACTATAACGGTTAGAACTAAAGCAGATTCAATCTGTAAAATATCAGTTATTTATGACAAAACAGCCAGTACGGATTCGGGACTTTATAACAAGACAGCTGATGAATATGGAATGGTCAGTTGGTCCTGGAAGATTGAAGATTCAGTGCCACTAGGCAAATGGCCAGTTAGTGTGACCTGTACGCACAACAAGAAATCAGCGGTTGTTGTCGGTGATTTGAAAGTTGTGAGTCAGATCGAACTGTAATCTATTGCATCGCACTGATATATTTAACCCACTGATCACTACTAATTGGGGCATTTGATTTTATTAGAATCAATAGGTTGTTTTTTGTGAATATAACAGATTGTGGGCCTTTGGCAGAGGTGCCGATGTGAACAATTATTCCGTTGACGGTTATTTTCTCGCTGGCTTTGAAACCCTGGGATAATAATTCAATTTGTCGGTCAGTATCAGTTTTGAAATCTTCGGGTAGGAGCTGCTCGCTGACATTTATACCGATATTACCAATTTTGTCTGAATAGGCGAATACTGGGTCTGAATCTGGTGGACTGATACGAGTCCAGCCGCCTAGATCATTAACTTTTTTATCAGTTGGTGATATTGTAGTATATCCTGGCGTTCCATGTTCGAGAACAGGAGTTGAAGTGTCGGTTGATTGGTTGTCGGTATTGGAAACATTATTAGTTGGCTTGAATAAGCCAGAATTAATTGCGTAATAAATACCACCACCAATCACAACTATAATTACTATCAAACTGATGATTGCCGTCTTTCGAGTAATCTTTGGCAATCTTATTTTTATTTTTTTGAATGCAGGGAACTTGAACAGCGATTTTATTCTGGCTGTTTTTTTGGGTTTTATTATCGGCTGTTGTGTCTCGACAGGCTTAACGGGTGCAGAAGCAGGTTTAATATCCTGCCACATAACACGTTTTTTGGGAACCCTCTTAATATCCATATTATCTATAGTATATCAGGTGATGGCGACCTAATGCGTATAGTAAGGGGTATCGATTGGTTGTTGTAACCCGCCAGTAAATGTACGGCCGTGCATTAGACGTTTGCTTGGGTCGGCGGTAAATTGTAATGTAAGGTCGGTAATAGTCGGTCCACGAGTCACGTCATCTGGGTATCCAAACGCTTGCGAGCTGTCGACGGTAACTCCGAAGTAATAGAACC
Organism: Candidatus Saccharibacteria bacterium CG2_30_41_52; assembly: GCA_001873625.1. GTDB lineage: Bacteria > Patescibacteriota > Saccharimonadia > Saccharimonadales > Saccharimonadaceae > UBA1547. The sequence continues at coordinate 41,656 of MNZN01000012.1, read as the reverse complement.
TAGCACAGTTTGTAGTGACGCCACTGGAATCTGTTGGAGTGTAAACCCCAGGCAGTCCAAGTGTGACGTTGCCAAAGTTTGTTTCACTTCCCCATGTTGTCATAGCGGGTGACACGCACGATGTGGTGGTATTAGGCATTGATCGATATTTCAATTGCCAATATGCACCAATTGAGTTGTCGACACCGTTTAGGAGCCATTGGTTAGGAAAGACATCCGAGTCGGTATCAATCATAATTGAATATTTAGCTACCTGTGGCTGAGACAATAATGTAGTTTGTTGAGTTACAGGGCTAGCGTAGGTAAGTGTAGCACCACAACCTCCACCTAGAACGTAGGCTTTGCCGTCATGATATGCTGCCGCTGCTCCATATCGTGCACCCGTAAATCGTTGGTTTGTTTCATACCATTCACCAATACCGGTAGGATTATTGCCAGTAGCAATAGTCGTATTTGCGCTAATTGGTGAAACGAGCGTGATGGGATCACAGGTCGTAGCGCTGGATCTGCCGCCGGTTAGGTAAATATAGCCGTTGGCGGCAAACCCCTCAGGTTGAGAAAGTGGCATAGGGAGGCTTGTCGAAAAGGTCCAACTACCAACTGTGCCGTTGGTAGCGTCGTCAGATGATATGATTTGGGTATATTGGCTATCGCTAAGATAATTTGTACCATCATAACCGCCAAATATATAGAGATTATTAGCGTAGGCAACAGCGGTTAGTTCACTTCGAGCGACATCAAATGATGTGCTGGTGGTTAACCAGGCCGATGTTATATCGCCACCAGAACTTAATTGAGGGCTAACATAGACCGTTGCGGTTGGTGCGGCGCTAGAATTTAGCCCGCCTACAACATAAATCCTGTCGTTCCAGACGGTTGCTCCGAATTTTGTTCGGGCGGAAGGTAAGGCATTACTTGCAGCTGCCCAAGTAGCAACGTCTCCCGAAGATGGCGTGCCATAATATATCTCGGATCGCTCATCTGTTGCGGTGCTGCTTTGGCCTCCAATATAATAGAGCGTTCCTCCGGCTGCCTCTAATTTGCCCCATGTTCTGACGGCACCGGACGGCCATGTGCCTGTAGTGTTTGACCATGTACCTAACGCGCCGTTGACATCAATCGGCGCATAAGAGACGGTATTAATAGCAGTCGTACAATCAGTTGCACTGGTACAGCCCCCAGCTACATATATATACCCATCTAGGATTGTGCTACTGGCACCAATTCGATTTGGATTTGTGCCGTATGTATTGGCTGATGTTGAATATCCGGCCGGCGCACCACTGTCGTTATTGTAAATCTGGAATGTCTGAATGATATCGGTGCGTGCAGTACAACCACTCGGTGCAGATCCGTTGGTACAGCCGCCTATGACATATGCATATGAATTTGATACCGGGACGCTAAGTCCCCAGCGTTGGTTAATCTCTACGGCCGAGACATTGAACCCATCAGTAGCACTACCTAGGCTACCGTCACTGACATTTACTTTAATAAATTCGATATCTGGTAAAACACCAGCGGTTGCATCGTATCCACCAACAACGTATATATAGCCGTTATACCCGAACGATGAAGCGCGTCGGCGACCGACGGCCATCTCGTTTGGTGACTCAACCCAAGAGCTTCCACTAGCGGCTACGACGTTGTTGTTGTCGTCAAATTTTGCATATCTGACTGTTGCCATGTCGACAAGGTTGGGTGTAACGCCACCAATTAAGTATATGTAGTTTGCATATGACGTGCCGCTGTGGATTGCTAGACCGGATTGCGTGTCGCCTGGTACTATACCAATTTGCAATTGTCCACTAGTGCTGCAACTTGCCAAAGCTCCACTTGATAGGATATTGCATTTGAAAACATTATCAGTATATCCCGAACAGTCTGCGCCCGAGGTAACTGTACAACCACCAAATATAAATAGATTACCTGGTGCTGTGCTAGCTGCTGATGGGTTGGCGCGGGTGTAGGCAAATGAATATGAAACGTTTGTTGCTCCGATACTTGACATGGTCTGTAATGTCCATCCACCAATACTTCCGTCATTATTTAAAGTGGTGTAATAGCAGTTGCCTTTATTACCCGCACCACCAAACCCACCGATTAGATACAATCGACCGCCAAAGACAACCGGGCTGGAACCAGCTATACCTCCGGCTATTGAGTGTGTATTGTCTACACACCAAGATCCGCCTTGGTAGCCACCATTTGGACAGGTTGCTGGTTTTGTCATTTCACCTGTAGAGGATATTGCTACATATGCTGTGTCACCTTCTATTGTGTTGCAACCATCATTGACGCAGCCACCTATAACATAAAGATATCCGTTAGTTATTATTGTTTCGTTCAGCAAGTTGCCAATATAAGAGGTACCCGGAAGGTTGCAATCTATTGGAGATGTCCCGCTGCAAGGCGCAGTACCATTTGCGACTGATTGCGCGACGGTTGATGCATCACCGTCTTGGTTTATTTCGCCATATACAATATCATTTAGCACGGTTGTGCACCCGCCAGTTGATACATTTTGAGTCGAGCAACCACCAACTTCATATATTCTTTCGCGCCAGGCTATCATACCAAAGCCCATGCGCTGGTTGGCGACACCTCCAACTGTGTTCCATGCATCTATACTTCCGTCAGCATTAATACTGGCGACCTGTGTATCTGAACTTATAGCGCTACAGTACCCGCTACCGTTTACCGTATTACACCCACCAGAAATATACATATATGCACCCCAAACAACCGAGAAGTTTCCGCCATTAGTAATACGCCCAGTCGAGAAACTAGTAGGGTTTAGTACCCAGCTGTTTAGCGTTCCATCGCTATTAATCTTGTTGTAATACACATCGTCTAATGGGGCACCGGTCAAGCTAGTAGAACCGCCCAGAATATATAGCCGATCGTTATATACTTGAACGCCCTCGCCAAACAAGCCAGTGTATGGAAGATCAGTCGAAGCCGTCCATGCGCCTAATACACCTGTTGGTTTAATGTCGGCAATCTCAACAGTGTTAACCGCGTTGCCACTGGTGGACTGTCCGCCCAACAAATACATTCGGTTATTATAGGCAACGGCGCCCATATTAGAACGAATCGAACTTAGATTTGTATCCTGGTACCAATATACCCAATTGCTTTTGTTTGAATCGGTCGGATGCCATAATTGAGGTTCACCGTTGGCACCAATCTTAGCTACATAGACTGAATTTTGTGCAGTGCCGCCGACCGTATTGATACCTCCCATGGCGTATAAGAAACCGTTATAGGCAACTAGTGAAAAGTTTGACCGAGCAGAGGGTAAGTTATATGCGGCGGTTGTGCACCAGCCACTACACGTACCGCCGCCTGGATTTGGGCTGTCGATTGAGCCAGTCGTAGTATTAAATTGTGCCCAGTTGACAGACTGAGAAACAACTTCACTACCAGACCCGTAGGTTATAACGACTAATCCGTTAGTACCGCTAGTGCCGACGCCACCAACAGCACCACCATTGCCGCCAGTGCCGGCGCCGTTGCGATAAGAATCGCCAGATTGTCCTGGTGATGTGCCGCTACCGGCATATGATGTAAGACCAGAGGGAGCATAGCTTGATCCACCACCTGCGCCAGTACCACCGCTATTACTGGTAGATCCTGTACCACCACCACCACCAAAGTATCCAGCGCCGCCACCACCGCCACCGGCACGAGAGGTATTTATTACTAGGCCACCGTCACCACCATTAGCTAATCCACCGGCAGCACCGCTGCCATCATTTCCGCCGCTAGTACGACCATCACCACCTAATCCTCCTGTTAATGATGTGCCGGCTGTTCCAATGTTACTACCTCCACCGCCAGCGCCACCACCGCCAGTTTGTGTACCACCACCACCACCAGTTATACTGCCTGAAAAGTTAGTGCCGGCTACACCGTTAATTCCACCACCAGCACCACCAGCTGTGCCAAAGCGGGATGAGTTATTAAGACCACCGCCGCCACCACCACCACCGGCCGCAATAGCTAGAAGACTTGAATCAGAATTACGATTTATTGTCGACGATCCACCACCGCCGCCACCACCACCAGCAGTATTTCTGGCACCCGCTATACCACCACCACCAACATAAATATCTAGAGTCTCACCGGGTGTTACTGAAATAGTACCTGCTACTGCGCCTGCACCACCACCTGCACCACCAACTCCGCCACCACCACCTGCACCACCACCTGCACCACCACCCCATATTTTGACTGATACACTGGTTACTCCGCTTGGTACAGTGTATGTGTCGGAACCTTGAGTGCTATATATCTGTCCACTAAATGAAGTTCCACCGACTGAATAAATCTTGCCGCCGGCTGCAACTGTGCCGCTACCCCATGAAGGAGCGGGGAGACTAGTCGTAGTATTCCACGCGTCAAATCGCGCGCCAGTGGTGCGACCTTTTTTGATTAATTTATTCGCTACATCAAAGTCGATGTTGGTTTCATTATTTCCGTTCATGAACTGTTGGGCGGTCACAACATAAATGCTTGGGTCAATTGAAAGTGGGTAAGTGGCTTTATTTAAACCAGTAATTTTAATCCTTAAATTGTTTCCATTTAACTCATATGTGGCTTTAGCAGATGAGGTTTTGCTATCTTTTTCGATAATTACTGGTTTTGGAATAACAAACAATAAAGTGTTTTTGGCAGCATTTTGTCTAGCTTTTTGTAACAAAGCAGCATCGCTATCACTTGAGGTAGTGATGTTACCACTTAACAAAGTATTGCCATAAACACCAATTCCACCATCTGATTCTATGCGAGCTTCTAAATTGTCACCTAATTTTAGCGTGTATCCGAATGTCTGAGTATCGCTATCAGATTTAGTCAATAATATGTCTTCTTTAACGCCAGTTCCCTCAACGGTGTATACTAACCAGCCTTTTTTGTTGGTTAACGGAAAAACAATGCGGTTGTCACTTTGTTGGCCACCAGTTAAGCCATAATTTGGTGTTGCGATGAAATCAACTTTGTTAGTTGAATCGGTGACTGTAACGCCTTTTGATGGGTCTTGATCAATAGTCGCAGCTATTTTTTGAGTGTTATTGGCAACAGAGACTGAATTGTATGAATCTTGGCCATTAGCAAAATTAAATTGTCGTTTTAGCGAGTCAAAAGTCAGCTTCTTGGCCATAATATCATTTACTTCGGTCAGCAACAATCTAGCAGTGCCGAGTTTGTACGAAGGTGGCGTAAGTATAGGTATCACAATAAAGAAAACTATCGTAAATACCAAGGCGACAGCAGAACCGCCAACCCCAAATCTGACCGACCATTTCTTTAGGCAAAAGAAGTTGGCGTTTTTTTGTTTGTTATAGAATATAGTTGATTTTTTTAGCAAAGATTTAACATAACATCGCATTCCAGACAGACGCTTACGCCATTCGGATTTTATGTCTTTTATTTTATTCATATTTCCATATTTCACTACTGTTATTTTATCATAGTTATGTTAAGAATTTAAGAAGCAGAGTAGTATTGTGATGCCCCTAGTATAGAAGAATAGAATAAACCTAAATACAAATGATAATCGTGAGTTGACGACTACTTATTTGTGAAGGTGAAGTTAAGGTTGCCGACGTATGCATTTGCGTTTTGGTTAGCGATCATATCAATTTTGAACACAATACTATCACCAGCGTTAAATCCACAGGCTGACGGATCGGCTGCGCCATTTTCGCCAGTTGTTGTACCGATTTCCCATGCAGTAGATGTTCCGGTTGAAACTGTAATTGCGGATCCGCATTGCGTTAGAACAGATCCGGTAGAGTTTCTGAAAATAGAATATTGAACTGTGCCAGTACCTGACGAAGGACCATTATCAGTACGTCCCATGAGTGACGTTTGTCCAGAAGTAAATGACTTGAATGTGCTTGGTAATTGGTAGGTAACATAGATGCTGTATGTTTGTGCACTAGCTTGTGGAGATGTCCATTTATAGAAGTTGTATGTTTCGTTTGTTCCGCAGATTGTTGCTTGAGATGAGCTACCGTCATTGATATCCAAAGTATCAGAACATAGGTCTGATGTCATTGTACCGACACCAGTTCCGTGTAATACGGCATTGGTGTATTCTGGCGAGATTGTAATAACGTTATCAGGGCTTGAACCACAAGCACCCCAACCATCAGATTCGTAACATTGCAATTTGCCCAATGTTGTATCGTAGTACATTGAACCTAGTAGGGCATCATTGTTGGCTGCGATTGGCGCAGACGCACCTCGGTCCAAAGTGAATAGTGTTAGTGGGCTACCAGCTAAACCGCCACCGATTTGAACGTTTGGAACGGTGTTGCTGGATAGGTTCATCGAGAACGTATCAACATACCATGTTCGAGCGCTGCCGGCTGCGGCTGTTTGTGTGAAATAAACGTAAGGTGTTGTTATGGCAGTATTGTCAGTCGTTATGTAGCAAGTTATCTTGGCAAAATCACCAGGCGAAGTGCTGACTATTTGAGTATTATAATCTTTACAGCTGATAAAGTTAGTACCTGCGTTTGGTGAATAACGAATCGTGAAATCATTAAATGGAGTGGTTCCGGCAGATATGTATGCATAGACAGTTACTCGATAAAGCGTACTACCTGTGAATGGATTAATGGATAAAATATTGCGTATTCCATTTCCCGCTGCTGTACCTGCAGTTACTCTGGCGCTAGTATTTCGTTCATTTCCTACAGATGCATCGGCTGCTACTGATGCGCTACCAACAGCAGTCCAGTTAGTAGCAAAGTTCGCAGTATCATCTGCACCACCGTCAGTTGCATAGTTGACGTCAGCGCTTAGTGAAACGCTAAGGTTGTCGATATAGAATGTGTGGGCAGTTGCACCGGTTTGGACGATAATAATTGAGTTTGTTGACGTTGCTCCTGCTGGAATTGAAACTGTACAGTTTATTTTAGACCAAGCACTAACTTGTATAGTTTGCGTACTATAATTGACACACTGTGTCGTCAAAGTTGAACCGTTGACTGAATAATAAACGGCTAGATCCTGGAAGGCATTGCTGGTTGATAATAGCTTAGAAGTGAACGACACGTTGTAGCGCATGTTTTGTGTCAATGTTGTCGATAGGCGATTAATTGCGCCGGCGTTTGCTGTACCGGTTGTAACAACTGAAACAGATGCCATACCAGTTGAAATCTGGGCATTGGCATTGATAGTGGTTGTTGTACGTGAAACAGTACTACCGGTTGCAGTTTGTGACCAAGTTGTTGCAGGGAAAGTTGCATCGGTTGTATCGCTGGTACCGCCGCCAGTCTCAGCACCACCATCCTTGGCATATTCAGTTGTATTGTTATTAATCGAGAATAATTGACCTGCGGTGGAGGTTTGTACTTCCAATAATGCGCCATTAATTGGCGTAGTTGGATTATCACGAATTGTTAATCCGTTTGCATTAGCGCTGTTGCTTAGAACTAACTCGGCACCACCAGCTGTCGTCAAAGTGTTGTCGTATGCAGATTGCAAAGTTGTCGAACTGGATGCACCGGCTGCAGTCCAATCTGAGCCGTTCCAAATCATGGTTGCAGTAGTATTTTGACGCATGGCGATTGTATCACCAACGCCACCACCGTTTACTGATAAAATAAAGTCTTTGCTGGAATTAGCAGCGGTAATGTATATAACTCGTCCAGCCGTAGAAATTGTAGGGTCTGGTAAATTAGCAGTTTGGCCAGTAGCACTAAAGCCAGCCAAAATAGCGGCTGAGTTATTAACAGATGCATTTGTGAATGTACAAGTAGCAGCAACCAATGCTCCGCCAGTGTAACAGTTGGCGTCGTTTGCTGTTGTCGAGAAGGTAGGCGTACTCATGACCACTAAACCGTTAGACCCTGTACCAAAACCAGTACCACCGCTTAGTGTTAAATTGCCGCCGTTGGCATTACCAACGGTAGCGTTTCCACCTTGAACGGTAATTGTGCCACCTGCAACTGCGGTTGTAGAACTACCAGTGCCGCTAATAGTGAAATTGCTTGGAGCGCCAGCTGTTACGCCGTTGCCTAGATATAGATTCCCGGTTGCACTATCAAATGTACCGCGGGCAACACCGGCGGTGCTAATTGTGATATTCCCTTTGGCTTGTAATGCAGTTGTGCCGGTAGTTGCAGTATTTCCAGATCCGATTGTGACGTTTGTTGTTCCACCAGCGGTATTGTTATTGCCAATATTGATGGTTTGAGTACCAGCTGCAAGTGCGGTATTGCCAACTTGGATAGTATTAGTATTCAGATTTCCAATATTTATGTTGCCATCAACACCAGCGCCAAATTTAGTACCAGCGTTAAGTGAAAGGTCTCCGCCGTTTGAGTTTCCAGCGGTTGCATTTCCACCCTGAACGCCGACTGCACCACCAGCGCCTGATGTTGTTCCACCGGCACCACCTTGCAAATTCAATGCACCACCAGCTGAACTTGATCCACCAATGCCACCTTTGACAGTCAATGCGCTACCGGCGACTCCAGCAGAGCCATTAGTTGCGCTTACTGTGAATGGATTCAAAGCTCCGGTTACTCCAGCACCTAGATAAAGTCCATATGATGCTGAGTCAAAAGTTCCACGAACAGCGCCGTTGGTTGTGATGGTAGTGGCACCGTTGCTTACTATGCCAACTGTTCCAGCGGTGCTAGTGATAGTTGTGTTTCCGTTACTGCTAAGGGCAATAGTTCCACCGGTGCTAGTCAGAGATGAGTTTCCGCTGCTGCTGACTGTCATTGTGCCAGCACCTGCTGTTAATCCCATATTTCCATTGCTGGTAGTTACGGTTAAATCGTCTTTTGAGCGAACAGTTGTTATACCGCCAGCTGCTGTGCTGCCGGCACCAACAGTAACGTTAGTTGTTCCACCGGCAGTATCGCCGTTACCGACATTGATAGTTTGGGTGCCAACTGCAAGAGTAGGGTTACCAATCTGCACGGTAGATGCGTGAGTATTACCGATACTTACAGTTCCATCGGTGCCAGAACCAAACAGTGTACCAGAGTTAATTGCTACGTTACCGCCATTGGCATCACCAACAGTAGCGTTTCCGCCTTGAACATTGATTGATCCACCGGCGACAGCTGTTGTGCTGCTGGCAGTTCCGATGATTGTAAAGTCATTTGGGGCTGCTGCGATTGTACCGTTACCCAGGTATAAATCGTTTGTTGTATCAAAAGTTGCACGGGTTATGCCGTTGGTGCTGATCATAACGTTGCCTTTGGCTTGTATCGTAGTAGTACCGCCAGTTGCAGTTCCGCCGTTACCAACAGTAACGTTGGTCGTACCACCAGCTGTGTTGGCGTTACCGACGTTAATTGTCTGAGTGCCGGTAGCTAATGTTGCATTACCAATCTGGATTGTACTAGCTAAACTATTGCCGATACTGATTGTGCCGTCAGCACCACTGCCATTTTTAAGCCCAGCATCGATTGTTACGTTGCCGCCGTCGCTGTTTGTTCCACCAGCTGCACCACCTTGTAATACCAAATCGCCACCAGCTAGTGCGGTAGCGCCGGTACCAGCTGCACCACCGGTAATGGTCAATGATTTTCCAGCTGTACTCGCAGCGGCTGTAGTTACTGAAACGGTGTGATTGGCGTTGGCACCAAAATTGATGTCACCTGTGTTGTTGATGACGAATGAATCATTGCTGCCAGATTGTAATGTAACCAAATTGCCAGTTCCGGTCTTGTTGACATAGATGCTGCTGGTGTTGGTTGAAGCATCAGTTTGAACGCCTTGAGCAAGCTGTAAAAACTGAGCACTCGATAGTCCGCCTAGTAACCCAGAATTTAGAGAGTAGGGTGTTGATGACAAACGTTTCATAGGTAGCATTTCACCGTCAGGTGTACAAGCAGCAAAGGTTGCGCATGTTGGATTGATGCCTGCAATGTTCATTGATAGGTATAGCGTGTCTTGGTTCCAGTCAATGCTTGTTCCAAAAGCTGTTACAGAACCTAGTTCAACTGACATAAAACCATTTTTAACCATAACGCCGTCGCCGTTGTTGTTTAGCCAATCCTCAGTCCATTCTGGTGTGCCAGCAGGTGTACCAGTAGAGGCTACAGTTAAGCCATCGCCGTCTTGGTAGATTTTAAATTCGATGTTGTAGTATCCATCGGGAACAGTTGCACCCTGAGAATTCAATAAACGACCTTGGAAATTAATTTGCTTGTTTATACCAGGAGCAGCTTTAACAGGGTTGGAAATTAAAATGAAGCCGCCAGCCAACAAGCCCAATAAGAGGGCATATGCAGTTAGCTTGCGGCAAACTTTTAACACACCAAAATACACTGTTTTGTTTTTGTCCCTATACTATCTGTTAATGGCAAAAACCGATTGTCTCACACATGCTCTTTACCTAGTCTAATCATAAACGCTATAAGGTATTTTTACAAGGGTAAATGCGCATTTTTTGATTGTCTTTTTGTTAACTATAGGGTCTGTAGTAAACCATGCTTTATCAGAACGCGTTTTTCGCGTTTTTCGCCAATGAAAAAGCTCATAACAACAGCAACTGCGCTGACATAAAGTGGCCATAATACCAATAGTTTGTTTTCAGCCGCACTTCCAGTGCCAGTAGCAGCTGCAATAATAGGTTGTCCGTTTACGATTGAGGCGACTGTCAGAAAGGCAACACGACCCATTGCGTCGGTTGCTTGGATTGAAATCTGGTATGTACCTGCTTTTAGGTAAGTGTGTCCGACTTTAAATGTCATATTGTCACTACGCGATACGACTTTGTTAGTAGCATCTCCCCATTGAATGTTGAATGCGTATGGGGCAGTACCACCGAGGATATCGATAGGAATGTTCAATTCTTGGTTAGGAAAAATTCCACGAAAGGCTGCATCAGTATTTAACAATAATTGTGAGCCACCAAAATTTAGCGACGTTAATGGGCCAGCTTGTGGAGGCAAAGCGTCGTAGAACGCTATTAGCGGTGTTGAATCAGGGCCTGGTTGGTTCAAAGCATCATAAACCCGGGCTTTTAGAATGTTTTGCCCAATCATCAAATCAATACTAACCGAATAAATCCCAGCGTCAGTACACGGAGTTGATCCTGCAAAAATATCATTTTTAAATATTTCTACCAATGTATTAGCTGGACAAGTTCCAGTAAATATAACGGGTGAATTGGTAAAACGTTCCTGGTCATTTGTGGATTTGATTGTTGCGGCAATTGTCGGCGGTTTGCCAGGCATAACGCCGGTCAAGCTTATTGATCCAGCTTCGGGTCCTGTATATGGCGTTGAGGCGTATGCAGTATAAGCAGTCAAAGCAAGGCCGACTATTATCAGTATCAGTCCTAGTAGGGCATAAGAGGTATGTTCATGAGGCCTTAAACGACCGCTATGATGATGTTGACTTAATTTCAACCATGTTAGCATAATCTGTATTATATCACGCATACTAGGCAATATACACCGTGCCGTAAGTGTAAAACGACTTGATTATAGTATTACTTTTTTGACTTTTTAGTAGTGCCGAGTACTTGGTCGCGAATGTGTTTGTTGTAACGTTTGATTGCATAGCGTAGACCAAGGAATGCAATGATTAGTGCGGCAATTGTTGCGCCAATTAGCGTATATGGTATAACCCAGAATGTAATCTTTTGATTTAATACGGTGTTATTTGCACCATATGTAATGCTGAGGTCAGCTGTATATAGCCCAAATAATATCTTGTTGCCAATTACCGAACTATCTAATGTTTGATCGTATTTACGAATACTGCCTGGCAAAATATTGGTTGGCGGTTGATTAATACCTAAAGTAGCAGTTTTATTACCGAACATGTCAGTTATAGTTACTAGGCCACTTGGTTTTTCGTGAATAGTACCATCATTTTTTAAACGTTCAGAAAATTGCAATGGAGCTGTTTCAAACAAGGTCCCTTTGCCGCCATTTTTACTAACAAAAAACTCTTCAATTGATAGTTCTTCTTTTACGTCGCCATTAACTCTCAGCAATATCAATGCCCCTAAGCTAGCTGATAGTGATACGCCTGTATCTTTTAGTTCGGGGGGTGTGGCCGTAAAACGAATTACGCCATAATAACCACCAGGTGCTGCATTTGTCGGCACAGTTATAGTTACTGGAAGGTTTTCTATCTGTTTAGGTTTTAATGTTAATTCTGGAAGAGGACTAATCCAATCCTTAATTGAGTAAGGACTTTTATCGGTTTCTTCTAGCAACACTTTTGGTGCGCCACCTTCGCCGCTAGCTACGAAGTCATTAATTTGACCGGTTACAACTAAATCTCCACCTGAAACGTCGCGTAGACTAATCTTTGTATTAATTGTTTGTCCTGGATCAGCTGTTAGTGTAATAACTGGTGGTGCAATTTCAAGCCCTTGCCCAGTTGCATTAGTCTGAGCGGCAACTTGAGGTGTTGAATATATCAATCCGAAGGCTAGAGCTGTAAAGCTTAGACAAGCTGTAATAAGTATTTGGTTCTTTTTCATAGGCTAGAAAGTTGCTGTACAGATGTAGGTTAGGGTAGTTGTGTATGTACCGGCTGCCTGGCTACCTGCTACGTTGACGATATAAGATACGGTCATGATCTGGGCGTTTGTAGGGCCCGCTCCACCGTTTGCGCTGTCAGCGACACTTTCACCTGGTGTGAATTTGAATGTGCCATCTGTGCTATATCCTGCTAGGGCTTGCGCTCGTAAATCTGTACCGTTAGACGCTGCTGTAATTGCAGTACCTACGTCTGGAGTGACGGCATCTGGTGTGTTATCCATCAAGTTAAGACCGAATTGGCTAACGCTTCGTCGGCTGATATCAGCTGAGTTCATAGCGGTAACTGTATTTGAACCGGATGTCATTGTAGTGCCATTTACAGTAATGTTATATCCTGACCCAGCATTAGTTGATGCAGCCATTTGTGATGTTGCATATGCAGTATCGACAGGAGAGAACAATTGGTTAAAGCTGATTGCGCCGCTAGTTGCAGTTGAACAGTCAGGGATTCCGCCTGGAGCTGATATAGTTGCACCAGCACAAAAGATTAGAGATTCTGGCATTTGTCCAGTTAGGATAATCTGTGATGCGGTACTGGCGGCCACGACGCCGGCGTCAGTACTGGCGCCACCTAGGTCTGCTAGTGTCCAAGTAGATATACGGACATAAAAGGTTTGGTTTGCTGTTGATGGGTTTGTTATGCCATCTAATTTATATGTAACAACTTGGGGACCTGTAACGCTGGATGGAGCGCGTGTTATATATGGGGCACCATCAACCGTAGGTGTGGTGCCAAGTGTAAATCCTGTCGCACCAGTTTGTGTTCCGTTTAAAGTAGCTGCGGTAGTAGCTAGGCCTGTAGGGGTAGTACAAGTACCGCTAGCTGTTGTGCAGTATAAGAATTGAATAGATCCAACGTTTCCAGTGGTAGGTATAGTGAATGTGTAGAAGTGATTTACGACACCACTGGCTTTTGAGCCCCCATCAGCAACACCAGCCTGAAGCTGAAGACTACGAGCTGTAATCTGCGCAGCTAAAGCCGATTGGCCTCCAAATGCGGTACTAACAGTAGTTACTAATAATAGAACGCTGACAAATAATCTTAGTAATTTATATTTTCCACTCATGTTACCCCTCACTCTCATTAAGAGGATTGTAACATAAGCTTTAAATAGCCGTCAATGATATTGACGGCTATTTATCCACAGTTTTATTAGAATGTTGGTGTACAGATGTAAGTAAGAGTCGAGGTGTAGGTACCAGCTGGTTGACTACCAGTTACGTTCACAATGTATGATACGGTCATAATCTGTGCGTCTGTTCCACCGGCTCCGCCGCTTGCACTGTCGGCGACGCTATCACCAGGGGTAAACTTGAAGGTTGCGTCTGTGTTGTATCCTGCTAGGGCCTGAGCGCGGAAGTTTGTTCCGTTTGAGGCTAGCGAGATTGCAGCACCAACGTCTGGAGTAACAAGGTCAGGTGTGTTATCGACTAGGTTTAGTCCGAATTGGCTAACACCGCGTCGGCTGATGTCGGCAGCGTTCATTGCTACTACGGTATTTGATCCTGATGTTAAGGTTGGACCATTTACAGTAATGTTATATCCTGACCCAGCATTAGTTGATGCAGCCATTTGTGATGTTGCATATGCAGTATCGACAGGAGAGAACAATTGGTTAAAGCTGATTGCGCCGCTAGTTGCAGTTGAACAGTCAGGAACGTTTGCGATTGGGGCAGAAATTGTTGCTCCTGTACAAAAGACTAGTGATTCTGGCATGATACCCGATAGGATAATCTGAGTTGTAGTGCTAGCAGCTACCGTACCTGTATCGGTCTTAGTACCAGTAGCATCCGTAGAAGCAAAGGTAGATACACGGACAAAGAAAGTTTCATTTTCGGTAGTTGGGTTAGTGATTGTATCTAATCGGTATTGGGCGACACCCGGAGTAATAACTGCTGTAGTGCGAGTTAAATATGGAGCACCATTGGTCGTGTTGACCATTGTAAATCCGGTTGCAGCACCGCTTTGGCTACCTATAGTAGCTGAAGTAGTATTAAGACCAGTTGGTGTTACGCAGGTGTCTGGGTTAGGAACGCCAGCGGCAAGTGTACAATATTCAAATTCGATTGATCCAACAGTAGTACCACTTGGTAGGGCAAAATCAAACAAATGGTTTACGACACCACCAGCCATTGAACCGCCGTCGGCGGCACCTGCTTGAAGGGTTAATTTACGAGCTGTAATTTGGGCAGCTGATGCGGTACTGAAGGGTAGTACTTGTGATAGCAATATTGAAACCAATACAGCTATACTTATAATTTTCGTTGATAATTTTTGTTTTGTTGCCATTGTTTTTGTTTTCGTTTTCTCAATCTATTAAATTGGTTTTGTTAAGATAACAATAGCACTAGCGTTATAACATGTCAACAGGTTGGGCTATCTTTATTGCTAAATTGTGGATAACTATGCCAAAATAGTGGACAATTAATACGTACCAGTTATTATAATTGTTTGATCGCTGGTATATTTTCCACCAGGAGTAATACTGGCAACGTTAACTATGTAGCTAATTGTGTAGACGGTTATACCAGAACTTTTAGGGGCTGATGCAATCGTTTCACCAGCGACATAACGATAGCTATTCGGAGTATTGTAATTCGTTTCGACAGCTCCAAACCCGAATTGTCCATTGTCTGGGTTGGCACCGATAGAAGATGGTAGAGTATTGGCAACCAGATTAATCCCAAATTGTTCTTGGCCGATTTGTGATGTGTCGGTTGCTAGCATTGGTGTAATCGTATGGGCTCCGTTAGTGGGCGGATTGCCGAATATTTGGACTGCGTAACCATAGCTGGTGTAGTTCAATACTGAAAATGTCATAGACTTTACGGATGTTCCAGTTGGTGTAAAATCCGGAAAATCAACGTCGCTATTATTAATCGCAAATGATAATGTCGGGTCAGGAGTTGTTTTTGATCCAGTATCGATTTGATAACCGCCAGAAGCAGTATTGCCGACTACTAAATCACCGGTTGAACTGCTGCCTTGATAGCTGCT
Organism: Candidatus Saccharibacteria bacterium CG2_30_41_52; assembly: GCA_001873625.1. Taxonomy (GTDB): domain Bacteria; phylum Patescibacteriota; class Saccharimonadia; order Saccharimonadales; family Saccharimonadaceae; genus UBA1547. The sequence goes on along the minus strand of MNZN01000012.1, from coordinate 26,119 downwards.
TGATGACGAATCAACTAATCCACCAGCGCCGACGACACTTTCGTCGAATTTATAATTGTTTGATTGGAGGGTTTCGGCATATACGGTGGTTGCACCGCAAACAATAAAATATGTCAAAATAACCGACATACGCACCCACCAAATTAACCTCTTTGACATAGTTCTATTGTTGATTAAATAGATAGATTTTGCAAGTTGACACTATGGGTAATGATTATTGTTTGCCTACGGTAAGTATAAGCGATATACTATACATCAGTTAATTTAGGTAATTATGAATAATCATCCATCAACTGATAACAAGAATAAATCAACGGAGCCGCCAGCTCCTGAGTTATTACGAGTTCAAACCGATAATAAATCTTCTGAACCAGAATCTTCTGCTGCTGCGGCGTCTCCACGGGCGGCTTTGCGTCCTCGTCATGCAACGTATCGTCCTAGCCACAAGGCAACTTTCGTAGGTCTGGCTGTAGTTGCAGTTATTTTGGCTGCAAATGCCGGCATTATTATTTATTTGATGAATACTCAAGTTCAAAATGAGCAAAAAACAACTCAGGGTGAGGTGACGATTAGTTCTGATGTTTTGGATACGCTAGGGGTCAGCCGCAATCCAGTAGGTGATTCTAATACCGAACTGATTGTCGGTCCTAATTCGACATTTAAAGGCAAAGTTACGGTTGGCGGTGACGTCAGTGTGGCTGGACTATTTAACCTTAGTAGTAAATTCTCGGCCGGTGATGCTAGCATAACTAAACTAGAAGCAGGTGACACAACGCTTAGTCAAGTAAACATCAGTGGTGATGGCACGGTATCTAACATGAATTTGCGTAATAATTTAATAGTTGCTGGGTCTTCTAGTTTGCAAGGTCCGGTAACCATGAGCCAGTTATTAACTGTTAATAATAACGTTAATATAATAGGTAATTTGGCTGTTGGTGGAACTTTATCGGCCAGGGGATTTCAGGCTAGCAGTCTGGTATCAGATACTACACTGACTATCGGTGGTCACGTGATTACTCGCGGCGTAGCGCCCGGCGTTGGTCCTGGGCCAGCGCTTGGCAGTAACGGTACTATATCGATTAGTGGTAATGATGCTTCGGGGACAGTAGCTATTAATATCGGAGTTGGCGGCGGTAATGGCATTGTGGCTTACGTAGCCTTTATCAATCAATATAGTAATATACCTCACGTTGTTGTTACTGCAGTTGGACATGTTACAGGTAGTGCGTATGTTAATCGCGATGCAAGCGGATTTAGTATAGGAATCAACGGTTCATTGGCGCCTGGTGGCTACGCATTCGATTACATGGTAATGCAATAATTAGATATTAACGAAAAGATATACTTCGTCGTCTCGGACTGTGATGATGCCGTTGGTGACATTAAAGCTGACAGGATTAGTCGCGGTTTCAATGATTATTTCACCAGGATTTAATATCGAAAAAAAGTCAGCGTGACCTGGTAAAACGTCAAATTTGCCAACTTTGTTCACGGCAGTCACAGCCTCGGCCGGGCCTTCGTAATAAACGTTAAAAGGTGCGCGAGCAATTACGTTCAAGCGAGATGTACTATCTGGCTGGCGCATATTTTATTATTTCTTTTCCTCTTCCGCTGCCTTGCCTAAAAGAATTTTTTCGATACCATCCAAGGTTTGATCGATAGTGTAATATTCGCCAGGTCGTCCGTTGTAACGTTCGGCAACGGCGAAATCTTGTGAAAAGAACTGGATTAATCTTTTAGCATTTTGATAATCGGTGCGGTCGGCAGGTGATAACTCGTTTTCACCAACGATGGCGATAATGTTTTTCAAAGAGTCATATTTTTGCATGATAGCTTGGACTTTGCCTGCCAATTGATAATGGCGCTCACCAACGATTGTCGATGTCAGTAGCGAAGATGTAGTTTTAAGCAAGTCGACGGCTGGACGTATACCGTTTTCAGCAACGGAACGCGACAAAACCAAAACTGAATCTAGCTGTTGCGAAATTGCTTGCACGGCAGGGTCGGAAAGGTCATCGGCAGGGATGTACACGGCCTGAACTGATGTAATACTTCCTTTGTCGGTGGAACTGAGTCGATCTTCGAGGCGTCGCAGTTCGGCAAAGACGGTAGGTGAATAGCCACCTTCGGAAGGAATAAGTCCCAGGTTAGTTGAAAGTTCAGTTAAGGCTTGAATATGGCGATAGATGTTGTCCACGAAGAATAGAATGTCGCGGCCTTCAACGTCGCGGAAGTATTCGGCGCTGGTGGCAGCGGCTGGTCCAACCATTGAACGAATTGCTGGTGTCGAGTCCATTTGTCCAAAGAACATGACTGTATTTTTCAACACTTCGGTTTCTTTTAATGTTTCGTATAATTCATTACCTTCGCGGATACGTTCACCAACTCCACAATAAATTGACAAGCTTTTTTCACTGCGTGTAACGTTGTGAATCATCTCCATTGTAAGGACTGTTTTACCGACACCGGCACCACCGACAATTCCAATTTTGCGTCCCTTGACGAATGGTGTCAAAAAGTCGATAACTTTGATACCTGTCTCTAGCAGTTCAAGCTTTTTGCCTTTGTGATAGTTTTTTGTACCTGACGGTTCGCTAATGGCGCGTCGATTGTCATTAAGAGCTGGACCATTATCAAGCGGTTCGCCTAGGGCACTAAAGACTCGTCCCAGAGTTTTTGGTCCGACCGGAACGGTGACTTTGGTGTTGCTGCGTGACACTTTTTGGCCGCAACAAAGAACTTGGCTATTAGTAAGATTAATACATACAGCTGTATCGGTTTTGAATAAGCTAACTTCCAAAAATACTTCTGGGTGATTTTCGACAATCAATAGTTCTTTTACGTCAGGCCTCTCACCAGTTATTTGAATTTCAACCATCAAACCTCTAAGCGACTTGATAACTCCAACTTCGGATCCTGCTATTTTGACGGCATTAGTTCTCATCGATTTACTCCTGCATGTTTTCGTTTTTTCTTGAGGCTTACCATGATTTCGCGCATACGGCCGTCACTTTCGCTTCGTTTTGCTCGGTGAAACTCTAGCATGTAATCATTCAATAATTCACCGGCGCGCTTTTTTGCAACTGCCATGGCGTTAAATCGGCTAGCGGCCTGAGCAAGACTGGACTCCAAAATAGTTTGACTTAATGCCAGTGTCATCATGGTTACTTCCATCTGATCAGCAATCTCGTCTAGTGATGGTTCAAAAATAGTATTTCCAGCGGTCATAACGTCTTCTTCGACATTGTCATCCACGTCTTCGCTCATTGAACGGACACTTGAAATTAAGTCGATAGATTTTATTTCCTGAACGCCTAGCGATACGTATTCCTCATAATAAACGATTGTTTTAGAATATGGCAAAATTGCGTCAATGACTGGACTTACATCAATATAATGGTCGGATTCTGGAACCTGAAAGAATCTAACGTAAGGTATATTTCGTTGAGCTAACTGATTGGCGCCGTGCGATCCCAACACAATAATGTCAGTTGTATTCATATCTAAATCTTGTTGCATGGTTTCGATAAGGTGCTGGTCGATGTCGCCGCTTAGACCTGCTTCGGCTGAAATGATAACAAAGACTTTTTTTGCTTGTTCGCCATTGGCGTCACGATTAGTAATACGCAAACTAGGGTCGATCCTGATAGAGCTGTAACGCTTCCATAATAATTGGAAAAATTCTTCGGAAAGTGTAACTTTGTTCTTAATTTTTGCAACCTGAGTACTAGCCAGGCTCTCAAAAACACTGGTCAAATCCTGAACAGTCGTAATTTGTTCAGCCTCGCGCTCAATTGCACTAGCTCGTCGCATGGTCGCCACCTTCGGATTTAACGGTATGCTTTTTTAACAATTCGGCTTCAATTCGATCGAAATCTTTCTCTTCTTTGACTTTAGAGCTGACTGATTTAGCAGACTCCTTTATGCCAGGAACATCGATTTCGATTTCGCCACCGCTTAATATCACGGTTTCGAGAATTAATTGCTGTTCGACTAATGAGTGAAGCTCTTCGGGCGGTTGTTGAAGTGCTGCGTAAATATATTTACCAGTGATTAGGTCGATAGTAGTTTCTTTGGATAATTGGGAACTAAAGTGTGAAAACTCTTCAGCTTGGTGATATTTTGCCAGTGTCTTAAATAATGTCGTTGACAGCCGTTTTTGACGATTGGTTTGGGCCTGGCCACCAACACGCGAAACAGATAGGCCGGCGTTGACGGCTGGACGAATACCTTGTCGAAAAACGCGAAGGTCAAAGATAATCTGTCCGTCAGTAATCGACATAATGTTGGTTGATAGGTAAGCGGTAATATCGTCATTTGGCGTCAATACTACTGGTAGGGCAGTTAAGGTTTTGCCATTAGACAATAATTTGCCAGCGCGTTCTAGTAGACTTGAGTGTGAATAGAACATATCGCCAGGATAAGAATCACGCCCTGGGTCGACCTCTTGCAATAATGATAGCTGTCGGTAAGCTTCGGCATGGCTACTAAGGTCGTCGTACATAATAATTACGTCCTCGCCACTATTCCATAGGTATTCAGCCATGGCACATCCGGCATATGGGGCCAGGTATGATTGCGAAAGCGAATCAAAAATGTCAGCCAAAACTACGATAGTGTGATCCATAGCACCTGAATCTTTTAGGCCAGTTAATAATTGTTCAATGTCGACTTTACGTTTACCAATCAAAACGTAAACGACGATGCGGTCGGTACCTTTTTGGTTGGCGCTGAGTTGGCTTAAAAAAGTACTTTTACCTGATTTACTATCGCCCAAGATGGCGATACGCTGACCTAGGACCACTGGGAAGAAACTATCAACTGCTGAAACACCACTGGCTAGTTGTTCGTTTAGCATGCTGCGGGCCATAATGCCCGGAGCGGCGTTAAAGATACCGCTAGTTGCAGTTGTTCGGATTGCGCCTTTGCCGTCTAGCGGTTGTCCCATAGGCGAAACTACTCGTCCAACTAGTTTTTTGCCAACAGGTATGTTTAACATGTCGCTTTCTACGACCGCCAGTGTGCCTAGCGCCATTGTTTCGGAGTCAATGTTGAATAAGATCACTTTGTTGCCATAGGCTTCACGAACCATTCCATGTTGGCCGTCTTGGAATAGAATACTTGCGCCTAAACGCACGCCTTCTAGGCCGCGGACTTCAATAATGAAACTATTGACAGCAACTACTTCGCCGGTTAGGTTGTCAGCTTCGACTAGTTTTTGAAAAGTTGGGTTATCAAACATTACGCAGTACCTCTGGGAAATGTTCACGAGCAGCTAGTATTTGACGTCTGAATGACCAATCGAAAATATGGCTGCCATGTCGAACTACTATGCCGCCTAGTAGAGTGGTATTAAATTGAAAGGCAACTAATATGTCGGGCGCAATATTATCGCGACACCAACTTACCAAAGTTGATTTGACGGTAGTTGTTGGAGTAGCTGCTAGTGTCAGGGTAATTGATGGCGCGGAGTTTTTGTATTTTTCCAAGGTCTCAATTAATGATTCAATACTATGCTGGTCGATGATTTTTTTTAAATCGTAATTACGGAAAAGCTCTTTGATGGATGATGACATAACCGGCTGTTCGGATATATGTTTGACATTAACCTGCTTTTTTATAGACTCGTGAGCAAGCCATTTTTGATATTGTCTAACTTCAATCAATAGGGCATTTAAATCCTGTGGTGAAGCGACACTATCTGGCAGTCTAAGCTTCATCGTTGACGCCTTTTATAATTTCGGCTTTGTGTTCCTCGAGCATTGACGTCAAATATGCATTTTGTGCACCCAAATCGACATTGTGTTGCAGAGTTTCAGTCAAGAATGATGCAACCGCATCGGCTAGTTTAGTGTCAATATTTTGTATTAACATTTGTTTTTCAGCAGTAATATCTTCAGCCATTTGAGTTTCTAATTCAGTTTGGCGTTTTGTTAGTTTTTCTTTGATTTCAGTTTGATGTAATGCAATTTCAGCTTGGGCGTTAAGCATGGTCGTTTCTGTTTGTTTGCGTAGTTGATCAAGACTAGCATGATAACGTTTCATCTCGTCGCTAATAATGTCAGTCCCTAGTTTCCCTAGTTGTTTATTTAAATGAAAGGCAGTAGACTTTAGATCTTGTTGTAACTCTGCAGCCGAATGATTCAAAACAGCTTGAAAATGAGCTTGAGATGCTTGTAGTAATCGTTCTTTTACGGCTGGTGGTAGGTGAGCGCTTTGAGCTTGAATATGTGGATGTGACTTTTCAATCTCATCGTTCTCTCTAGGTCTGAAATGAGCATACGCATGACGGACAGCAACAGATACTAGTATTCCCATGATAAATACATTCAGTAGTATAAATGATTGTAATAATATATTGTTCATATGGTTACATCTTTGTCAGCACTAAATAAATTGCTATCATACCGACCGACAAAATTGCCAATACTAAGGCCGATAATTGGATAAGATCGCGATAAATTGCTGATTGTGACATTGGGTTGCGGCCGACAGAGATAATACTGCTGCGAACCATCGCAAAAACAATACTTACAACTACTATGATTGTTATGATAAAAATAGCTGCACTAATAACTATCGGAAGTGTACTAACTTGTTTTCCGGCAAGAGCATTGGCTATGTTTTGTAGTGCGGATGGAATCAATGTTTTTTCTGGCTCTTTGAAAAAGAATGAAACGTTTACCAGGATTGGAACTTCACCTAAAACAACGGATTGTTTTTTGCCGTCGCTATCGGTGTAAAATTGTTGTTTGTTGCTGTTTGTGGGAATGTCCTGAGCAACTCCAATAACCTTTGTATTATTGGTGGCTCTCATACCAACACCCTTAATTGGTGATGCTGTTATCTGATCGCCCTGAACAATATCACCATTGATGTTAGATACCAATACGGAAGCTAATTCGCTAGTGGCGACTTGGACTTGGTCTTCTTGGCCATTCGTCAGTGATAATATAGAGCTACCATTGTTAATGACTACACCCAGAATGCTATCGATATTATAGGTTGAGGCAGCGACGACTTGGTCGGTTGTATTATTTTTTAAACTGACAATTGAGCCAAGCGATAATTTGTCAGTCGTAGCGTAACTTTGAGAAATAGATGTTTTGGCACTGGCATATATAGATAAGAAAAGGCTATATATGACCATTACGGCTAGGAGTAGCGGAATATATCGTAAGTGACGACGGGTGCTAACATGTCTGTTATGACTTGCTTTAATCGTGCATGGTTCCACCATAGATATTACAATACTCCTTATAATGCTTAAGTATAACAAAAAAGCCATCATCAAGCTACCTAGTTCGTGTTATTATATAACTATTAATAAATGAGATCTTTTATGTCAAAATTGCACAAGCATCAAGATGGTTTTACGGTTTTGGAACTAGTAATAGTAGTTGTCGTGATTATTATTTTTGCGATAATTGCTTTCTCTTTTAGTAACTAAATTGTGGGTTTAAAGCGTTATGTCTGAACTTCAATCATTCGGTCCAATTATTAATTGGCAAGATATAGAAAAAAAATTGGATAGCATTCGCAGCGCCGAGGGCGGTTTTAGTCAGGTGAAAAAGGGTTTTTGGATTTAGACGACGGCAGTTAAGTATTTGTCAAAATTGGGACAAGTGATAATACTCGTATAACTTCTCATTCGTCTAGTGATAGTTGGGACTGGAAAAATAACTGGTCGCACGAACGACTAGCCCAGACACTGAATGCTATGGATGATTTGGCGTTGATTAAGACAGTTGGAGATGACGAGGATTATTTTTCTGAAAAGTCACTCGATGAAAGCAATGATGGATGGGAGCCTTTGTCTCAGTCGATTAAACTGCAGCGAAGTTTGATTGAAAAACTTTGTGACGCAGGACGACACAATTTGGCAGACAATGTCGATTTTGATAAAAGTGCAATCAAAAGTAAACAATTTGTATTTTAAAATGGCACGTTAGTCCATAACGATATTCGTGCCGATAATTGCGCTTGGAACCAAACGACTAATGAAATTTGCTTGGTAGATTGGAATTGGGTCCAAATAGGCGATAGAAGAACAGATTTAGCGGCAATGTTAACGTATGTATACCGATCTGGGCTAGATGTTTTACCTACATATGCCAATAGATTGGATGCTGATGCTTTGCATTGGATCGCTGGTTTTTGGTTACATGCTGCCACCAAGCCTTATTTGGGATGGTGGTCCAGAATATTTGCGACAACTTCAACTTCTGTCGGGAATTGCGGCTTTGGATTTGATGAATAGAATTATTGCCAATAATAATTAGTCACGGTATACTACTTTTCAGTACATTAATTTAATAGTATCCAGAGTGCAGCGAGAGATCTAGCTTTATGACCTGCCGGCAACCGACCACAATCATGTGGAAGCGGTGCCAATTCTAGCCCTAACGGGAAAGATAAATGTAGGTTAAAACTTCTTCCATCTTTCCCTAATGGGTGAAAAGATACGCGAAAGGAGTTATTTTCATGTCAAATTTTAGAACCGCCGAGAGTGTTTCGCCGAAGCATCCGGACAAAATCTGCGATCAAATATCAGACGCAATTTTGGATGCGCATTTTGCGCAGGACCCGAACGCTAGGGCTGGTATTGATATTGCTGGTGGACACGGTGTTGTGTTCGTAACCGGTGAAGTCACATCCAAAGCGACTGGTATTGATGTCAAAGGTATAGTCAAGCGAATCGCTGGCAGCGTTGTAGTTATCGAACATATTGCAACCCAAAGTTCCGAGATTGCCCAAGGAGTTGATATTGGTGGAGCTGGCGACCAGGGAATTATGGTAGGTTATGCATGCAGCGAAACGCCCGAAATGCTACCCCTAGAAACTGTATTGTCTCGTCGATTGTGCCAATATATTTATAAAACTTGGCCATTTGATGGCAAGACCCAAGTCACTTTAGAAGGCGATAAAATTGCATCAATTGTCGTTAGTTTTCAAAATGCAAAACACGATGAATTACTGAAAAGTGTTGAGGCTTGGCTAAAAACCGAAAAACTTGCCAAATACGATAAAGTTGATTTTCATATTAATCCAGCAGGTGATTGGCAAATCGGTGGTTTTGAAGCCGACGCTGGCTTAACTGGCCGCAAACTTATCGTTGATAATTATGGTCCACGCATTCCAATTGGTGGCGGTGCATTTAGCGGCAAAGATCCTAGCAAAGTTGACCGATCAGCTGCATATATTGCACGCAAGATTGCCGTTGATTATTTGAAAAAGCGTAAAGCCACAGAGGTCTTTGTACGTTTAGCATATGCAATTGGTTATGACCAACCACTTGAAGCATCAGTGATTGTTGATGGTGTTCAAGAAAATGTTGTCGGCTATGACTTGTCACCAAATGGTATTATAAAAACCCTTAATCTAAAACGACCAATTTATGAAGAGACTGCCCAGTGGGGTCACTTTGGTCACAAAAACTTTAGTTGGGAATAGATAAAACTATTTAGATTGAGCGGCTTTAAAGACTGCTTCAAATTTTGGCCTATCAAAACCAAGAATCATTTCTACTTGTTTATCGCCGTACTCAACCGTGCTGAACGGAACGCCCATTTGACCGCTTAGTCTGACCATATTCTGAGCGGCAATTGGGTTTTCGTCGACATTGTAATTTGTATATTCGACTGACTTTTCATCAAGCCAGCGTTTTAACATAGTGCAATATGGGCAAGATCTGGTGCTATAAATTGTTATTATCATAAATGTTACTCCTTGGTTATTAGATTTCCCCCCAGCGACTGAACATGTGTCATGGCGCCAAGATTAATGATATTAGTAAACCCAGCAGCTTTTAGGACTGTGGTGGATTGTCCCGAACGATTGCCACTATGGCAATACAGATAGATAGGTTTGTCTTTGGGCCCCGATGGAATTGATCCGGCCAATATATCTACCGACGATAAATTAATTGCTCCATCGATATGTGAAATTGCAAATTCTTCGGGCGTTCGAACGTCGATAAGTTGTCCGCCGACTGCGATGTCATTTTTTATTGTTTGCATTGATAAAGTAGCAGCAGTATTTTTCGGTTGATTATTATTTGCAACAAATACTAGACCGCCAAAACTAATCATTATAACGACGACAATTATCAATAACTTAAAGTTTTTTATTCTTTCATACATTTTTTGCATACCCCCGTTATTATTAATTGACCTGAAACCTTACAGCCATCAATCGATGATTCCAAAATAGGAATTACTTTGTCTTTTACATTTGTATCTTGCAGTAATCCACATGACGAACATTCAAAATGGTCATGAGGCGTCATATTGGCGTCATAGCGCATTGAACCATCTAGGGCTTTAGGTGCGGAGGCAATAGAATCACGTAAAGCTAGTCTGGTGGTAGCACGATGCACGGTTGTTGCACTTAATTCCGGGTAAGATTTGCGTAGGGAAGTAAGTAATTCGGCATTAGTTGCATGACCTAACATTTTTAATGTATGCTCAATTGCTTGGCAGTATTTTGTTTGTCGTTTAATTGGCGCCGTAATCATTAACTATTATTATAATTGGTTTGCTTGCTAATGTAAACAATTTACATTAGAATAATAACATATGAACATAGTATTTATTGACGTACGAGAGCCTTATGAATTTGCGACTGGACACGTTAAAGGCGCAATTAACATTCCACCAGCAAAACTTATGAGTGGCGATAAAAAGCTAAATGAGGTCCCCAAAGACGCTGAAGTTGTTTTATATTGTCGCACTGGCAGTCGATCAGCCGTTAGCGCTCATATTATGAAATCTATGGGTTATACAAATATTACCAACGGCATTAACAAAGATCGAATCAAAGCAAAATACGGTATTTAGTTTTATGAGTTTCATCGATCTACTAGTGAAATGTAAGCTATAATAATACTTATGGTAAAAAGCCTTTCTTTTAAGGAGGTCAAAAAGCTTCGACTTCAATATGGACCAAACTTATTACACGAAAGCGGTAGCCGTGGCAGAGTATTGATGGCATTTTAAAAATCCCCTGGTGATTATCTTGTTACTAGCGGCGTTTTTATCGCTTTTCTTTGGTGATAAAGCCAGTTTCTTTATTATTGTCGCGATTGTAGCGCTAAGTGTTGGTTTGGATTTTGGCAATACATATCGTTCTGAAAAGGCAGCCGAAGCATTGAAGGATAAAGTTCGAGTTAAAGCTCATGTTATTCGTGAAGGCAAAGAGCATATTATATTAGTCGGCGAATTGGTGCCTGGCGACATCGTTTTGTTGACCGCCGGCAAAGTCATTCCGGCAGACGGCATAATAATCGAAGGCAAAGACATCTCAACTAACGAGGCGGCCTTGACGGGTGAGTCATTCCCTGCAGCTAAACCAGTTAATGCCGAAGTATTTATGGGTAGTGGAGTTATCAGCGGATCGGGTATGATGCGCGTAACGTTGACTGGTCATCAAACAAAATTTTCACATATTGCTCAGGATTTGCAATCTGTCCATCGCGTGACTGAATTCGAACATGAAATAAAAGAATTCAGCGTTTTAATTATCAAGATTACTTTTTTCTTGGTGATTTTTGTACTTCTTATAAACGTAGTATTACAGCGTGATTTGTTGGAATCGATATTATTCAGTTTAGCCTTAGCTGTCGGCTTAACACCCGAACTATTGCCATTAATTATTACCTTAAACCTAACTAAAGGTTCGCTCAAAATGGCCAAAGAAGGCGTGATAGTAAAACAATTATCGGCTGTTCAAAACTTTGGCAGCATGGATATTTTGTGTACAGATAAAACTGGCACATTAACCGAAAATAAAATTGCCTTAGTTAAATTTGTCGACGGACGCAATAAAAGTTCAGACGACGTTTTAAAATTTGGATATTTAGCTAGTGCATTTTCGACCAGTTTCGGTAATCCTTTGGATGCAGCTATTAGGGCACATAACGGTGTTGATATATCAATGTACGAAAAGATTGATGAGATTCCTTTTGATTTTGAGCGCAAACGTGAAGCCGTCGTCGTCCATCATACAAATGACAAGCGTCGTTTTTTGATTGTCGAAGGCGCACCCGAAGAGATACTAAGTATATCGACTAAATATCGTACCGGACGTAATCATCTAACAAAATCTATTCGTAGTATAATTCAGGCGACTTATGACGATTTAAGTAAAAACGGTTTTCGCGTTTTAGCAGTTGCATCCAAAGAAATTGAACCCGAAAAACACTATGATCCAAGCGATGAAACCGAACTATCTTTCCATGGATTTTTGGCATTTTTGGACCCAGCCAAAGCATCAGTATCCGAAACATTAGAGCGAATGCGGTCAATGGGGATTAGCACCAAAGTAATTACTGGTGATAATTTGTTCGTAACCGAAAAAATTTGTCGTGATATTAATTTGATTGTTGAAGGTGTATTGACTGGTGACCAACTGGAAAAAATGTCTCGACAAGAACTGGCGATAGCGGTTGAAAAAACGACAATCTTTGCACGAGTTAACCCAGAACAAAAAATGCAAATTATCGAAGCTTTGCAGGTTAACGGACATATTGTCGGTTACATGGGCGATGGTATTAATGACGCGCCAAGTTTGCGTACGGCTGACGTTAGCATATCTGTTAATAATGCAGTTGATGTCGCCAAAGATGCTGCTGACTTTATTTTATTGCGCAAGAATTTGCATGAACTAGTCAACGGTATTATTGAAGGTCGGAAGACATTTGCTAACACTATGAAATACCTGCGTATGAGCCTTAGTTCGAATTTTGGCAACATGTTTTCAATGGCTGGTGCATCATTGTTCTTGCCATTTTTGCCAATGTTGGCGACTCAGATTTTATTGAATAATTTGTTGTATGACACATCACAATTCGCAATTCCACTTGATAATGTTGATGATTCAGAGGTGTTGCAGCCACATGCACTCAGCATCAAAGAAATCAAGAACTTCATGTGGTCGTATGGTTTACTAAGTTCAGTTTTTGACTTCACAACTTTTGGAATACTGTTGCTGGCTTTCCATGCCGATCAATCAGTTTTTCAAGCCGGTTGGTTTATAGAATCAATCATGACGCAGATTTTTGTAATCTATATTATTCGCACTAGGCTTATTCCTTTCAAAGAGAGTAAACCATCAGTTGTACTGGTCGGCAGTACAATAATGGTAGTTGTCGTAGCACTGCTAGTGATTTTATTGCCAATTAGGTATATATTCCATTTTGGACTTTTGGCGCCAGCTCAAATTGGAATCTTGATATTAGTCGTTGCAGTATATCTGATATTTGCAGAAATTATCAAGAATAGGTTTTATGGAAGCGGAACTAAAATTAGTTTAGTTCGTAAGTAACTTCGACGCTAAAGCTATACTCGTTTAGACCTGGTTGAATGGTATAAGATGACGTAGAACTTGGGCTTGAGACGGAGTCACCAGCAAATCCTTTTTCGGCGTTCATCATCCAAGGTAAAGTTGTAATACCACCAGATGTCATGTCGCTAACCTTGATTACTTTGCCTACCCTAGCACCTAATTGTGTAGCACTAGAATCAGCTTTGGCTTTGGCATTTGCTAGGGCGGCATCACGAGCTTGAGTTTCTAATACTTTTTGCTTTTCAACCGAGAATAAAATTTGTGGAGTAACAGATCCTGAAGGCAATGTTGTTACCAAATAATCTTGGACTTTTTGAGCCAGTTCTTTATTTTTTATAGTTACGGTGATGTAAAGGGCTGTAGTTGCTTGACCGTCTGGGCCACCATAATAATAACTGTATTCATAAGAGTTTACGTCGGTTTTAATGGCCGAATCAGCAACTCCCAAAGCTTTTAACTTTGTAACTATAGTCGTCGATAAGTCACTTAGTTCTTTGTTTACAACAGTTTTATCTGTTCCTTCTTTTTGATAATAAGGGCTAAAAACAAATTGATCAGGCGCAGCCTCGATAGTCGTCGAACCTGTAATTACAATTGTTCGGTCACTAGTGCCGGTGCCTTCCCATGGGCGCCAAATGCCGATAGTTACTAGGTTAGCGATTAATAAAACGGCACATATAATCCACGCGTTCAATTTAATAGTTATGCTTTGTTTCATAACGCACAGTATACTCTAAATAGTTAGTATTGGGAAAACGATAAGTTAACATTATTTACTAGTTACACCTCTATTAATTTTTAAAATATATGCTATAATCGATTAATTGTGTAGATTGCTCTGATAAGCAATACACCTTATAAAATGACAGTAATAATATTTCTTGTTGTATCAATAATACTGATAGTGGTTTGCGGTTTGTTTGTAGCAGCCGAATTCTCTTTGATTGCCGTCAATAGGTCGACTGTTGATCGGTTGGTCGCAAAAGGTGATAAAGGTGCACTTGGAATTCATAAAGCATTGAGCGAACTCAATTTACAATTGTCCGGTGCTCAAGTTGGGATATCTTTTACTAGCCTAGCAATTGGTTTTTTGGCTGAGCCTTCCATCGCAAAATTAATTGATGCGCCACTTAAAGATTTAGGTGTATCGAGTGACATGTCCCATGTCATCGCCATAGTATCTGGTATCTCAATCGCTACTGTCATGACGATGATATTTGGTGAGCTAATTCCAAAAAACTTAGCGATTATAAATCCATTAGGTGTAGCCAGATTAATTCAGCAGCCAATCAGGGTTTTTAGTTTTTGTATCAAATTTCCAATCAATTTACTAAATGGCAGCGCTAATTTGATTCTTAAAAAGTTTGGCATCAAGCCACTTAAGAAGCTGGCGTCGGCTCGTTCAGCTGATGAATTATTATCTTTAGTTCGTCGTTCGGCCAAAAAAGGCACATTATCCAAAGACACAGCATTGATGTTGGAGCGATCATTAAATTTCGGTGATTTGACTGCCGTCGAAGTTATGACGCCACGTGTTAGGATGCAAACCATTTCAGCTGATGTATCAATTATCAATGTTTTGTCACTGGCGAAAACTACTGGATTGTCTCGTTTTCCGGTTTTCGGTAGTAACCTAGATGATATAGTCGGTGTTATTCATATTAAACACGCTCTAAGTGTGCCAAAAGCTGATAGGAAAAAGGTACTAGTAAGTTATGTTATGCAGCCACCAGTGTTAGTGCCATCAAACATTCAGCTGGATACATTATTAGAAATGTTACGCAAAGGTGGTCTGCAAATGGCTATAGTTATTGATGAATTTGGTGGTACTGATGGGATTGTAACTATTGAGGATTTGTTTGAAGAGCTAGTTGGTGACGTTCGCGACGAACACGATCGTAATAAATCGATCGTTCGCAAGTTGAACGATGGGAGTTGGACATTTTCAGGTCTTTTGCGTCCAGATGAAATTAGTGAAGAAATCGGTATTTTTCTACCCGAGGAAGAGGATTTCGACACTATTGCTGGCCTGATTATCTATTACCTAGAACGTATGCCTCGAGTTGGCGATACTATTCAATCTAACGCGATTGGCCGCGACGGTAGTAATATCACGGTCAAATTACGAGTCGAAAGAATGGACGGCCACCGAGTCGATAGTGTTCGTATGTCGGTCATAAAGCAGCCTAAAAATACAGAGTTAGTGTCATGAATATCTGGGTAGCTATTGCGACAGCGTTGTTTATGTTGGCAGGAAACGCCTTCTTTGTTGGTGCCGAATTTGGTCTAATATCCGCCCGTCGCAGTAGAATTGAACTTGAAGCAACCAAAGGCTCGTTAGCCGCCAAGATAACTCTAGGTGCCATGGAACAGGTATCTTTGATGTTAGCTGGAGCTCAACTGGGCGTGACTATATGTTCGCTAATTTTCGGTGCTGTCAGTGAACCTTTAGTGGCTCGGTTGTTAGAATTATCGTTCCATAATCTTGGGCTTTCAGAAGTGTTAATTATTCCGGTTTCACTGTTGGTTACAATGACGTTAATGGCGTATCTGCATATCGTAATTGGTGAAATGGTACCAAAAAACTTGGCTTTAACCGCACCGGCTAAAGTTGCTTTATTCTTAATCCCACCACTGGTTATCGTCGTGAGTGTATTCAGGCCGGTGATAATTGCTTTAAATGCCGTTACCGCTGCTATATTAAAATCTATTGGCTTTCAGCCAAAACACGAAATAGCCAGCAGCTTTAGCCGTGACGAAGTCGCAGGTTTTATTAAAGAATCAGTTCGCGAAGGATTGCTTAGCTCCAAAGAAGAGCAATTATTATCAGGTACTTTGAATTTTGACGATGCAATTATTGATAAAGTCATTATTCCGCTCAATAAAATAGTATCTACTTCGTGCAATCCAACGCCGTCCGAGATAGAAAAACTATCATCAGAAACTGGTTTCTCACGTTTCCCAATTTTAGGTAAATACAACCAAATCAGAGGATACGTACATCTGAAAGATGTGTTACGAATACCTAATGAAGAATATAACAAGCCGCTACCTGTAAATTTATTCAGGCCATTATCAAGTGTTAAATCTACGTCTACATTAAAAAATGCTTTGGCAGTTATGCAACAATCGGGCGCTCATTTAGCCAAAGTATCTAATCATGAAGGCAAGGTTATTGGTATGGTTGCGCTGGAAGACGTTTTAGAAGAACTAGTTGGCGAAATCCGTGACGATACTAGAAAAGTAATTGGCTAACAGATTGGCATTTGACATACTTTTCATACTTATATTATAATATATTTAATATGCATGAAAAGAAACTTTATGGCACAACGACTGTCGGCACAAAAGGCCAAATAGTTATTCCAGCATCAGCTCGTGAAGAGTTGGGGATTAACACTGGGGATAGACTTTATGTCGTCGGATCGCCGCATAAAGGCGCTATCATGTTGCTCAAGGAAGATACATTAGAAAAGTTTATTGAACAAATGAATTTCCAAGTTGAATCATTAAAGGCTATGAAAAAAGCCAAAAAATAAAAAATAGTTTTTTTAAATTTCAACTGGTTCACTACTGTTATTTGTTGATAAATTTAATGCTTGTGCATACTATAAAAGTATTCTATAATAAGTAGCACAAGCGTTTTTAAATAACGCACGTCTTGACGTGTTACTCATATTTTGATACTCTAATTGATGTACCTCGCGCCGAAATTTATAATTTTAAAGGTCGGAGCGCGTGAGGATGTACTTAGTACAAGGGAGTTAAAATCACATGCCAATAGCCGTCGAATTTGTGTCGTCAAGACGCAAAAAGATAGCAGTGGATGTGGTGCCTGCCGAATGGCAACTGTATTTGCAACAGTAAGAGTCGTCTGACTCAAAATCCAAGTCCTGCGTGAGAGCAGGACTTATAAAATCAGAAAAACACCCCAGGCACCGGGGTGTTTTTTCATTTCAAAAATATTTAATTATTTAGGTAATGCAATGCTGGCCTTGGTAAGCTCGGCGTCGATTACTTCCTTTAACTTAGTACTAAAGTCAGCAGTGCTCCATTTGTCAGAATCAACCTTGGTTCCATTCAAAAAGAACGTTGGTGTAGCTACGACATTAGCTTTTTTACCAAGTGCGGTATCATAACTAATCTTGTTAGTAATGTTCGCGCTAGCCATATCGGCTACAAATTTAGTAGCATCTAAACCGAATTCACTGGCATATTTTGTAAATTGATCGGTGCGACCTGTGCCAGATAGACTTTCCCACTCTGATTGACCAGCGTAGACCCTGGCGTGCATTTCCCAATATTTGCCTTGTTGTCCGGCAGATTCAACAGCAGCAGCAGCAGCCTTGGCGTTTTGGTGGATGTTTGTTAATGGGAAGTTGCGGAAAACAAATTGCAATTGGTCTTTATAGTTTTCAGTTATAGATTTGATGGTTGGATTGATAGTACCGCAACCTGGGCATTGGTAGTCTCCATATTCAATCAATGTTACCTTGCTACCAACTTTGCCGAATACTTCATCGGCTATGTTGCCGTTTTGGTTATTTGCTACTTGAATAGCATTTACATCAATACCACTAACATCCAACTGATTGTTTTTAGACGTCGCAATCAATATTCCAAAAATACCAATCGTAATAACAATAAAAATTATCCACTTTAGTTTACTCAAAAAAATCTCCTCAATAATTATTATGTTAATTATACCAAATAATGGTATTACTCGACAGTGTAACCGCAGCAGTATCTAGGGTACAATGGTTTTAGTATGTTAATCTTTTTGTCAATTTTGGCAGCCATAATCTTACTAATTTTGATAGTCGTAACCGCCATTAATCCTGTTCGTAGCCAATTTAGTTTATTTGAATTGGAACGTCGGGCAAAATTGGGCGACAGAGAAGCCAAAAGGTTATTAGTCCGTGAAAATAAATTAAACGATGTAATTTCACTGCAACGAGTTGTCGTAGCAATAGCGTTAGTTGTATTTGCCTTGTTGGCTGTTGGCACCTGGGGCTGGTTGATTGGCTCGACTATGGCCGTCATTATCGCTGTTTTATACGGATCAATTGCCCGTTTTAAAATTGTTAGAAAAATTGCCGGGAAAATATATAGTCGCTTGGATGCGGTATCGATTGATTTTATTAGCAAAGCTCCTTGGTTGTTTAGGGTTATTCGAAGTTTATCAGGCGAAGTCTATCAGCAAAAGCTAGGGTCTAGCGCTGAACTGCGACATTTGGTTGAAGTTTCGGATAATATTTTGATGCCTGATGAAAAAAAGCTAATTATTCACGGATTATCATTCAACAGCCAATTAGTTAGTTCGATTATGACGCCACGCGAGGCGATTTATAGTATCGATAAATATGAATTTTTAGGTCCACTAGCGTTAAATGATTTGCATAAGATTGGTCATAGTCGATTGCCTGTTGTAGGCGGTGATATTGATCATGTTGTAGGAGTTTTAAACATTCAAAATATGCTAACTTTGGATGTTAAAAAATCGATGACGGCTGAAAAGGCAATGGACTCAGGCATAAATTATATTCGTCACGACCAAACACTAAATCAGGCGTTGGCGGCTTTTTTAAAAACGCATAAGCATTTGTTTATAGTTGTCAATGAATCGCGCGAAACAGTCGGTCTTTTAACCTTAAATGATGTCATCCAAGAACTAATAGGTC
This sequence comes from Candidatus Saccharibacteria bacterium CG2_30_41_52, assembly GCA_001873625.1. Classification (GTDB taxonomy): domain Bacteria; phylum Patescibacteriota; class Saccharimonadia; order Saccharimonadales; family Saccharimonadaceae; genus UBA1547. The sequence continues at coordinate 7,094 of MNZN01000012.1, read as the reverse complement.
ATCCGATTATTGATGAGTTTGATACACACGATAATCTACACGCCGTCGCAAAGCGTAAAAAAGTCTAGTCTTATAGAGGTGATAGTGTTAAAATAGAACCCAAGATGATGATGTGGTTTGAAGGCGATAATAATCAACGGGTCGGCAACTAGCCAGGCGTTGCTAGTTGTGCTATCGACCCAGTCCAAGCCACAACATATTACTACTGAATAAAGGAATAAATTATGGCACGAACACTATCGCGAGAACTTGTATCTAAAATCGGCCAAACCGTTGAAATGAGCGGTTGGTTGCATAAAAAACGTCTGCTTGGCGGACTAAACTTTATCACAATCCGAGACCGAAGTGGAATTACTCAAACACTAATTGACGACAAAGAAGAGCTTGAAAAACTTCGCGGTTTGCAAATTGGTACTGTTTTGACATTGACTGGTATGGTTATTGCTGATGACCGTGCACCTGGCGGAGCTGAACTTCATGAGGTTAAAGTAACTGTCGATGTACCAGTAACCGATGAACCACCAATCGAAGTTGATAAACCAATTTCACACAAGTCTGAACATTTGGAAAATTTGTTTGATAACCGTGTTTTGAACATTCGTAACCTACAAGAACAAAAGATTTTCAAAATCCGAGCCGATCTAACTTATTATATTCGCGAATTCTTGCGATCGAACGAATTTATCGAAATGGATACACCAAAACTACTAGCCGGTGCAACCGAAGGTGGTTCTGAAGTATTCAAACTAGATTATTTTAGTCAAAGTGCAACACTAGCTCAAAGTCCACAGTTTTACAAACAAATCATGGTTGGTGCGTTTGAGCGCGTATTTGAAATAGGTCATTCTTATCGTGCCGAACCAAGTGCAACTACTCGTCACTTAACCGAGCTTACAATGTTGGATATCGAAATGGGCTTCGTCAAAGACCATGACGAAGTATTAGACATGGTAGGCGCTATGACTCATTATGTCCTAAAGCGCGTATACGAAGAGCATGCCGCAGATCTAAAGAGCTTTAATGCTCCAGAATTAGTACTATCAGCTGATGGTAAAGTTCCACGCTTTACGATTGCCCAGATTCACGAAATGTATACCAAGGACACCAAAATTGAAATTACCGATCTAAAGGATTTGACTCCAGACGAAGAGCGTTGGATTAGCAGTTACGCTCGTAAAAACCTCGGTACTGACTTAGTCTTTGCTGTTCGTTTCCCAATTACCGCTGCCAAATTCTATCACAAGGTTGACGTCGAAGATGGAACAGTTCTTTGGGGTGATTTATTGTTCCGTGGTCTAGAGATTTCGACTGCACCGCTACGCGAAAACAACTACGAAAAGATGATTGAACAAATGACAGCTGCTGGCCTAGATGTTGAGCATCCAGGATTCAAATATTATCTACAAGCATTTAAATACGGGCTACCAAGACATGGCGGTTGTGGATTCGGCGTTGACCGTTTAGTCCAAAAGACAATCGGCCTTGCCAACGTCAAAGAAGCTTGTTTATTCCCACGCGACATCAACCGTTTGACACCATAATTACGCAAAAAGGGGACTATGGAAGATATAACTACCGACCAACAAATCGTAGCTATAGCCGAATCAGTTAGTACTGCTTCGAAACAGCGGCACTTTCTGGCGGTCTTTTTCCTAAGTTTTATTTGGGGAGTTTTTGGTGTTGATAGGTTCTATTTGGGTAAAATAGGAACTGGCATTTTAAAACTACTAACATTTGGTGGACTTGGTGTTTGGGCAGCAGTTGACTTGTCGCTGATTATGTCTGGGCTAATGCTCGACAAACAAGGCAATAAAATGCTGGAATACGATAAATACAAAGGCTTTGCCAAAAAAACCGTTGGTTTGTTTATAACTATCTTGATTATTACAGTCTTGATTGTTGGAGCGCTTACGACTTATGAATTAATTCAGTTTTTTCAAAATGGTGGATTCCAACAATTACAGGATTTTATTACTGGCGGTAGCATACCCGGTATGAAACAATTACAAAAACAACTAGAACAGTTGCAAGGTTCAAATATCAACAACTTAAATCTACAATAAGGCTTAATCATATTTGACCTATTAGACTCCGCGTTAGATAATAGTAAGGTTATGAAAATGTCGAAAAAGATATTAGCTGTTTGTCTGACGTTAACTATTCTTTTAAGTGGTGTGGCAATTATTAGAGTTGCCGCTGAAACCACGCCAATGACTGCAGGCCAAATTGATCAAATTCGTAACAACTGCGTATCAACAAAGAACACCCTAAGTCAGCTGCATGCTAGTGACGCACTTTTGCGTGTAAACAGGGGTCAGATATTTGAATCGATGTCGACAAAATTAATGGACCGATTTAATAGTCGAGTTGCAAATAATGGCTATAACAATACCGGTCTAATATCAGTCAGTATAAGTTATGGCTCGATGTTGGACACCTTTAGGTTGGATTATAAGACTTATGAGGAACACCTGTCAGCGGCTATTAATGTCGATTGTTGGAACCAACCCGCTGCATTTTATGATGCTATTGCGTCAGCTCGCGCTTTGCGCAACGTCGTACATACTGATGTCGTAAAGTTAAATCAATATGTTGATCAATATCAATCAGCAATTATCCAATTTGAAAATGATTATCAAACAGTAGTTAAAGAGGTAAAACCATAATGGACGAACCACAAGTACCAGCAATTACCGATGAATTTGCCGGTAGTAGCAAGCGTCGTTTCTTGGTATTTATTTCAACATCTATTTTGATTGCGTTTGTTTTGGTATTTATAAGTATGTATATGTACAACAGCAGCGGGGCGGCCCAGTTAGACCTGAGTCGACCTGGCTATGTTAGCGTCAGGTCTCAGGCAATTTCTGATGATGGTGATTTTAAAAATTATTCCTCAACTGGGACAATTGATCAATCTTCAATCACCGAATTTAAAACGCTTTATTCTACACAAGCTCAAAAAACCAAATCAGTTGATGCCTTTGGTGGTGATCCACTTAGTCCAACGGCGCTAGGTTTAATAGCTAAATAGCTAATCGTTCGCGCAACCAGCCGTCGATTTTTCCAGCACCCATACACAAAACTAATTTGCCCTCAGATTGGGCATTTTTTATTGTGTTCCAAAGTTCATCATTAAAGTTGGCGATATGGATATCACTGATATTCGTAATGTTTTTGATTAATTCACTTGGTTGTAAAATAGGCAAATTTGAGTCTTCACGTGACAAATAGGTAGGCAACCAATATATTTCATCAGCCAGTTCAAATTGGTCTATGTATTGATCGCGAATCTCGTGTTGTCTAATATTTTGATGTGGCTGATAGACTAAAACGACATGGTCGGACAGTTCACGAGCTAATTGCAAAGTAGCCGCTATTTCGACGGGATGATGTCCATAATCGCTGTACAAATTTGGGGATAGTTTTTCAAATCGTCGATCAGTACCAGGGAAATTCATAAATATATCGTCAGTTTTTTCGATGAAACCAAGTTGTCGGATGGCGGTCTGGGCGATAGTCGCGTTGCGACGATTATGAAGGCCAGCAATCTTTATATTGGTGTTGATGTCCAGTATATTCAATAAGCTAACGTGAATCAGATCGTCAAATATCTCTTCGTGTTGGTCGTCCCAGGCTATTACTTGGTCGCTGTTGGAACTAAATTGTCTAAAGGCATCCAAATAGTCATCGGCAGTTTTGTAAGTGTCTGGGTGGTCATAATCAATCGACGTGATGATTGATAAGTATGGTTTGAAATTTAAGAAATTGCGGTCAAACTCGTCACATTCGTAAATAAAATACTGGCTGGCTGGATTAAATTTGCCACTCGGTCCAAAATTTATAGTTGTCCCAATCGAATAGCTGATCGGAATTTTTAATTGCAAAAAAGCCCATATCAACATTCCGGTGGTGGTGGTCTTTCCGTGCGTACCGGCAACTGCGATTAATTTTAAACCTTTATCGTCGATGATTTTTGCCAACAATTCATCTCGTTTGGCGGTACGGATTCCAAGTTTTTGTGCCAATACTAATTCTGGATGATTTGATGGCAAGGCAGCGGTATGAACAAACCAATCAATTGTTTTTGTGTTGTATTGTGATTGTAAAAAACTGCCATCTTGGCCGATGTTAATTTTGATGCCATTTTGACGTAATTGTTTGGTTACTAGTGATTCTTCAAGGTCTGATCCGGCAACTTCATATCCGGTATCATGTGCAATTTCAGCCAAAGGTCCAATCCCAACGCCACCAATACCAGAAAAGTATATATTCATAAATTTTAGTATAACACTTCATCTTTGGGGCGATTTGTGGTGTAATGAATAAGCATAATAGCGATAAAACAAATATGATAAAAACATTTATTTACAGCTTATTGGAACGCCGCCATTTTTGGCGGTATGCTTCGTTTGATGAAATAGCTGAACTGTATTTGTCACGCACTATCAGAATTATTGCGATGAATATAGTGTCAGGTTTTACGTCGGTTTATCTTTACGAAGCAGGGTATAGCTTGGCATTTATTATGGGATTTTGGCTATGTTTTTATTTGCTAAAAATTCCTTTAACCTTTTATTCTGGATACTTTGTGGCACGGTTTGGTCCAAAACATGGAATTTTAGTTAGCAATCTACTTTATGTCCCATCAATGGTGGCGCTTGGATTAATGCCAAAATTAGGCATGGTGAGCATTGTTTTATGGGGCATATTTATGGCCATATCGGCATCTTTGTACCACATATGCTACATAGTTGATTTTTCGAAAATCAAGAATATCGAACATGCCGGTAAAGAATTGGCATTTATGAATATCCTTGAAAAAATCGCAATTGGTATCAGCCCAATCGTAGGTGGTTTGATTGCGCTTTGGTTTAGTTTGCAGGTGGTAATTTGGGTAGCGGCTTTGTTGTTTGCAGTTTCGGCTTTGCCGCTTTTAAAAACAATTGAACCAGTCAGAACCCATCAAAAGCTTGAATTTATAGGATTCCCATGGCGAACGACTATTCGTAGCATTTTGGCTCATACTGGAGTTGGATTTGACTATGTCACCACGGGTATAATTTGGAGTCTATTCATTGTAGTTGTTATATTTCCAGGTGCTGGTTGGGATATTTACGTTAAATTGGGTATTTTGTCATCAGTCACGATCTTGGCTGCAATAATAGCATCGTATGCTTATGGAAAAATAATTGACAAAAGTCAGGGTGGAAGGCTACTTATTTTTAGCGTTTTTGCCAATGGTCTTGTTCATGCCTTTAGACCTTTTGTGACGACACCAGCCATAATTGTCGGTACTAATATCGCTAATGAAGTTGCGACTATGGGCTATAACATGGCGTTTATGCGCGGCGTGTTCGATACGGCTGACTCGTCAGGCCATCGTATTTTTTATATCTGTTTTAGTGACATAGTTTCTAATATCGGTGCAGCTATTGCCTGTGCGATATTGATTATTTGTACTGCATTAAGTGGTGATGTCGAGGGGTTAAAGGTATTTTTCTTCTTTGCTGCTGGATTTGTTTTGTTGATTGGCACAGCCAATTTCAGGCTCTATCGTAAATAGTTCGCGTGATATACTAGTGTCAATAGTAGAGGTGGGGTTCAATCGGTGGTTTACAAGAGGCAAGTGCGACGAAATATCAAACAACTGCAACGTGTAAAAACGTGGCAGCTAGTTGTTTTGTTGATACTTTCTGGCTTTATATCGGCCACGTTACTGCGGCTGAATAATATCGGCATGGTTGAGCGACGATCGGCTGTAATCGCCGCTGACAACGTTGGCACAAACGGAATAACTCAAAGTAGGTTGTATGACTTACAACGCTATGTTTCCGAGCATATGAATACTGACATGGGCAAGGGTGTGTACCTGGAATCGACCTATAAACGTGACGTCCAAACCGCCTATGCAAACGCTTCAAACGGTGATAATCCTAATGGTAATATTTATAAAAAAGCACAAGAAGTTTGTGCCCCTCAATTTACGCATTATTCGTATGCATATTTGCAATGTACCACTGGAGAATTGGCAAAATATCCCGAAGGTTCTAACCTAATAAGTTCAGCAAATCTGCCGATTGCAGACGCCTATTTACACGTCTTTGTTTCGCCTCTATGGTCACCTGATTTTGCCGGTTGGTCGGTACTGGTTTTTGTAGTGATTTTGATAATGATAATTGTTCGGCTGACCAGTGTTGGGGTTCTAAAATTGTTACTTCGCCACCACTATAAAAGCATATAACCGTTGACACCGTGAGCCTCAGGTTGTACTCTAGCTTTTGGATAGAACTAACAGGAGGTATAGGATATGGCTTACAAGCACACAAATTCAAAAGGTATCACTTATTACTTGCACAGCACCGAAGTAACACTTCGTGGTGGCAAACAACAAACAATTTACTTCTTTGCTAAAGTAGCAAAGAATGCAAAAGGTCAACCAGTTGAACTTCCAGCAGATCGAATGGTCAAAGAAAACCCACGAAATGGTTTCTTGACTGTCTCAAAGAAAAAATAGTACTTGCAACATAAGCACGTTTGGTATTATAGTAATAGCAAACAAACAGGTGCCAAAAATGCCCCATCAAGGGGCATTTTTGTTTGGTTTTAATTGCAGTTACAATATGAGGTTTATAGTGGTGTTCTGGCATCGCTACGACCCTTGTACGCGTGCGATGACATGTTTTTTGGACAAAATATAGACAATGAATCCCTTGGGGGTGCGGGCAAGGCTCTGCTTAGTTAATCTGAAACAAAAAGTCACTACAGTGCAATGGGTGTTGTAATAACAACATATTATGTGGTCTAGTTGTAGCGACGTATAAAACTCAAGACCTTTGCAACATGCTGATCGGCACTCGCATCTGTATGCCTAAGTGTACTCGTTTTTGGTTGTAATAGTCTAGATAAGCGGTTAGCTTATCTTGCTGGCGGGAGAGCGGAACGCTCACCTGCCAGCAGTAACCAATGCATTCTGTTTGAACTGTACGGTTGAAGCGCTCAATGTGAGCGTTGTCGTTTGGTCGCCCCAGTCTAGTATGACGAGTAGCTATGTTGTTTTGTCTTAAGACTTGTTCAAAGTAACGACTGTATTCTGG
>MNZN01000006.1 GCA_001873625.1 Candidatus Saccharibacteria bacterium CG2_30_41_52 | reverse complement strand
ATCCGAACTTGCCAAGAAAGCAGGCATGAAACAAGAAGCAGTCGCACGTTTGGAAGGTGGTGATTCTAACCCAACCTTCGCCACGCTAACAAAAATCGCCAAAGCCTTAGATAAAAAAGTCGTATTAGCATAGAAGTCTTGAGCCTTTACGCTGCTCTTGCTTATCATGCTATAATATGGTCATGAAACAAATAAAACAAAAATTAGAATCACACAGGTCAGGTGGGTTTAGCGATTACAGATTAAGGTTTTATATCTTTGGGTTTATGAGTTTGGGACTAATTATGACGCCATTTTTGGGTATGATAGCATCATTTATCGTGGTGTTAATTTTTGGCATCTTTGCAGCAGTTAAAATTAACGAGTTTCAACAAAATAACCCCGAATCAATCTTATTGCATCGCCAATTTATAGACCGAATGTATAATTACAACGCCCAAGCCGAATATTATGAGCTGTTGCTAAAGCCTTACGAAAAGAAAATCGCTGAACCGAACACTGTTGATGTGACAATGACGTTTATACTGCAACCGACGACCTAAAACTCTTCCGCGCCGAGCCGTGGCTACTCGTAGAGCGTGCACTTATTAAAGTTGCGAATATCTAATCAAACAAAAAAGACGAGTATTGTCTTGCAGTACGCACACTACAAGGTAACTCGTCATCGTGATATTTATATTATAGCAAATTATTGCAACTAGTAATAACATGAATATTAACTTATAATAAGCTTATGGTTAATATTAAGCCAAATTATGCCTTTATTGACAGCCAAAACATCAATCTTGGCGTACGCTCGCTTGGATGGACATTAGATTTTAGAAAATTACGTCTTTATCTTAAAAATAAGTTTAATGTTGACCAGGCTTTTTTGTTTATTGGTATGGTCCCGAATAACCAAGGGCTCTATACGGATTTACAAAAATCTGGCTTTATTCTTGTATTCAAACCGACTGTCCGCTATTTTGAAAATGGTAAAGAAACGTTCAAGGGTAATGTTGATGCCGAGTTAGTATTGCACGCCGCAGCTGTTCAGTATAAAAACTATGATAAAGCAATTATTATGAGCGGGGACGGTGATTTTGCATGTCTGGCTGAATATCTATCGGAAAAAGATAAATTATTGCACATATTTATACCTAATGCTCATTATTCAAAGTTACTTAAACAATACTCTAGATATATAGTACGCATGGATTTATTGCGTCATTCATTAGAAAGCAAACCAATCAAAAAGACCAGCATCGGCGGTCGGTCGAAACCTTAGGCCTATCTGATCATGGTGATGCCTTTATTATACCGCACTATAAGCATAGGGTCAACAAAAAATAGTAGTTGGTAGGTGGTAGATAGTAGATGGATGGATAAAAAATGAAACGCATGCAACAAATACCAAACCACGATCGCCCGCGCGAGAAATTGCAGGCCAAGGGTGCGGTGGCTTTGTCTGATTTTGAGTTAAATCGGTATCGGGAACGAACTGATGAATTTTGCCAGCGTGTCTGGGTCTTTGGTCAGATTAACTTCAATCCAATTATCAATTGCATTATTATTAATCAAATCTTGTTTTTCACCGCTAAATAAATCGTCATCGAACCATAAAAACGGTTTTGAAAAATCAATTCCACTAGTTTTAGTCATATCCCATGATGTCGGTTTAATTTTGCGCATTAACTCAACTGTCTCGTCGTCAAATAGGTGACCAATATGTCGAATCGGTACTGTGGCATCACCCTGACAATGAGTCGTCAGCCAATAAGTGCTATCTGGAAAATTAGTCAAAACATGTTCCAAAAACTCCGACGCATAATTCGCGGGGTGGAGGTTATTAGCTAGTAACACGCCGTCGATGTCTAAGTAGATATTCATGTAGTTTTATTATAGCGCTATGGAGCCACCTGTGCCGAGCCGTGGCTACTTGTCGAGCGTGCTTTGATTAAAGTCGCGAATATATAATATGAAAACAGAAATAGATAAGGTAGAGGATCAAGATAAATACCATTACTGGCTTTATGTTCTTCGGCTCGAGCAAGGGAAATATTATATCGGGATTACGAAACAATTTAATCCTACCAACCGCATTAACAAGCATTTTAATGGCAATTATGGCGCTCAATGGACCAAGAAATACAAACCCGAGACTATTATCGAGATGCGCGATCTTGGGCGGGTGACTAAATCTGAGGCAGAGTACCTTGAGAAAAAAGAAACGCTTAGAGTGATGGATATGTACGGATATCAAAATGTTCGTGGATGCGACCTAGTATATCGTGGTGAGTACGTCAAAAGGTTTAACAGATTTTTTACTGATAATGATTATGCCACACTCACTACAGTTTTATTATTAATGCTCGCGATTATTTATCTGACGATTCATATTTATTTCCTCCATCCAGGCTGTAATCAGATAACGTTGTAGGCCTATACTTTTAATTTCATCTAAGATGAGCGTCTATATTATATATAGACGCTTTAAACATGTATAATGTACCTGATTTTATAATACTGTTATTAGTTGGTCTTTAGAGAACAAGGATTTAAAAGCATCTGCGGATAGTTCTATCTCAAGTGCGGTAGCAGCCTCATTATCTCTTTGATTCTTAATAGTCTTTTTCGTTATAGCTCTAAGCGCTGGCTGTAATTCCTGATTATGTGCAAGATAATTTGCTTGAAAATATTCTATATGTATACCACTAACAGAAGAGTCTGGGCTGATGAATAGATTTATTTCCCCGTTCACGTTGAATAAGAAGGAATCTCGAGGCATGAAATCTTTTCCATAAACAAGTTCATCAAGTTGGGCGTCATATTCGTATTGCCAATTATCTGTTTTTGCAACCTCAGCAAGCCTCTGAATTTGTGAGAGGACTTTATTTCTATCTAGTACTACTTGCTTATGCTTATTCATATCTTGTTTCCATTATGATACATTTGCTTCTTAAGTCCAGGATACTTTTCTTCTTGGACGTGGCCCACCTTGTGTGCGGTCATAATGTGGTGTATTTTTTCATTCGCCATAATGTATGGTTTATTCATTAATACTACTTTTGTATACTTTATTATACCATTAATTGAAAATTCTTCAACATAGTAACATGTCACTGAATTACCATTCCCTGGGATTGTGAAAGTGGGGTATTTTAGTGCATTTCTGACCCTATCAGGGAAAAATGCTGTGTCCTCAAGTTCGGGATGCTTTTTCTTATGTATATCGTAGTTATGTCTATGAAATATTACGAGTTTACCCTCGCAATCCCTACATTTTAATATGTGTTCTTGTTCGGGCATTTGAGTTAATTATATCAGTCATTATATTTCCTTGACAGCATAAGCTTTTATAATATATAGATTGTAATAATTCGTCCATCTGTTTTAAGGTGTATATTTTTGGTACTATAATTATAGTAGAAAAGTTAGGGGATGATTAGTGAAGCCATTTTTGAAGTGGGTTGGTGGAAAGGCTAGAGTGATTGCTCAATTAGAGCAACTTTTTCCTGAATCTTTTAACAATTATTTTGAACCATTTGTTGGCGGCGGTGCTGTATATTTCGATACGAATGCCAAAACTGCGACTATAAATGACATCAACAAAAGCCTGATAGGTTCTTATATTAATGTTCGTGACAATGTAGATTTGCTCATAAACAAACTAAATAGTTTACAGAAACAGTACTATAAACTTGATGAAGATCAACAAAAAGAGATGTTCTATAGAATCAGGAATGAATATAATAATGCAAAAAATTATAGTTCAGTTAAAAAATCGTCTTTATTAATCTTTCTAAATAAAACTTGTTTTAATGGCATGTACCGAGAGAATAAAAGCGGTGGTTTTAATGTGCCTTTTGGGAAACATCGTAAACCGACGATTTGTGATGAAACTAATTTACGAGCAGTGTCAGAACAGCTCAAAAATACAATTATACTATCCGGTTCTTATAAAAAAGCTGTCGAAAATGCAAAAGCTGGGGATTTTATTTATTTCGACCCGCCATATCATCCGTTAAATTCAACATCTAGTTTTACTAGTTATAGCCAAGATGATTTTATCGAAAAAGATCAGGTTGAATTAAAAGAACTTATAGACGACCTGACCGCGCGTGGATGTAAGGTGATGATGAGTAATTCATACTCTAAGTTTATTATCAACTTGTATAAAGATTACAAACAATATAAAATAGCAGTAGGACGTTCAATAAATTCGAACGGTGCTAAACGCGGCAAAATTGCAGAAATAGTGGTAACAAATTATTAATTTGATGGTTAAACCATATTTTGATAAAAATAATTTCCGTTTATATCTTGGGGATTCACTCCTGTTATTAAAAGAAGTGCCTGATCAATGTATTGATATGGTTTTCGCCGATCCGCCATACTATCTTTCTAACGGCGGTTTTTCTGTTCACGCTGGCAAAATGGTCAGTGTCAACAAAGGCGATTGGGATAAAAGCAAAGGTTTTGAAAATGACTTGGCTTTTTTTGAATCATGGATTGGCGAGATAAAAAGGGTACTAAAACCAAACGGTACTGCTTGGATAAGTGGAACATATCATTCGATTTATCTTTGTGGGTATGCGCTGGCGAAACATGGCTTTAAAGTTTTGAATGATATTAGTTGGTATAAACCAAACGCTGCACCTAATCTAAGTTGTCGATATTTTACTGCTAGTCACGAAACGCTAATTTGGGCCGCGCCGCACAAAACTTCAAAGCATACATTTAATTACGATTGCATGAGGAATGGTTCTTGGCCTGGTGATAAAATGAAAGTTCCAAATAAACAAATGCGAAGCGTTTGGTCAATAAATACACCGGCTGCTTGGGAGAAAAAATACGGAAAACACCCAACACAAAAACCATATTCGCTACTTGAACGAATAGTGTTGAGTTCTACAAACGAAGGTGATTTGATTCTTGACCCATTCACTGGCAGTTCAACAACCGGCATCGCGGCAATGAAACATAAACGTAAATTTGTAGGGTTTGATTTAGAAAAGGATTATCTAGACTTATCTATAAAACGGTTTAATGATATATAGTAGTTATATATGTTTAACACTGAAACTTTCTTACAATCTTTAGTCGGCACGAATAAATCGCATGAATTTTTTACAAATTGGGAAAAGGCTCGAAAAAACCAAAGTGGGTACAAAGACGAGTTGGCTCTCCTCTCAGTTCTAACAAATTGCGATAACCCAACCAGCGAATTAAAGCGATTGATTAAGTCTTATCCGCGAATTAACTCACTTTTGCCACTATTGAACGCAGTGCGCATTAAAGGTTCAAGTAGTAATTTGCTAGTGCTAGACGAATCATCTGTGGATGATTTGCAATATAATTTCAGTTCAAGCGATTTGAATGAGGCAGCTATAAGTAAATCCGTTAGTTTCGCTGAAAAAACTGGGCTACTTGCAGAGCTTACAAAAATCAAAAATCACTCTGATTACTATTTTGGCGTAGAAGTTGGGCTCGATTCAAATGCTAGAAAAAATAGAAGTGGTACAGCAATGGAGAGTTTGGCTGAGCCGCACATAAGAGATTTTGTAAATAAATATAACGGTCGGTATTTGACTCAGACTAATTTTGCCAAGGCAAGTAAGATATTTGGTGTAGAAATGCCAGTTCAGCAATCTAACAAAAAAGGTGATTTTATGCTTCTTGTGGACGGTAAACCGATCAATATAGAAACTAATTACTTTGATGGTAGTGGGTCGAAGCAAGAAATTATGAATTCATATATAAGTCGTGCTGAAGACCTTGAAAAAGTTGGTTGGGGGTTTGGGCTGATAACCGACGGTTTAGGCTGGAAAAAGAATAGAAATCAAATCGACCATGGTTATACACGAATTGGTAACATAATGAATCTGTCAATGTGTAAAAATGGTGCGCTAGATGATATGCTAAAAAAGATTAACAAAACGCTTACGGGTGCGCTATAAAAGTATGAAAAAAATTGAAGCTATTGATTTGTTTTGTGGCATTGGCGGTCTAACGTATGGCTTACGCGAAGCTGGAGTTGATGTCATTGCAGGCCTGGATAACGACAAGACTTGTAGATATGCTTACGAAAAAAATAACGACGCCAAGTTCATAGAAGCTGATATCGCGAATTACGATTTTAACGAGATGAAATCAATGTTCTCAAAGAACAGCATTAAGGTGCTTGTTGGTTGTGCGCCATGTCAGACTTTTTCATCAAACACATTCAAAATTGATCGAGAGAAGAAAGAAAATGACAAACGGTGGACTCTAATAAATTATTTCACCGAAGCGGCACGGGTAATTCAACCTGAAGTTATCTCAATGGAAAACGTACGGGGGCTGACCAAAACTCAGGTTTTCAAAGACTTTGTTAGCGACCTAGAAGGACTTGGCTATAAAGTCGACTATGAAGTACTTTACCTTCCTGAGTATGGTGTACCTCAAAACAGGAGTCGTATGGTGCTTGTAGGTTCTCGAGTAGGAGATATTAAGGTGCCAAAGAAAACACATAATAAAGGTGACTATATTACGGTTGGCGAAGTGATCCGTGACCTACCACAAATTGGAGCCGGCGAGATTAGCTTAGCCGATCCGCTTCATCGTTCAAAGAACTTGTCTGACTTGAATATAGAGCGCTTAAAACAATCAAAGCCGAAAGGTACATGGCACGATTGGGACCCAGTTCTCTTGCCAAACTGTTATCGTAGGGCGAGTGGAGCTACGTTCACTGCGGTGTATGGACGCATGAGTTGGGATGATGTGTCGCCAACCATTACTACACAGTTTTTTAGCTACGGATCAGGACGCTTTGGTCACCCAGAACAAAACAGAGCATTAAGCATACGTGAAGGTGCAATAATCCAAACATTCCCGAAGCACTATGATTTCGGTATGAATATGGCGGTATCAACGGTTGGACGTCACATTGGTAATGCAGTGCCACCTAGACTTGGCGAGGTACTTGGTAATGCAATCAAGGAACATCTTTATGCCTCAGTCTGATGGAGGTTTTCATTTTGATTTTTCGTTGAGCGTATTAAATCATCTTGGTCGGAATCTCTACCGTAATTTCATCACAGTTCTGGGTGAGGCGATTTCAAATGCTTGGGATGCTGACGCTAAGCATGTATGGATTGTTATTGACCTGGAAAACTCTATCCTTGTAATCAAGGATGACGGTGTGGGAATGACAGAGGATGATTTCCAAGACAAGTTTCTTAGAGTGGGATATTCTAAAAGGGATGATAGCAGCTCGGGTGTATCACAAGGTAAACGACCATTTATTGGTCGAAAGGGCATTGGCAAACTAGCACTCCTTTCGTGTGCTGACGTTGTGACAATCGCCACCAAGACAAGCACTTCACAATATACTGGCGGACTTATTGATAACCATCAATTAAATGAGGCTATAGACAAAGACAAAACTACACAAGAGTATCAACTTGGTCAACTTGATCTAATTGCGCTAAGGGGTTATACGAAAAACCATAATCAGGGTACGATCCTTTACTTTAAAGGTCTCAAGGATGGAATATCAAATACGGTTGAGTATTTACGTAAAGCTGTCGCGCTATATTTTCGATTCTCGCTTGTCGATAAGGATTTTAAGATATATCTAAACGACCAGGAAATTACGCACAATGATCTTACAGAGCTCAGTAGCAACACTCAGTTTTTATGGGAGCTTAACTTTAACGAAGACCCATTTATCAATACACTAAAAACTATCGTGCTAGAACAGAAGCAATTACTCCAAATACCGAATGTTAGTGGATTTATTGCTTCGGTACATAAACCAAGTCATCTCAAAATATTTGGGACGGGTGGCGAAAAGGTGGGAATTGATCTTTTTGTGAATGGTAGACTCAGGGAGAGTAATATGCTCAAACACATTCCAAGTGCTCAGCTTCCTGAAAACTATGTCTATGGTCAAGTACATTACAATGCACTTGACAACGGCACAGGCGACGATAGGTTTACAAGTAGCCGAGAAGGAGTGCTTGCAGATGATGAATTGTTTCGAGAGTTACTAAGATTGCTTAACGGTGTATTAACTGATAAAAACGGTATTTATGACGAATGGGACGCGTGGCGTCTCAAAAATAAGCAAGACGGAAACGATGATAATACTGCTCGTAAATCACGTCGTGATAGAGCCTCAGCTAAGCTCATGAATGAAACTATTGAAGATTTTAAAAAAGGTTCATCGGACACTGCTCAAACTAGAATAGATACGTGGTTTAAAGATGTATCAAGTGATTCAGAATTCAATATGTCAGCGTATGCTGATTGTTTTATTTCCGAGAATCTAGTTAGAAAGTATATAGACCATAAACAACTTACTGTTACTGCACAGGATCATATTAATCAGGTGTCTAAAAATAGACGAGTTGAGATAGATAAAAAACACAAAGGTAACCTTACTATCGATATACGCAGCGATGATACCGACCTATCCTATCTCGACACGGAGCCATTGATAGATATAGCAGAGCCAACAGGTAGGGGTGATCCAGACGCACTACATCAAGACGAGAAACAGTTTACGCCGATTAGAAATGCGGTCATGCATACATCACTCCTTACCGTCGAAGCAAGAACTCGTATGATTTCAATTCGCGATAACATAAGAGGCAAAATTAGAAACCTACTAAACGGAACTAGCTAATACAGTTGCGTTAGGCAAGTTTTAGAGAATGAACCATAGAGAGGGCGTTCCTCTATAAGTGCTATTTTGTGACAGTTTTAAACAAAAGAACGGCCCAATCGGGCCGTTCAAATTATAAAGCAATTAAATTACTTAGCAGCTTTTTTAGCAACTGGCTTTTTTGCAGCGACTTTTTTAACTGCAGTTTTTTTGACGGCGGTTTTTGCAACTGCTTTTTTGACAGCTGGTTTAGCAACTGTTTTTGCAGCGGCTTTGACAGCGGGTTTAGCGGCAACTTTTTTAGCTGCAGTGGCGGTAAATTTAACACCGGCTTTTTTAGCAACTTTGATAAGTTGCATTTTGCGGCGGGCGACAGTGTTTTTCTTTAGCAGGCCTTTTTTAACGGCTGTGTCTAGTTCTGACTGAGCAGCACTAAAACCGGCAGCAGTTGGCTTGGCGATAAATGCGTTTACGGCAGTTTTGATATCGCGTTTGATACCGACATTGCGTTCGCGGCGTTTAATGGTTTGTTTTGCTCGTTTGATAGCTGATTTGATGATTGGCATGTTGGTTCAATTACCTCTTTAAATTTATAATACAATCAAGACGTGATTATAAAGCAAAAGGGTGAAGTTGTAAAGTGGGGGACTTCTGTTGACTAAGGTAAATTACTTATGGTATAGTTACATCAAAATCTAGGTAAAAATAAAAAGC
>MNZN01000001.1 GCA_001873625.1 Candidatus Saccharibacteria bacterium CG2_30_41_52 | reverse complement strand
ACCGCCACCGCCACCGCCAGTATTTGCGGTCGCATTCGATCCACGTCCGCCTTGGGCGCCATTTCCGCCGCCACCCGCACCACCGGCACCCCAATAGCAACATGAACCACCGCCACCGCCACCAGCGTAGTATGCATTTGCGCCAGAAATTGAGCTTTGCATGCCGTTTCCACCTGTCATTTTGCCATTTCCACCACCGCTATAGCCGCTGCCGCCAATCATACCTGCGCCACCACCACCGCCACCGGCTTTGCCGTCGTTTCGCCATTGACCTAGACCGCCGCGATATCCATAAGGCGTAGCGCCCATGTATGAAATTTGAGTAGAGTTGCCGTAGTTGTTTTCGCTGCCATCTTGAGCGCCGGCACCACCGCCACCACAACCACCGTTATTACCACCTTCGTTTGTCATTCCACCGCCGCCACCACCATAGGCTATCATGTCTTGGAAAGTTGAATTTTGTCCATTAGATCCAGAGCTTGAGCCGCCGTTGCCAATGGTTACGGAATATGACTGGTTATCAACGGTTATTGCTGAGTGATATAATACGCCACCGCCACCACCGCCACCACCGGAATCATCGCTTGAACTGGCACCACCAGCGCCACCACCGGCTACGACAAGTACCTGCACAGTTGGGATTGGTCGATAGTAACTAGCTGATCCAACAGGCCCCCAGGCGCTTGATGAGTAATTATTATAACATTGAGCCTTGGTCTGTACGGTGTATGTATAGTCAAATGACGATGTCGTGAAGTTTACGGAATTTCCAACAGTTTCGACCCAACCAAAGTCGAATCCATAACTTGTAGTAAAGTCGTATTGGTATCTAGGTGTTGCGCCGGCCGTACAAGTAACTGCATTCCAAGAAAAGGTTGTATTGGCGTAATTTGTGGTTGTTGCAGTAACGGTTGGAGCAGCTGGGGTGGTTGTCAATGGTTCAATATATGTATTTTCATCGCCTGTTGCGTTTGTACTATATGAAAAATTACTTATATAACAACGAGCTTGAGCGCGGTATCCATATTTTGTTCCTTCGGCTGCAGTTCTGGTGGCAGTTAAATCGGTTGACCATGTTGTGTAACCGCTCCATATACCATCATTTGTTCGGCTGTTGAATTCGTATTGAGCTGTCGCTCCAGCTGCACAAGTGACGGGCGTAATTGTTGCTAACACGCCACTTCCGCCTGAAGTTACTGCTACCACTGGTGCTGATGGAGCTGCTGCTTCGCCAGCTATAAATACCGTTCGACGACTAACGACAGAAATAGTATTGCCGGTGCTTTCTTCGCGATATTTCAACACGTACTGCATACATGACGAGCCGGTTGTGCAGGCATCACTACCATCACCAACGTACGCAAATTTATCATCACTATTGGTTAAATCAGCGCAAAGTGCCAAAAACGAATTTGTGCCTTCTGCTACGTCTGGTACTGTAAATACAGCAGGGTCAATGCCTTTTAATGTTGTACTGGCAATTGTCTCAGGTACGTCAGCCATAGCCCCACAGCCAGGGTATTCTCCGTTTTGATCATAATATTTCTCCAATGCTTCGGATATGACTGTAATTTGTGATGATCTTTTTGAATCACGAGCGCCAGCCTCAATGCTGCCATAAGACACAAAACCAACAGTTGTCAGAACGCCAATAATGGCGACAACAACTAGTACCTCTATAATAGTAAAACCGCTTGTGGTTTTTCTCATGCGCTAATTGTAGCAAATAATGACAGAATAATACAATCTGTTGTGATGACAGATTATTTTTTTAGGTCAAGTACGATTAAGTGTTCAATGTGCGGAGTTCGTGGAAAAAAATTATAGCCTCGGTGATAACGAATGCCGTATTTTTCAGCTAGCCTGGCAACGTCGCGCGCTTGGGTCACTGGGTTGCACGACAGGTAAATTACTCGGGCTGGTGTTGTTTCTAGCAGCTTAGCAATTACGTCTTCGTGTAGGCCGGCGCGTGGAGGGTCGACAATAATAGTTGAATCGCCTTTAATGTATTCGAGAGCAGTTTCGCTGGGTGCCAAGATGGCTTTGACAGCTTTTTCGCGATCCAATGCTTTGATATTACGCTTCATTTCAATCATGGCGTGTTCATTAATTTCAATCATCGTGACATTTTCGCCGCCAATTGTTAGTCCGATTGACCCCACACCACTATATAAGTCGACTGTTGGCTTATCGGCGATTACCCACTGTTTCATATCGATTAGGGCTTGTTCATAAACAGGAATATTTATTTGAAAAAATCCTTCGACTGCGTATGTAAATGGAATATCAAAAATTGTGTCAGTCAAATTAGTTGTGCCCCAGGATTGTAAACGATTAGTTATAACACTGGCTGGACTTTTTGGATTTGAAAATATTAATTCAAATCCACTGACTTCAAGTTTTTCAATCTCGGTTTCAGTAAATTGTGCAAAGTCGGCTTCTTTGACATATAACTGCATTGCTACGTTATCACTTTGATCACATCGTACTAACAGAGTTTTTAACATAAATGCTCGTAGATCAGGTTTTTGGCGCAACAAATCGCGCATTGCTATGGCTGCGCGGTTAATTGCAGGTTTGGCTAGACTAGTGCCCTCGACAGGAATCTTGCCGTGTGTTCCACGACGAAAAAATGACAAATCTAATTGTTCAGATTCTTTGTTCCAATACCAGCTGTATTCGATTTTATTGCGGTATTCATATTGGTTATTGTCGCTATAGACTTCGATTGATTCAGGCACGACGATGTCATGTAGTTCAAAAGCTTCTTCGATTAATGCGGCTTTATAATGTTGTTCGCTATCAAATGTCATAATTTGCCATGGACTAGTCGATAAATAACTATCCTCGTCGCGCGGTGAAACTCGATTGGCGCTAGAGGTTATAACTTCCGTTACAATTCCCTCGGCTAGATTCGATTTCTTTTTTGTCATTTGGACTTCAACGGTTTCGCCGGGCAGACCGCCCCATACGAATATTTTTCGGCCGCCCCCTAATGTTCCTAAGGCTTGGCCGCCGCCAACAATTTTGTCTAGCTTGACGCTAACTATAGGTAAGATTTTTTTCTTCATTTGTATATTATACCTTATTATGGTATTAATTCACCGAGGTAATAGCCAAACTAACTATTTTTTAGCAACAGGTCGAACTAGTAACTTTTTGCTTTGGTTTAAAACCATGCCTGTACCAAACAAATATGCAGCCATGAGCGTCAAAAAGCCGATGAATGGAATGAAATATGTAGCAGTTAGTAAACTTGTTCCGGCCAACATTATCAAAATTGGTTGTTTTTGTTTTTTCAACATCGCATGACCTAATGCATAGCCGGCAAATGTATTGCTAATCATTGTAATAACTATCCACACCAATGTTGCGATAATCGCTGCCGGAATGCCAATAACAGATATCATCAACATGATTATCAACACTGGCGCAACGATAGCTGCGATGATTCCGACTAGTAATGTCTGACCAGGTTTTTTATTAGCTGCAACAGCTGCTTCGCTAAGAACGCGTGGGAATAGTCCAGCTAGTATAAATGCAATTGCCAAAGTAGCTAACATTATATATACAAACCAGCCAATTGCATAACCGGGTGCTACATAATTTGCGGATTTATTCTTTGGAGGTTCGGTCCTGGTGACTTTACCGACGATTTTTCCGCCAGTCGTAATTGCAGGATCAGTTGTGCCGATGTATTCAACTGTACCGCCAATATGTCCGGCTGATCCAACAGATAGTGTTTCGACGCCGCCGTTAATGTTGCGCACAACTGTGCCATTTATGTTTAGGTTTTTTGAACCAGAAACAATATCGCGGCCAATTTTGCCGTTTATCGTTATATTTTGGCTTCCGCCCAGTAAGTCGCGGCTGATAACAGCGGTTTTGTCTATTACTAAATTTTGAGCGCCAATTGTAGCACTGTTGCCTACTGTTCCACTAAGTGTCACGGTTTGTCCGCCCAATCGAACGCTACCATCAACTTTGCCACTGATGATTATTGTTTGACCACCGCAAATTACATCGCCGTTGATAGTACCGGAAATTGTAATTGTTTGACCTGCACAATAAACGTCGCCATTAACAGTCCCGGCAATGTTTATGTTGCTGCCGGCGGCAAATAACATACTGTTGACTGTTTCGTTGGTGGCGACCGTTATAGATTTACCTGATTTAAAACTGGTTGCACCAGCTACACCTACAAATGCCAGTGTTGATAAGACTACAAGACCTAGACTGAGGGTTATTACTTTAATATATTTCATAGTTCCCTGACCTCCATTAATAAGTAATTTTATTATACACCCACCGTAACAATGCTTGCAAAACATTACATAACATTGTGAAATTATGTCAAATGTGTTACAATAAACTTGAGCAAGTGGTTACCACAGTCTTTCCGTTTTAGTATGTCAATACTAATATCAGTGCGGTCATTCAGATTGATCGCGGGTGATATATTACAATAAACAGGAATAAAAATAATGTCTGACCTAAAACATGTGTGTTTAAATGTCCCAAAAATAAACATGAATATCCAAATTGTCAGGTCGTCAAAACTTAGTTTAAGTTCGATGAGTCATGTCAGCGCGGCAGCAATCTTGGAAGTATTAAAAAAGAATTATATCAATGCCGATATTGCGATTGTCGATAATTTATCAGGCCTTCAGGTATTGGTTAATCGAAAACCTGATTTGTTATTTTTGGGTATGCAATATGTTATTGATAATAACAATGAAAAGGTGTGGCTATCAGATTATTTGGATGATTTGAATATCCCCTACACCGGTTCTGCTCAATGCGCGCACCGTTTGGAAATGAATAAACACCGCGCAAAACAAGCAATGATTGATGCCGGCATTCAAACCTCGCCATATCTAGTCGTAAAGCGCGATGATGATTGTGAACAAAATTTTGATAGCTTATCTTTCCCTATGTTTGTAAAGCCAACCAGCCAAGGTGGTGGTGCTGGCATTGATACTAATTCAGTTGTTAATAATATCGACGAATTGATAACAAAAATTAGTTCAATCGCCAGAAAAAATAAGGCTGATTCATTAGTTGAACAATACTTAACCGGTCGCGAATTTAGTGTAGCTGTTATCAGGACCGAAAACTCTGACGAATTAACGGCGATGCCAATTGAACTAGTGACACAACCAGACGAAAACGGCATTAGTATACTTAGCCGCAGTGTTAAATCTGGCAACGATGAAACTGTTTTAGAAGTTACCGATGTTGACGTTCGCGCTAAGGTTTCATCGCTCGCGATTGATGCCTTTCGCGCACTTGGCGCCCGTGATTACGGCCGAATTGACATTCGCATGGATGGTCACGGTGTCCCCCATTTTTTGGAAGCTAACTTGATTCCAAGTTTAATTGAAAATTATGGATCATTTCCAAAAGCCTGTATGTTAAATGATAATCTTGATTATGAACCAATGATTTTGCGTATTGTTCACCTTGCTGCTGCGCGCGGTTAAACATTAATCAATAATTAGACCATCTTTTAGGTGGATTATCCGTTGGGCATGTGCGGCTATTGATGGGTCGTGAGTCACCATTATTATTGTCTTTCCATCTTTATTTAACTTTTGAAATATGTCTATAATTTCAGCCCCAGATTTACTATCAAGATTACCAGTTGGTTCATCTGCAAATATTATTGGGGGGTCCATTAATAATGCTCTCGCAATAGCCACTCTTTGTCTCTGTCCGCCTGAAAGTTCGTTTGGTTTATGATTTAACCTATCAGACAAGCCGACTTTTTTAAGAATTATTTTAGCTCTTTCTGTTTCATCCTCTGGCCCATATAAAGAAGGTAATGTGACATTTTCGAGAGTTGTTAGTTTTGGTAGTAGATTAAAAGTTTGAAAAACAAATCCTATCTTTTGGTTTTTTATTTCTGCTAACTCATCATCTGTTTTTGATTCTATATTCACACCTTCTAATATATATTCTCCACTCGTTGGGCTGTCTAGACATCCCAGTAGGTTCATAAGAGTTGATTTTCCAGAACCAGATGGGCCCATTAGGGCCACAAATTCTCCTTGGTTGATAGTTATCGAAATACCATCCAATACTTTAATTAATTGTGTACCTAATTGGTAACTTTTTTGTAAATTATGTGTGATTATAATTGGTTTCATTTTATGCTCGTTACTATGTATTTATCACCTTCTGCTAGCCCATTAATAACTTCAACATATTGGCCGTCAGTAAAACCGGTTACTATTTCTTTGGAAAGAATATTTCTTGATTGATCATAGTAAGAAACTGTCGTTTTTTTGTCGATAATATTTACGGCTTTGTTGAGAATTTTTATCACATTTTCAACACTCTTTGTCATGAATTTGATATTAGCAGTCATACCATCAATTATGTTTAGGTCTTTTTTGTCGAAACTGATCCTTACTTCATAGGTTGCCGCCCCATTAGAATCAATTTTTGCCACTGGAGAAATATATGTAACATTACCATTCACGGTTTTATTTAAAGCTGCAAATTCAGCTTCAATTTTTTGACTAATTTTAATTTTGGTTATATCTTCCTCATCGAGGTTGCTAACCAAAGTTAGGTTATTAATTTTTGAAATAGTGATAAGGCTAGTTGTTGATTGTTGGGTGCCACCGGTTGATTGCCCAATGGTTCCATTGACGCTTGTCACGATGCCATCAATTGGTGATATTAAACTTGTTTCGGCTAAGGCCAACTGAGCTGAATTTAGGCTTGCAAGCGATGATGAAACTGCATATAAAGCATCGTTGTATGTTGCTTTGGTTAATTCAAGTTGTGCTTCGGCCAAATATAAATCAGACTCTGCTTTAACTAGTTTGGCGTATTCTGACAATTCCTGTGAACTGCCGAGGCTGTTTTTTGATACTATGTCATTATATATATTCGTCTCTGCTTTTAACGCATCTTTTGCAATATTAACAGCACGTTCTTTTATTATAATTTCTTCTCCTGTATCAGGTTTTAAACGGTTAGCCTTGGCTATATTAGTGTTGTATGCGGCATTAGCTTGGTCTAGTTGATACTGTAATTTTGCATTGTCTATCGTGGCTAATATATCGTTTTTATTAACCTGGTCGCCTATTTTAACGTTGATACTTCGTAGAGTACCGGTTTGTGTAAAATTAACATTGGTCTTTTCTACACTCACCGATCCATCAGCTTCAATGTATGTATTAACGTTGCCTAATATAGCGGATGATTCCGTGGTTGCGCTAACTGGCTGGGTGTTATTTGCGGTGATTAAAGTAAATGGTATGGCTATAATTGCAAGCAAAACTATAGATGTGATTATTTTATTCCTTCGTGATACTTTTGGCTTGTGCATTATATTGACCCTTTAATTTTTAGAAATTCAATTGTTTGATCTGTTAATGAATAATTATTAACCCAGATTGATATGTATGTTCCTTCTTTGATTTCGGTTAAATCACCATCAACGAGGCTGCCGGTTGAATCGCCGGTTGTTGTTTTGATTGTTGTACCTACTGGAATTGTTATAGAAACTTCTTCTTTTGGCAGCACAGATGATTCTTCTGCCTTTAGCGCCTGTCGTTCTTCGATACTCAATTTTGATCGTTCAGCTTTTTTTGCAGCTTTTTCGGCATCAGTTAATTCCGGTTCGGTTGATATTTCATTCAATATAATAATTTGGTTACCTTCGATTGATTTGACTAATCCCTTTAATTCAGCAACTCTTGCTGGTTGGCCTTGTTGTTGAGCTAGGCTTAGACCTGTAGTTGATGTAGTTGAAAAATATAGCCCAACTCCAGCAGTCAATACAACCAACGCTATGACACCTATTATTAATGATTTCTTTTTGTTCATTTTATCCTCCATTTTATTCATATCTTAATGCTTCTATTGGGTCTAAATTGGCAGCTTTTTTAGCTGGGTAATAACCAAAGAAGACACCAATACTTAAAGAAAATCCCATTGCTACAAAAACACCCCACCAAACGTGCACAATTTTAGCTCCCATATTTATTGCAATCGGATATATGCTTAGCCCTAGCAGTAATCCGATTGAACTTCCGAATAGTGATATAACTAAGGCTTCGGCGATAAATTGCAACATAATTTGTTTGTTTTTTGCACCCAAAGCTTTGCGTAAACCTATCTCTTTTGTTCTTTCGGTGACATTTATATACATTACGTTCATGATACCGATTCCGCCGACTAATAAGACTATTGCAGCGATTGAACTGAGTAAAATAGCCATTGTCTGGGCAGATTCTTTAGCGGCAACAACATTACTACCCATGTCTTTCAACTTGAAGTCGTCAATTCCACCAGGTTTGATGTTATGTTCTTCGCGTAGAATTTGGCCTATATCATCCATGGCGATATCAATTGACTTTAGGTCTTTAGCTGAGGCATTTAGTGTCATTTTCCCGCCACTAATCAGTGCGTATCGTTCAGCAACTTTAAAAGGCATAAAAATACTTTCATCAATACTCAATGGTCCGAACGAGCCGCCTTTTTCAGCTATAATTCCTACAATTTCATAAGCTTTTTTGTTTATGGTAATTTTTTGGCCAATTATATCTTCTGCAGTATTACCAAAAATAGTTTCAGCAGCTGTCGATCCTAAAACAACAACTTTCTTTTTGTCATTTTCTTGGGATTCTGAAAAAAAACTACCTTTTGAAAAACTAAGATTTGAAAGATCTTTAAAATCCAGACTAGTACCTACTATATTTATCTGCTCTGTATTAGTAGCAGCCGTCACGGCTGCTTTGCCACTAATAACCGGGACGATAAGTGTAATATTATCTGATTTTTGTTTTATAGCCTCAGCATCTTCATAACTGAGTTTTGATTCTATCCCTTCTGAATTTGATGGCGCATTTACAAAAATTGTAGTAACTGATAAATTCGAGAATTGTTTTGCGATGTCTAATTTTGCACCTTCGCCAAAATCAATAACTAAAATTACAGTCGCAGCCCCGATTATTATTCCAAGTGAAGTTAAAAATGAGCGTGATTTTTGGGACCATACGCTTTTTATAGATTCTTTGATTATTCGTTTCCAAAACAATGTATTATATCCCGCCTTCTGCACTTGAATTATGTTCATTGAAACATCAATAAACCTAGTACTATAGGTAATACATTTACGTATACTAAATTATTTCAAATTTTTATATTATGTTATTAATTTTTCTCAGCCACGATAAAATAACTATTGAATTAGACTAAATACATTCGTTCGATATCTCTAATAATTGATTCATCAGCCATGTCTTTTTCAATCATAAAATTGACTGCTTTGTTGCCTGATGATCGGAGTGATTTTATCGATAATTTATTAATAAAATCATTAAGGTCTTTTTTGTTTGATTTGAATATCACTTCGATTCTATCTTCGTTGGTCTGGTGATATTTACTATATAAATCTATAACATTCTTGTAAGCTGATTCGTTGAAAACGGGTCTTTTGTATTGTTCTTGCATTTTTAAAAAAGTTTTAACGACTTTTCTTGAAATGATTGACTGGGCACGGTAGTGTTGATACTTTTCTTCTGTAGTATTAACCCCGTTTTTTACTAATAACGATTGAAAGAATAACACTAAACGATCAAATATGTCTTTATGGTCAATATATAGTGACGGATTAATCTCTTCATACTTACCGTGTTCGATTTTTTCCTTTTGCAAATTCAATTTACCATTAATTTTTCGATAGACAGCTTCATTGATTTCATCATTACTATATAGCTCTTTTAGATAATGTGACTCAACATTTACAGCGGCATATCGAAGAGTCTGTTCGAATAGTTTTTCTCCATATTTTGAATATAGTTTATCGCGAGAAGCTATAGTCTCGTTAATTTTATCATTAACAACCTTTGATATTAATTTGTAATTTTCAGCTCCAATAAAACCGCGTTTCTTTTGTTCGAGTAATCTGTCGCTTTCGGTTAACAAATAATATAGCCCAAAATCAATCCGGTATGCCTTGTTAAACGGCGTCGGTTTGTCTATTTTCAGTTTTTTGATTAATGGTCCAATTGTCAAAGCTTTTATAAATAACGTTGCAAGGATACAACCAATAACCAGTGCAAGCAATAGTTCTTTGATTGAAAAAGCATAATCCCAACCGGCAACGCGTAAATCATCTGGGACCAACAAAACAACGATCATTGCTAGTGCACCACGCAAGCTACCCCAAGATAATAATATCGTCCAAGATTTTGGTATATTCGCTTCTAGTTTTAAAGCATTGAGAGGTTTGACGACAGCATATACCGACAATACTCTAGCCGATGCAACTATCAATATAGTTATAATTGTCGGGATTAATAGTGTTGCAAAGTCTATTTTTGTCGAAGCAAACAATATGCCAGCCAAAATAAACACTAATGAATTGGCGATAAACGCTAAATGTTCAATGGACTTGTTAAGATATTCGTCAGACTTTGGTGATAGTGTATGACGTGCGTAATTACCTAAGAATAATGATGATACTGTCGTAGCGATAATGGAAGATATGTGTAACTGGATGCCGAATATTTGGTTTGCGTTTATTAATTCACATAAAATGAACGTCAAGTGTGCCGATACTATCAATAATGTAATTGATATAAATTCATTCGA
The DNA here is from genome assembly GCA_001873625.1 of Candidatus Saccharibacteria bacterium CG2_30_41_52. Lineage (GTDB taxonomy): Bacteria > Patescibacteriota > Saccharimonadia > Saccharimonadales > Saccharimonadaceae > UBA1547. The sequence continues at coordinate 229,928 of MNZN01000001.1, read as the reverse complement.
TTTTGTGTATTTTAAACCTTGGCTGAATAGCGTTGCCATCACGATACCAAATGTTATTCCTAACGCAACCATCATCAAAAACATTCCTATACCACCAAACACGGTTGATGCTCCATTGAACCCATTCTCCGCAATTGATAGTATGACTAAGAATAGAGTAACTGCTGTTCCGTCGTTAAATAAACTTTCACCCTCAAATATCATTGTTAATCGTTTTGGCGCACCGAACTCTTTGAATAGCGCCAGAACTGCAACTGGGTCTGTTGATGATATGATTGCGCCAAATAACAAAGCGACTATAAATGGAATCGGTAAACCAACAAGCGGTAAAATAAGGAATAGTGATATAGCTATTGCGGTGGCAGATATGATTAAACCGATAATTGACAGTAATGATATCGACCATGCATTTTCAATCATTTTGCGCATGTTCATATTAAATGCCGATTCAAAAATTAATATTGGCAAAAACAAAAAAAATAATAATTCAGGAGTTAATGTTAACTCTGTTAAAAAACCTAATATTGGGTTTAAGACCGGTATTTGAACTAAAGGGACTAGTATCAATCCGAATAATACCAACAAGACCGTGTATGGTATTTTTATTCGTTTTGAAACGAAAAAAACACCTGAAGAAACTACTAATAATAGAAAAAACGAAAGAACAGCATCAATACTAATCATAAAATTATATCTTTCCACCCCTATTTAAGAAGGATTACTTTACCCGATTATACAAGTATAATTTTTTGGTATCAATACTAAAATATTTTTTGTGATTTTTATTTTTGATAAACAAGATTATTTGTTGCACATATTGAATCGCATTTGCGATTCACGAAGGGGGTATTTACATACCCCCTATCGGAAATTCTGAATTACCAAGGCTTAGCAAGATATTTATTCAATATCTTGCCGTATACGGCTGCTGGGTAGCAGTTGCCTCCGTCGTTTGGTGGCATTGGTCGTTCGTCTGGATCCAGACAAAGACCACCATTATGCTTTTTGCCTTTGTTATTTGCAGAGCTTTTATGTGGGTTGTCTTTCTTGCCATCTGCTATGACATGACAAACCATCTTTCCTTTATATGATGCTCCGTCAGGTGCTGGGCCAGGGTTTTTAGCCCTAAGCATAGCGTTGACATCTGCAGGAAACCTAACACAATTTAAACCACTGTTATCGACGGTCGTTTTTGGCGTTACTTTTACCGCAGATTTTGCGACCACTGCAGGTATCTTTTCGGGCACAACCACAGGCGGTTCAACAACAGGTTGTGGTACTGGTCCGGTTACTTCGGGCGTAACAACCGGAACTTCTTCAGCAGACACCAAATTGGTGGGCTGCATAGCGGATAGTTCGGTTGTGTCGGCTGGTGGTAATACTGAATTTGTTGCAAACAACACTGGTTCTTCGGCTGCTGGCGGAAAAACTTGAGCTGCGGGCTGACTGCGAGATTCCTTGATTGTGAATACCAATCCGGTAATTATCACGATTATTATTAATCCTAGAGCGATCATAATTAGTATTGCTTCAAGCGGGTTGGCCTTGTAATAGGCTAACAATTTTTCTTTATACATTTGTTTTTTTCACTTTGAAAATGGGGTTTATGCCACAGACAACGTGAGTACTAAATTAATTACCTACAAAATAATTGTTTCGGCTTGTTAGCCGACATTCTTTTGTTACATTGTTAATTTATTAGAATTTCAAATATGTGTACAAATAATCTAATTTATAAATGGACTCCGCTGCTATGGCCCACTCGCCGATAACAACTGATTGTTATATTCTGACACAAAAATATCTGTAAGTCAATATAAAAAGAGCCCTGATGGGCTCAGTTTTATTTGCGTAGCTTGGCTTTGGCTTTTTTCTTTAGAATTCTCTTGCGAGAAGCACTATGCCAGTTCTTGTGTTTTGCCATTATTATTGTCCAATCGTTTTATATTTATGTAATTATAGCACGTTCAACCTGGAAAGCTTTCATGAATTGACGTAATAGCTGAACTATATTATAATAATAGAGATAATTCTTAATCCCTCGAGTAAAAATTCGGGATATAGTGTTCGTTTACATCTACGCTGTTATAAATAATTTTTTAATATAAATTTTTTACCTATAGTGACCAAAATGTCACGATATTTGAAAAATGCAAATGTATGTTAAACCTAAATGTTCAGCATGCTGGTTTGAGATCTTTGTTTAAAGAAAAGCAAAGAGCGCTCAAAATACGAGATGCTGCATGGCAGTATTTTCAGCTGCTGTCTAGAACTGATAAACCAAAAATTGAGGCTTTGATATTTAAAGAAAAGTTGCTATTTAGTCAAGCGAACGAAAATTTTAGTTTTTCTAAAATTGCTTTTCGTCGCAAGGATCATAAAGCCGCCAAGACATTTTCTAAAGCAGCCAAACGATGCATGCAACTGTTGAAGAAAACTGTTGATGAGCGTCGTAAATTAACCCAAGCGTTAAAAGATGCAAAAGAAGAATATTATATTGATGATGAACAGAATCGCAAAATTAATGTCAAACTTGAACAATGCGAACAACTTTGCAAATGCAAACGAAAGCATGTTTTAGCTTTGGCAAAAGTACCTAAAATATATAGAGACAACGCTTCGATAGTTGAATACGAAAACGGAGCAATGAATATATATTTTGGAGGTAAAGGTAGTCCGGCTGGTAAGGGCCACGGGCATATATGCATTGATCCTAGTGGCAACGTTAGGTATACGCGTAATCCATGGGACGAACACGGGTCTCATAATTACGTGCAACGAAATACGCTCCCCGAAAAAAATAACAGTCGATAGAGTAAACGAATTGCCCCACCTTGTGTGGGGCTTTTCAATTGCAAAAACGAGTCGTGTATCAGATGATTATGTTATTATATAGATAAATATATGATAGTTTTGGATGGGAAATGAACGGTAATAATGCTAAACAAAAGATAGCTGTCAGTATCGATCATTTTCGAATGGATTTTGGCAAAAAGACTGTCATAAAGGATTTGTCATTTGATGTTTATAAGGGCGAAGTCTTTGGCTTTTTAGGCAGTAACGGATCTGGAAAAACTACGACTATTCGTGCCCTACTGGGTATTTATCAACCAACTGATGGCAAATTGCTTATTGATGGCAAGCCATTTTCTGTCGCGTCTGGAATAAAATTAGGTTATTTGCCTGAAGAACGTGGTTTTTACAAAAAAGAAACTGTCATAGATGTAATGATTTATTTTGGGAGGCTTAAGGGTCTGACAAAAGATGAGGCTAAAACAAGCGCAGAGGCATATTTAAATAGGGTCAAATTAATCGATAAAGCCAATGTCAAAATTGACAAATTATCCGGCGGACAACAACAAAAGATTCAACTTGGCATCACTATTATGGACAATCCAGAACTGCTGATATTGGATGAACCTACTAAAGGATTTGACCCGGTCAATCGACGGCTACTAATGGATATTATCGAAGAGCATCAACGGGCCGGTGTTACGGTTATATTTGTAACTCACCAAATGGAAGAAGTTGAAAGACTTTGCGACAGAATTGTTTTATTAAAAGACGGTGTAGCGCGAGCATACGGTACTGTGTCTGACGTCAAGAAAAAATTTGGTGATGCGTCGTTAGATGATATATTTATCAAGATTTATGGTGATGAAAATGAACAATCCGAGGAGGTTTTGTAATGCATAATTTGGGAACAGTTTTTCGTTTCGAAGTAATTCGAACACTAAAGAAGAAATCTTTTTGGATTATGGCGATTGTCTTCCCTATCGCTATCGGTGCTATTTATGGAATCGTTTATTTCTCGAATGAATCTAGCAAACAAGCTGCCGAAAGTACGGTCAACCAAAAGTTCTCGTTTGTTGTGACGGACAAGAGTGGTTTAATTAATAAAAATATTCTTAAACATCTTGGAGCGATGGAAGTGAACGATAAACAAACAGCTATCAGTGATGTCGTTAGTGGCAAATTGGATGCGTATTTTTATTACCCAAGTAATTTTGCTACCGATAAGGTTGAGATTTATGCCAAAGATACCGGTTTATTTGATAATAATAGATACCAGGGTGTTGCCAATGCGATTTTGCAAGGTTCGGTAATCCCAGCCGTCAATAGTCAAGTGACAGCTGTATTAAAAAACGCTGTTGGGTTTAATTCGGTTTTATATAAAAACGGAATTCAGTATGACGGATTCAAGGGATTGATTGCTCCGGGTATCTTTTTAGCAATGTTCTATATTTTAATAGCTGTATTTGGAAATCAGATGCTGGCAAGCACTACCGAAGAAAAAGAAAATCGAGTTATCGAAATTATCCTTACGACTATCAAGGCTCGAACTTTGATTATTGGCAAGATTTTATCACTATTAGTACTGGCTCTTATACAAGTTGTTGTTATTATGACGCCTATAATTATCGTTTATATATTTTTCCATAATCAACTATCCCTACCTAATTTGGATCTTAGCAATATACCTATCGACCCTATTCGTATAGTTATTGGTGCGATTTTGTTTGTACTGAGTTTCTTGATGTTCACGGGTCTTTTGGTGGCTATAGGTGCGGCCGTACCAACTGTCAAAGAAGCGTCGGGATTTTTTGGAATAGTTATGTTGTTTTTGTTCGGACCGCTTTACGCGGCATCATTATTTGTATCATCGCCTGATTCTGGTCTTGTCCGTTTTTTATCGTTTTTCCCTCTTACGGCGCCAATCCCGTTGATGTTACGAAATGCTGTCGGAAACTTATCTATAGCCGATGTGTTTATTGGCATTACTATTATTGGCGTTAGTGCTGTGATTACATTGGCATTTGCTATTCGCATTTTCCAATACGGCGCGTTGGAATATACTAATCGAATTTCTTTGAAAACAATATTTAAAAAACGATAGTTAAAGCGTTCGCGCTACTCTTCCATCAACTATCATAATTGTTCGCTGACAGAATTTGGCGACTTCTGGGTTATGAGTAACGATCACAAAGGTCTGACCTTGCTTATTTAATTTGGTGACTAGTTGCATAATTTCTTTGGTTGTCTTGATGTCCAGTTCTCCGGTCAATTCATCTCCAAAAATAATTGCTGGTTTGTTGACGATAGCACGAGCAATAGCGACGCGTTGTTTTTGCCCACCAGATAGTTGATTTGGTGTGTGATATAGACGATTACTCATTCCGACCAATTCCAATGCTTCTTCTGCTAGTGCATCGCGTTCTTTGGCTGGAGCCTTTGAATACTTCAACGGCAGCACAACATTTTCTAGAGCTGTCATAGTTGGAATTAAATCAAATGATTGGAAAACAAAGCCTAATTCTTTAGATCTGATGTCTGGCAATTTACTTGATTTGATACTGGATATTTTTTTGCCACGTAGATATATCTGGCCGGTAGTTGGAGTATCGTGCAACCCTAGCATACTAAGTAATGTTGTTTTGCCGGAACCCGAAGGCCCAATAATTGCGACCATTTCGCCTTGTTTTATCTCAAGGTTAATGCCGTTTAAGGCGTGGATTACTACTCCGGTATTACGTGGCCCTCTGGTAATGATTTTTTGAGTTAGCGAAGTATAGCACTCTTCAAATTTTTCCTCATAAAATAATTTGTGAGCATTATTTAATAGTTTTTCGTATTCTTTTAAATTCTTATTGTTCTTATCTTTGTCAGCAAGTTTCTCGTATGTAACCGAAAGTTTCTGAATTTCCTCTAAAGCTTTTTTTGCGGTTCTTAGATTTCCGGTAATATAAATCTTACGCAGATTGCTTAGTTTTAGAATAACTTCGCTCATATTACGCTCCCCTCAATGCTTTTACAATACTAATTCTGGTCGCATGTATGGCCGGCATAAAACCGGCAATACTTCCTAGTACGACTGAGAATATTATGGACCATATAACTAGTCGCGGTGTAACTAAGAATAGGTTGCCGCCTGAGGCTTCCATTGCGCTATTTAATACACTGGAGACAATAACGCCAAAAACAACGCCAACAATTCCACCCATCAAACCGATAACGGCGGCCTCTAACATGTATTCGCGTAAAATGACTACTGTTTTAGCACCAATCGCCTTTTTGACACCTATTTCTTTAGTTCTTTCGCTGACGGACATTGTCATAGTATTAATAATAGATAACGAACCGACAAAGAGCGATACAATAGCTACGCCATAGATGATTGAGTTAATCGTGCTGACTGAACTCATAACTTGGTCTTGAAATTGTTTTGGGCCTAGTGCAACTGTACCTGTAATATTCTTTTGGATAACAGTCGCTAGTTTATCTGGGTCGGTGCCGGATTTTGGATAAACAACAAAACCGGTAGCTATATCGGCTGGGCTGATATTTGATTTGATAATTGCTGGTAGGTCATCGTATATAATTGATTGACCGTCTTTTAATGAAACTGATACAGAAGTGTCGGTGGTCGAGAAAGTCTTTTCCCAAATCCCGATAACCTCAAATGTCTTACCTCTTATAGTTATATCTCGTCCTAGGTCTGCGCTAAGCTTTTTAACTAGGTCATAGCCGACTATAGCTTTGCCAGTGTCATCATTCGTTAGTCGACGACCAACATAGATTTTTAGGTATGAGTTTCCGTGTTTATCAGCGTTTTGATCGATAGCGGTAATTGATGCTTCGTAACCCAGGCTAAATGAACTCGATTTTTTTTCTAGTGGAGTGCTGATGACGGGCGAAACATATTCAACGCCCTGGATTTTTGCAATTTCATCAGCCGTGCTAATTTTTAATGGAGCGGGTAGCATACTGGACGTGTCAGACGAAACTTGAACTTTGTTTTCATAGTATTTTACGCCTTCTGCAGCTTGCATGTTTAGTTTTTCGGCCATTGAACCCATAACTACTAGGGCTGAAATTCCAATCGCTATCCCAAAAATAGTCAATAAGGTTCGCATTTTGCGACGCCACATATTTAATATAATCTCCAAAACACACCCCTCCTTTGAGTTATCTAAAGTATACCTGTGTTGAAATAATTTGTAAATATAGGGTAAACTGATGAAGCATCGCTTTTAAAAGCGGTGTTTCGGAACTCCAGCCGAACCAAGAACCACAATCGTGCCGTGGCGATCCAGTGTGATTGTTATGCTTATATTGATCTACTTAGTTAATATCAGCCAGTCTTCTAGTTGATAGAATACCGCAAATCTGTTTAAGATTTTAGTAAAAGCCAGACCGTTAGGTAGATTTATTTAAATATTATTATACAACATTAGTACTTTTATGGGGTATAATAATTATTGTAATGGGATGTCGCCAAGTGGTAAGGTGAAGATTGCCAGTGGCAATCTGCAAGGACGGAAGCCGGATGACGAACGTCACCGACTAAGGCGGGGTCGCAGAAAATTCAGGATGAATTTTACTGTGACATGGTTTCTGGTACCAATCTGCCAGAAACTTAAACAACAGCACATTTTATAAGTTATAATTATCGTAATGGGATGTCGCCAAGTGGTAAGGCACTGGTTTCTGGTACCAGCATTCGGGGGTTCAAATCCCTCCATCCCAGCCATGAAATAAGTCAGACCTTTTGGTCTGGCTTTTTTCATAACTTGGAAGGTGGGGATTTGGGCGCCCGAGTGGGCATTCGGGGGTGAGGATTGCCAGTGGCAATCCGCAAGGAAACATTCCGATGCAAACTGGTTTGCAATCGTGAATTTTCGGGGTCGCCAAAGGTGATCAAATCCCTCCATCCCAGAACCATGACTACTGTGTTAATATATGTTTATGGTTAAAAATAAATTTATATCACTTTTCACTTGAAGCCCAATAGGAATTAAAGTATTGTTTTCGGTTATATTTATATTTGCCATTGCAATAATTTACACATTTTCATATATAACCATGAGTGCGACGGCGAATAACGAATACACAAAGGCACAAGAAGAAAATAAACACTCAATGACAATATGCAACGATGAAATCCAACAACTAAGGTCAAATGATCAACATACATTACTACTGGATTGTTCAAGATTATCAACTACATGTCATATTAGCCATAATATTTTATGGCTACCAGAGAACCGATGCCAATTAGATAATCCTCCTGATACCATCTAGTTCATGAAAAATGTTCGTTATCTCATTTATTTCTTCCTGAGACGCGTCCACTAGCCCCAGCCAAGTTTTGCGTCTAAAGAGACCGACTTAGGTCTATCATCGTTATTTAAAGCAAAATTCATAACACAGCACGGAAATCGTGCTAATTTAATTTTTATATAAAAGTTAATAACAGAAGCAAGCGGATTCGAATTTCGAAAGCTATGAAATAGTCTTTTTCCGTGAAGACTTTTTAACTGTGAGTAGAAAGTTTGAGTTCCATTTGTGTCTCAAAAGATATACAAAGATACAAATTAGGTCCAAAGCAGACTCCTCTGTTTTTCAAGACAAGATTGTATCATTTATTTAATTCTAGCCATTTTTGGACCTTATATTATAAGTCAATATTAATATATGCTATAATCTAATTAACAAACATAAGGAGTATTTTTATGAAATTTGCAATATTCATGGCTTCACCATTGGGCAGATCGCTGAGAATAATACCAGGACTAGTGCTACTTTATCTTGGATTTTTTGGTAGCCTTGGGTTGATTTTTGGACTGATAGGTATTGTTCTTATTGCTTCAGGCGCTCTGAACTACTGTGCTCTCAGTAAGTTATTCGGCGGACCTTTTGATGGCCGCAAAGCAAAGTAGTTGACGAACAAGGTGTTTTTATTGGCGAAACTGCGCCAAAATCCCCACCATTTAATGGCATTGTTGAAAACAAATTCTGTCTTGTGTATCTGACAAAACTGCATAATTGACAAAACTTAATAGACCCAATTGGGGCTATTAAAAAATCAAATCATTTTAATGTGCACGTCGTAAAGTTCTGCGATTAGGTTACGAGGCTATTACGCCTCGTAACCAATTCAGTCAGCGATTAATTACTGCGGATACCAGAGCCATCTGGGCCAATCTTATACATGTAATTAAACATGTCGGGATTGTTCGTAGGATACACATATCTGTCCATCATGTAACCAGGATAACTAGTTGACGAACGTGAACGTGTCGATATCAGAATAGCTGTAAGTATAAATATAATGGCAATCATTATATATGTTACAAACATCTGTTGATTTCGCTGGTCCTCGCTTTTTGTGCGCTTAGCCATATTTTTATTGTCTTTTATAAAAGTCATAGTATGTCAAATATAAAAGAGTATTAATTTTATTTTTAATGCGCGCTTGTTACGACGTGCACTAAAATGATTTGATTTATTAATGATTCATAGATACTTTAGGTTTTTACGTTATTCTTACCTATAAAATTATTTTATCACAAAACTATCAATACGTCTATTTTTAACCTGGGAGTTGATTGGCATTCATGATAAGATAAATCTAATATTTCACAAAAACAAATAGATTTAAGTTTTGAGCGGTATTGCTGCATTGGTTTACATGCCACAGTCTACTGGTTTTATGATTGGAGTTCAAATAGTCTTTCAAATTTCAATTTGGTTTATATTTATTAGGTATTTAAATAATGCTAGCAACCAAACAAAAAAGAAAGTATATAATAAATGAAATTAGATCGTTACTGATAGTGAACTATAAGTAATAAGTACTATTATACAGCGTTGTAAATTAGTCATAACTATAGCAATTTGTCTCAAGTTGTTCTTTATGATGGTATACTTAAGGCACTATGAAAACCACAAAATTGAAAAAGACGAACAAGTCCACTAGGTCTATCAAATCATCTAAATCAAAAAAAATATCTGCGCCATTTATGTCAACAAGGAATGTATTTATAGCTGCAATAGTTATGGTAAGTATTCTTGTTTTTGGTTTTACTCTTACGAGTGAGGCGGCCAATTCACATTCGAGTAGTAAAAAAGTTTGTGACGAACAATCATCAAATACTAGCGCTAATTGCTTTGCTCGTGTAAAGATTGATAAAAATGGTCGCCCAGTGACTACAGTAACTACACCGACTGGTTATGGTCCACTTCAATTCCGTACCGCTTATAATTTGCCAACTAATAACACTAACCCAGCCACAATTGCGATTGTTGCTGCCTATAACCACCCATCAATCAAGGCGGACTTGGATGAATATAACAGCACATTTAACCTACCTAGTTTCCCAAGTTGTAGCGCGACTGTGACGACTGGCTGCTTTATGAAAGTTAACCAAACCGGAGGTACTAAATATCCTAAAACTAACGCCGGATGGGCGCTAGAAATAGCTATGGATGTGCAGACGGCTCATGCCGTTAGCCCAAATTCAAAAATTATTTTAGTAGAAGCAACAACTAATAGTTATGCTAACCTTATGACAGCCGTCGATCGTGCTCGTCTACTGGGTGCAACTGTTATATCTAACTCTTACGGATCGCTTGAATTTTCCGGCGAAATAACCTATGACAGCCATTTCAAATATCCTGGTATTGCGTTCTTGTTCAGTTCTGGTGACGCTGGCTATGGTGTTTCCTACCCTGCCGCTTCGCCATACGTAACTGCAGTTGGCGGTACCTCGCTTTACCTAACAGGAACAGGTACACGTCAAACCGAGTCCGTATGGGCAGGGGCTGGTAGTGGCTGTAGTGCTTATGAACCAAAACCCGTTTTCCAAACTGATTTAGGATGTTCAAATCGTACAGTATCTGACGTATCAGCTGTTGCAGATCCAAATACCGGCGCAGCCGTATACAGTAGCGTCGTTTTACAAGGTCAAAAAGGTTGGTTCCAGGTTGGCGGAACAAGCCTTTCTGCGCCTATTATTGCAGGCGTCTACGCCCTAGCGGGCAGTACTGACCCATCAGTATATGCTAACTCTGTACCATATGCTGCTACGGCTGGTAGTCTATACGACGTAGCTTATGGCAATAACGGTGCCTGTGGCAGCAATGTATACCTATGTAATGGAATCATTGGATACGATGGACCATCAGGCCTTGGTTCTCCTATTGGGATTGGCGCCTTCTAAATAGTTGACTATATAAAAACGGCTCGCTTTGACGCGAGTCGTTTTTATATGTGGATTGTAATTTGCTAGATTGAGGCTTTATCTTCGCCAAATGCTTGTTGTAATGCGAGTTTGGCGGTTTCTAGACTAGCTTTGAATGTCTCTTTTGCTGATTTAAAAGCATTATTTCTTGTGGTAGCAAATGTTTGGATTTGATTTTTAACAGAATTATCTTTGGTGCGATTGCTTTGGAATGTATCGCGGGCAGCTTTCATAGCCGTCTGATATGTTGTACGAACAGTAGTGCTGGCTCCATCGTCTAGGCACGAAGCTTTTGCGGCGATAATAGCTGAATCGACAGAGCTTTTAAATGCATCCTGTTGATTTAATACAGTGCTTCGTTTCAGTGCAACTTGTTCTTTGACGCTATCTTGAAATGTTTGTCGTGCTAAATCAAAAGCAGTGCGACGAACAGAAATAGCATCTCTGACGGCAATTTCATAATCTTGAACAGCTTGTTTTTGACTGTCAGTTGTAGCTTTAGCTTCAAGCTTTGCAAAATTACTATTTAAATTAGTTTCAGCTTGTGTCCTTTTGGCGGCAACTTCTGTTTCTATTTTCTGAAATCTGGTTTCGACTTGTTGATCTTGGTCTGTCCAAGCTAATGTGAGTTTATCGGACAAACTAGTCATTTTGTCGGTAATTTTAGCAGTCTCGGTATCTATATTTTCACAAAATAGATTGGGCTTTTTTGCAGCGCTTCGGTCTAAAACACCAGTAATGGCGTAGCTATTATTAGAAACTATTGTTGCCAACATCAACATTATTGCGATTGATGCCGATATTGTTATGTTCTGACGATTAAAGACTAGACGCATCGTATGCACCTCCGAGATTTGTTATTGCGCTATCTGCACTAGTCGAGTCAGCTTGGATTTGTATATCAGCAGAACTGTCTATTTCAGCTTCAGATTCTACTGCTTTTACAACTAGCTCAGTTACGCTATCTGTTGTACCGACAGGTGCAGCTGTCTTAATCTCTGCGCTAGCAGAATTATCTGTTTGGTTGGCTGTTGAGCTTTGTGTAGTATTAGATCGTGTTAGATATACAAATGCCAAACCGGCTATGATTCCGACTGCGGCAATTACTAATATAGTTTCGACAATCGAGAAACCTGATTTGTCGTGATCTCCTAGATGGATTTTCATGCTACTCTTTTAAAGATTTTGTTATATAAATATACATTAGCATTATTTGTAGTTTTTGACTACTAAATCTATTCAGTGACTTTAATACCGCTCATTCTGTCGATCAGGTGCCATTTGTTGTCAAGAGTTTTAACATAGACATCTATGCGATAATCACCAGGCCCATGCAAATAATTGCCACCATGAATATAATGCGTCGATGCAACTACGTTATCGTTAGCGACATAGTCGGTATCAGCAGTAGTGTACGACTTTGTCGTTTTATTATCAGCGGTACAAGCTCCTATGGTGGTTCCGAATTCAGTTATATATGATTCGTCTGACTTCTCTATTCGAGAATATATGCTATTTTTATCGGCTTTATTTTTTATTGAACGATATGAAAATGTACATACATTATTTGTCTTATTAGCATCCGAAGATGTCGTTTTGCTAAGCGGCGCAAAATATATTGTCGATTTCCAGCCGACCAGTGCTGATGGTTTGTCATTTGCTGTGCTGGTGCAGGTATTCAATATAATTCTATCTGCGCTTTTTTCGACATTTTTTGAAGTCGATGCTATACCATCGTCATCGTCGTTCAAAATTACTTTGAATGAAATTAACATCGAAAAAGTAAATGTCAGGATGATTATAGTCCAAAAAACTGTCGCGATCTCGATGGTCGGCCGAACAAAGAACACCAAATATACAATAATCCATAAAAATAGTACTATCCAAAATCCTGTTTCAATACCTAGGTTGGCGAATCCAACAAAGATAGACAGCAGCATTAATGCTAAAAATATCGGCATTTTCTGATTATCTTTAATTTGTTTATTTGGGCTACATCCTAATTGTTGCTTATTATTATATATCAGAGCATAATTAGTATGAAAGAAACCTAATCAGGAAGGTACAAAATGGGACGTTCTCCAATAATTAGTATCGTGTATATAGTAGTAGGCGTTGTTATAGCAAATGGTCAGGGATATTTAGCTCACCTAACTACGATTCAACAGATTGCATCAGGTATTTTGTCGGTTGTTTTATGGCCCCTTTTACTACTGGGTGTTAACCTACATATTACGTTTTAGGAATACAAATGTATAAATAAAATCGGCATTTCTGCAGATTATTATTTATGTCACAGGTGCTAGAATCAATAATTGATGATTCTGATACTAAAGGCTGAAATCGTTTTGTCGGATATAGTTCCGAACACTACAACGCTATCATTGACTGAGACCTTTTTGTCTGTCGTATTGTAAGTTGTGCTACCAGTCGTGTTGACCGTGTATTGTTTGCCACTACCAGCAATTACGAAATTATTGGCCTTCACGAATGTTACAACTCCTGATATGGCGTCTAGGTTGGTTGTTGAATTTGTGTTTAAATTGCGCAACCCCATCATACTGCCGTCGCTTCGCATATCGCGATAGTCGTTGCTGCGTTGGCTAAATAGAGTATTTGGACTATCATCGCTACGTCCAAACATAAATCCCGAATGGTTCCTTATGAACACATTTCCGGTCACGGTTGCAATAGCAGTGACAAACAGCAGTCCCGCAATGGCTAACAACACTATCATTAATGGCATGTTTGATTTATGCATAGTCTGGACATCTATTGCCTTACCGTTATCATTTACAAGATGCCCCTCGCTGGCGGTTTTAACATCTGATATTTTTTCAGTATTATTTTTTTCAGTATTTGGCATTTACAGTTTATCCCCTCTTTATATTACAAGAATAATCTATTGGCTTTAAAAACTGCTTAATAGACAAATATAATTGTTAAAGTTTAAGTTATAATAATCACATGAAGCGACTGATTGTGTTTTTTAGTTTCATAACAATAACTACATTAATTAGCGCTATGGGCTGCCTGTTGGCAATAAAGGTTCAGTCGGATATTAGCAATCTAACATTATCCAATTCTCCGGTTTTTAAGCAAATATCATTTGCAGATAGACAATTGGCGCGCATGACGTTGCGACAAAAAGTTTCCAATTTGTTGATTTTGCATACTAGCGGGACTAATGTCGCGGATATCCAAAAATATCTGCAAACATATCAACCTAGTGGTTTGATATTTATGGGTGACAATATACCGTCTACGCTGGATGATCTGGCGTTAATTACTAAAAAATTACAGTCAAGCCCGGCTTTGCCATATCTGTTTGCGATTGACGAAGAAGGTGGAGTAGTTAGTCGATTGTCACAAGATATTCTTCCGGCTGCAGCTGACTTTAAATCACAACCTCCGTTTGCGACTGAATCGGCATTTCGCAAACGTTGCGAGATGCTACAGCAAGTTGGCATGAATTTGAATTTTGGAATTGTGGCTGATGTTACTAACGATCCAGCTTCGTTTATATTTACCCGTGTATTCGGAGGCGACCCGTTAGAGGCCGGTCATCGGGTTGCGGCGGCAGTTGACGGTTCAATCGGTCTAACTCTTTCGACGTTAAAACATTATCCAGGGCATGGCGAAACCAATGCTGATTCGCATAATTCAATTCCGGTGACGAATGTTAGTTATGAAAGTTGGCAACAACGTGACGAACCATCGTTTGTATCTGGAGTTAAAGCTAATGCCGATGTGGTTATGTTTGGCCACCTAATATATTCCAGTGTTGATTCGCTACCTGCCAGCCTGTCGACCAAGTGGCATGAGATTTTAAGACAACAAGACGGTTTTAAGGGTGTGACTATTACTGACGATATGATTATGTTGCAACAATCAGGCGACCCAGATTACGCCGACCCTATCTCGAATTCAATAAAAGCCATAAATGCTGGCAATACGATGCTATTATTCGTACTTGATCATGGCGGCGATTCGATCTTTGATCCAAGTATATTGATTGAAGGTATCGTAAACGCTGTTAAAAATGGCAAAGTAAATCAAAAAATAATTGACGATAATGTACGACAAATATTAACTCTTCGTCATAATTTGCCAGTTATTTTAGCAAAAAAATAACTACATTATTCTTTTAATTGTTTAACTTTGACCAACAATTCGTCGCTGCTAATTTTGAATTCTTCGTAAGTTTTTTATTGCTCATGCTGTATATCCTCCAGTACCATAGTTGATTATATTATATACATGTTCGTAGATTTTGTTAGCTTCGTCATTCGTTATTGTTCGCTCTAAATGGCGTAAAGTTATGCGAACCAATAGATTTTTTTGGTTTGAATTAATACCTAATCGTTTCCTAATTTTTTCAGGTAACTCATTGTAATTAACTTCACTTAGGATTTGAACGTCTTCTAGTGCATCGACATTTTCACCTAAGGCTTTTCGAATTTCGGCACTGACGTCTTCTTTAACGTATTCTATCGGAACGCTATATGACATGTCGCGTTTGATGGCAGGTTGGTAGGATACTTCAACGTATGGCTCGGTGTGCATCATTTGAATGGCAATTTTTGGGTTGGTTGATCGTAGATAGCGTATGTCAGGAATGTTTTTTAAAGTCATCACTAACCTATCTAGTCCCATGCCAAGTGCCCAACCCGAATATATCGTCGGATCAAGCTCGGCGTTAATTAGAATTTGTTCTTTGATTAATCCGCATTCCAAAATCTCGATATCGCGGTCGCCTGATACAGCGTTTACTTCGATACCTTGGTTGGTATATGAATGAGGTGAATTCTCGATCCGTAGTTTCCAGCCTGGGGCGGCTGTTTCGGCAACACCAGTCACGACAGATAATAAATCATCTTTTACGATGACTTTACAGTCCAAATTTTTGACAATTCGCCACATTTCTAACATGTGAACTTCGCTGACGTGTTTTTTATCTGATACGTCGCGACGATACGCTAATCCTGGTAGTAAAATCACTACGTCTGACCAATCATCGTGACTTGCTAGGTCGCGCAATATTTTAGGCAAATGAGCGCTGGTGTGCGTGCGTAGAATGTGAGTATTATCAACGTAATGCGTATAGGTCGATGATCTGGTAATGTTGTCTGGTGATATTAACAGATTGTCATAATTGTCGGTTACATCGACGATTGGATTTTTGCGATAAACTCGGACGTCGCTATTTGGGTGTGTCGAGCGCATGTATTTTTCGATTTTTTCATAGATGATTTTGATAGCATGCGGTTCATCGGATTGTGTTAAATCTGGTATTGCCAGATAGCTATCGAGTTCAGTTTTATCGATAGGTTTAATATACATTTTCATAGTTTAACTTCCCCTTTCGTAGGGTTTAATTGCTTCGGTTGTATAGATGGTGTGTGTAAAATAATGCTGCTAGGCAGCAAAAAAACCAAAGAATGAAAAGTTGACAGCAACACTCGCTTGTTTTACAAGCGCTCGCGATTCAGAGTATGTGTTGACAGTTTGCATGAATTGTATTATAGCATAGATACTATGGAATTACAATATTATTTGACCGTCGTATAACGCTAATGCTATTATTAAGTATATGAAAATGAGTTATGCGCGCACTAGTTCGGGTTTTACTATAGTAGAGCTACTGGTTGTGATAGTTGTAATCGGTATTTTGGCGGCCATAACCATCGTTTCTTACACTGGAATAACACAGAAAGCAATAATCGCGTCCTTAACCTCTGATTTGGACGGCTCGTCAAGATAATTGAAGCTCGATCAGGTAATAAATAGCAATTATCCGGCAACCAAAGAAGACGCCAATGGAGGCAAGGGTCTATCGGTCTGCTCAGGAACGACTACTTGCCAATATTCTGTCAATAACAGTGTTAATCCTCAGACATTTTGCATTACCGAAACGAAAAGCAACAAAAGTTATTATATTAACCAAGATAGTTTGCCTGCTGTTGGTGGTTGTATAGGTGACGTTATTTCTGGTATTCCTGCTATCGCTAATCCGAGTTTCGAGTCTGATACTGTCGGAAATTTAAGCTGGCCAGCTCTTTGGACTCATTATGGCAATGATGGGAATGTTTATGGTGGTATAGCCAATGATTTTGCGGGGTATGGGACTAAATCACTTAAGTTTAGTCAGATAACTACCGATATGGACGGTGGTATGTGGACACAAGTTAGTGGCTTACAGGTTGGACAAAGTGTAACGCTTTCATCTTGGGTAAAAAGTAGCTCGACGGTTGCTAATGCTAGCCTTGTTTTGACGACGACTCAGAATGGTCTGTTGGGGAGTCAGACCGTAGCTAATAACCAAGGACCAAATGTTAACGGTCGTTTCTCAGCTACTTTATCTAGTATAGATCAGACAGCTGTTAATATATTCATTGGCCAAGGCTCGTTTGGTTATTCATCTCGTGGCGATGTTTGGTTTGATGGAATTGTGATCACTATAAACTAGTTGTGTTATTTTTTGGCGACTAACTGTTCGCAGATTTGGTATAGGACGCGGGCAGATTTGCCCCAAGCGAAGTTTTCGGCTTGTTTGTAACCTTTTTCGATTAGGTCAGCTAATACATCTGGCTCGTAAAGTTTCAATACCTGAAGTGCGAATTCGCGAGGTGAATCGGCCTCAAAATACAGTGCGCCATCACCTGCAACTTCGTGGAAAATCTCCATATCATTAATAACAACTGGTGTACCAATTGTTTGTGCCTCGACGATTGGTAGACCAAAACCTTCTTCTTTGGATCCGGTAGCTAGACATAATGCACTTTGCAACAAACTGACATATTCTTGATCGGTTGTACCGTTATGGAATACAACTTTTGTGCCTGGTTTAATTAATTGTTCCAATTCGGCTTTGCGCTCATCAGAAATTCGGCTTAACAGATGTAATTCGCAATCGGCTGGCAAGAATTCTAGGCCACGTATCAAAACCTCAATGTTTTTGTATGGCATAAATGAACCCATATAAATAATATTTTTGGTTTTGACTACGCCTTCGGTTGAGGTTGGTAAATCTAGGCTTGATGCGTTATAGATCACACCGATTTCGCGTTTTGTTAACTTCATTTCAGTAATAAACTTTTTTGAAGTGTGGCTGACGGTCGTAACGTGGTCAGCGTGATTTAGAATCCAGCGTTGTGGCCATTTGACCATGTGGAATAGGCGCCAAATAATACGAATCGGTAGTGACATTCCGGTTGGCGGTTTTGGATGACGGTAATAAATGATGTCTTGCAGTGTCAAGATAAGTTTGTATTTACGACCGTTTGAACCCATGATTTGCAGCGGACTAAACACTACGTCGGCGCCTAGTTTATTCAACTTGCGAGCCAAGAAAAACTCTTTGATTGATACGGGATAATTAACCATGACATATGGGATATTGTCAGGTAATAGATTAAGTTGCCTGACGTCATAAATTAGGATCGTAATTGGAATGTTGTCGTCTTTGAAACCTTGGACTACACCGGCTGTATAACGGCTAATCCCATCGTGATAATCTGTTCGTACCCAACGAGCGTCAATAAATATATTCATAATAATAATTGTAACATGCAAGCTTATGGCTATTTTGCTATAATTGTATCTATATATGATAAAACGCACTCTTTGGACAATTAATCGTAAATCTTATGCCGTAATCGCAAAACCTTTATTATTTATGGCCTCACCAGATAAAGCGCATAGCATGATGATTTTGGCCACGTCAAAAATGGGCTATGTACCTATTGCTCGGGGATTTGTTAAGACTGTATTTACTCGCAAACGAGACGAACGGTTGGCTCAACAGTATTTTGGTATAGATTTTCATACGCCAGTTGGATTGTCGGCCGGGTTTGATAAAAACGGCGAGATTGTACCGATGATTGCCCGATTGGGATTTGGTTTTGGCACAGTTGGATCAGTTACGGCTGTTAAATGTGCTGGTAATCCACGACCTTGGTTCTATCGTTTGCCTAAATCAAAGTCACTCGTGATTAATGCTGGTTTAGCTAATGACGGTTCAGAAGCTATATTAAAACGAATTCATAATTACAGCGCCAAAGCTATTGGCCAATTCCCTATTGTGCTATCTGTAGCCAAGACTAATAGTCAAAAAGTAGTTGATATTAAAACTGGTATTGCTGACTATGTTGCGACTGTAAAAAGAGCTCAACAAGAGCCACGTATCAAGATGATTGAACTAAATATCTCTTGTCCTAACGCATACGGTGGTGAGCCATTTACGACCCCTGAGCGACTAGAGCAGTTGCTAAGCGCAGTGGATGCAGTCGGTCCCAAACAGCCAGTTACTGTTAAAATGCCAATTGATCATGAATGGCCAGCTTTTAAAAAGTTATTGGACGTAATTGTGAAACATAAGGTTACTGCAGTTACTATATCTAACCTATACAAAGATCGTGCGTCACTAGACCTAAAAGACCACTTGCCTGATAGTGTCAAAGGAAACCTTAGCGGTGAACCAACTTGGCAAAAAAGTAACGATTTAATCTCAAAGACTTTTTTGGAATATGGTGATAGATTGACCGTAATAGGTGTTGGTGGAATTTTCACAGCCGAGCAAGCCTATGCCAAGATAAAGATGGGCGCAAGTTTAATAGAAATCATAACTGGTGTTATATTTATCGGTCCGCAATTGGCGGCTGAAATTAACGATGGACTCGTTAAATTGATGCAGCGAGATGGGTATAAAAATATCAGTGAAGTTATTGGTGTCGACGCAAAACCACACAAAAAGCGTTAGGTGTATAATATAACTATTAGGACTAAGGAGGTCATTGCTTTATGAGACGCTACTGGATCATCGCAATCATCATGCTAGCATTCGTCGGTATTGGTGGCTTTCTGGTAACCGAGATGTTAAATATCATTCCAAAGGCATCAGCGCCGTCTCTGGTTGACGAGAACACGACTACTGGGCCATTAACTCTTTATTACATTGCAATTGACGACGGTGGAAAATCTGGTGAAAAAGTCGGCTGCGGCGATAGCGCTGTGATGGTTAAAACTGAAGACGTTAAAACTGACAATGTGGTCAGCTCGACATTCAGCCGATTGTTATCAAATCATAATCAATTCTATGGTGAATCTGGGTTATATAATGTGCTTTATAATTCTAATCTAACATTTCTTAGCAGTTTTAAGGCTGGCGACACAATTACCGTAAACCTATCCGGCGAGCTTAGCCTAGGTGGTGTATGTGATAACCCACGAGTTCAATCGATGCTAGAAATGACTGCAAAAACAGCCGCTGGTGCTACAAAAGCCAACATATTCATAAATTCAAAACCACTTAGCGAAGTCCTTTCATTAAAGTAGTTCCTACTATCTACCACCTACCACCTACTACCTACCAACTACTATCTACCAATTTCCCTATTGACGCCCATCGCATGCGGCAATGTATACTAGATATAGTCATGTGAGTACTGGATAAAACCTTTTCACCCACAGGCTTTATAAGCCCCACATAAACGTTGCTATACTTAAATTTTGAGCCCCTAGTAAACGATACAAAATTTAAAGTAACTCTCGGTAAAAAGATATGCGAACTGAACGGTTTTGCTATCCTATCTGAATTACTTACATTCGCCTCGGCGAATTAATCCGTTCACTGGTTGATTTATATTTACCGGTTATTTTTTGTATCAACTTTATGGAGGATAAGCATATGAAAAAAGTTCAAGTAAACGAGCAAGTTGTTGTGACCGCTATGGGCTTCCGTAAGAATCTAGTCGCATATCCTCGCCGTATGGAGTTTCGTGGATCGACTTATAATTTTATTGACTCTGGTTTGCGTTGTCTGGTCCGTCGAGGCGCTCGAATTGCCGAGATAATTACATTGTCTGATGGTATATCTGATTATCATTTGCGTAGTGATAATCGAGGCATAAATTGGACACTGCTAAGTATCGCGTCATAGGATGCACGCTAACAAAAAAAACACTCGCCGTGAAGCGAGTGTTTTTTTGTTGTGACTTGGCGATTTTCTATTTACCATCTACCAACTATACAATTCTTACTAATTGGAACTGATTGAATCGTTTTCCGCTTCTCCATTCGACGATGTCGCGGACTGTGCGACCAATCAAGCTTTGTCCTAATGGGCTGGCAGTTGATATACGTCCATCGCTTGGGTTGGCTTCGATACTGTCGACTATTGTGTAGCGGAAAAGATGGCCGTGTTTGTCGATTAAATCAACGACTGATCCAATTACAACTTGCAACCTGGTTCGTTTGGCTGGTAATAGCTTAGCACTATTTAATACTAATCTCTTATCATTAATTTCCGCCTCAATACTTTCTAGTAAAGCCAATTTTTCTATGCGTGCTAAACGTTCGTCGTGACCTAGGGTCTTATCAAGTTCACGCAAAGATTGCAAAGTTTTTTGACGATCATGTTCTAATTGGATGATGGCCTTTTTCAATTCTTTTATCCCTTTTTTGCTGAGTAATATGGTCTTTTCTGTGATGGTGGTGTTCATAATGAATCCTCCTCCTTTTTTGTTGTTTACTGTAATTCCATTTTTACATATGTTACTGAAATAAAGCTTAATCGTTGTTGCTTTGCAGTAGTATTTTGCACCTCAAGACCTTATAATATGTATATAGATGAAAGATTTTTTGGTAATCTTGCGCCGCAACTTTCTATCGCCTATTGTTATTGCGATTCTTATCCTAGCTGCCATATTGTTATTTCTGAACGAAACGCGTGACGCTTGGTTTATATCTGTTGTTATTATATTGAACACGTTGCTAGCTATCGTCCAAGAAGTCCGAGCGCAGCGAGCTTTGAAAAAACTTGAACTGATGAGCGCGCCACTAGCCCACAGTATTAATGCTGATGGAATGATCACGGATATCATGTTCGATCAGTTGCAAGTTGGAGACAAGATTCAATTAAATCTGGGTGATGAAGTGCCGGCTGACGGTCGCGTACTAACAAGTGCCGGTTTGGAAACCGATGAAAGTATGTTGACTGGTGAATCAGCATCAGTTGATAAATCTGTAGGCTCAACCGTCTATGCGGCCAGTGCAGTAGTGGCTGGTAGCGCAACGGTACATGTTATGGCCGTTGGTGTCGAAACAAAAGTCGGGGCAATGTCGGTTACATTAAAACGATACGTACCGCAACTAACTCCGATACAACACGCTATAGCTAGGGCTATTACTTGGTTGACCTACGGTGCGTTGGGTTTGTCGGTTTTAGTTATATTCGTCTATTCCCTATCTGGCGAAAGTGCCGTTAGTATATTTAAAACTATTACATCGGCAGCCGTAACAGTTGTTCCTGAAGGTTTGTTGTTGGCTAGTTCGTTACTACTCGCCTTTGGATCATTAAAACTGGCTCAGGCCAAGGTATTGCCTCAAAAATTAGCTGCAATCGAGGCAATGGCATTACTAAACGTGTTATGTGTCGACAAGACTGGTACTCTAACAAGCGATGAAATATCGTTCGAAAAGTTTGAATTGTTTGACGAATCTGCCAAGGATGCCGCTAAATTGATTGGTATTGTAGCTCATGAAACCAGTAGTGGCAGCGCCACTAATAATGCTATTATTGCCGGTTTTCCTGTGTCAGGGCAGTATAAAGTGCTGCAAACGCTGGCTTTCTCGTCTGCGCGCAAGTTGAGCGGTGTACGTACGAAATTAGCTGGCAAAACATACACTATTTTGATTGGTGCGCCAGAATATCTGGAAGTATTAGCGCCTGTAACAGATGATCAAAAACGAAATATTGAATCGTTAGCTAGTGTCGGTAAGCGCGTGTTATTAGTTGCCGAATTTGCCGATGACAAAACTTCGCTCAAAGATTTGAAATCTGGTTCTGGTCGAGCTATGGGAATAATTATTTTGACCAACGAGCTTCGCCAAGGTGTCGAAAAGACAGTCAATTATTTGCAGCAACGAGGCGTAAGTCTACGTGTTATTAGTGGCGATAATCCTGATACGGTTAAATATATAGCTGGCAAGGCTGGAATTGTTAATCATCACAAAGTTATAACCGGTGCTCAGTTGGCTAAAATTAGTGATGATAATTGGGATGCGTTGGTCGCTGAGACGACAATTTTTGCCAGGGTTTTGCCTGAACAAAAAGAACGATTAGTCGATACTTTTAAACGGTTGGGTAACTTTACAGGTATGGTTGGCGACGGCGTTAATGATGCACTGGCGCTTAAAAAAGCAGATTTAGGCATTGCGATGTATGCTGGCGCGGCTGCGACTAGGCGTGTAGCTGATATTGTTTTGCTGAATAATTCATTTAATTCGTTGCCACTAGGGATGCGGATGGGAAACCGCATTATGCAGAGCATTGAACTGATTGCGTCGTTGTTTTTTCATAAAATTATCTATGGTGTGATATTGTTGCTATCGACTCTGGCTATGAGTGTTGTTTATCCATTCTTGCCGCGTCATATTACATTTATGAATATATTTTTAGTGACGCTACCGACGATTATCTGGGCACTGTTTACACCAACGCCTCGTCACCGAATATCTCCGCGTTACTTCTGGCAAGATACGTTGATGGCGGTTGCGCCGATTGCGGCTTTGTCTGGGCTGGCGGTCACGTTAACATATACTGTTCTGCGAATAGTTCACCCATTAAATCCTCAGGGTGTATCAACAACTACAGTCATAATTGCAACCTTATTCGGCATATACCTGGTCTTTTTGGTGCCGCGAATGTTTGATATTAAAAACAACCGCAAAGCAAAACTTGCACGGTTGTTTTATGTGTCGACTGTATTGTTGGTAATGACGCCAAGTTTCGGTGTCAGCCTGTTGCGTGAATTCTTTGACTTTACAATGCCTGCTTGGCAAAATACTTGGCCATTAATGATAGTCATTTCAGTCATCGCAATTATGCAATTTGTCATCGCCAACAACGCCGGCAAACGATTCAAAAACCGCGAACCTTAGTTAGCTATCTTTCCATCCTTCAACTTAAAAGTTCGATCGGTTTTGCCGGCGATGTTCATGTCGTGCGTGACGGCTAGAATGGTTGTTTTTTCGCTGCGTGATAAACGATGTAACAAATCAAATATCTTTTTGCCAGTTTCACTATCTAGGTTACCTGTTGGCTCGTCCGCCAAAACGATGGCTGGATGATTTGCTATGGCTCGGGCTATCGAAACACGTTGCTGTTGCCCACCGCTAAGTCGTGCAGGCTTACGAAGTTGTTCATCGGGTTCCAAACCAACATCGGTTAATAACTGCTCTGCACGCGCTTTACGCTTTTTCATTGGCATGCCACCAAATTCTAACGCCAACATAACGTTTTCAAGCGCAGATAGATTTGGAATTAGATTGTAATGTTGAAAAACAAAACCAATCTTTTTAGCGCGATAAGCCGTTTGTTTATTAGCTGATAATTTAGCAATATCAACACCATCGACTTCGATTTTACCGCTAGTTGGAATATCCAACGCGCCCAACATACTGAGAAATGTTGATTTGCCGCTGCCTGATTTGCCAATGATACTGGCAAACTCGCCCGTTTCGACAGTTAAACTTACATTTTCAAGTGCAGACACGCTACCACTAGCGGTTGTAAATGTTTTGGTCAGATTTTTAACTACTAACATATATAAACTCCTATTCTGTCCTTAATACTTCTGCTGGACTAATTCTGGCAATAAACCAAGCTGGTACGGCACTGCCGACAATGGCAATTAACAATGTCATGCCGATTGCAACAGCAAAGATTTCGGGTGTTATACTGCTGGTGACAGATGTTATGTTGCGATTAATTTGGCTGAAACCGCCGCGAATAAGTCCAGCGCCTGGGCCTTCAGCACGAGCCGTTTGACTGCTGCTTTGGCTGTTGCTGACCAGTGAATTAGTCATTGGCCCACTAACAAGAACGCCTAGTGTTAAGCCGACGACTGAACCAATAATAGTTAATGTTAGCGCCTCGGTAACAAACTGAGCCATAACTTTTCTGTTTGTGCCGCCGATGGCTTTGATAACGCCAATTTCACGACGTCGTTCACGGACAATCATAATCATAGATAACAGTACAATTACTGCGCCAGCAATGGTTGCGCCAATAACGCCTGCAAGTGCTAGGCTAGCAATGCTTTCCAATGATGATACACTGGCTGCGGCTTGTTCGGCCTGACTGATAATATCGGCTTTGTCGCCTAGTGTTGATTTTAATGATGTAACAGTCGTACTGACGTTATCGCTACTGTCAACTTTTGCGACGACGCTAGTGACGGCGCCAGATTGATCAGTCAAAGTTTGAACTGTCGCAAGGGGCATAATAATACCGCTATCTTGGAATTTATTATCAGTTTTGAATATACCTTTAACAGTAATAGTTTTTGTATAAGCAGTAAATGTACTGCCAACAGTTAAGCTATTTTTTGTTGCCAAATCACTACCGACTAATGCGATTAATGCACTACTGGTACCATCAATTGTCACGCCGCTGGTAATGTTCAAATCACTTCCGTTTGTTGAAACAGAGTTTGGATTTGTAGTACCGGTTACTGATGTTCGTGGTGTTGGTGCTGGTCGTGTCGAAGTTGAATTAGTTGATGTTGGCGCAGATTCGCCGTTGGCGGTTGATCCGCTACCTTCAAATCGTTGCATTCTGGCGCCAAAATTACCCAATTCCAATGATGCAGTTAAATTAGTATCGGTTGTACTTAGCTGATCGCTAAGTGATGCGCTGGTGCTAGTAATATGTGGGGTGTTTTTAATAGATGTCAGTTGAGCGCTTGTTAATGCGTCACCGCCACCAGCAAAACCCATAACACCAGCTGGACTGATTGTTATACTAGTTCCAGCTGTTGATTTAACTTCGTCAATTTTGGCGCTAACGCTACCACGAGCGACTAGCATACTAAGTATTAATCCAATACTGATTGCTAACATTAATACTATTGCGCCTGATCGTAGTGGGCTTCGTAAAGCATTTTTAATGCCCCTCGAAATTACATTCATGTGTTCCCCTTTTATTATGTTATGTATTTATAAATACAGTGTATGGACTAGTCCTGAGATTTTGCTTTAAGTTTTGGGTTTAATGCCAACAAAAATGTAAAAGTTGTTTCTTTGTTTGGAGTACTGCTGGCTATTAATTCACCACCATGAAGTTCAATAATGCTTTGGGCAAGAGATAATCCTAGTCCATAGCCTTTTTGCGAGCCGCTGGTGCGTGATGAATCGGCACGATAAAATCTATCGAAAATATGAGGTAATTTGTCAGCACTTATGCCTGGGCCACTGTTGGTAATTTCAAATTTTGCGTGGTCGTCATGTTTTGATAATACAATATATACAATCGAGTTTTTTGGGCTGTATTGTAACGCGTTATCAATCAATACTTTAATAAGTTCCGTAATGGCGGTTTCGTCGCCAGGAACAATTAGTCGCCTCTTAGATTTTAATACAATTCGGTCTGACGAGCGTTTGAAGTCGCTAACAATACTACGCGTTAGTTTGTTCAAATCGACAGGACTTGCTTTTAGTTTCGAGTGGTCAGACCTAGATAGACTCAATAGCATCTCGGCTAGTTTTGTTAGTTTATTAACTTCTTCAAGGTTACTGGATAAAACCTCTTTTAATTCGATTGTACTTGCCTTGTTATCGCGTAAAATAGACTCCAGTTCTAGCTTCATAATAGCCAATGGGGTGCGTAGTTCATGACTGGCATCACTAGTAAATCTCGATTGTGCTTCGTGAGTTTTTTCGATAGGCATCAAACTTCGACGCGCCAAAAAATAGCTGCCGAATCCGCCTACGATGAAAACTAATAAATTTACATACAAAAGTTCGATAGATATATGTTGCCTGGCCTCGGCCACCTGTTGAGCTTGTAGTGTCGTAAACATTTGCATAGGGCGAAGTATCAAATTGTCATCTGATTCTTGAAGAGTAGTTTGAAAGCTGTCCAACCTGGTGCTAATTTCGCTGGATGCGACCTGATAAATAACAACGCTAAACATAATGCTAAGCGACATCAAAATTAACAGATACCATCCAGTTAGTCGGAGTGTAGTTGAACGGAATATGCTGGGCAGCATATTATTTTACTTCTATTTTGTAACCAAAGCCTCGTGAAGTGTGCAACAATTTGGTGTCAAATGGATCATCGATTTTTTGACGTAGATATTTCATGTAAACTTCAACTGTATTTGGCAAAACGTCAGCGTTGTAGTCCCAAACGTGACTAATAATAACGTCTTTGGTGTGTGGTCGATCTTGGTTTCGCAATAGATATTCCAGTAAGGCAAATTCTTTGCCAGTCAATGAAATCTCTTTGTCGCCTCGTTTTACAACAAAAGTGACAGTGTTTAATGACAAATCGCCAGCAGTCAATATTGTTTGTTGAACTTCGACTGGGCGGCGTAATAGTGCGCGAACGCGTGCTAATAATTCTTCCAAAGCAAATGGTTTAACAAGATAGTCGTCAGCACCAGCGTCAAGGCCGGTAGTCCTATCATTTATAGTTCCCTTAGCGCTCAGTAATAATACGGGTGTATGAATTTTCATTTTTCGCATTGCTTTTACAATTGCGATTCCGTTATATTCGCCTGGTATCATCCAGTCGATAATAGCTGCATCATAAGGTTCTGTTGTTGCCATGGCATAGCCATCATCTCCGTCGTACGATACGTCGACAGCATAGTTATCTTGTTGCAGTGCTTTTCTTAAAGCGTGTGCAATCTTGTGTTCGTCTTCTATAATTAGCACTCTCATACTATGATTATACACCCATTAGTGCTGATAAGGTGCTTAATAATATGTAAATTCATAGTAAAATTTAATTAGTGTATAATATGGAGTATATGAATAACGAATTTATTGGACTTTAGAGGGGTAAAATATGAAAACTCGTATCGAAATTGATACTCGAACATTTGTAAGATTTTGGTTAGTAGTTATTGGTTTCGGATTAGTCGGACTAGCTATTTATAGCGCCAGGACTGCATTACTTATTGTCGGATCGGCTTTCTTTTTGGCTATTGCACTTAGTCTGCCTGTAAATCGCATTATAAAAATGTTACCTAGCCGCAGTCGCGTCATCAGTACGGCGCTTGCCTACATCGCTGTTGTCGTAGTGTTAGGTGCAATCGTATTTTTGGTAATTCCACCAATTGTCGGTCAAACTGTTAAATTTGCTAATAATGTTCCAAGTTTGGTTGATGATGCAACTAAACAATACGCTGGCGTGAATGATTTTATTAATCAATACCAATTACAGCCTCAAGTAGACAAAGCAATCATCTCTATCAAAGACGGTGCATCGCAATTTGCATCCGGTATCGGATCATTTTTGGTTACCGGAATCGGATCTGTCTTATCAACCGTCACATCAGCAATTTTGGTCTTTGTCTTGGCATTTTTGATGCTGGTCGAGGGCCCAACATGGTTGAAACGACTGTGGTCAATCTATGAAGACCAAGATCGTATGGGATATCACCGTAAATTATTGAGCCGTATGTATGTCGTTGTAACAGGTTATATCACTGGCCAATTGTCGGTTTCAGCTATCGCCGGAACAGTTGCTGGTATTACAGTATTTATATTAAGTATGGTATTTAACGTTCCTGCTGATTTGTCTATACCTACTGCCATGATTGTGTTTGTATTGTCATTAATCCCCCTATTTGGTGCGATGATTGGTGCTGCAATGGTCAGCGTTATCTTGGCGCTAAACAATATAACTGCAGCAATAATCTTCTTAGTATTTTTCATCCTATACCAACAAGTTGAAGCAAATTATATCTCACCTACAATTCAATCGAAACGAATTGATTTGTCTGCCTTAATCATCCTTATTGCAGTCACAACAGGCATTTACCTGTTCGGTATCGCTGGTGGAATTATATCAATTCCAATCGCTGGTTGTGTCAAGGTTATTGCCGAGGATTACTTCGCTCGCGAACGCAAAAACCACGCAAAAAATTAGCATTATCTTTACCTCGCTGTACTATAATGCTAAAGCATACGGATTTTCAGTGCGTTGTATAGGAAATTGATAATTATTAAAAAATTACTCCATGTTTAGGGAGGAACTTTTTGTTTGGTTGTTTAGTTTTTATATTCCCAAATAGCTTCTGAGTTGGTATCGCGAATTACAATCCCCTCAGTCAACAGCTGATCGCGTAATTTGTCAGATTTAGACCAATCCTTATCAGCACGAGCTTGGTTTCGTTCCAGAATAATACGTTTTATGTCATCTGATATATCCGGTGTCGTATTCATTAACTGCAGCCCTAATACTGCGTCGATTGTCTCAATTAATTGCACAAATGCCTGTCTGTGGATGTTGGTTAATTTTGCATTTACTATTTTTGAAAAAGCATCGTCAATTATTTTTAGAGCTTCGGGTGTACCGAGGTCGTTATTGACTGCCTCGATTATAGCCTGTGATGTTGCATATAATGATATTGATTTGTCATCATTGCCCTTTTCATTATCATCTTGCAAAGTGTCGTGAATTTGATGTCGAAGTGTCGCTATATTGCGCCAATTGTTCAATCGGTTTCTGGCGGATGTAAGGTTGTCGAATGTAAAATTACTTTCACTTTTGTAGTGCCCTTGCAACAAGAACATACGAAAATCCAATAACGAATATCCTTTAGCCTCTAAATTATCCAGTGTATAGCCATTACCTAGTGATTTACTAAACTTACTACCATCAACTTTCAAAAAGTTATTGTGCATCCAGTAATTACTAAAACGAACACCATTGGCCGTTTCAGATTGAGCAATCTCATTAGTGTGGTGGACTGGAATATGATCAATACCTCCAGTGTGAATATCAAGAGTTTTTCCCAAGTGCGCCAGTGCCATTGCCGAACATTCAATATGCCAGCCAGGGAAGCCCATTCTACCATCAAATTCCCATTCCATATCGCGCTTTTCGCCATTTGGTGTAAACTTCCATAATGCAAAGTCGCTAGGGTTCCTTTTTTGAGGATTAAATTCGACGCGAGCACCAGCTTGCAAGGCGTCCAAATCCAAGTGGGCAAAATCTGCATATCGTGGAAATTTTGACGTATCAAAATAAATACCATCATCAATTTGGTATGTTACGCCTTTGGCTTTTAACGTTCGAACCATATCGATTTGTTGAGGAATATATTCGGTTGCCGGTGTAATATATTGAGGCATAATTAAACCAAGTCGGTTCATGCCTTCAAGGAATACATTCGAATAGAATTTGGCAACTTCCCATGCCGTCTTGCCTTCACGCCTAGCGCCTTTTTCTAATTTGTCTTCACCTTCATCGGCGTCGCTGACCAGGTGCCCTACATCTGTTAAATTCATAACTCGAGTAACATTATAATCGTTTGCAATTAAAGTTCGGACCAGAATATCCCAGTAAATATATGCTGCCCAGTTACCAATATGAGGATAGTCGTAAACTGTCGGACCGCAGGTATAAAGTGATACTTGGCCGGGTGTTTGCGATATAAACTCGTCCAAATGGCCAGTTAGAGTGTTATGAAACTTTAGCGTCATTATAATACTCCTTCAGTGCACTGTCCGTTGCGTTTAATAATTCCGGGATAATTGTATCAAGAGATTCATAGACGCGAAAGCCAGCTGCATATTCATGTCCGCCGCCGCCAAAGAAACCAGCAATAGTTGCTGATATTGGTGAATTACTGCGTAATTTTCCAGTTAGTTTGCCATCGGGATATGTTTTGATGGCAACGCCAATCTCGACGCCTTCAACGAATCGCATCTCGTCTAGTACTAAAACACTTGGGTTATACTGATCGCTGTATTGTTGAATTTCTTCAAAAGGAATATGTATTAATGCTAGTTTGCCATCAAGGTAGTAGCTAATTCGTTCTAGCAGCGCACCCTTGTACTTCAAAATCTCGGCTGACTTTTTCATGTGTTCGTGACGACGTTTTTCAATTACCGAATTGTTTGCACCCAGTTCAGTTAGTTTGCCGGCGATAAAATATGTTCGAGGAGTTACGGTTTGAACTGTTAATCCCAGGCTATCGCTCATAATCGCGACCAATAAGTTTTCGGCTGCCTGAGCATTAATTGTCCATTCAGCGTCCAGGGCTAATTCATAAACAATCTCTGCGGTTGCGACGGCTTCTTCGGTTAGCATTGTGTGTTCGAAACTAAGATTCGAATCTGATACGTGGTGATCAATAACCAAAACTGAATGTGTTTCCAGAAAGTGACGAACACCAGGAGTCTCTAGGACCCTGGTTATTAATATATCTGCTGCAGTATCAACAATAATAGCTAAATCGGCACGTGTGTCGAAATGATTAACGACTCTGTCCCAGCCATTGATGTATCGCATGTATTTTGGGATTTCAATTGGACAGTACAAAATAACTTCTTTGCCGATATCGCCCAATATTTCTTCTAATGCCAGGGCGCTTCCAAGTGAATCACCGTCGGGGTTCTCGGCTTGAATAATAATAATTTTATTGGCTGAATCAATCAATTCTTTGGCTTTATCGTACATTAGAATGCCCTTCTGCCCTCTAGGGCGTGTGTTAATGTGATTTGGCCTGCATATTCTAAGTCTACTCCTACAGGAATACCTCGAGCTAATCTGGTTAATTTTATGTCGATACCAGCGTCCAAAATGTGGCGTTGCAAGAATAATGCTGTTGACTCGCCTTCAACACTGGCATTAGTAGCAATTATTACTTCTTGAACATTATCGCGAGTTAATCTTTCTAATAATTCTGGAATATGAAGTTGTTCGGGGCCGACGCCGTCAATTGGGCTGATTGCTCCACCTAGTACGTGGTAGGTGCCATGAAATTGACCAGTCCGCTCAAGCGCAACAATATCTAGTGGTTCTTCGACGACTGCTATTAGGGTTTTATCGCGTGCAGAGTCGCTATATAACACTGATACCTCCTCATCGGCATCAATCAACGCAAACGTAACCGGACAGCTTTTGACGCCGCTGTGAAGTTTTAGTAACGCATCTGCTAGTTCTTCGCTAATTCGTTTATCGGCGCGTAATAAGAAATAAGCATATCGCTCAGCCGTTCGCGCCCCAACACCAGGTAGACGCCCTAGCTCATCAATAGCGTCTACAAGTGCTGATGGAAGTAGTTGCGACAATTCAGATTCCTACAGCCCGAGGCTGCCTAGTCCACCCATAAGTGGCTTCATTTTTGCGGCTGCGACTTCTTGGGCTTTGGCCATACCGTCGCGCATTGCAATTTCAATCCAGTGTTCCAATTCTTCGATATCTTCTAAATCAACCATACTTGGGTCGATATTGATTTTTTTAACCTTTAATTCACCGGTAATCTGAATTACAACTGCACCTTCGCCGGCTTCGACTTCGATAATTTCTTTTTTTAGTTCGTTTTGCGCTTTTCGCAAATTATTTATCATCTTCATTTGATCAAATGCCATAAAAATACTCCTTAATTCGATATATTACTATTATAAGTATACGATATTTTGCTATCTTTTTGTATACAAGTAAAATCTGTCGCTTTGGTTAGATTTTTGCGAAGTAATGATTCTTTCAATTCTGTATCCTGAATACGATTGTTTGGCGTCACGCGTTGCCAAGAAACTGTCGCCAGTGGGGGTTGTTGAAACGCTGTATGCTTTGTTGTATTTTGCAGCTACCTGATAAAAATCAATCTCATTATTTGTTACGACAATAGTTTTTGTATCTTTGGGGATTAAACTTAGGTCATTACTGAAATTTGGTGCAATTTGTGGATCGTACCTATAACCGTCAGCATAGCGGTCTATGCCAGATGTTACCAAAACTGCAACTAAAATAATGACAGGTATCAATCCAGCAATACGAGCATATGGGTTGCGTGGAAATAATCCGTACCAATAGCCTAGCAATGTATTTAGTCCCGATGCCAACAATATTACTAGTGGCAGATATGTAATGCTGGTGAAATTTGGGTTTAGTACAATTACTGGGATTAAACATAGTATCCATAATCCGATAACATAGCTTTTGGCGGTTTCGCGGGTGCGAATCATGTAATAAACGCCGATTGCTATTATTAGCATCGATCCTAGTTCAAAGAACGGAGTCATGATAGTTGTACCGCCAGGTTTAACGAATCCTAGGTATTCAGCGCCAAGCGCTGCAAAGTTTGCGCCGAAATCAGGCCACTGTGAAGGTATACCTAATAATATTAGCCCCAAACTTGTGTTTTTTGCAATTGAAAATCCTAGAGGAACAATTAATAGTAATGCAACAACTAAGGCTATTATTACTTTTGGCTTTGATAATTGTCTGATCAAAAAACGTAAATGAGGATGTAATATTATGGCACTAACTAGCGCAATTAAAACATAAATACTAAGTGGAGTGTATAAACTCAGTCCGGCTACGATACAAAATGCAATCTTGAAAAACATCCTAAATCTAGTTGGTTTGCGTGAAATAATACTTGCCAGCAATATCAATAGCATTGACCAAAACAAGTATAAAATACTTGGCGTTCCGTTTTGGGCGATAAATATAAATTGGCCAGTTGTTATGGCGATTAATGATGCCAAGACTGCAATTCTGGGCTTAAACCATTTACCGAGCAGCAATATCATGCCAATTGCAGATAAAAATGCCAAAATAATTGACGGTAATTTAATACTTAGAATCGAGACCCCAAATATGGCGATGCTTAGTTGTTGCAATGCGTGGTATGGCAAATTTGTAATCGCGAATGAATTAAAATCAGTGTAGTTTATTGAACTACTAGTAATAACTGACTGCATTTCTGCGGCAGATATTCCGCCTGGTGCGTATAGACCAGCGAATACCAAAATCGCAATAAGACCGACAGCAACGATACCGAATCCAAACCAGTAGCGCCAGCGATATAGAAACAATTCTGATATGTTGTACTTACCCATGTTTGTCATAATTATAGCACGCGCTGGTTATAGATTAAGCGTCGTGTTTGCGGTCGATGGACATAAAGCGCAATCGCTCTGGGTGGAAGTATAGTTCGACTTTGCCTGTTGGTCCGTTACGGTGTTTAGCAATAATCAAATCAGTGATATTTTCGCGTTCAGTTTCAGGGTTGTAATAAGCCTCTCTGTAGATAAACATAACAATATCGGCATCTTGCTCAATAGATCCTGATTCGCGCAAATCGGCTAGTTGAGGTATTTGTGGGCTACGTGATTCAACCGAACGAGACAACTGGCTAAGTGCCACGACTGGCACGTTTAGTTCGCGAGCGATTAACTTTAGACCGCGTGATATTTCGCTGACCTCTTGGACGCGGTTGCTAGCGGTATAGCCACTTCCCTGCATCAACTGTAAGTAGTCGACAATAATTAATCCTAGTGGTTGATCATGAGTGGCGCGACGAGCTTTGGTGCGCATTTGCAGCACAGATAAACCTGGTGTGTCATCAATATAAATCGGCGCTTCAGCTAGTTCGCCCATTGCTTCGGATATTTTACCAAAATCTTCGTCCGACAGGTTTCCGGTTCGAATATTCCAAGCGTCAACGCCTGATGCATCAGCCAACATACGGTCAACTAATTGTTCTTTGCTCATCTCGAGGCTAAAGAACAGTACTGGCTGTTTGGCGATTGTAGCAACATTATATGCCAGGTTTGTAACCAGAGTGGTTTTACCCATGGCAGGACGAGCAGCCAAAATGATAAGGTCGCTTTTCTGAAGTCCAGCAGTCATATTATCTAGGTCTTTGTAACCGGTACGAACACCGCGGAGTGCACCCTTGTTACGTTGCAATTCTTCCATACGGTCAAAACTTTCAGTCAAAATGCTTTCAATACTGACTAAATCTTGACGTAAAGATTGGTCGCTGACTGAGAATAGTTCGGCTTCGGCTTTTTCTAATAATTCTTCGGTTGAAGTCTCTTCGTTATATCCCAGTTCAGATATATCACCGCTAGCTTTGATTAATCGGCGTCGAACGGCTTTTTGAGCAACTAATTCAGCATAGGCCGTAGCGTGTGCAGCTGTTGGAACATAATTAGTCAGTTCGGTTAGATAAGCTGATCCGCCAACGGTATCAAGCTCTTTTTTGCGTTTCAGTTCGTCTGTTAATGTCAATAAATCGACGGGTTTGTGTTTTTCATAAAGTCGCATCATGCCACCATAAATTATGGCGTGGCGACGTTCGTAAAAGTCTTTAATGGTTACATTTTCAGAAATATCGGCCAAAGTTTCTTCGTCAATTAAAACTGCGCCTAGCAAACTCTTCTCGGCGTCAATATTTTGTGGAGGAATTTTCCCTACAACTACTTCTTTGCTTGTCATCTCTTTACGCGGGGTCTAACGAGACCTCTTCTCCTCCGCCCATAATAACAGCTATTGCAGCGGCTTGAACATCCTTTGGAGGAGGTGCTGTGGGAATTGTGTGGATATCCAGTCCATAAACTCCGACTTCTTGCAAACATTTACTGATTAATGGGCTGTATTTTGTATCATCTAATTTTTTCTTATAAAAGTTGCTGTTAGTATATAGCGTAAATACACCGTCTTCTAATTGGTAATTGCATTTAGATAGAACACTATATAGCGCGACATAGTTTTGACGAGCATATTCAATAAATTTATTCCAGTCAAAATCAGCTTGTTTAACTTTTTTTGCGGCAATATCACGTTCAATGACTTTTTTAACTATATTTTCGGTAGGCTTTGATTTGGTCGCTTGTTTTTCTAGTTCTGCAATTGTAGCACTAACCTCCAAAATTGGTGTAGATAAAGCAACCGTTTTAACTGTCTGTTTTGGAGATGCAGCGATTCCCAGGACGCTCAGCAATTTAAGCTGAGGTTGATGACTTTTGGCTACGTCGATAAGTCCGTCTAGTAATTTAATTAACTGAGGCTTGTTGGCTATCTGATCACAAATGCTGGCAGTTAATTGTGCAACTAAAACAACTGGGCTAATACCGTCGTTCGACGTACTATTTAATAGTTCGACAATTTTGGCTAGATTACGATTTTCGACAGATTCAATGATTCGGTTGATTACTTCAGTTGGAGCCATGCCCAATGTGTCTTCGATTAGTTCTTCAGTTATGGTCTTTTTAGGATCAACTAAACTAGATAATTGATCTAATAAACTGATGCTATCTCGGAAGCTGCCGTCACTGCGGACAGCGATTAGCCTTAATGCTCCGTCGGTAATTTGAATATTTTCTTGTTTGGCAATATTGGCCAGATGTTTTACGGCATCATTAACATTAATTGGTCTAAAACTAAATCGTTGCGTGCGACTAATAATTGTAGCCGGTAACTTTTCGACGTTAGTTGTAGCTAGGATAAAGACAACGTGTTCTGGTGGTTCTTCGAGTGTTTTTAGTAACGCATTAAAAGCTGCTTTGGATAACATATGAACTTCGTCAATAATATATATCTTTTTACTAGCAGATACTGGTGCAATTTGAACTTTCTCGCGTAGATCGCGAACGTCCTCGACGCCATTATTGCTAGCTGCATCAATCTCGATAATATCTAGGTTTGTTTTTTTTTCGTCATAAGTTGAACCGTTAATTGCGTGCGCTAGGATTCTGGCAACAGAGGTTTTGCCTACGCCACGAGGGCCAGTTAGCAAGTAGGCGTGTGACACGCGACCACCAGCTATAGCTCGTGCCAAGATGTCAGTGATATGTTTTTGACCAATCACCTCATCAAGCGTCTTACTACGATACTTTCTATACAATGCTTTAGACACTGTTTGTTTCCCCAATCATCCCACTTCTTATAACTCGATTATACGCAAATTTTTGGCGCATAATGTCGTATTATTTACCGTTTTTGTTTTCGCCTCTCGCAATAATTTGACTATACTGCTTTTGGTTTATTATTGCAATACGTAATTAGTAGATAGTAGGTTGTATGTGCTAGATAGTAGAAAATAAAAAAGTAGGCAGCGATTACTACCTAATATCTACAATATACTATCTACTAAAGCGCGGCTTCAACAGCAGCCCAAACGGCTTCTGTGTTGTCAGCTGGTATAATGATAGTAACCTGATCACCGATATTAATTCGGAAATATGTAACACTGGCTAACAAGATACGGTATTCGCGGCCGTTAGCTTCGACGTAATATGCGCCGTCATGTTGGCCTAGTGTACCGATAATTAGTTTGCGTTCAGTTGGACCAATTTGTTTGTAAACAAAACTTCCATCATCTGTAATTGTAAGCTTTAAAATGTCGCCTTCGACTAGTTTTGATTTGCTGGCATAGTTTGCTGGTACTGGATATTCTTTGCCGTCAGGTCCAGTCATTTTTTGGCCATCAAATACACCTTCGACGACTTTGCCCTTGGCTTCTTCGAGACTACTTGATCGTTTAGTGATAACGTGACCGTCTTCACCGGTAATACTAATCAGTAATTCTTTGGCTGCAGCAAGGTTTGTCTCGGCCTCTTGAATAAGAGTGTATAGTCGTTTTACTTGTTTCTCGGGTAAATCAGACATGGTAACTCGCAATTCCTTTTGTCTATTTTTGTAATGATATTACCTTATATATATCAATGAATGTTAATCTTGTCAATGAATTTCGTGATTTTTCCACATAATTTTATGATACAGGTGAAAAAACGTTGTAGATTTTATATATACAAAATACCGCCCCAATATAGAGCGGTATTAAGTTTGTTTTAAATTTGGTCGGATTTGAACTGAACTAGACTAGCTCTACAGTTGCGCCTGCTTCTTCAAGCAGTTTCTTTGCAGATTCAGCTTCGTCTTTGCTGATTTTTGCTTTGACAGTTGTAGGTGCGCCATCAACGATTGCTTTAGATTCACCAAGACCTAGGCCAGTGATTTCTTTAACAGCTTTGATAACAGCAACTTTTTGAACACCAGCATCCTTTAGATTTACTGTGAATTCAGATTTTTCGTCAGCAGCAGGTGCGGCTTCACCAGCAGCGGCTACGGCAACAGCGGCTGCAGGAGCAGCGGCGCTTACGCCCCATTCGTTTTCAAGGTGTTTTACGATTTGCGATAGTTCAAGAGCGGTTAGTTTGTTAAGCTCATCAACGATTTTTGCTTGTGCAGCGGATAGCTTAATTTCTTCAGCCATGATTTTATTCTCCTAGTTATTAATTTAAATGATTACAAAATTAGAGTGAACTTGCGCGCTGTGACAATACTTGCGCAAAACCACGTTGAGCGCCATTGGCAACGCCAAGGAACTGTGTAAGTGGAGCGGCAAGAACGCTGACCAATTGACCGCGGAGTTGATCCTTGGTTGGCAAGGCAGCGAGTGTGTTCACAGATGCAGTATCAAGTGATGCGCCTGATCCGTCAAAACCAGCCACCAGCTTTAACTCTGAGTGTGATTTGGCGAATTTAGCTAATACCTGAGCAGGTGCAACTTCGTCTTCACTTGAAAAAGCGTAGACTAATTGTCCTGTTAGCAAACTGGTGTCAGCAGCTTTGAATTTGTCGTTTCCTGCCAAGGCAACACGTACAAGGCGGTTTTTAGCAACCTTGATAACTACGTTGTTAGCGCGAGCAGCAGCACGAAGTTCTTGTAAGTCAGCAACCCCAAGGCCAGTGTAAGCAGCGCCTACAGTAACTTTTGAGCTTGCAAATAATTCAGCTAATTCTGCAACCAAAGTATTCTTTTTATCGCGGGTAATTGCCATAAAAATTCTCCTTTAATTGTTTTATTATTATAGACCCCTTACAAAATAACCACGCAATCCATAACGCGCCATTTTTGTCTCAGATAGAGTCAAAATCTTCGCAACGTAACTATAGTTACGCTTTGTCGGTTTTGATCAATCTGTGACAAAACTAATCACGTTCTGAACTTGCGGCTTATTATGCAAGTGGTCTGTTCCGACCAAATTGTAAACGTTCTAGACAGTTGCGCTTTACAAAGAAAAAGTCTTTGGAACTCGCACTGCCAAAGACTTTAATCGAAAAATGTAGTGATACATAATCCTCGGTAGCGAATTAAGTGTTTCCACGGCTACTGTCTTTGGGTATTTGTCTTGGCGTAGTATAACAGATGCGTTTATCTGTTGTCAACTGCAACAATTGATTGGATTTCACGTTGGATATCATCGATGGTGCGCATGTTACCTGTTTCGTCAGTACACTTGATTGGCGTAAATTCATCGGGGTAAATTTCGCATAACTCTTCGTAATTAGATTTAGCTCGGTCCAAATGTGATGCGTCAGCTTCGTGGATGTCGCGTTTTTTTGTGGTATATGAACGAGTGGCTTTTTTGTCGACATTTGATTGAGCGTGATCTGTTGGCATAATTAATACAATGTTTTTATCTGGTCGTGGAATGCCCAAAATACCATATTCGGTGTTTCTCATTCGTTCGTAAAAAGCGATACGTTCATTTTTATCTGTAAATTTAGTACCTTGATGAGCCAAATTTGACGCAACGTAACGATCAGCAATTACAAATCTGTTATCATCCAGATATTTCTTCATCTCGTTGCTGGCGGCGTATCGGTCTATGGCATATGCTAGGCTGGCTAGGTCGCCTGACACGCTGTCAGCTGACCCATAGGCGCCGTTTAGGTACTGGGCGGCATAATATGCTGAATCTTCGCCATAGCGCGGGAAACTGACTTTCATGACATGTTTTCCGAGTTTTTCAGACATAAATTGGCGCAGTATTTCGGTTTGAGTGGCTTTGCCTGATCCGTCGCCGCCTTCGATGGCAATAAAAATACCGCGCTCGCTCATTATTTGATTCCTTTTGGTAGGCCTTTAATGGTTGATGGCATTGTTCGTTTGTCTTTAAAGGCACGAGGAAGCATTTGTGATGGAGACCAAGATCGAATAAGTTCTGATAAATCTGAGGTATGTTGGTATTTACCACTAACGCCACCTCGACCGCTACTGTAGTCACCTTCTACTTCGCCGGTATGGTGAAATATAATTTGACCGATTCGTTCGCCAACTGGTAATACGACTGATTCGTGTTGGTTTAGGTTGTAAATTTCCAAAGTAATTCGATTGATATATCCGGGATCAACCCAGCCAGCATCAAAACAAACCGCCACACCATTTCGTCCCCAACTACTGCGTGATTTAACCTCGCAGGCGCCGCCTTTTGCACGGATGCCCATAAACTCATGAGTATGCGCTAAAATGCGCTCACTGGGCCTTAGAACGATGATTGGGTGGTCTTCGGGAATGTTTTCAAATAGGCTGTAGCCATTTTTTTCGCACCACTCTTTGTGTGGTTCAGCTTGCAGTGGCCCTTTGAAATATCGGACAACATCATTTTCGTCGAACGGGTTATACATTCGAGCGTCGGTGGCGTACTCTTGTTTATAAAAATAGTGTCCTAACGTAAAATCCATACTGGCTTGAGACACATAATTTTCGTTATATGGCTGGGCGACAATTAAGCCATCTTTGATAGCTTGTTTGATTTCGATATTACTATAGACACTCATAACATTAGTACACTCATCGCGAAATGATGTATTACTCCCCTCTATTTCAATATAACTACTATATATTGTAGAGCATATTGGCTGTATCTGGTACCATAAAGTTATGAAATACATCATTGTTGCTTATGACCGCAACCGACTAATCGGTGCAAATAACGAACTGCTATGGCAGGGCGAGATGGCGGCCGATATGCGTCATTTTAAAGAAACTACTACCGGCAATGCGGTTATTATGGGTCGAAAAACTTTTGAATCTATCGGACGGCCGTTGCCTAATCGCCAAAATATTGTAATTAGTCGACAAGCTCTAAAAATTGTCGGTGTTCAAGTGGCTCATAGTATCGAAGATGCGTTTGAACAATCTGACGCCAACAAAGACATCTACGTTATTGGTGGTGGTCAGATTTATAACCAAGCTTTGCCTGTTGTCAACAAAGTTATTGCAACTGAAATTGATGTCGATTTATCCGGCGATACTTATTTTCCTGAACTTCCCGGCAAATGGACTGAAGAAGCACGCGAAAATCACGTTGCTGATGAAAAAAACAAATATAATTATTCGTTTGTCACTTATACTAAACAGCAATAGGCGCTTTTATAGCTGGGTCGGGATCATAACCGACTAGTTCAAAATCTTCAATTTTAAAATCAAATATAGATTTTACATCTGGATTTATTTTCATTGTTGGTAATGCCTTTGGTGTGCGTGATAATTGTAAATCAACTTGTTCAAGGTGGTTTAGGTATATATGAACATCACCAAATGTGTGTACGAATTCGCCAACTTGCAGGCCGGTAACTTGAGCAATCATCATTGTCAGCATCGCGTAGGACGCTATGTTAAACGGCACGCCTAATAGCGTATCGGCACTGCGTTGGTATAATTGGCAGCTAAGTTTGCCATCGATGACGTAAAATTGGAACAAAGTATGACATGGAGGTAATCCTGCTTTGGCCATTTCTTTGATATCAGCAACGTTCCATGCAGAAACAATAATACGTCGAGAATCAGGGCTATTTTTCAATGTATCAATAACTTCTTGGATTTGGTCGATTTCACCGCCTTTTCCATCTGGCCAGTGTCTCCATTGGTGCCCATATACTGGTCCTAAATTACCATATTTTAGCGCAAATTCGTGGTTAGTTTTGATGCGTTCGGTGAATTCTTTTAGACCAGTTTGCCACTCGTCTGAGCTGCTGGCTGGAACTTCATGCCCCATAGACTGTAGATAGGCGCGATATGGCCATTCGTCCCAGATATGAACATCGTTTTTTACTAAATATTCCATATTACTGTCGCCATTTAGGAACCACAATAATTCGTGAATAATAGACCGAAGGTATAGTTTTTTAGTGGTTACGGCTGGAAAACCTTTGCTTAAATCAAATCTAATTTGTCGTCCGAACAAGCTTTTTGTGCCTGTACCGGTACGGTCTGTCTTTGTAGCACCGTTATCTCGAATATCTTTCAGCAGATCTAGATATTGCTTCATGTCACCTCCATTGATTGTTATAACCAGTATGACAGATGATGTAAATCAGCGCCAATAAAAAAGGGGCGACTTGATGTCGCCCCTTTAATCTTTTATGCTAATTATTAATTAGCGACGTTTTCAACTTTGATTCCAGGACCTTGAGTGGTGCTGATTGAAGTTGTTTTGACGTAAGAACCTTTTAGTCCGTTTGGTTTTTGTGCCTTTAGGCTGTCAAAGAATGCGTTGGCATTTTCGACTAGTTTAGCAGCACCAAATGAAACCTTACCGATACTTAGGTGTACGATAGCTTGTTTGTCGACACGGTATTCAACCTTGCCGGCCTTAGCTTCAGTAACGGCTTTAGCAACGTTAGTTGATACAGATCCGCTCTTTGGGTTTGGCATCAAACCTTTTGGTCCAAGCAAACGTGCATATTTACCTAGTTTTGGCATGTATTGAGGAGTTGCAATCAGGATGTCGAAGTTAATCTCACCTTTTTCAAGTGTTTTTAGAAAATCATCATCGCCTACTACGTCAGCACCAGCTTTTTTAGCGGCTGCATGGTCAGTTTCAGGTGCAAATACTGCTACACGGATAGTTTTACCAGTTCCGTTTGGTAGTGATACGGTTGCGCGAACGTTTTGGTCAGCTTGGCGTGGGTCAACGCCCATTCGAACGTGGATTTCAACGCTAGCATCAAATTTACTTGGGTTAGTTTTTACTGCTAATTCCATTGCATCAGCAAGGCTGTAGACAACAGCCTTATCAACCAATACTGCAACTTTGCGGTAGCTTTTGCCACGGCGTTCAATTAGTGGACGAGTGACAGGTTTTGGACCTTTTTTGCCACGAGCTTCAGCGTCGGCTGATTGTGGGGTTGTGTCGCCTGCCTCTTTGCGTTCTTCTTTGATTTCTTTTTCTTCAGCTTCTTTTTTAGCTTTTTCACTTCGTTTGCCGGCTTTGGCAACAACAGCTTCGCGCTCAGCGATAACTTCTTTAGATTTTTCTACTTTTTCTT
The DNA here is from genome assembly GCA_001873625.1 of Candidatus Saccharibacteria bacterium CG2_30_41_52. Lineage (GTDB taxonomy): Bacteria > Patescibacteriota > Saccharimonadia > Saccharimonadales > Saccharimonadaceae > UBA1547. Next base: position 187,025 of record MNZN01000001.1, on the reverse strand, counting down.
TCTTTGAAATTTTAATCGCTTCGTTGATTTCAGCGATTGTGTTTTTGTCGGACACTTCCAGTTTTAGTTTAGCTGCTTCGTCTAGCAGTTCTGGTTTAGTTTTAGTCATTAGACTTTAACCCTTTCTGTGGTAATAACGGCTTTTCAAGCCTCCCAACATTGATTTTTATACGTGAATTATAGCATAAAAACTGAACTATGCAAAGGGCTAAGTGTTCTTACGGGTGATTATTTGAACTATAGATAATATCTCTGAATAAAATTTGTGGTTTTTGTAATCACTTAAGACATTTATCATCTCGTCGTAAAACCGTTCCGCTTCGTTGGTTGCGATTTTAACTCCAAAATTTCGAGGAATAGTCTGTATTTTGTTTTTCGTATCCTCTTTGATGTCATCAATGTCATCGTTGATTTGGAATATACGGCCTAACAGTTTGCCAATACTTGCAAATTTATCAGCAGCGATATCATTGTTTGAGGCTAGACCTGCAAGTTTGCCGCATAATACAAACAATGATCCAGTTTTGCCGTCAACTATGGATAATAATTGCTTATTAGTTAGCCTTACGTCTTGATTTACTTCAAAAGCGGCGGCATTAGACATGTCGTAAATCGTTTGGGCAGCAGCTTTTAGATTATCCACAGCACGGTCTGTATCTGATAGTATTAATATCGCTTTAGAAAACAGCTGGTCGCCTGCCAGTAGTGCTATACCATCGCCGAATTTTGTATTTACGCTCGTAGATGATCGTCGTACGCGTGTTTGATCGACGATATCATCATGCAACAAACTGGCTGTATGGATTAACTCAACAGCACACGCTAGATTTATAAGTTTAGATTTAGGTACTTCAAGTAATTGACCGCATGCAAACAAAAAACGAGGTCTAACACGCTTGGAAGCAGACAGGTTTAAAATGTATTGCTTTGCTTCATTCAATAGTCCATCGCTATTTAGTTCTTGGGTAAGTATTGTCTCGAATTCATCGGGCATGTTGTTAATTGTAGAGTAGCTGATATTAGACTACAATCATAATATGAACATTGCTATGTGGGGCAAGGCCCTGCGAATAATTCCGAGGGTATCAAAAACCGAATGGAAAGCGCTTGATCCGATTGCTAAGTGGTTGATTGCTACTCGCTCGGCAGTATTTTTAATGACGGTGTTTTCGGCTATTATCGGCGGCTTGTTGACTATTGGTGTGGGAAAATTTGATGTTTTACGTTTTGCGCTATGTGTGCTTGGCCTTGTTTTTGCTCACGCTACAAATAATTTAGTCAATGACTTTACTGACAGTATTCGTGGGGTTGATAAAAATAATTATTTTCGTACAATGTACGGACCTCAGCCTTTAGAACATGGTTTGTGGTCAAAAAAACAAATGTTAATAGTAATTTTTTGGACTGGGTTGATTGCGGTTTTATGCGGCATAGCACTGATTATGCTTTCGGGAATAGGTGTTTTAGTATTCATGCTGGCGGGCGCTTTTTTTGTTTTGTTTTACACTTGGCCTTTAAAACTTATCGGACTCGGCGAATTAGCAGTATTGATTGTGTGGGGACCGTTGATGGTTGGAGGTACGTATCTGGCAATTACCGGTGACTGGTCTTTAAATGCTGCTTTAATAGGTGCAGTGTATGCTATAGGTCCAACGACGGTCTTATTTGGTAAGCATACTGACAAACTTAATGAAGATAAAATAAAACATATTTATACATTGCCAGTAATACTTGGTGAACCAGCCTCGCGAGCATTTGTAATAGCTTTAATGATTGCTCAGCCTGTATTTGTAATTGTGTTGTTTGTTTTGGGATTTGTTGGTTATCCTATGCTTATCGTGTTGCTTGGAATACCTATGATTATTGAAACCGTGCATATATTTAGCAAAGAGCGTCCAGTTAAAAAACCAGTCGATTTTCCAGCTGCAATATGGCCAACTTATCTATCGGCCCTTGCTTTTCGTTGCAATCGAACCGTAGGTGGATTGTTTGTCGTGGGCCTGATAATTAATTTGTTGATAAAATAAAACACTCTTTAGGGAGTTTCTTTGTAATAAAAATTATACTATATAATATTTTCTTCGTTTGCGAGGATAAACCTCGCAAAGACCAAACCTCGCAAAGGCCTCGCAAAGGATGACTGGTATTTATTGTTCCACTTAAAATACCGCAGATTTTCATCCGCGGTATTTTAATTTTGTTAATCGGTTCGATTAAGCAATTACTTCTACGCCTATAGAGCGAGCAGCACCGGCTACAACTTTAACACGACCTTCCATGTCGATTGCATTCAATTGATCTTTTTTGATTTCAGCAATTTCTTCCAATTGGGCGCGTGTAATTTTACCAACTTTTTCAAGATGTGATTTACCGCTTCCCTTTTTTATTCCCGCTTTTTCTTTAATCAAATCAGTCATTGGTTGACCCAATGATTTGAATGTAAAAGTACGATCTTCGTAAACCTGTAGGTGAACGATCACGTCTTTGCCCATTAGGTCTTTGGTTGCGTCATTGAATGGACCGATAAAGTTCATCATGTTTAGACCCCATTGTCCAAGGGTTGATCCTACTGGAGGACCTGCGGTTGCGCGGCCTGCTGGGATGCGCAATTTCAAATTTCCGATTACTTTTTTAGATGGCATATAATCCTAGATATTTCGTTTGTTAATACAAGTTGAAGCTTTGCGTAACTGGGGTTATTATACCTTACTGACCTGCAATGCGTCAAGCTCTACTGGAGTGTCACGACCAAACATGCTGACCATGACTTTGACTTTGCCTTTTTGAGTATCAATTTCAGAAATTGCACCATCAAATGATTTGAATGGACCATCGATAATACTGATAACTTCGCCAATCTTGAAATCAATGTTGTGTTTTGGATCTTCGACACCAATACGTCGTTTGATTTTTGTAATTTCACTTTCGGAAACAGGTGTTGGTTCGGTACCTGTACCGACAAATCCAGTTACGCCTGGAGTATTGCGGATAATGTACCAAGTTTCGTCTGTTAGTTTCATCTCAACCAATGCGTAACCTTGAAAAATCTTTTTCTCGACAATTTTTCGTTTGCCGTTTTTGATTTCGATTTGTTTTTCTTTGGGAACCATAACGTCAAAAATCTTGTCAGCCATATCGACGGCGTTAATTTTTTGGCGAATGCTATCAGCAACTTTTTCTTCGTATCCACTGTATGTGTGGATTGCGTACCATTGGCGTGATGAATCGTATCGATTTTTTGACATATGTTTCCTTTACTTTAAAATTAAATCAAATAAGTATTTAAAACCTGCGTCCAGTAGCACAATCATGACGACAAAGAATATCGTAAATAACAAGACTGCAAACGTTAGGCTCCAGGTTGCTTTGCGGTCTGGCCAACGAACTTGTCGTAATTCGACCCATGAACCTTTGAAATAGCCACCAATTAGAGATAGGATTTTAAAAGGTTTCTTTAAAATGCTAAAAAATTTGTTGCTTTTTTTGGGAGCCGCACTTTTCTTGGTTTTTTTCTCTTTCAGAAACACACTTATACTCCTAAATTAAATAGCCTGCTCGAGGCAGACTGTCAAGTACCACTATAGCCTACCAGAGGCTGTTCGTCAATGGCTAGTTCTTAGATTCTGGCAAAGTAATACTAAATGTCGATCCAAAATTTAATCGGCTTGTAAAATTAATCTTGATTCCTAATTTGTGGGCCAATTTTGCTGCTATATAAAGTCCCAATCCAGTTCCGCTGGTCTCGCGAGTTCGATAATCTTCACTTCTATAAAACTTTTGGAATATTTTGGTTTGGTCTGATTTGCTAATGCCAATGCCGGTGTCTTTGACCGCAATAGTTATCATGCCATCAGATTGTTTAGCAATGATCGTAACGCCACCTTTTTTCGTATATTTGATCGAATTAGTAATAAAGTTTTGCAGTAATTCCTCTAGGTATAATCGACTAACGCGAACGCTACCGATTTTGGACTGCAAATCTAGATTCAGATGTAGTTTCTTTTCTTTGGCGCTTTCGGCGTATTTATCGTGTAGCATATATGCTAATTTTCTTACGTCTATATCCTCGGCGTCACCAGCGACACCACGTTCAGCACGAGATAATGTACTAAGGTCGTTAACCATGTTTGCTAAGAATATTATCTGATCGTGGGCCACATTAACGGCGTCTTTTAACATATCATTAGTTACGTTAGGGTGATCCATCATTACTTGAACGTTGCTAATTGTACCTTCAGCGATAGCGATAGGCGTTCGAAGTTCGTGACTGACGACGCTGATAAACTCATCTCGTTCTTCTTCAAGGCTTTTTGATTTGGTGACATCGCGCATAATAACAATATATCCGTCATGCTTTTCAGATTTTTTTGAACGGCTAAAACTACTGCGGATTGGTGAATATGTAATCTCTAGTCTTATCTGCTCGCCGTCATCGTAAGTAAAGTTCAAATCGTCACGTTTAACGACTGTCCTGGCGGCCATTAATTCATCCAATATACTTATTTTGTTATTGTCTTTGTCGGATAGTGGCAAAACTTCATTAATATTATGTCCGTTTAGGCTGTCGTTGGTGTCTAGCAAGCTCATACTGGCCGCGTTATAGACTTTGATAACGCCATTCACGTCAGTGCTAAATACGGCATCGGCCATATTATTTACAATAGTTAAAACTCGATCGCGCTGTAATGATTCTTGGGCTTTGCTGGCGGTTAATTCATTTTTAGAGACCTCTTGTGAACTATTAACAGCGAACAACACAAAACCGGTTATTAGTATGGCGGCAAGGGCCGTTAAGTCGTATACAGCTATATATAAACTGATTGTGTGCCACATAATAATGTCAATTGCGACCACGACAACTAGCGTCAAAGCACTGAACAATAAGCCTATATTTGAAAAATAAATATATGAAGCAATCATCAGTAGCAACCAACATGCGATAAATGGCGAAGCGATACCAGATACGAATATCAAATAAGCGCCAGCTAATAGATGATATGCGATTAGGCGCAATATCGAATCGATCGCTTTCTGACTTGGGAAAAGAAATTGCAAAATGCTAATATATAGCCACCAAAATGATAATGTCAGCAGTCCTAGATTATCAATTGAATGAGGTATTCGGATGACATTAAACTGAATTAATGCACCATATGACACCAAAACAATCGGAATAAACAATCCTACATAGCGGAAGATTTGTACCGAACGCGGCGTGTAAATGGATCCACCCTTATACATCTTGTGCTTATTATACATAACACATAGATTTTTTTATATAGATGGATTTTGTAATTTTAAAGCACGTCGATTTGATTTAAAATTTGGGTCAGCAGCTGCTACTACCGCCCAAAATCTTGAACCGTGATTCATCTGTTTAGTGTGTGCCAATTCATGGATTATTACATAGTCAATTAATTCAAAAGGTAGTTTCATCAACGCGATGTTAAGACTAATAGTTCCGGTGCTACTGCAACTTCCCCATCTGCCGCTAGCGTGTGAAAATCTAGTTTTTTCATAAATGAAACCATATTTTTCAGCCAAAAATGATAATCTTTTCGGTAAATAACTTTTTGCTTCAATTCGTATGGCTGCAATAACTACATCACGAATCTGCCTGGCGACATCAACATCTTCTAGATGTTTTGTCGTTGGTAGCTTAACTAATATTTGTTGCCCGTGTCTGATTACTTCAAACGATTGATTGTACGAATCTTGAACTATTAACGTATGGCTTTTGCCAATTCGCATGCCATTCTCGAATTTGTATTCTGGTTTGGATCTGGCTAATATTTTACGTAGTTCGTCGCGGGAAGTTCGCAATAAGTGCTTGACTAATAACGTCGGAGCGTACATAGGCAATGACGCCCGCAGAGTTCCATCAGGCGCCAATCTGACACTAACCTGTCTAGCCCGCACACTTCGGCGGATAGTTATTTTGCCGAATTCTTTATCTTGAATTATTGGCACTTATACTCGCATTCTAACGAATTAATTTATTACGGGTCATCATTGGACGTGTTGGAACGATTGGTTCTATCGCATGAGAGCGTGGCTCGACTAAGTGTTTCAATACGATTTTCATTTGACTGCTATAGGTGTGTTTGCCGCTGATAACAATCGGTTTTTCAGCAATATGAGGCGCACTGAATCGTTTTAACTTTGACTCGAATTGGTCAGCGGTTAGATTAGATTTGGTGGCTCGTTTTTTTGCAGTGGTTGGTTCGGTTTGTACCCAGATAAACAATGGATCATAGTCGTAATCTCGAGATTTTTTAGTAATCACGGCACGTTCGGATCGTAAATCAGTTTGACTATCCAATACGATAGTGCGCCCGGTCTTGAGAACTTCTTCTAATAGATAATTTGTAATTTTATTCGAAATAGCAGTTTGTTCATCGCTGCGCTGCTTGTCGCCGAATAGTTCTTTGCGTATTCGTTCCCCACTAATTAACGGCGCTTTAAAAGTAGCAGCAAAGTGTTCAGCAAAAAAGCTTTTGCCAGATCCGGGAATACCAACCGTCACGATAACGTGCGGCTTGCTTAGACTCAACGGTTTCATATATGACATTATATCAAATATATTACGAAATAAATATCTGCTACCTCTTGGGTAGAGGTGTTATGTAAAAACGTCTATTATTATCTGAAGGCATATAGTATGCTTACTACATTAATCATAAGCGTGTTCATGGGCTCTCATATGACAAAAAAACTTGGTGAATTCGAAAAAAATACTCGAAAATTCAATCGAAAAGTTGTTCAGACCGAACATCACGCTAAAAACATTGCTAAACATATGATACATAGGGGTCGTTTTAACCGTTTTTTGCGCGTTTTAGGCCCCGGAGTTGTTACTGGTGCGGCTGATGACGACCCATCTGGTATTGCAACTTATTCTCAAGCTGGTGCTGGTTTTGGGCTGGGCTTTTTATGGGTCTTCCCTGTTATGTATCCAATGCTACTTGCAGTCCAAGAATCATGTTCGCGTATCGGCGCTGTTACTGGTAAGGGCTTAGCAGCGGTTATCAAAGAAAATTACAGCAAAAAACTATTATTCATGTCGGTTATTTTGGTAGTTATTGCTAACACAATAAATATCGGGGCTGACTTAGGCGCAATGGCTGCGACATCGCAACTATTTATGCCTGATATATCATTTGGTTTTTTGGCTATTGTTTATGCTGTAGCTATTGTTTTATTGGTAGTATTTGTTAGTTATAAAAAATACGCCAAGATTTTGAAATGGCTTGCGATTGCTCTATTCTCATATCCAGTAACTGCATTTTTAATCGGACAGGATTGGCCAGAGCTATTGCGTAATACATTTGCGGTTATGCCGACGATTAATGCCGAGACAATCTATATCTTGGTTGGTATTTTAGGTACAACAGTTTCGCCATATTTGTTTTTTTGGGATACTTCAGAAATTGTTGAAGAAGAAATTTCGCATCATCGATTAACTGCGACCGGTAAAGATCCAAAAATTAACAGGCATTTTCTAAAAAGTATCAGGTTGGATAATTTCTTTGGTATGACTTTGGCGTCTGTTACAGCCTGGTTTATAGTTGTTGTTTGTGCTTCTGTTCTATTCAGAAATGGCGTGCACGACATAACTACAGCAGCCGATGCAGCACGAGCATTGGAGCCTTTAGTTCAAGGGTTCCCAAATGCTGGGTTAATAGCAAAAATTATCTTTTCAACAGGCATCATAGGCATTGGATTGCTGGCTATTCCAACTTTGGCTGGGTCATCAGCCTATGCTATATCCGAAACACTTGGATGGAAAGAAGGTTTGTATCGTAAATTTAGTAAAGCAATTGGATTTTACGTAATTATAATCTTGGCGACACTTATTGGTTTGATAATAAACTTTGTCGGTATCGATCCAATCCAGGCACTTGTATTTACAGCCGTATTTAACGGCATCGCTGCCGTACCGTTGTTATTTATGATAGCCAGGGTCGGAAATAATTCAAACATTATGGGTCAATACAAAAACGGTGTTGTATCAAACGTTTTCGTTAGAATATCATTCATCGCAATGCTAGCCGCTGTATTAGCTCTATTTTACTTCTTACTTACTGGCCAAATAGTTTAAGCTGCTCATTACTACTAAGTTGTTATTCATTATGCTTTTTGTCGCAATTGACATTATGATTGTGTAATAATCATTATTTAAAATATCAAAATATGTTATAATATATGTAGCTATATGTGATAATATCAACGATAATGTCGCTTAAAAACTAAAGGTGATAGCCTTAAATCAGCTATCTATGTCACCATGTGCTTTATTGCACTTTTACATAAAGGTTTTTTATGAAAAAAGTTATACAAACTCGTAAGAGGTCGTTTATCTGGAAAATCTCAGATTTCAACCTTAATCACAAAAGTGTTATGGCTTATAGTTGTGTTGTTTGTGGTAAACGTACCGACAAACCTCACGTTGAGTTGTACGACAAAAGATGTTTGTGCTCGATGAAGTGCATGCAACAATGGAGTTAAACATGACCTTTGAATGCGAACGAGCAGGCGCTATAACCTGCTCACTTTCATTTTATGTAAGAATTATCTAATAATCAGCGACAACAGTAACAACGCCGTCTTTTTCAACTTTATATATCCTGGCATCTGGATTGTTGGTTACGCAATTTAATTCTGCATCACAAGACATAGCTGGTAAAACAGTAGCACTGATTGTGATTGAACCGCTATTCTTTGTTGTTTCGACAGGTTTAACGGTATCTTTTATCGGTTCGATTGTTTCAATTTTATTAATTTCTGGGGTCTCAGACTTTACGGTCTCTATAATCATAACTAACGATTTAGTAGCTTCGATAAGTTTACTTGGGTATTTTACATCGTTTGATATGCCTTTATTTTTATCAGCACCAACAGTGCTAGCAACCAAAGCGATCGCCAAACTGCCCAAAAAAACTAATCGACCAACCGAATTATCTTCAATTGATTCGTCATAAGTTTCGTTTTTAGAATCAATTTTATTGGTTGTAGCATATCGATTCTTTTCTAACATGTAATAGCAACTATATACTAAAACACGACAAAAAGCAATAGAGAGGTACGTTTATTTGACTTTGCTAAACTGTAATCCATTATTGTCGGCTACTGTAAGTTGTGTCAATCTCGATCTCGATCTCGATCTCGATCTCTTTTCTTTAATAATTGGTTTTTTATACTTTAAAGGACTCTTTCTTTTAATTCATCTTGGTTATTACAGTCCAGTATTGTCTTTATCTCGCCGTTACTGCCATTGATTAGGTACAAATCGTTATTGTCTACTTCGGCGCGTATTTCGCGGTAGACGGCGGTATAATTGTTTATCTTTTCTTGATTTAATCGAAAAGCCACATATGAAGGCCTCTCGAATTTTGTGCTTTATGATCTTTTCAAATAGAATAATACAAATAATACTCACTTGGATTGGTGTTTGTATCAATCGATTGCGATAAATTTTTTTATCGATTTTGTTTGTTGCTACAAGTTGGTAAGTTTTGCTGAGATCTTAAAATAACTCATTGATACCTGGTTTCTTTAGAATAGATAGTCCATTATCATATTGCTCTTTTAGCATGGCTTCTTTTACGATAAATTCGCCAATCTTTTTGGCATGTTCTGGTACGTATTCGGGTACGACCGGTTTTTTAATTGCGACTTCAATATCATTTGCTAATTGATGTCCGGCTGCACCAGCACCATGAATAATAATTAAACGTATATTTTTATTAGCTAGTAAAACTTGCACTAGTTCGGTTGCGATTTGTGCCAGTAATTTGCGCCTAACAAACACATCTTCCCGATTTTTCTGGGTTACGATACTACCGCCAAGTTTTAGAATTATAGTGTTTTTTTAATATTTATATAATACCACTCGGTCGCCAAGTTGAATGATATAATCATAACCATGACAGATCGCAGTAATTTGACTAAATTGTACCCATCAGTAACAGGCAGAACTGATAATATGAGTTACCATGTCAACAAAATCGCGTCATCACATATGACAGTTAAATTGACGATTGGCGGCATTTTAATTATTACGGCAATTTTGACTATACCTGTCTTTATGGCAGTGTGGCTGATGAACTATTTAAACCAATCGGGTAACGCGTTAAGCTTGGCCAGCTCGATACCTTCGATAATGATTGCATTGGCTTTGTGGGCTGGAGTTCTGTATCTTTCTGTGATGGCGATTCTAAAACGACTGTCCAAAGTTAGGACAGACGGCGTAATGTTTTTATGGATTTACGCGTTATGTGGCGTGCCTGTGGCACAATTGATATTTAATTTATATCAAAAATTTAATGGTGGAGTGGCCGAGGCTTTTCCGCTGATGGTGATGTTATTTGTTGAAAATTTAATCTTTGTTTCTGCGATATTATTAGTGACAAGGACAGATAAACTGTCTGGCGGCGCCAAGACTGCGCTGTTGATTGTTACGATAACAATTGGGATTTTGGCCACTATCGTTAGCGGCGCGTAAAAATCGGATTATTCAAATGTGCTTATCGGGAATAGCTTATATTCTGTTGTTTAGGGCGTTCCTGAGTAGAAGCGCCCTAAACCAGTGTGATCTATATAATCATATTGTCTTGGGGATTGTAGCTTTCGAAATTTTTAATATCGAAAGAACTGACTTGTTTACTATCTGATACTTTAATCAGATCGTATATCCCCTTTTGTATTCCCCAGATTCCTAGGTTGTCCATAACTTTGAAAATCTGTCTCCATCGAATGATATCTAGACTCGATGAATATTTTTCGCGGTTATAGTTAGTAACCTCAATGATTAGGGCGCGTAAAAACGCCTCCCTGCTGCCCTTGTCTAACGTATTAATTTTGTTAAACTGAGAGCAATCATCGATTCTAGGTAGTCCTAACGACAATTTAGCGGAGCGATACCTGTCTTGCCACCTACGGTTTAAGGTGTACTGATATGGCAATTGCCATATCCTTTTGATACACCAAATTAGTTTGTTCATATTATTATTTTTTTTATTAATTATTTAAAAAACTTGCTTACTCGACCGATAAGCACTTGAATAATCCGACTTGTAAATGTTCACCTCTGTTCGTGGCATATTTTGCTTTGAACGGTTGATTAAATTATAATATCACAAAACACGTGTAATGTCAATCTAGTTGTTAATCTTAACCACCCATGGCTCTTTCGACAAACATTCTATGCTTTGCTATAATTGATATACGATGATTACTATAAATACAAATGTTCCAGATTTTGAATTAGATGCGTTTTACAAAGACGACATCCAGAAAATTAAGCTATCAGATTATAAAGGAAAATGGGTTGTGTTGATATTTTATCCAGCCGATTTTACCTTTGTATGTCCTACAGAATTAGAAGACGCTGCCAAACAATACAAGACCGTGCAAGGACTTAGCGGTGAAATTATGAGTATCAGTACCGATACGGCTTTTGCTCACAAGGCGTGGCATGATAGCTCGCCAGCAATCAGCCAAATTACTTATCCAATGCTAGCCGATCCAACCGGTAACGTTGCCAAAATGTTTGGTACGTATATCGAAGAAGAGGGTTTGTCATTGCGCGGTACGTTTATTATTGACCCAGACGGTGTTTTGAAAACTATCGAAATTCACGACAACAATATAGGCCGTAGTGCTGCGGAAATGGTTCGCAAATTACAGGCAGCTAAATTCGTTCGTGAACACGGCGGCAATGTCTGCCCTGCCAGTTGGCAACCTGGCGATGACACTTTGACGCCAGGCGTTGAGTTGGTTGGAAAGATATAAATACTAAAATAACTAATTAAAAAGCCCGCTTTGGAATAAGCGGGCTTTTTAAATAAGAGTATAATAGAAGTAGTGGAACGTTAATAAAGGAGATCATATGTCAGACATCACCAAAGAAACGATCACTACTACCGAAAACGATAATTCATCTGGGATGGAACCAGAAAGACGAGACGCAACCAGCTATCAGACGGCTGGTTATTTTATTTATTTAATTTTCGGAATCCTGGAGGTCTTGTTGGCCTTCCGATTTGTTCTTAAATTACTAGGAGCAAATCCTGGAAGCGGATTTGTAGATTTCGTCTATAATCTATCTGCTATATTTACTGCCCCATTCACGGGTATATTTAGCACTAGTGTTGCATCAGGAGCTGAAACGGTTTCTGTGTTCGAGCCAGCTACATTGGTTGCATTGGCTGTGTACGCCCTATTGGCTTGGGGGATTGTGGCATTAGTCCGAGTACTTTCGGGCCGACAACAAGAATAAATAAAGACCAATCAGAAAAGACACCCATTTCGGGTGTCTTTTTATTGTAATCTAGTAAACCTAGACGGTTCGTTTGCTAGATATCATGTTATAGATAAACACGATAAGTGCGATGACTAGTAATATGTGAATTAGCCCGGCGCCTATATTTAAGGTAAAGCCTAGTGCCCAAAGAATTAATAAAATTATTGCTATTGTTAGTAACATATCATGTCCTCCCAATATTAATTATTAATGTACATTACTATTATAGTCTTGTTGTGACGGTTAGTACAGTTGGCTTAGGGCATTACCGTTACTTCTTTGCCATGTCTTTTGTGTGAAAATATATTCCGATGCACACGAATACTAAAACAAGAAAAAAGTAAAAGAATCCTTGGCTATATGTTGGCGAGCCTACGATTGAATTAGCTATATTTAGGGCTATGATCAAGCTGGCTAGGTAGGCGGCTTTGTATCTGTAGGTGTGTATGAAATTACGCATTTACCGTCCATTACTATAAGTATGATTTATTTTGAATTTACGGATTTTAGTAAGATATGTAATGATATCAACTTTGTAACACATACAAAGATAACTATCACTGCAATAGCCGCAATCAATTGCAAAATTATGAGATTTGGCCAGTACGCCATAGCTGTTCCTGTTGGAGATTCTGAAGAGTGTATTTGCCCGTCAATATTGGATATTGTTAATAAACACACGACTATAACAGCAACCGAAACGATGGATGTAGTAATGCATTTACGCCTTCTGTCGGCTACAATTATTCGGATTTTAGATTTTTCTTTCGCTGATAGTTCATTGTCTTCGTTTGATGTGTTAATGTTGTGGTTCATATATTTTATATAATATCATAAACAGTATTATTAAAATTGAGCCCATTCTCGATAAGAGTTAGTTTGAGGAACTTTTGACGCTGGGATACACGGAAGGTTATCGCTTTAATTCCTATTCCCGATTGCTTGCAAAATGAGTAAACTGATCGAGGCAGGGGTACACGTCCAACGCAAGATGTTATAACGATTCGTAAACTATAATATCAAATTTAATACTAACTAAAGCTAGTAACTTAACGGAAGTGATTAATTTGATTCTGGTCACTTCTTCTAGAAGTGCTAATGGGTGATGGCTATTAGATGGTCTATCTTGGCAAGGATATGAATGCAAAAATAACAATCAATAATATAATAATTGACAAGATCATAACAATCGACGATTGTTTGACTCCAGATTTAATTTTGTAATTCAGAAATGCATCGGCGCCTATAATAAATGCGCTAATACCAAATATCCATGCTAAGAAAATCTGTAGAATGCCATACGTATTTATTTCCATATGTTCATTCACATGCGCTGTATTTTCAGCATACCCCCAAATATATAAAATGATAGCTAATACAGTAAATGTTCCAGCGCTAATCATCCTAGATACAAACTTGATTCGTAGTTCGTCGTTTATGTTTGACACCCTAGATATTACTATGTAATTTGATATAATTCGGTTTTTGTAAAATAGAGTTGAGAAGATTAATAATATTAGAATAATAATTGATATATATTGCATTTGTTATCTTTCACTCATATATAATAGATGGATTAGAGATTATTTAGCATTAATTATGCTTGGTATTTTAGCTTTTAGATAAACTAGGCCATCTTTGGCGGTTAAATTGTCGATACTGGCGCCGGATATCGAGTTATTTTTAGCCAAGAAACTATCAATGCCGCTAGTGAATGTCGAGGCAGCTTCATTTGTATTTATATATTGGGCTGGAATAGTTATACCTTGTACTGCAACATCTTTGATCGAAGCACTCGATTTATTAGCTATGATTTCGCCACTTAATTTCATATATAAATTAACGCTTGATGGCAATAATACCAGTGCAGGTATTTCATTCACTATTTGTTCTCTTGATATTTTATTGTTTAATATTTCTTTCAAAAAGAAATTAACATTTACGGAGCCAGATGTTTCGATGGTTCCGTCCGGGTTGATTAATACTTGGCAATTATCTACAGCATATTTAACCGGATTATCTGTATTAATAAATGCGGTTATTTCAGAGCTATTTAGAGATATATCGATATTTTTTGAAGTACCGTATTTATATTCAGATATATTTGGTAGATTTGTTAGTAATTCTTTAATGGTCGATAGTTTTGCCTTTGCGCTATCATAATCACTAGATGTATATTTGACACCAAGATCTCTTGTTGTTATTAATCCAGGAAGTGCAAAATTTGCAGTTAATAAAATAGCAGCAATTGTAATAATCAGACCTATAATAAATTTGAGAAATCTGTGTTTCTTTTTTGCTTTTTGAGGTTGTGTATTGACTGGATCCAGTTCTAGATTTTCTTTTTCTTCCATGATTGAATTATAGCTCTATGTAAATAATTCAGCAAATTATATATTATTCAAGTTTATTCGGAGTAGTGTATCAAAAAAGACCCAGAAAACTGAGTCTTTGCATACTGCTTATGTTTGGCAGGGGCTTCGGGGCGATTACCAAACCTATTGTGGTATAGTATGTTCTTTTAAGGAGGGCGAAAATGTTTAGTTCTTCCCTATTCAACCAAGATACTTTTTACAAAGCATTTGTCAAAGACCTAAATAACGCACGCAATACTGTAATTATTGAAAGTCCGTTCATTACTAAAAAACGAATAATTCGATTGATGTCAGTTTTAAGAAAGCTTCGATTGCGTGATGTGCGTATAGTTGTTAATACCAAACCACTTAATGAACATAACCCTCTGCTCTACGAACAGGCCTTATGGGCTATTGGCGAGATGCAGAGCATTGGCATAGAAGTATTTATGACAGTTGGCCATCATCGCAAGATAGCCATCGTAGACGATGTATTGTGGAAAGGAAGTTTAAATATCTTGTCTCAAAATGATAGCTGTGAAATGATGCGTCGTATACAGTCTGCCCAGTTGGTGAAAGAGATGCTACGTTTTACTGGTCTAAAAAATAATGTAAGAAATACTATTAGGTTGATATAACTTTAGTAAACTATTTTTTAACTATTTGCTTTAATGATAAATTTATGAAGTTCAGAAACGATAAGTATAGTCATAGCCATCAACCCAGAGCTTATGAGTAGGGTGGATAGTGGAACTGTTTGTACGTCGAAAACTTCTCTGAGTGGTCCAAACATAACTAAAACCTGCAAAACAGAGGCGATTGCGAGCCCCACTATTAAACCGTAGTTCACCTTCTTTATTCTACTAAATGATGATTTAAATTCACTTCGAGCATTAAAAGCATTCATCCATTGTGCGACAATCAACATCATAAAAGCTACAGTCTGAATATAGCTAGTTTCATAACCCTGTTTAACAAGAATAGACACAGTTATCAATGTTACGACAGCCATAGTGAGACCTATTATCGCTATTCTAGAAAGTAGCATTCTACTCATTAGGGGATCTTTAGGCTTCCTAGGTGGTCGCTTCATATGATCATCCTCTTCTGGTTCTAATCCAAGTGGTAAAACCATTGCAGTGTCGGTGACTAAATTAATCCACAAGATTTGTATAGCAGTAATTGGTAGAGGCAGGCCGAATAGTAGCGCGCCGACCATTGTCAATACTTCACCAAGTGATGTAGACAGTAAATAGAAAAGCATACGTCGTATGTTATCAAATATTTTTCTACCTTCTGCTATGGCTTTTATTATTGTGGCAAAATTGTCATCAAGCAGAACAATTCCCCCTGCATCCTTGGCGATATCACTCCCCGACCCCATAGCAATACCGACATGGGCGTTAGCCAAGGCGGGGACATCATTTACGCCATCACCAGTCATTGCGGTAATCTCTGTCTGCTTTAATGCTTTTAAAATTCTAAATTTATCTTCGGGTAATATGCGTGCAAAAACTGTCTTATCTTTTATCGTCTCAACTAAAGCTGGCATACTTTTTGGTAAGTCGACACCTTGCATTACCTGATTAATGTGAGTAGCTAGGCCTAATTGTTTGCCGATATTAAAAGCTGTTTCGTAATGATCGCCCGTGATAAGCCTTACACTAATACCCGCTTTATGTGCAGCACGTATGGCATTTTTAGCTTCAGATCTTAGTTCGTCAGCAAATGCCAAAAAGCCAATAAATTCGATATCGTTTTTTCCAATAATACACAAATCGTCGGGAAGTCCACCTTCAACTTTATATTTTGCGAATGCAATAACCCGATAACCTTTTGAGGCAAGTTCATGTAAAACAGACTCAGCTATATGATACTGCTCAGGTTTAATTTTTGATTTATCTAAAACATGCTCTGGCGATCCTTTTATATATATTGTTTTATCATTTTCGATAAATGCTCCGCTCATTCGCAAAGATATATCAAATGGATAAAGTTTGTCGATTTTATGATTTTCTCTATTCTCAACGTATTCTTTTACTGCCCTATCCAACGGATCCGATAAAATCATCAATCCATCAACCGTACGTTCTGCAACATTTACCACGTCTTCATCATTAATTGACCATTTATCTACAACAACGAGATGGTTTTTTGTTAAAGTACCAGTTTTGTCTGTCGCGATTGTCGTAATTAAACCAATATCCTCAATTGCTTTAAATGATCTTACTAAAGCTTTTTGTTTTGCCATTCGTCTCATACCCAAAACTATAATAACAGTTAACGCAACTGGTAGCCCCTCCGGCACAGCAGAAACTGTCATTGATAATACGAATCTCAGCGCCTCCCCTGCGGGTATACCTCTAGCTAAAGATAGTATAAAAACAATAACTGCCAAAACAGCAGTAATCTTAACCAATAAAGAAATTAACTGGTCGATTTTGGCCTGGACTGGACTTTTAGACTTATCATCTACGACCAACTCAGCAATTTTACTATATTCAGTCCTAATTCCAGTTTCGACTATTAGAACTCTGGCTGTGCCAGCAATCACATATGTACCCTGGAACACCATATTGTCTTGCTCAAATATCTGCTTATCGGTTTCAAGAGTTGAAGCGTATTTACGCACTGGAACTGATTCGCCAGTCAACGAAGCCTCATCAATCTGAAGATTATCGGTATGTATAATCCTCGCATCGGCGGGAACTTTTCCGCCTTCATTTAATATAACAACATCTCCTGGTACTAAATTAATAGACGAAATAATCCGCTGGCTACCATCCCTGACTATATTAATTTGTTGAATGCTATGCCTTTTTAGACTTCTTAACACTTTTGTAGTTGCATAACGTTGAAAATAATAAATAGTGGCATTGATTATGATAATTAAACTGATAATTATTGCGTCGAGTGGCTCATGACTCAATAGACTAACTGAAGCCGCTGCGCTTAGAATGATAACGAATATATTCCTAAACGGTTCTATTATTATCTTCCAAAGTGGTTCTTTGTGAATTGCAAGTTGGTTTAGACCATATGTTTTAAGCCGTTTATTAACTTCGCTACCAGAAAGCCCATTGTATGATGTTTCTAAAACTTCATATAACTGATCAATATTTTGTTTATACCAAAGCATATGCATATATTATATATGAGTTGCCAGTAATACTTAGCTCCAAATTAAAAGACATATTTAATACACAAAGATTATATCGAATAGTCTATTATTTTTTTTGATAATTTATTTTCCGAATCAGACTCATCATCTTCGTTAAGACCATTTTTTAATTCTCTTACAGCCTCCCCTACGCCTTTTGCAAGTTCGGGCAGCTTCTTCCCACCGCTAAAGATAAAAACTATAATCAGTACAACTATCAGTATCAACTCAATCTTACTCATAACTTCTCACTACCCTTATCTACTTAATATAAATTATAGCCAAAATCAAATAATAATGCTAATCGCAAAGAGGAACATGCCGTTACTAGACCTTATGATTAGTATCATTTACTAAATACTTCAGTGTCAATGATGTATGTATGGTAATTTCGTTATCCAGTCGAACTGGACGTTTTATATCTTTTTAGATATTAAAAATACAAAACGGGCACCAGGAACCAAACTTTCCTAACAGAGGCGGATTTGACAAAAACAAAACAGATTAGATTGTATCCGAATTAATCGAACCGATTCTAATCTGTTATTTTCATTTTGTCCTGTTTGGCAGGAGATAGTGGACAGTAACCGAACCAGTTATGTTATAACTAGTTTTTTCAAGGAGAGCAATAATGTTTAGCTCTTCCCTATTCAATCAGGACACATTTTACAAATCCTTCATAAAAGATTTAAAGAATGCTAGTAATTTGGTGCTTATCGAAAGCCCGTTTATCACAGAAAAACGTCTAGTTTTATTTATACCTGTTTTCGAGAAACTCATAAAACGAGGTGTCCGAATAATCATTAATACCAAACCTTCCGAAGAGCACAATCCCCTGCTTTACGACCAAGTTCTGTGGGCGGTTGGTGAGATGCAGAATATCGGTGCGGAAGTATTTATGACAGTTGGACATCATCGTAAATTAGCCATAATTGACGGTAGTATTTTATGGGAAGGTAGCCTAAACATACTTTCGCAATATGACAGTTGCGAAGTGATGCGACGGATAACTGGCGATGAAATCGTAGCGGACATGCTGAGCCATATTCGATTTAAAAAATGGAGCAAGTGATATGATATATCTAATGGAATATATAGCATTTACGGCCGGAGTTTTGCTTTGTTGGTATATGTTTAGAATTTTTACCGACATACTGTTAACCGTTTTGGTATTTATACCCTATTGCACGAAAAAACGATTCGATGGAATATATGGTCGGTTCAATGACAAGACGAGCTACGTCATGCATGGCAAGCAGCATATAGAGAGTTACGACGAATACTTGCGAATGTATGAATTATCGAAGAAAACGGCTTATATATCGTTTCGCCGTTATTTTAGTGAACCGATAAAAATGATCTTGACGCGGATATTGCCTATCACATTACTGCCCTCTATTTTATTTTGGAATAATTGGTACTGGTATATTGCGGGCTTAGCCGTTACTCTGTTTGCGATGGCGTTTTACAAGTTGTTTGTCGAGCAGAAAGACGCTGCTTTCTATCAGCGATCGATGGTATTCACGATATTCGACACATACATTAATAAACGAGAGAAATGACGGAGGTAATATGGCAAAATCAGAAAATTTTAAATTCGATGGCGGTGCTGGAACTTATCTTGGCACTGGAATATTGGCATTTTTAATAACTGTTTTTACGTTGGGATTATTTTACCCTTATGCACTAGTACTTATGCAGCGATGGAAAGCTAAGCACACATACATAAATGGAGTCAGGTTGGAATTTACCGGCTCGGCTATCGGTCTGTTTGGAAACTGGATTAAGTGGTTTTTACTGATAATTATCACGTTCGGTATATACAGTTTTTGGGTAAAGCCTAGGATTCAAAAATGGATAGTCGAGCATACGGATTTCTCCGAAAAGCTGTTGATTTGATTTCTAAAACGCAACAAGGTTAAGTGGTGTCGAGTTGTTATTTCCGTATTGTTTTGAATACTTGCTTTGCATGAGGATCAGAAGCTTCGCCATAACGCAAGGTTACATTTATTGGCCTAACCGAAAAATCGTGTAGTATCGGCTTTATTAGGCTGTATATTTGGTCAGCACTATTTCCGTAAGAATACACAATGCACTCTTTTTCACCTAAGTCATGTCCATCAACAAAACCAGCTCCGTGTGAACTAAGCGTGTCACCAATTTTATCTTCAAGTTCGTACAATTGTTTCATTCCATCTTGAGCGCTGAGATTGTTTGGTGTCTTATACGAAACAACAATCGCTTCATATTTTTCCTCAATATCAGTTTTTTCAGCACCAAGTGTCTTATATTTACCCTGTTTACTAGAAAAAAGTAGATGTGCAACAATTAGTATTATAACTAATACTGCGTATCGAGCTACTTCACCATAAATCGAGTCAATATACAGAACCAACAAAACAGCTACAATCAAGAACAACCATAATTTAGGATTTGTTAAAACTTCTATGTTTTTCGTTCTTTTCATCTTAGTTAGAGTATAACAAATCCAGCCATTATTAACTGTTCATGATAATTAATTAAAATAACATTTTAGAGGTGTTATTAGCAGATTTGTTTAAATCTTCAATACTTAGGTCTTCTATATGCGCAATTCTTTTCTTTATTATTGCCATGATAACTGGCTTAAGGGTTTGGTACCAATCATCAACATCTGTTGGATCATAATAGAAAAACCAACTTCCAATATTTTTCCGTATTTTTCTTTTTGTCCATTTTTTCGACAAAAATTTATAGTAATCTTTTATTGATTCTTCATATTTTATTTTTTTAGAATACTTATTCATTATTTCTGAAATATCGTTTATTTTTTTAGGGCATTCTTCAAGAATTTCATAAAAACGAAGTTGTGTGGAGCCGAAGTCTAACATCCCCCATTCTTTGTAAATGGGCATTATACTAAAAACAAAGCTTGTGCCCGTAAACACGTTCCAGCCCCATTTATCTAGCTGTACATTAAATTCTATGCGCAAGTCGTTATTTATGTCGTAAATGTACTTATTTTTAATTTTTCTAAAACCAAGACTTATCAAATCGTCCTTAAAGTAATGGTCAAAAATATTTCGTACTTCCGTTGCCTTCATGTATATTTAGTATCTCATTAATTCGAAACCATATCCATATTTTTCTTGAATAAAAAGGTCTTTTTTCATTTGAGTTCCGCCATACCTAGCTGCGCCAGATTTTACTTCCACCATTAAATTAGCCTGGTTCGGCCTACTCACCATGAAGTCTACTCTCCTGGTTCCATATGGGGTTGATATATTAACCTGAGAGCTTACGTTTTGGGGTCCATACGATTTCGAGAGCGCATTCGCTGCTTTGTTCTCAGCGGCACGACCTTTTGCTGCGTTAGCCAACATTTGACTTGCTTTACTTGTCGCGGTGGCGGACTTAGAGACGGTGTTTACGGCCTTTGCGCCTCCGGTCACAGCTTTTGCAATTGTACGAACGGCTTTTACTGCCAACCCTGCAACCTTCAGTGGGGCCGCTGCTACGGACAGCGCCGCACCAATTACATCCCCTTGTGCTAGCGAACATCCTACCGCTACTGCAACTGCAACTACGGCTACCGGACCCGTAGTGACGACGGCTACTACTGTAGCAACAACTGAAACTACGGTTAGAAAATCTCCCCAACCCCATGTTCCATCTAGGTCGTATTGACTTACTGGATTGAGCATATATACATATGAGTTTGGAGTACCGCCTTCGTAAGGGTCAACTTGTAGGAATCTCCCAAGCGACGGCAAATATAACCTTGCGCCCATTTGCATTACGTTTAATTGGATATCAGACTCGGTCAGTTTTTGGAATTGCCCCAAATATCCGTAGGTAGTACCTGCAGCTGCGTTATTCGCTTGCTCAACGTTAATCTTCTCGCCGAATGGCCCCGTTATGTATACGCCTGTTAAAGCTCCGTCCGCATTGACGGTAGCAAACACATCACCATGCATATTTGTTAGAGAATATATTTGGCTCCCCGCACTTGTGGACTGCGGGTTGATTGTTACGCTTATACCTCCGGGAAGACTGACGTACTTCTGTAGGATATTGCCATTTGAATCTAGTAAAGCGTCCGGAGTGTCACCAGATCCAGTGAACGCATACTGCGTATCGCTCTGTATTACAGTGTCAACGGAGTACGACCTAGATATAATGCGGTTTTGTACATCTCTTTTGTAATCAATTTGCTTTAATGATGAACCTGAGCTGTCTGTTATAACATCATTCCTGTCCGAGACATCATAACTAAATTCGGTCGTTTGTCCTGTACCTCCCAGGGATACAGTGTTGCCGTGATCATCATAGATTGGATTATCCAATGTACTGTCTGAGCTGGCGATTAGCCTGTCGGCATAGTCGTAACAATAAGTCTTAGCAACACCGTTAATAGTTTGACTTGTTCTGTTGCCGCCATTTCCAGCGTTTACATTATTACCAGATAGTGAGTCGCAGCTTGAATCCGATGATCCAAAGGTATATGTAAAATCACTGTCGCCAATAGCGGCGCTAACTAATCTGCCTGCGCCATCGTATTGATACGACTTGGCGATTCCATTTTCAATACCTGAGGTTATTTTGCCACTGACAGATCTTGATACTGTATCTGTCAAAGTGGTGCTGTCTGCAAGCGTGTATGTCGAGCCTGTTTCTCGCCCCAGCTGGTCACGAGTAATATCGCCCAGTTCTATCCCAGACTGGTATTCTATATTGCTAATTCGACTATATTGGTCGTATGACACAGTAGCAAATGTCACGTTGTCTAACTTGTAGACCGTCATTCTGTCATATGAGTCATATTCGTATGACTCGGTACCAATTAGACTTGTCTTTGAAGTCGGCTTTCCGTAATTATCATATACATACGTCGCTGTATGCCCGCCAGCGTCAATATAGCTAGCCGTTCGACCCAGAAGATCGGTGGTTACCGTAACTGTACCCGAGCTGTCAGTTGAACTGGTTACGAATGGATTGCCGCTAACTGCAAAGTTATTAGTAATTGTTCTACCGGCCAGATTGCCTCGAGCTGGAATGGTTGTTGTGACTGCTCTACCCCTAGCATCATATTCTATACAAGTCCAGGCGTCATTGTTATAGCGAGTAGCGACGACTCCACCGCTTGTATCGTACACGGTTTCGGTAGTTCGTCCGGTCTTTGAACCGACGCCATCCGGATCCGGTTCGGTCTTGCCTTTGGCGCGTCCAGCTTGGCTGACTGGATCACTAGTTAATGTGCATGGGTTGTCAATCGCCTCAGTCGCACCGTAATAGTTGTATGTGAATACACTCCCCCCAGTGGTTGTACGACTGGTTTGGCGTAAGAATCCAGCGCCTGGTGCTTCGTAGGCAGCTTGGTTTTCAAGCGCTAGACCATCTGGATCGATAGTCGTTTGACTCACCGTTCCGTAGGCTGGATTACTATATTCGGTAGTTGTCTTTGTATTACCTAACTCTGCATCGTAAGACGTAGTAGAAGTGTTTAGGTAGTAGCCTGGTTTTAGGTAGCTTGACCAGTCACGAGTACCAAGCCCCTGGCCACTAGATTGATCAACGATTCCAGGACCAGCTAGCCATATGTCCATAGCGCCTGCCGTGCCAACATGACCATATTCTACTAGTACATCATAGGTCTTGCCAGCGATCGCAGTAAATGTAGCGGTGTAGATATTTTGAGCCGCAGCTTCAGTCTTAGTACCCCAGTTAGTGATCTTTTCTTGACCGTCCACGTACAGCCTAATACTGTCATCAGAATAAGCTTTGAAGGTATATGTTCCTGCTGATGGGAATGTTAGTCTACCTTTTGCTCTGACAGCATAGCCGTCCACTCCACTGATTGAAGTGTCTGGAGTAACCGGTAGAGTATGGTTGCGCCAGTCAAACCTGGTATTGGCAGGGTTAGAATTAGCTGGACTAGCTGGGCTTGAATAGCCCAGATTATTATATATTGGCGCATCAAATATCGTCATATTAGCGCTTTTTAGGTTATACCAGCTGGTGTCAAAGCCGGATATTCCCTCGTCATATCCACTTTTGACATGAGGCACGTTCGCGACTTGGTTCGCAATTGGCAAGCGAGTCGTAGCGTCAAACCAGGCGGATGGAGCAGGGCCATAGGTATCCGTTAATATATCTTGGTCGTTGTATATGTTTGTGGTTCGAAGCCCTGTAGTATCTTGCGTATACAACACAAGGTCTTTATTGGTATCCCAGGCTACTGTGGTGGATAGATTGGCCAGATTTGTTTCTTTCGTTGTTCTAAACATACTGTCATATTCAACCTGTTTTGAAAAACCATGAGGCTCTGATGCGCCGACTATATGCATCTTTGACTTATTTGGCAGGTACTCAATGGTATGTTCGACGCGATAGTCGCCCGCATTCGCAGACGGTGCTTTAATTGATGATACACGTCCCGTGGCGTCGTAAACCATCTCGGTTTTAACCGAACTATCATCGCTTCTCTGGCTCGAGGCAATAGCGTCGTTTGCCAAAACATCACGATAAGCCACGATACGTCCCAGGCTGTCATAGTCGTAGTCTTCAAAAGCGTTTCCTGGTGCTACAACTCGAGCTAGGCGTCCAGACAAATTGTATTGGAATAGTGTTTTATCGCCGTCAGTTGTTTTAAATGCGCAAAGCATACCAACAGGGGCAGGGCTCAAACCGTTGCCTGTTACGCATTCATTGTCACCGGAATAGTGCAATGTTCCGTATCGGCTGTCATCTACTCCGTCGATTACCTTCTTAAGTCTCGAAGGGTTGCCTTCATATTCGTATTTAATAGCGGCTGGTTGACGGTCATCAGTCGGCGACGTTAGTGATGTAAGTTTGCCTTCAGCGTCAAATATATATACTCTTCCATCAGCGTCAGTGACCGTATACGTGTTATCTGTGTTTCGAGACAACACCGCATTTTCTCCCGTTGGAGGAATGTAGCTTTTCTTGGTAGCATCCCATGAATACTCGTATTTTTGCCCAGTACTATCAGATAAAGTTGCAGACAAGTTATTTATAGCTAGTCTTTCAAATCTGGCATTGCCATCACCAACGGCTAAATCCCAGCCTTCCGGTAAGGTATTTGCGCTAGGAGTCAACCAAGTGACTGGCATTTCAATACCCGCGCCAGTCGGTGGATCGATTAACAGGGTCAAAGAAGCAGTACTTGTTACTTCACGTAAGTCGACCTGGATTGGGATCTTGGTGTTTGCAGGCAAGGTCTTGGCACTGCCCCATCGATTACCCGAGACTAATGACCAACTGTCAAGCACAGAGTCAAGATCACCGTCCAAATCATAGTCCAAGTTAATTCTGATACCGTCGTCACCACTGGCGCCTAAAATATAACTTCCTGCTACAGGTACGGTCAAATAACCCTTCCATCTTACTAGGAAACTATCGCTAGGTAATCCGACTGCCGGAGCACCCGTCCAAGTGAATTTTAATTTACTGTCGTTTCTGGTCATTAATAATCTGTTCGGGTCGCTTGCATTCGTAGGAATTGCATGTGATCCATCATCAGTATAGTATCTACCCTCAAGGCCGTAGTTTTGAGTAGTCGCACGCGGTGAAGTACTAAACCAACTGTCTGGAATAGTTTGCTCAGCAACAGCACCTTTTACCTTGGCAAAAATCTTTGCCGTGCTGGTTGATTCGCGCATTTCAATCTTGTATGGAACTGGCACTCCTGCTGTCATAGCAATAGATGAACCATATCCGGTACCTGGAGTAGACCTAGTTACGATTAAATTGTTATTGACGTATACATCACACCTATCGTCAACTGTACAGCCGAACTCATAATTCCCACTTGTTGGTACGGTTATAAAACCTGTCCATCTAGCTGTAAACGAGTCAGTGTTTATTATGCCAGTAGCTGGTGTGCCCGTTGACCAATCAAACGCAACACCCGAATCGACTCGAGTCATGATCGGATCTCCAGAGAAGGTACTATTCCAGTATTGCCCTAATAATCCTGGGCTAGACATCGCTGGAGAGTTGTAGTTAAGATTAATACCCAGACTTCCACCCAAGGCGCTCATTGAATGACTTCCGGTCGAAGTCGTTGCATTACCAGTCGCAAGATCTATACTAACTGGGCCTACGCTATCATAAACCTGAGTACTGTCTTTACCTGTTCGCAGGTCAACTTTGAAAGAGTTGGCCCAATTTGGTGCAGTTTCCAGAGCACCCATAGTATATGCTTTCCAATAATATGTGACTCCGTCTTTAAGTATTCCATCGGGCACTGTCCATTGATTGGATCCTATCCAGCCGGAATTGATGACCATGCCTGTCTGAGCGTCTGAATTGGTGGCAACTCGGAAATAATACTTGACAACATCACCATCAGCATCAGTAACAGGATTTACTTTCAAGCTTGGTTGTATGGTCGTTACAACACCCTTGTTCGCTGGAACGGTAGTAGTCGAAGATGCCATTGGTGTCTTTGTGTCGTAAGTGATCACTGCTTCCATATAAGAATATGGTTTGTATGTCGTCGTACTCGAACTTTCGACACCTCTTATACTCCACCAGGCGCCATAATCTCCCGCATCAACCCTGGCTTTTAACCCGGCCGTAAAATCAATGTCAAAGTTTGTTGAAACCGTCGTATCGGTTCCGACTGTTGAGCCAAGGCAACTATAGCCGATACATGGGGCATGGCCCATAGTTATGCTCCGCGATGTAGTGTTGCCTCCGGCACCAGACTGAAAATATCCATGCAGAACCGCATTCGTGACTGTTTTGCCCTGAAGTGGAGACTGATATGAGAAATATATCAAGGTTCGCCATGATTTCCAGCTGCCGTCGTTAAGCGAACCAGTGTTGGCGTAACAAACGTATCCGTCACACGAGTAGCCGTCCGATTTAAACATTTTATAGTTGCCTGTAGCAGGCTGCCTGCTGAATGTCGGGTCAATAATAATAGGATAGTCGGCAGCTGTTTGCTCTTTTAGCCATTTAGTATCGACAGATATTGTGATACTTGAACCATCTGTCGTTTGCTCACCTGGCTCTTCGCTGACTGGTCCTTTTTGCTGCGTCATTATAACAAGAGGTGAAATGTAAAAATCATTCTCGTTGACACCTTTAATAGCAAAAGCGCCTTTGATAGTTGAATGTTGAATTAATTCGCCACCAATAAATTCGTACTTGAAGGTGCTTGCAACACCTGGGCGCGTAAGAATAATGCTTTCTTTGATGCTGCCGGCCACTGGGGCATACTCAACGTTGACACCGTCCCAAGCATTTTCATACACAATTATCTGTCGACCGTCTTGATATTTTACTTTTGGAAGAACATTATTAGCATCGACTGGAATTGTTTTGTATGTTTTACTATCATAAATAATTTCTACTCCTTCGGTGAATGGTTTCATATTGGCGGTAATATCACCTGTTGATAGGTTGTATTTTTTCGGGCTAAAGATACCATCTGAAACTCCAGTGAATGGTTTTGTATTTGTATTACTATCGCCTGATAACAAATCATATTTTTTTATGTTTAAGGCATCGTCAAACTTGGTGTTGTCAAAAGGATTACTAAGAGAGTAAAAACTGTCGGCTTTGATGCTGGTTTTAATCTCTTGCCAATTGCCCTGTTTGTCCTTGTAGTTAAGCGGCAATGTACTGTACTTGGTAGTTTTAGTACCGTCTTCGTTTAGATAAGTTACCGAATTGGATTCTCGCTCTTCGGTCAACTCCTTGACGTGATTCTTGCCGTTATTAGCAAGTGTTGGCTCATCGGCTGGCGTTGATGTAAATTCGCCTAATTTTTGAGGTTTGTAGTCCTGATAGTCTTCACTCTCCATTGGTGCAACGTTACGACGTTGGATTGGTGCAGGGTTATTTAAATTATAAAGAGCCATCACTTCGGATGGCTGTATGGCGGTGATTGTAAGAATAGATACGAGGGTTAATAATACTGTTGTTTGTAAAAAGGTTTTTAGTTGCTTGAATCGGCTTTGCTTAGACATTGCATATACTCCAATTAAAATTACTAGAAATATACGCACACATAATTGCCCGCTTCATACTTAAACCCTCCTATTTGTATCCAGAATACTGAGAATTTCATTAATATGCAATAGCGTTTTGGAAGGAATATATCATCTATAGGTACAGAAATACACAGCTACGCCTACGGTTTATACTATTTATGCTTAAACATACTTTGCAATAATGTAGTTGACAAGTCAAATATGTTAGGGTTACAATGCCCTCAGTGCGAAATATATTAGCGTAGTAAGGAGTCCATGCCCTATGACGAAGCGAAATATTAACCTAATTGTAATATTGTTTGTGGCAATTCTGTCGCCAATAGTACTATCTTCAGACGCCCTTGCGGTAAGCGCAAACGTCACCCAAGTCGAGAACTTCATACGAAGTGTCATCCAAGTCATAGCAGGTCTAGCCGGTCTAATAGCGACCGGATTTTTTGTTATTGGAGGCTTTGGATACATTACCAGCTCTGGAAACCCAGAACATTTGGATCGCGCAAAAAGAACATTGCTCTGGTCTGGAATAGGTCTGGCTATTGTTATAGCCGCATTCGTCATTAGTAATATCATCGTTGAAATAGCGACAAATTCTTTCGGGAGTTAATGTAAACAATATGATGAGCCATCTAACCATGAGTCTGCGTCTCATGGCAGACTCATCTAGTGCCATCACGGTGGTACACAATTATGTTACGCCTACGATGCAGGCGTTAATCGCGATTGCTTCAATAGCCAGCGTGTTTTTCATTATGTATGGCGGCATACTGTACATGACTAGTAGCGGTCGTCCAGAAAAGTTAGATCAAGCCAAAACGGTACTTAAGAATACTCTAATCGGCGTAGCATTAATAATCGGGGCTGGTGCTTTAACGGCTATTTTGAGTGGTGCCATGACACAAACAACCTCACCAAGTAATGCGGTACTACCAAGCATCGAAGCGATTCAACCGTCAAGTTCGAGTAACGGTCTGATTGATATACTAATCGGGGCAATTACTGGTCTTTTAAATAACATAATTCAAACCATAGCAGCGCCATTTATTGGAGCTCTCGATTTCTTTACAAAACAAACACCGAGTATGGTGGATAATAGCGCCGTGTTTAACTTGTGGTTAGTAACGGTTGGTATAACCGATGCACTCTTCGTAGTTGTCATAGGGCTAGTTGGTTTTCATGTTATGAGCGCGTCAACGTTCGGTTTTGATGAAGTGGATATCAAACAATTGTTGCCGAGAATCGCTTTAATATTCTTACTAGTAAATACCTCAATCTTTGTAATCGATGCGATTATTGAGATTTCAAACGTTTTGATAACGGCCATCCAACAAGTCTCCGGCAGTAATTCGGTTTGGCACACTTTGACTTCGGTCGTACAGGCAGCCGGTGGACAGAGTGTAGCTGCGCTACTTGTCATGTTGGTATTTTTAGTGTTTTCTTTCATATTGCTTTTGTATTATGTCAGTCGTTTAGTGACGTTATACATTGGGGCGGTTTTGTCGCCATTAATATTTTTAATATGGTTAATCCCTGGATTTCGAGACTTCTCGGAAACGGCAATCAAAACCTATATAACGACAATTTTTGTCATGTTTATACATGTCGTTATCTTACTATTGGCATCGTCTTTATTCACCGGAATGGCCGCAGCTGGATTGGCTGGAGACGTGCCTAACGTCCTGACTTCGATGATTGTAGGGCTATCTACCGTGATTATCTTACTCAAAACCCAAGGTGTGATGATGCAATTTAGCTATGTTAGTTTAGGAGCTCGCTCAACTCGCCAACTAGGCACACAATTCGTTAACGGCGTAAGTTTCTTGGCAGGACACGGCAAGTCTGCTTATCGTTCAGCATCAGATAGTATCGCGAAAAGCCGATCATCTTCAACTTCTAGTTCAGGTGGCGGTGGAAGCTCGTCGGCATCTTCAGGCGGTAGTAAACAGTCTAAATTAAAACCAAAGCCGATACAACAAGTTGGTTATCGTCGACCAAGAACCGGCGGCGTTACGGTAACGAGAGTTCCAGCTAATAAAACCGGCACAACATACAAGGCGCCAACATCCCCTGGACTAACACAGCGACAAACAGCCAAAGAACAAGTTATGAATTCTGGCAGTAAGAGTAGTGCTAAAACGAAAGAAGGAGGTACGAAGTCATGAAAGCTACAATAGTGCCGGCTGAGGTCACATCGGTAGAAGATAAAATAACCGCGAATCTTAGTATGTCGCAATTAATACTATTTGCCATGCCTATGTTTATCGGGGCATTAATGTATTGGATATTGCCCCCAAGCATGGATTTTAGTCCGTATAAGTTACTGGTTATCGGGCTGATTGCGGTGACTAGTTTTATCTTGGCTATAAGAATTAACGGAAAGATTGTCTTGTTATGGCTGATTACGATATCTAGGTATAATCGGCGACCAAAATTCTACTTGTTTGACAAACGATCAATCTATGCACGCGAAGATTATCCAGAGGTTAAGCAAGAAACGCGGCAAAAAGCTACTGTGGCGAAACAACCTGGTCTTATCGCACTGCCAAAGCTTAGTATCAAGGAGTCAGACTTTGTCTATTCGGCTTTAAATAATCCGATTAAGCGGTTGAATTTTGAAACCAACAAGAAGGGAGAATTAAATGTTCGCATTACGGAAGTCCAAGGCTAGAGCCAGCAGTCGCAGTCAGATTGGCATCAATGGTATTAATGACGGTATTTTGATTTTACCAAATAACAATTATCGGGCAATTCTGGAGGTATCATCAGTCAACTTTGAGCTAAAAAGTGAAGACGAGCAGGACGCAATTATCGAGACTTATGAAAGCTTTTTAAATTCGGTTGGTACTTCTTTGCAGATATTAATCAGAACTCGTGAAATCGATATGGATAAATACCTGAGCGATTTAAAAGAGCGTCTAGAAAGCGAAGCTGAACCCGTTTATATGGAGCAGTTAAAAAATTATGAGGAGTTCATTAAGTCACTGATTTTGTCGAATAAGATACTAACTAGAAGGTTTTATGTAATTGTGCCGTATAACAATATCGGCAAACCGGACTTTGATCTGATCAAAGAACATCTAGGTTTGACGGTTGATGTTGTGGCTAAGGGTATGAATAGGCTTGGCATGCAAGTCAGGCAGTTATCCAGTATTGAAGCCTTGGATCTATTTTATAGTTTTTATAATCCTCAACAAGCCAAAATACAACCATTGACTGAAAAAGCGATTCATATGATTTACACTGTTTTAATTCAAAAAGAAGAGAAAGGAGCAAAACTATGAGGCTGACTTTAAAACGCAAGTCTAAAAAAGACAAAGCTGGTGAGCTAAATTTGGCTTTTGGCGAGCAAGACGCGCTTGATTTAATGTCTTATGCCGGTCTTGAAGAAAATATCGACCATTTAAATATTGACGGCGTATATATGCGGACTTTATTCATATCCGGCTATCCGTTCGTAGCTTCGAGCGGTTGGCTTGATAGCCTGATCAACTTCAATCACGATGCTGATATTAGTTACCATTTACATGAAGTCAATGCACTTAGTGCCCTGCCTAAATTACATCGTAAAATTACCGAGCTAGAGTCAACTAAACGCGCCATGATTAGGGCTGGCAAGATTATTGGATCAGAAATTACCGATCCGTTAGATTCGGCTATCGAACTTCGCGATAAAATTCAACGTGGTCAAGAAAAGTTGTTCCAGATTTCGATATATGTTTGCGTGAGGGCCGAGAGTTTAGAAGAACTAAATAAAACTACAAAATTACTTGAGACTACTCTTTCATCTAGGTTGTTTTACAGTAAAACTGCTCGTTACCAACAGTTAGAAGCTTTGCAATCGATTTTACCAAGAGCCGAAGATAAAATGAATCAGAAACGTAATTTGGATAGTAGTTCGGCGGCACTTACATTTCCATTTATGTCATCCGAACTGGTGCAAGAAACTGGTATTTTGTACGGCGTCAATAAATCCAATAACTCACTGGTTATATTGGATAGATTTAGCCTGCATAATGCCAATAGCATCGTCTTCGCTCAATCTGGAAGCGGTAAAAGTTACGCCACAAAGGTTGAGATATTGCGACAACTAATGCAAGGCACGAAAGTTATTGTTATTGATCCAGAACGTGAATATAAGCGTCTGGCTGATTCGGTCAATGGCACGTATATTAAAATATCTTCTACTAGCAAGCAAAAGATTAATCCGTTCGATCTTACTACTACATTTAGAAAAATTAATGACCTTTCCGAGCACGTTCAAGATCTTACGGAAGTCATTGGATTAATGGCTGAAGGTTTATCGTCAAGAGAAAAAGCCGCCGTAGATAAAGCTATTTTAAAAATATATAAGAAAGCAAAAGACACGCAACCATTACTAGAAGACTTATACAGTGAACTGCAAAAACTCGGACAGCTCAAGCTGTGTGAACGACTTGAGAAGTATATCTCAGGATCACTGGCTGAGGTGTTTAATTCCCAGACTAATATTAATCTGGAGAATCGCTTGGTTATTTTCGATATCAAAGACCTGCCGGAATCGTTAAGGCAAATCATGATGTTAATAGTCTCAAATTTCGTACAAAATCAGGTCAAGGCACGACCGGAGAGACGACTGCTAGTCATCGACGAAGGTTGGATGTTGCTAGAACATGAAGAAAGCGCCAGATTTGTATCTGGTCTAGTACGTCGAGCTAGAAAGTATTATTTAGGAGTGTCGATAATCACCCAGCAAGCAAATGACTTTTTACATAATGACTATGGCCGAGCTATTGCCTCTCAAAGCGCTCTACGAATATTAATGAAACAAGATACTACTACCATTAAGAATGTGGCTAGTGAGTTTAATCTTAGTGAATACGAAGAAAGTTTTCTACTTACCTGCGAGCGTGGCGATGCATTAATTATTGCCGATCAGAACCACGTTGCGGTTAAGATTGTTGCTTCCGACAAAGAGCATCCGTTAATAACAACCAATCCGGCTGAGTTATACCATCTATGAGCCCAGTCCTCGTTATAAGTATGCTAAACGGCAATATCAGGAAGTACGCTGTCGCGGCGGCCTTAACTGTCATGTTCGTCCTTATGATGCCGCTACTAGCGATACTATCTTTAGGCGAGGATGCAATGAGCTTTTTGGCCGGCAGTGCGAGTACTCAGTCGGCTGAAGAACAAGGTTTTTATATGGGTGAGGCAGTTCCGGGCGATACCTATGCTTGGGGCAATTGTACCTATTGGACTTTTGCGATGAGATTGTGGGCGGACAAACCGATTCCAACTACTTGGGGAAATGCCAATACTTGGGATGATAATGCTAGTTTAGATGGTTATGCGGTTGATCACACACCGGCTGTAGCTGCCATAATGCAGACAGACGACGGCGATCTTGGCCACGTAGCCTTCGTGACTACGGTTAATGCCGAGACTGGTCAATGGACGATATCAGAGATGAACGCGCCAAGATTTAACGTAGTTAGTATTAGGACTTTCGATAAATCATCAGCTATATACTATGATTTTATCCATGACAAAAAGGAATTAGCTCTATGATAGTCGAAGTATTTAATCGCAGACACTTAAAAATGCGTCAGATGATCTGGCTTGAAGTTACGCCGCCGTCATCAATCGCTAAAACCCCGGAATCTACCGAACAACTATTCTCAGTTATACACGGAATGTATTCTACTCGTCGATTGAAAGATAAAATTTTGTCGCGATCGCCAGTAATGAGTTTTGAGATCGTATCGACCAAAAAAGAAGGTATCAGATACCTAATCCAAGTAGAAAAAACGCATTCTGAGACAATACAAAAAGCCGTAATGGCATATATACCAGACGTTAAGGTTAAAGAGATTACTGAGCTGGGCTATACTTGTTCTAGCGTCGTAGATTTCAAGACAACTGGACATTTTGTCTTCCCTCTTACTCTTACGTCAGCGCTTGACCAACATGACCCATTAGCCTATGTGACCAGTGCTATGACAAAACTGGACGAAGATGATCATATAGCCTTGCAGCTTGTCTTATCACCAATAAAACTTCGCGAAGCTAACAAGCTGGCTCGGAAAATACTTAGTAATGAAGATATACTATCTGCAGTCAGCTCAAAGAATTTCATATGGCTACAGCGTATAGGTGATATTTTGAATAAATTAGCTTTCGGCGCAGTTGACTTAACCAGTGAGGTTTACAACCACTCGGCTTCAAGCGTATATACAGTTCATACAGACAAGCAAGATATATCATTTAAATCTCAAGTTGCAAAACGTCAGCGGCCGGCAAGAACCTTGAGTAACTTTGAACAAGAGTTAATGCAATCCATGCATCAAAAAGTGACACAACCCTTGTTCAAAGTGAGCTTGCGAATACTGACTAGCGGAGATAAATCAATTGATTACGCCCATACGATTAGAACCGCTTTGGATGGTTATAGTGTGCCGATGTACCAATCCCTGAAAGCAAAAAAACGATTACCAATCGTTAGGAAATACCGTCAATCACTGGCAAGTAAACGACTGCCGTCATTGTGGCGCAACAGCTCAATAATTCTTTCAGCTAGTGAGATGGCCAGCTTGTATCACTTCCCTTCAAGCAGACTTAGTCGTACCGACAATCTGATTACTTCACTTAGTAAAACTCTTCCTGCACCAGTATCGCTCAAATCTGGCCAAAAACCGGCTATCGTAATCGGTGAAAATCAACATCACGGCGTATCAACTCTAATTGGATTGACAGATGCTGAACGAGAACGTCACGTATACATTATTGGTGGCACCGGCAATGGCAAGACTACTATGTTACTTTATTCAATCGTACAAGATATAAAGAACGGTAAAGGTATCGCCGTTCTTGATCCGCACGGCGACCTTGCTGAAACTATTTTGCGGCATATACCAGAAGAGCGTATTAGTGATGTTATTTATATGAATCCCGATGATTTGTCTCATCCTATTGGAATGAACCTGCTGGAATTGCCCGAAGACATCACGGGTGATGATTTACTTCGCGAGAAGGACTTGATTACAGAATCTGCCATATCTGTGCTACGTAAAATATTCTCGGAAGATGATAGTGGCGGACATCGTATTGAATATATATTGCGCAATGCAATACAGACAGCACTGACACTTGAAAAATCAACGCTATTTACTATTTTCCGATTGTTGAATGACTCAAAGTATCGCCGTGAAGTCATTAAGAGCCTTGAGGACGAAAATTTAAGAAATTTTTGGAAAAATGAGATAGGTAAAGCCGGTGAAATGCAAAGAGTTAAGATGGCGGCCGGTATCACTGCTAAGATTGGTCGTTTCCTTTTTTCGGCATCAGCAAGACGCGTACTTGAACAAGAGAAATCGACCATTGATTTTGATAAGATTTTGGACGACGGCAAAATATTCATCTGCAACTTTTCAAAGGGACTTCTTGGTGAAGATACATCTACCCTATTTGGTACGACAGTACTTGCAAAATTACAGCTTGCGTCCTTGCGTCGTGCACGTGTTAGCGCATTAAACCGCCGACCTTTTTACCTATATGTTGATGAGTTTCAAAACTTTGCGACCACCAGCTTTACGCAGATGCTTAGCGAGGCAAGAAAGTACAAGTTATTCTTGACGATGGCTGAACAATCAACTAGTCAACAGGATCAACAGCGTCTTGTTGATGTTATTTTGGCGAATGTTGGTACTGTAATATGTTTTAGATCCGGCAGTCCAGCTGACGAACGTCTTGTGCTGCCATTATTCAGCCCATATATTGTGCAAGGAGAAATTGCGAATCTGCCAGCATATTCATTTTATGCAAGGATTGCGGCAGTTCATTCGCAGGAGCCAATGTCTGGCATCACCCTGCTTCTTGAAGATGTTGGCGATGCCAAAGTTGCAAGACGAGTTGTTGAAGAATCCCGCAACAAGTATGCAAAAAATATAGAAAAAGACAAACAAAAGAATTCAGAATCACAGTCGGTTACTAAGACTGAGGATAAGCAAAAAACGAATCATCAAAAAAGAAACAAAGGTCGGTCAAACAATAAGGCTCGGTCTGTGGTTAATGACGCTAAACCGCTCATTTAAAGTAGCTTATGCACTCTCGTAGGGCACACAAGCTACCTTATGGTTATTATGACAAAAGACATTAATAGCCATCACAAATAGGTAAACTACTTAATTTGTCTATCTACTATCTCCTGCTTGATCTTTTTAGAATCATTAACATCATTGCCGTGAATCAAGTCAAATTGATCAAACATCCATACATATAATTCATTGATAGCTTGAGCGTATATATCAACAAGCTTGATTAGCTCTATCTCTGTAAAGTTGATTTTCATATATTGTTTTGAACCCGTAGACCAATTATCGTAATCAAATAGATCCCCTGTATAGATAACAGGCAAAAATGCTTCATTTCTCCCTAATATATTCGTAGTACCGATAATGTATCCTATCGGCGGAATCTTATAGTGCGCCGCATAGTTGCGTAGATCCTTCAGGAAAGCAAATTCATTAAGCTCAGTCACACGATTCAACCTGGATAAATATTCTGTTTCAAAACTTGACGTCTTGTAGTCTTTTAACAAGTTTCTCGTATGGTCAGCTAACGACGAAATACTTGAAATGTAATTATATAGCCTACGGGTCGCCTCAATCCCATATTTTGATTCTCCGATAGATTTAAAGATTTGCTTACGTATTTTCTTACTCACTATTGGCGCTTTCAAATACTGCAGAAGTAAAATTTCATTTTTAATAACGACTCCATGATAGAAATTCTGGATATCAACCCATTTCCCTAAGGCAACTTGACCTGGATGTTGCCTATACTCATCCCATGGGCTAGAACCTACCGAGTTTATCAATTCTCGAATAGATTCATCTTCCATATACCATTTATCAGTGTTTGCCACTCTTTAGCTCTTCGAACTTAGTAGCCATAGTCGGGTTCTTTCGCGTCAATCTTTTTATGGTTAAATCATCCATTTTATTTTCAGCAGCTAATAGGTGTCTGTCAGACATCATTAGCGCGTCACGAGTTTTTTCAAGATCTTTAATAGCTTTATTAATCTGATCTATAGCTTCAACATGCTTATTTCCAGCATTTTTCATAACTTTTAACCAACCATCTTTCCAGTTGTTTACATCGTTTTCAAAAGTGGTGATGTCAACATTCTGACTCTGCATAGAAACTAATTGTCGTTTTGCTTCAAGTGCCTTAATATTGGCGCTTTTCAGTAAGGATATCAATGGTAGGAAGAATTGTGGACGAATTACATACATCTTTTCGTATTTATACGAGAGATCTACAATTCCACGGTTGTACAACTCATTATCTGCTTCAAGTAAAGTCACTAATACGGCATATTCACAACCTTTTTTACGACGATCTTCGTCAAGTTTTTTTAAATGGCTTTCAACGGAACGCTTATTTATAGAATCGTCTTGCTCGTCTTTCATTTCAAACATTATAGAAATGATTTCCGTACCGCCGGGTGCGTCGTAGTCACGGTAAATATAGTCACCCTTAGTACCT
Source organism: Candidatus Saccharibacteria bacterium CG2_30_41_52 (assembly GCA_001873625.1). GTDB lineage: Bacteria > Patescibacteriota > Saccharimonadia > Saccharimonadales > Saccharimonadaceae > UBA1547. The sequence goes on along the minus strand of MNZN01000001.1, from coordinate 149,681 downwards.
TCGACTGCAGTATTATCTTTCTCGAAATATACATATGGGAACTGGCCAGCACGTACACCATTAAACTCGTTTTGACAGTGCTGTTCTAGGTTTTCTCCAATAAGCTTGACCGAGAGTTTAGCCTTCATATCCTTTAGGCGTTCAATAGTATCCTCACGGTCCTTTAGTTGTGTTTCGTACTTATCCTTTAAAGATAGTTCTTTAGCTTCAAGCTCGGCATTTTTACCATCCAATTTAACTACCAACTCAGCACGTTCTTTTTCTACATCACTAACTGCATTTTTTACGGCCAACTCAGTGGACACCTTAGAAGACTCCAATTTAGCGTGTAGGTCAGCGATTGCAATATCTTTATCGGTCAATATGTCCTTATTCTTATTAGCCAGCTCTTGTTCTTTTAGCTGAAGCTTTAGTGCATATTCACGTTCTTTGGCTTCCATAGCCTTATTTAGTTCACCATTAAACTCTTCACGTTTGATGGCATTAACTACATTTTCGATAGACGACTTATCTATATCAGCTTCATGGAGTGACTTTAAATCTATCAAATCACCCTTTGACGCATCTTCCTGTAGAACTAGCGTGTATTCATCTTGTATAGATACTTTAACTTTTCTCATATCATTTTTAACCTATTTCTAGCGCCTTACGTACCGCATCTTCTGGGTCGTTATAGAAGCTAATGTTGAACTTTGAAAATGTTTCTGCTGGTACAGTTGATATGTCGGCTGCAGAAGACATGGGTAGCAATATAGTTCTTGCACCGGCATCGAGACATACCTCTAACGTGTCGGCAAGATCATCAACCTTGCTAATTGTGCCTCCAATAGTCAAATTACCTAAAATCACAAGTCCTTCTTTTATCTGTTTCTTCAAAGATGATGAGACAAGCGAGACAAATGAGGCCAGGGCTATCTCGCTACTTGATCCTACGCCCTGTAAGTCTTCAACATGGATCAAGAAATCAGAGTTATCTACATTTATATTAGCGCTAATGTTCTTTCGATTCGCCTTGAAATAATTGAACGCGGTATTGATCGATTCTTTGGTTTGGCGATCAGTTCCTATGCCAGTAATCGACAGCTTGCCACCACCACCTGGGCTTTCGGTTTCAATACGATACGTTCCAATTTGTCCCGAAGTGCCGCGACCAACGAAATATGCATGACCAGCCTTCAGTGCTGTGTCAGAGATTAACTTGTCACCACTGATTTCTGGCACCGAAACAATCTTTTCTTCGTCACTCTCTTTATCAATATAGGACAGGTGTATATCAAAGAACTCCATGCCACCGATACGCTTTAACTGTTCCTTGACGCGACGTCGGCCCTCGATTGCATAATGTATAACTTCCCCCAGTTCATCTTTGGTAAAATCGCCGTTCGGATAGACTATCTTAATAAGTCCTGAAACAGTCTTCTTGACAGCAATAACGTCTCGCTGATTTAGTTCCTTGCCTAGTTTAAAGTGCCTGTCAATTGCGTCACTATAGGTGCGTTTACGCATTTCGCGAAAGAACTCCGAAAGGTAGTCTACGATGAAGCCATACCTGTTTGTAATAAGCTCTGGGCGCATTTTAGGAATCTCCCATCCTGGTAGGTAGTAATGCATGCGGTCAAAGAAGGCGGTATCACGACTCATAGCTTCAGGGAATGGCTCAAATAGGTTTGAAGTCTTCAAAATCACTTCAACTGATTGATTAATATTACCGACAAACACCATTGAAGCACTGGCATTTTTTTCTTCCTTACCACGCGCAAACGATCCCGATGCCATATAGTCCTTCATGATTTGGATGCCGTCTTTGTCCTTAAATGTAATTCCAGCCACTTCATCAAATGCCACGCAGTCCCATAGGCCGACCAAACCAACCGTTTTGTTCGCCATATTGTAGAATAAGTTTGCTACAGTAGTTTGACCACCAGATACAAGTATAGAATTCGGTGAAATCTCTTTATAAATATGTGACTTGCCTGTTCCCCGTGGCCCCAATTCGCAAAGATTATAATTATTTTCTACCAGAGGCACAGCACGCTCAATAAAATGCCATTTCTGGCGATACTCCAAACGATCTGGCTCCATGCCCATAGAGCGACACAATATATCGATCCATTCGTCTTTCGAGAATTGCTTGCGTCCGTTAAATATCTCTGTCAAATCCATGTTTGGCATTTGAATCGGCTTGATATCGTTCACTACGAATGGCAAATTATTACGCTCTTCTTCGTCATGGAAGTAGGATATTTTTGTAATACACCAAATCCCACCTACTAGTAACTTTTCGAATTTTTTAACTATTTCAGCATCGATATACGCATCTTTGATACCAAGGTTACTAAACTCTGCTTCATATCGATCTTTTTTCTCGTTCAGCTTCACAGTTATTTTATCGATAACAGTGTAGTTTTTAAGCTCGCGAATCTTGCTTTTTACTTTTTGCGCCTCATCTGGTCGCACAAAATTTTCGGCCAAAATCTTTTTTACTGTAGCAATACCATCCTCTATAGCCACAGCGTCGTCAGTGGCGCAGTACATACCTAGCAGGTATTCCAGTACATAAACCGGAACATTAGCACCTTCTTTAATTTTTTTAGTGAGGTCTTTACGTACAACCCTACCCGGAAAGACTTGATTTAATTTAATGTCGATCTCGTCCATAATATCCTCCTTATAACCCTAAATCATTTGTTATTGCAATATCAACCTTGAAAGCGATTCGATCTGTTTCTATATCATTATCATCCCTGATAACCAAATAGTACTCCCCATTAGGTTCATAGGTACGAGCCGCAAACACGAACTTCTCGCGGTATTCTCGAGAACTAACATCTTTTTCAATAGAATCAGCGATAATAGTAACTTCATCGGATATTCTGGTGCTATTCGCATCCTCAAACCAGGCTTTATAACGCGAGGCGACCTTATCGACACTTACTGGTTCATTCTGTCGAAATGTCAGGTAGGTTATAGTATTTGTAATCTTAAGTGATATACCTGCGTATGTAATATTCACCTTGTCGCGAGCTATGCTATTGCGCGAAGATTTAAAGTTCAGTATTGGCACAACAACCTCTTGCGGTAGCGCACCGCCGTGATAATATCTTCCTACGCCACCCTGCTTAGCAAAGACGACGTTCGCATGTGGAGTGCTAACATATTTATTGTTATTATCAAACATATCGCTTAATCGGTAGTTTAGGGATGCCTTATCAGGAGCACTGCTGATTGCATAGCGGTTTTTTTGTTTATCAGCATCAATTACTTTTGGCATTTTTCTACGAGATTCAACAGTCCCAGTCTGGTAAAAGAATCCGTGATCAGCGGTAACGAGTACATTGACACCACTAAAGGTAGTGTGCAGATCAGAAATTAGTTCAGTTATCTCATTGATTGCCGTATCACAAGCAGCAAAAGTTGCCATGTCGTCATGCTCACCAGTAATATCGATTTTATCGTGGTATATATATACGTATTTCGTGCCAGAGAAAAATGATTTCCATTCAGATTTTTTCATAGCTCGGACATCTTCAAATCTAACTGACAAGTTATCCTTATTGGCAGACTTCAGCACCCTATTGCGATTAGATGCATCTGTCTTGGCACCATCCGCTAATACTGTATCGCCATCAAACTCTAGTTTGTCGTGCGGCAACAAGGCTGCCATACCGACAGGCGTGATAGACGGCAATAGTGACAAGGCAAAGCTAGTAGATATATCACCACCGATAGCAGCTAGCTTGGTTTGATCTGCTATCTCCTTAGCAACTTCATACCGTAGTCCGTCAGACACAATTACAAATACCCGATCCTTTTTATCATCAAGCGGACTCAGGTATTTACTATAAAATTCACTAAGCACTGGATGCTTTGTGGCCGTCCAATTTTCGTCTACGATTGAACCTTCCCATTTATCGGTAAGTTTCAACATCCACTCCTCGCCATAGATATACTCAATTTCCCTAGCAAGATTCATATACTCGTCAGTTTTAGATGTGCGATCGTAATAAAGATTAAAGTGACGGTAAGCAGTATCTACTTTATATAGTTCATCGGCATAGTGATTAATTGCCACATCCTTGTCTGTGGTTTTTAATACAGATGTTAGCTTACGAACGATAATACCGAAGTTATTGGCTGCTGCTAACATCTGGTAATCAGAGCGTCTGTCGTGATAGTAAAAACCAAATTCGCGTTTACGTAACATCTCAGAAATATCTTTCTTTTCTGATAGTAGCTTTATAAACTCAGAAATCACTAGGTCATCAACAGTAGCTATTGCATCGCAGTCGATATAATCTTCGAGTTTCAACCCTTCCAAAACTTTTTCCAGGTTATATTTACCGGTCGCTTCCACTGAAAAGCGAGTAAACTCATCAGGGAAAAACTTCATAAGATCACGCGTAAAAATACGTACGTTGCCATGATTTGGCAGTAGATAATTCATATACCGCCCTAAATCCACTTTTTCTAGCGTTGATTTGAAATAACTTATCAACACAGAGTCCCATAATACATCCAGCTTCTCTGTATCTGTTATTTCTAAGCCGAAGTAGCTGGTTAGCATCTCTGCAAGTGCTTCGTTGTCAACAAACTTTAGCAAATTAACAAATTCCTCGCGAGATTCGCGAAATTTTACAAATATTGCCGTAAGTACACGCTCTAACCGTCTATCTTCTGCATCAAATAATGTAGCATAAATTGCCATCTGTAACTCTTCTGACTCGTTAACTGGCAGGAATTTTTTAACATCACGCTGACGTTTTTGATTTTTAAAGAACCGACTATTCCGTCTTACGCAAACGCGGAATTTTTCTGACAATCCAAGTGCATTCAATGTCAAAGTCGACTCGTCTGGTATAAAGATATCTTGCGCGTTACTGAGTTCAAAATCTAACAACTGGTTCATCATCGGCTCAGGCTGCTCAGAAGGACGATAGATGATGACATTTTCAGTTGGTACCTCGTGTAACACATGGTGACGTACAAATAGTGGGTTATCGTTAAACACGACAATCTCAACACCCCCAAGTGCTTCTTTGATTTCATCAAGGTACTGCGCATTTTCTCCGTCTTCGTCATACCAGGTCACAATACGACGCCCCGTAGTGCTAGGTGTTAGTAGGAGTTTTCGTAAGCCATTTACTAATTCTTCATTCATAGTTTCACTCCTTTCATCTCTAGGATTTCACTACCAGGTTTGACATCGGCTGCACACTGGCTGAGTTTTGGGTAATTGACTTTCACGCCAACGTCTAAGTCTAGTTTCACATTCTTACTGGCTGCAACCGCAATCAATGCATCATATTTTTTTATCTCTGCAAGTTTTGTAGTCAAATCAACCTTCAGCCGTAGATCATCGTTATTCAGGACAGTCTTGGAATCTAATTCCGCCAAGCGTTTAGTGTAGACATTCTGTGTGTTTAGTAGATACTGAGTACGCACAGTTGCAATTAGATTCGGTTGGTAGCGGTGCAGATAAAACAGCGCCTTAAAGCCGTTATCCTTGCCGCTCGTGAGTAACCAATAAATTGGACGCTTACCGTACTCACGGAAATGATCAGTAAAGAAATCGTTTACAAAATAGCGACGTATAGCATCTTCGGCTTTCTCGTCACTACGGCGACCGATAGCATCAGCTAACCAGTCAAGATTTACATGAAGTGTTGATTCACCGTACACAGTCATCAAAAAATCGCGGATCTTTTTAACGATGTCGTCAGTGTAGAATTCGCCATCCATAATCGGAACGATATTATCGTCATCGACCAACGATGATCGATCTGCGGTAGTCCAATCACCTCCAGCAAAGTTAATTACTGGCTTATTTAGGCTGTATCGACCAAATATCACGCCAACAAAATATGACAATAACGATTTGGCTTCGCGTGTGATGTCGGCCTTGCGAACGCTAACATATTTATCTTCTACTGTCTTCGTCAGCTCGTCTTGCATACCATAGACCTCTATAAATATCTCGTTCAGGCGCTCTTCATTGGCTTTTAGTTTATTCCAGCGAGATTTGCTTAATTTATCCCAAGTATCATAGGTATCAGCTAACTTAGTTTCACCAGATGTGGGCAAAAGCGGGTGACGCTCAAAGTCCCATGAGGTTTCGAAACTATCCCAGTCGGATTTGCTGAGCTCACGGCATTCTTCGACCAATCGAATCACTTCATCGCGATATTGTGTGGATTTAATTACTGGGTAAGACGCAACTTCTCCTGTTTGAAAATTAAGCGTAGGTGAAATGATTGCCGCGATTTTTTGGATAGAATGAGAATTCAAAGCACCCTGCAAGTATGACAACTCATCTTCAGCAGCAAACAAGCCAGGGCCAATGCCACTATGAATAACTCCACGTGGCTTATATCGTACAGACAAGATACCTGACGATAATGCCCCGTAGCTTATGTGAGGGATAAAATAATTTTCCTCATTCTGCACAACAAACCCTGGAGTTTTAAGGTAAGGATATTGCTTCAGAACATATTGCTTGTAGCGGACGCCGTCATTTTGCCAATCAGTGAAATAGTCATTATTTCCATACCACTTTCTGAATCCGCTAGCTTTGTCATATGGAAACCACTTGCTACCACTTTTTATTGCTTCGTGGCGGTCAGCTGCTTGAAGGTTAGTATTTACGCTGTCTACCTCCCACCATAGCCTCATGAAGAGATCTTTGCCAGATATAACTGCACCCTTTTGCGGAGGTGCTATTTCGCCCACTTTTATGCCGTTGATGAATGCTTTTTTAATCGCGTCGCTTGCCCAATAGGCAATAATTCTTCCAGGGAACACTTCAAAGTCAGCATTACCAGCACGGAATCTCAACTCATGATTTTCGTCTGTAATGGCCTCTAAACTTAACTTCTCCTTCTTGTCGGAGTCTCTTATATCAGTAACTCGAATGTAATCACCAATTAAGTTTGTAGTACCTTTTCGTAAAGTGAACGCTGTCGTCTGTAACACATCACCTACCATCTCTAGGAATGCCCCAGGCCCGAGATGAATCATATTAACCATAGAGCAGTTTGACTGTAGCATATTACGTAGTTTCTCTTGCCCAGTCAAGAACATCCAAGACTGCATTGTAACCATAGATACATAACCATCATCTATTGCTAAGTTTAGACAAACCTCCATAAATACCGAATACAGGTCAGCTTTGCTCTCAGAGTAGTAGGTATTTACATATGTCTTCAACTTAGCGTCATACTTATTCATGTACGGCGGATTCGTTACGGCAATAGTGTATTTATGGCTCAAGATTTCAGCCTGATGGATTAGTTGCTCTGCGCGATCAGCATACAAATTGCGATCTAACGGTGATAGGTCATCTAGCTGGTTGCGGAGTTTGGCATAAGTATCAGATTTCACTTTTAGAATGCTGCCGTATTCTTTGGCATCATGGAAAGTTTCAACAAGATACTGAGCAATATCCCTGCTCTCGCCCTTGAGCAGCCCAGGCAGACCACTCATACCATTACTTTCAGCAATAGAAGTAATGTTGAGCCGTATATGTTTAGTAAATATGCCTTTGTCGTAACTACGTGCGACTAGCAGAGCTGACAGAATAGACAACTGCTTGGCACGGTCATCAATATCGAGCCCATAAAGGTTATGAGTGAGGATTTTTTCAGGAATCTGAGCTGGTGCGTATCCAAGTGATAGATAAATCTGGTAAAACACTTCAAACGCATATACCAAGATATGCCCGCTACCCGCGCAAGGATCAATAAATGTAACATCTTCAATATTTGGCATCTTTTTGACGACATTCGCAGTAGGCATACCGCTTTTAATAAGATACTTCCAATTAGTGGCAAGATGTTCGTCGCCACCATGCTCTAGCCAGTAGCGTCCGAGTGAGTTTTCGACCATATACTTCACGATCCAATCTGGCGTGAATATTTGGGTTACATATGGAATCTCGTCTTTTTCGACTGCCGATTTTTTCTTCATAGCGATGTCTTTTTCGGCTTGATTATAGTACTGATACAACCAGCCAATTACTTCTACGCGGTCAAACAAAGCGACTGGGAGTTTTAGTACTTCGCTGACAAACCCACCTGCGCCTAATAGATTTTTAGGCAGTAGAAAATCAATACTATTAGTGTCACCATTGAATACATCAGGCATGATACTGCCTAGTTTTTTGACTACAGCAAGCAGTACCATACGGAACTTCTCTTCATCGCGTGCGAGTTTGAGTACCTTGTCTACATCTAATTGTAAGTCCAGATCAGTTCGGCGTAAGTTGCTGGCTTTTAGTATATCTGGGTCTGGGTGATTACTGTCGTCTGAAAGCACTCGTACGCCAAGCCATTCGTTATGCTTGCTCTGAGGTAGTATTTTGTTTAACTCCATATAGCGAATCGCTACGATACGGTTAAACCACGTGTAGGCAGCCTTTTCTGCGACTAACTTGATGCCCTCGATCTTCACTGCGGCTTGCAGTTTATCGTAGCGCAACTTCTCATCGATAGTTAGAACGATATTGCGACCGTCAACAATAGTCTGGTACAGCTCACCGCTTTGAGTCCAATTGATAGTTTCGGCAATATGCATCGCATTCAGCTCGGCGCGCACCAGAGATGTCAGCGATTCACGGCTTTTCATTGCAAATTCTTTGAGAAGTTTTTTGTCCATACTAGATTACTTTCAATTCACCGTTATCAGCTAATTCTTGAAGAAGTTTTACGCGGAGTTCACCTAACATTGCATCGACATCAGCCTCAGACTTAAGCGAGTATGTTCTGTTAATGAGATCGCCTGAACGTACCGGTTTGGCAATCTTTGGTAACTCTACTGCTTCTTTGCCATCAAGCTCAGCTTGCTTGCGTTCAGTCTCGGCTCTTCGCCTTTCCTCTTCTAGCTTACGAGCTTCGTCAGCTCGTTTTTGTAGCTCAAAGCGACCCACTTTTGTCGCTTGCTCAAGCGTTGAGGTAAGTGATGGGAGCTTCGGTATGTCATTATATGGTTCGCTCTCGGCCAGGATCTCTCGGATACTGTTAATTTCTGGTGCAGTAACAGTGATAGACATACTAACCATTTCGTAATCTTTGACTGCAGTGGTAGCACGATCAAATATCTTGGCCTGATTATCAAAGAAGCTTGCTACCGGTCTTAATGCATTGAAGATAGAGCGTAGCTCGCTTTGCTGGGTATTAAGTGTATCGAACAGATCTTTGGTGTCGCGGATCTGTTTTAGTTCACGCAGCCCGACATTCACAGCTTCTACAATAGATCTGCCTGGATATTGTCCATAATTATATTTAGTCAGATAGCCAGAAGTCACTTCTAATTTACTATCAATCTCACGTCGAAGATTATTGGCAATCTCGTCTTCGGATTCGCCAATAGCAGTAGTGTCGAATAAATCACGCGCTAGGCTGCGAACGGTGTCTAATAAGTCATTGTCTATACGTTCACGAACCTTAACTGTAATTCTGTTATCGTTGGCTGATTTTAACAGGATATCAGCTGTCTCAGCTGTTGGTGCGAGCGTCGTACCATTGTAGATTAGGTTGACTAGCTCCTTTTTCATTAGATATGCCACAATATAAGCTACATCTTCGTCTGTAAAGCCAAATGGTGCGTCTTTAAAGAAACGAACTGCGCTTTCAAGCGTTACGGGTGCGTGATTGCGTGCTTGTTCAACGATGTATTCATTAATTGCGTCTTCGGCCTTTACATTAGCAGTAGCGACCTCTAACTCCATTTTTGGCAGAGTAAGCAGTCGCTTGATATTGCTACGGCTGAGTGGTGCTTTTATGTATTCAATCTTACTGTATACAGATTTAACCAGTTCGGCCAATATGAGGTCGCGACGAGTGGCTACATTTTCTCTGGTCGGGATGTCTAACTCAGTACCATTTATTATGATAGTGGCAGATCGTATAATATCACCAAAGTCAGCTGCGATTTTTTCTTTTAAGCCTTCCATTTCAGTGCGTCTGGCGGAAATAATCTTCTCACGCTCACTGTCGTTTTTAATGCCAGCCTGCTGACGGATATATTTCTCAACCTTTACGGCAGTTTCGATGTCGTTACGTAAATCGATAGATAGCGGAGTAGATATAAGTGCCGAGTTATTTAAGCGTATTGACTCCGTTTGAACGCTGTGTCGGTCGGCAGATGTAAACTTGAGTGCTAGTTCGTTAGTACCGCCATTGATTTTATTGTCATCCATGAACAGATCCAGCGAGAATACGCGACCATTGCTGTACTTGTATTTTGTATCAACCATACCTCGGATTACTTCCCCGAGTGTTGATGATATATCGCTTGGATCAAAAGTTTGGCTTTTGATTTCGCGGTTAATATCCTGTTCTTCGTCAGTCAAGAAACGATAATTATCACCAAGTTTTTGGATTAAAATTCTGTCTTCTAGGCGTTTTAGGCTATCGGCAAGCCTCTTTTTTGTGTCAAGTATGTTGTCGGATATATTAGAAACAGATAGCACGGCTAAATTATCTAGATTAGTTGGCATAGTTTCCTGCGAACTGCGCAACAAAAAGAGTGTTTTTAAAATTTCTTCATCTTGAGACTCTAGCTCACCATCTCGAATCATAAGTTTCACCTTGTCAAAGATACGGATAATAGAGCTGTCGATAGCCGTCACGACCGTTTCATAAAATGCAGAAAATGGTACAAGAGTGCCAATTTCACTGTTAGCGTGAGCCTTGGCGGTCTCCTGAATGGCTCCAAGCAAAGAGCGTGCACCGGAACTGAGATGAGCTCCTGCAAACCCTTTCTCGCGGATACTCATATAGGTGTCTTGTAGTAACTTGAATTGGTATGGGATGTATGGGTAAGTAGCCGCAAAGTCCCCTGCATCTTTAAAGGTTGCTTTGTACGTGCCACCTTCCCCAAATGTAAGCAAATTCTTAATTTCAGCTTCTCGGGTATTATAGGTGGTCGTTAGTGTAGTAGCGCCATCGCTTGTCTTTGCAAGTAGTCGCTGTTTAATCACTTCATCTATATCTGTACTTGATAGCTTAATTTTAGTATCGAATCGTCCTAAAATTTTTGAGAAGTCATCTTTTCTAACACCCTTGACGACATCGTCAATTGCTTCTTGGCTAGAGCATATTATCCAAGCACGACCGTTGGTACGCACACCAAGTTCTTCAACAATTGATTGTAGATTAAGGAGCAGTGATCCATCATTACCAATATACTGACCAACTTCGTCGATCAGAAACACCACATGGTGATCGTTTCCGCGTTTTTCGATATAATTCTGAACCCGCTCGGCAAACGACTGAGCTGACACTTCGTAATTATCTCGGCGATTATCAAACAGTTTGTTTGCATCATCATTACTAATTCCCATAACTTCGGCGTATTTTTCGGCTATTTCGTACTGATTAAAATCAAAATCTGAGCGAATTGCAGACCAGTTATCGAACTTTGCCTTGAAGGCATCATATTTACCGCTCTCTTCCAGGAATCGCTCAATGTCGGCGACGAAATTAATATGACTATAGCCCAATTTCTCATTGAAAACTTTTTCAATGACCGCTAATACCTTGTCCTTGCTGGTGGTGTTTTCTAGCGAAGATTTTGTGTCGATATTAAATAGAATAACGTCAGAAGAGGTATCTCCAGCTCGCTTGATATTACCAAGAAGTATGGCGTCATTAATTTTATCATCAAAGTAATCGACTGATTTTCTACCATTTACTTCACGGTTATCAAGTAGATAGCTAACGATTTTTAGAAAGTGTGATTTACCAGAGCCAAAGAAACCAGATAACCAAACACCCATCTGCTCCGTTCGTGAAACGCCTAACCCCTTGCTGTAGGCATCAAAAAATGTGTCAAGATGTCGGGCGATCTCTTCGGTAACAATATACTCGTCTAGTTCTTGTGCGATCGAGTGCTCATCGTCAACTTTAATAACACCCTGGATCTCGCGTGTAATATCTTTACTGTATAAATCTCTTAGTTTCATATAACTCCTATCTATCAATTAGTTTAAACGCTCTATAATAATTTTCCGCTGGAAAAGTATTGAACAGGCTTAGTGCTTGGTGGTCATAACTACCAGGGTAAAATAAAATTACTGGATTCTCGGTATCATTGACGACGCTCTGTAGGTTTGACAATATAGTGTGTGCACGGATGATTTGATATGATTGACCGATTCCTGTAATAAAGATAATGTCGCCTTTTTTGATATTCTGGACAATTTTTTCAACTATAAGTCCTTTTTTACTGTCAGTCTTTAGAGTGCGCATGATAGCCTTATTAACAAAATCACTGCCTTTACTTTGCTCTAACTCGAACGACTTCTCTAGATAGTTCTTCTCTTTTAGTATATCGATAATAATATCGTAAATATTAAACACCTTGATATTACTTAAGGAGCTTGCAATGTTCTCAATCTCTCGTGTTACTGCCGGTTCTTCGCTAGGGTCATAGTCAAAAATATGATAGTTTACTTCATTGCCTAGCCCGCCACCCTGTGATAAGTTACCGCTCTTAACCTTACCGCGGAGATCTCTCAGACGATCTTGGATTGTTTTTTTCACAAAGAACCCCCTATGACTTTAATATATTCTGAGTCACCATCAGCCACCAATTGGTTGGCTAGCTTATTAGTTATACTTGGTCGTATTACCAAAAAGACAGAGCCTTGCTTTTTGACTAGACCAGCTTCAGCTAGGATTTTCATCAATTGCTGTTTTAGCTTTGCCTTGGTTTGCTCAGTACGATCGCGAAGGTATGGCTCTTCTATGTAAACTGATTCGAAATAGCGTTCGATATCAGATCTATCAATTTTACTAGATTTCAAGGCAAGTTTGTCCGCATACACATTGATCAAAAAATCTCGGACTAAACGATCTGACTTTGCCACTGCAACGAGTAAAATAAGTTTGGCAGAGGCAATATCATCGTGCGCAAGTATTTGCATTGCGGTCGCAGACATAATAGAAAGTCTTCGGAAAATAGGAGAAGTGACCTTCCTAAGGCTACCGATTTTTTTATGCATTATTAAATTTTCAGATAAATTACGCTTATGCAGCGTCTCTATTTCTTCGCCCTTCGTCAATAAATCAGCCAACAAGCGGCTTTCATTAAAAAGAAACGGCTCACCGGTTAAACCTGTTGAGTATTTGTTTACATCTTTTGACATAATTATAACTGCTATTATACCAGATAATACACTAAAACAATACTTTTTATTAAAATCTTGCAGATATTCGCAACATAAATATAAATATTGTAAAGATATTCGCAAGATAATCTCAATTGCCCGAATTTAACGATGAAGCGCCAGCTATCAAATAATTCGCGAATCAAACTCAAGAATAGTGGGTTGTCATTGAAATTGGTATAATAAAATTTGATGGAAGTCGCAATAATTATTGTAGTCGTGTTGATCATAACCATACTCGCCAAGACAGGCAGTCATGCCAAAGCACGCGAGCAGTCAAACAATTTGTCCAAAAATGAAAAGGACATAGCCCTAGATGAACACCAGCGTAAACAGCAAGAAATAGATGAGCTAATCACAGTGGTTCTGCCAACCATAAAAAACGACAAATAGATCAGTCGGTACTTTTAACTTACTTTGTGTAATCTTACCTGATATACACCAATCAAACTCAACGTCGTAAACAAAAAACAATTCAGCCGAGTAAGACAGTAGGCAATGTTGACATGGAGGCTATACCCTCGGCTGAGACTTCGCCTTTTTTTAGAAAAACCGAAGTAAGATTATTTTGTATCTATGGTGGGTAATTGGATAAACGTCTCTATATATTCATCCGAGAAATTATGATCAGCCCCATCAATAACACGTACATTATATTTTTCTTTTAGATTTTCTGTCCAGCCAACTGACGGATCTTTGCTGCCGAATACAAAATTGATTTGACCAGAGAAGTTATCAATACCCTTCAAGATTCTTTCAGGCTTTAACCCAAAAGCCGTGTTAACAAGTAATAGTTTAGTTATCTCTGGATACTCCCAAGCTATTTGAGCAATAACAGCCGCACCGGCGGAGTGAGACATGATATGTATTTCAATGTCATCACTTCCTGTTATTTCTTTCTTGTTTGATAATAAGTACTCCAACATCTCCCTGATGTTACTATCCCAATGCAGAGATGATATGAATGGATTAGCCATTCTCGCTATTGCGAAGCCGTATTTGTTTTGCATTTTTTCGGTGATGCGTTTGTATTTGTCTTTGTAGCCGTCAATTGAGCCATCAACACCGGGTACGGTCATAAATATTGTTCTATTTTTGGCCGGCGATACGAATATATACAAGCTGCATTCAATCTTGAACTCGTTTTTCTGTTCACCCCAAGCTAAAGTTTTATATTCACCTATCATAATTATTCTTTATCTAAATATTCTGCCGGCAATGGAAAACTTTGAATGAATTTTAACAACATATCTGGATCTTTGCGCAAGTCTACTTCAATCCAGTTATCTAGCGCGTTATGTTCTATTAGCTCTTTCCGTTCGTTTATAAATAAATCATCATCAAACCAAAGAAATGGTTTATAGAAATCAATTGCAGCAGTTTTGGACGATGAGTATTGCCATGATGTCGGCTTGATTAACTTCATCAATTCAACAGATTCATTGTCGAATAAATGGCCGATATCACGTACCGGCCTGGTAGCATCACCTTGACAATGGGTTGTCAACCAATACGTCGAGTCTGGAAAATTCGTCAGAACATATTCAAGGAACTCTTTTGAGTGATTTGCAGGATGATGATCGTTAGCCAATAATACACCGTCAATGTCCAGATATATATTCATGGTATTGATTATACTTTAATTTAACAATTAATATATTTACTTTGCGTAGAGTACAATTAGTTGTATGAATATAACGAATGCTGATTATTTTACATTCAATGTACACAACTCGATGTTATTAATTGGACAATCCGGATCTGGTAAAAGCCGACTCGTCCATAGTCTAGTGAAAAGATATGAATCGGCTTTTAAGCCTAACGATATGAAGTATGCGATATTCGACCTCAAACAATGTGAATTCAGCGTGGGTAATGATGATGGGGCCAAGCAGGAATATTTGTTATTTGACGTGGAGCACGGTAATGCTCCCGACTATAGTTTCAATAAATTAGAGGAGCTGGCGGCTCTTTCGAAGAATCGTGCAAAAAATAACATCAAAAAACCGTTCATATTTATCTATATTGAAGAATGCGATATGGCCTGTAAAGACCAAGGTAGATTTGACGCTGCATTAATTACAATTAATCAAAATGCCCAAAAAGCTAACATGAAATTGGTATATTCAACTTCTAGCCCAAGACTAGATACTGTATCGGGTAAACTACTCGAAAGTTTCGAGTTAGTTCTGATAGGAAGTTTTTCATATGATAGCTGGCTATATGAATACTTCGGCATATCTAAAGAATCACAACCATCACTATCTAATTACGAGTTTTTAGTGATTGAAAGATAATCAGAATCAATAAGTAAAATTTGTTGCTATTTTTTTCGTAACTCTTTGGGTAAGAAGTGATCTACTTGTGTATCAGACCAGATATTTTGATTATCTTCTTTTATCTTGAGGCGTTTCATGGCTTCGCAATAATCATCTTTACTAGTTTGGGGTGCTAGGTCTGATATCATTTGATATTCATGGAGCAACTGATCCCGACGATTTACTATTTCGCTTTGGTTAATTGTTTGTTTGATAATATCAGCTATTAAATTTTTATATCGATCTCTGAGGGCCATATATTTCAAAGCAGTGTTTTTGTGTGCAACTGAGTCCTCGTCAAAATGAAAGAACAACTTAACTATTAAAACCACTATCTCAGCGGCGGTTAGGCCAGCACCTATAAAACTAAATATAAAATTACTCGACATTTGTGTCTGCAAAACTAATAAAATAAATATAAGACTAATAATGCAAATATCGATATATTTAAATCGAACAGACGCTTCAGTCTTTCGATCACTTGCAACCTCATGAACCTTGTGGCTAAACGAGGCATTAGCAAGACTTTGCCTTACGACTGATAAATTTTCTTTGTCCATAACTATTCCCTCCCAATCGGAACCCAATGTATCATTCTTGCTACACATACATCACTACTAATAACATAACACTCGACGTAATGGGTACCCTCGTATAGCGTGTTCTCTTCGAGAACTAGACCAGTGCCGTTTTTTATCTCTCCGCGTAGACCCTTTGCAATGGCGGCTTCATCACCAAAGTTACGAACCTTCCATTTCAAATCATACCCATCAACACCAGTTATTTGAGCGTTAAATCGTATGGACTGACGCTTTGGTACTGGGCTGCGGCCACGGATAAATGTCGCAAATGGGTGTACTGGTATTTTTGGGCCCACAAATTGTGCCGATATATCAATATTAACCAATGGATTTATCCGTACAGGTACAATATCTTCAATAAACATTTCTTTGTCAGTTGGCTGCTGAGAGTTCAATACAAACGCTTTAACGAGGCTTGCACTTGTAGCCGGAAATGTGCGTTTTCCGAAAATCTTTTGCCATTCCTTACATGCTTCATCCGTGTTGCCATCGGTCTCAAACTCGACCGCCTTAATAGAGCGAGTAATTGCAGTATTTATTTGAGTTGAATTATCGGTCACATCTTCGTTATCGACGCCACTAAGCCATCCAAAAAAGTCTTTTACTAAAACTGACCATAAAATATCATTCAAATTATATTCAGACAAGAACAACACACATAGCTCTTCAATTCTATATGACTTTATTGTGACGGTTTTAGTGTATTTACTCCAACGTTTAATAATACGTATCAATTTGCGCGTGACACCGTTTGTTAAAGTGTTAGAATCTTGGATTGTCTGCATCTCTGTTCGAACGTCGAATGATTCCCAAGCGCCACCGTCTTCTGTATTCGGAATCATAAATACCCCATCAATCTCAAAACCTGGCAACAACTCAACATTATGGGTCCCATCCGAAAATTGGATCAAAACAACCTTACCCCAAGCATGTATTTCTTCTGTTGTTGTGTAAGTCTTATTAAGGACATTACGAATTCTTTGCAAAAGAGCACCTGGTGAGTCTTCATACTGAACATATATAGATTCAGGAATTTTAAATAGTAAATCAACATCTTCGGGCGGGCGAATGTTGGTATGTTTACCGTATGAACCAATTAATAATTTCGTAGAACCGTTATAATCAGTTTCATAAAACTCGTTATGTAATAATTTCGAAACGTTAGTATATTTGGTTACGGCGTCCTCTTTTTGCTTAACAGTTAGTTTGAGACGATTTAGCATTTCTACAAAATATGCATCCATATTATAGAAACGCCAATCTAGCATCGGTTCTGGTGTTTGGTTGTTTCGCGAAATGACATAACCAGATGATACTATGCTGATTATCATTGGTATTTATTGTGTATGTTATTTTTATTTCTAACATATTTTAACCTCTCTTATCCCCATATGTTGTGTGTGCTTTATAGTATAGACGCTATATGTTGCGTATGTCAACGATAATTGTAATAACTACATTTTTGTAATTATTTGTCAAAATTATAAAATATCTTTCACTTTACATATCTCCTCATTATACGTACCGAGCAAAACCGTCAAGGTCGTTCGTTCTCTGGTAAACGTCAGGAGCGCTCCATCTTGACAGCTTTGCCATGCGGCACCGTATTTTGACTCCGTTACGTAAAGTAAAGGAGAAAAAAGAATATGTGCAGTGCAGAACAGCAAACTTACAACGGGTGGACTAATTACGAAACGTGGCTAGTTAACTTGTGGCTCACAAACGATGAGGGCTACTATGGGCAACTTATGTATATCATCTCATTGTACGGCGACATGCGAGATCAAGCTGAAGCTCTTGATGAATGGATGCAGCTTGAACATAGTGAGTTAGAAATAACTAATCTATGGAGCGATATTGTAGCTCATACACTAGGCCGAGTAGATTGGCTTGAGATTGTAGAAAATAACCAGGCTTAGTCCGGTAGTCCTGAGCAAGACTAAAAAAGGCTTGAAACATATGCTACACGACTTCATGAAATTATTAAATGCGAACAACTAGGTAGATTTATTCTTTGCTAAGTATGTCCTCATATTCTTGATACTCCTTGCTGGTCAATATTACCTTAGTTCCTTCCAATAATTGCTGGCTTGGACCACTATTAACAACGTATTCTATTTTAGGTGGCAATGTCATATCTACAATATGTAAAACCCCTGATTGTATTTGTGGCAAGCCATAACCTTCGTCTTTGTTGTTAATCTGTTTTTCAAGCTGGTCTGTATATAATTTTAAAAATTGAATAACTTCTCTACGATGTTCTGGAGTCCAAATAACTACCTTTTGCTTAACCATGACTACGCTCCTTATTTATTAACTACATATTGTTTTAATAGCTACGCTGTCTATATATAATATCATTCTAGCAATTTTGAGATAGGTAGATTAAAAACAATTCCCGTAAAAATAGTTGATTATTATTATTTTTCTTCCCTCCCACTGTCTTCTCATTATACAAAGCAATCTAGAACCATCAAGGTCGTTCGTCCTTTGGTAAACGTCAAGGGCGCTCCACCTTGACGAACCTATATTGCTTTGCGTTCTTCCCATGAAGTGGTCGGTATTAGCACCACTCGAATCGAAAGGAGTTCTTTATGAACGAAGTCGCAGAAAAGGTAGCAAAGCGTAACGATGAGTTTCGCAAAGTCGAGACCATGAGTCTGACTCGAGGTATATTCGAGTTTAGAGATACCCTGGGCTTGATTAGAGCTATTCGTAGTTATAACAGGTTTAACGAGGACAACGATCCTCACGGTGAGCATGACTTTGGAAAGCTAACTTGGGAAAACCAGACGGTTTTCTGGAAGATAGATTACTACGATCCGTCTTTCGAGATGTGGTGTGACCCACTGCATCCGGAATGTGAACGAGTTCTGACGGTCATGCTGGCCGAGGAATATTAGTTCACTTTGTCCTGGGTAAGACGCTAAACTACCCGACAAAGTTTAATTTTAAAGGAGAAAGTTATGCATTATTTAGTACGATTAATCGTTGAAGCAGACAACGCCACTGAGGCGAATAGCAAGGCAGATAACGTAATGTCAGACCTTGTCGAATGGAATGAGTTCGACTGTTATTATAGTGAAACAGATGATAGTCGTTGGCCTGATTGCTGGAAACCGGTTCGCCTGAGCGCAAAGAAAGCGCAATCTATGGCGATAGATGCTATGCAAGGGCAATTAGCAGAGTTTAAACAGGCGCTTGCAACTATACGCTTCATGCTAGAGCAGTATAGCGATGAGCAAATCTTCAACGAAGATTTTAAGCAAGATATCGCTGGGCACTATCTATCGAGATACCAGTTTAGCCGAGCAAGTGGCTACCATGCCAATGCTTGTCAGCTTTTCGATACTAACGGCAGCGCTATTACGAATCAGCGTGAACTCGACTTACTACTTAAAGAGTCTGAAGGTTTATGGGTAGTCCAAGTTGACTGCCATAACTAGTTAGTTAATCGTCCTAAGCAAGACGTTAAAAGGCTTGTCAAAATTTAATGTAGAGGAGTAAGTTATGAAAGTATCGCAAACAGAGATTGAAAAGCACCGAGCGTTTTGGGCTAAGATAGCCAAAGCCAACGGTTGGTATACTGAGCCGTTTCATATACAGGTTTGGATTGATAAAACTGGTAATGTGACTGATAGCGTGTCACACATTAACTTAACCAAAGACATTGTTGTCGAGGAGTGATTTCGATACGTCCTGAGCAAGACGTAAAAAGGCTTTCCTTGGATAATATCGCGTAACATCGTATAATTTTAGTCAAATGAGTTCATATTCTGATTTCGCCAACACAGATCCAAGTTATCGTCATCTAAAGACGTCTTTTAGGCGCGGTAAGGTATGTGCTATGTGTGGTAAATATAAACCCAGCGAGATGACTATTGATCACATAATACCGATGTGGCGATTTACTGGATCACATAAGGACACCAACAACTGGCAAGTTCTTTGTAAGCAGTGCCACTTATTAAAAACCAGAGAAGATAGTTATGGTGTGGGATATGTACATAAAACAACCTCAGGGCATGATGGCATAACCCTTTCTGGAGAGATAGAAAAACCAGTTTGGTATAGTTTACGCTCACTAATAGAGGATACTTTCGTATCGTCAATTGATATCTATGTTCCAGCAGAAAACTATCTAATGTACGTTGTAGATAAACTAGCAAAGAATTCAAAGCAAGTAGATGCATGGAAATCACTTAAGCTCAAAAGTACAAAACACGCAAAAATTCTTGAAGAAAAAGCCGATCCCAACACTAGTGTTAGTACTAAGATAAAAGATATTGTCAATAAGCAAAGTCCTCTTAGTAGGCATATACACGACGACGACACATACCTCTTAATAAATAGCGAATTTGAAGGTGATAAATATTCAAAATTAAATCGTAAAGAGTACTACCCTTTCTTGCAACATTTCCTGAATGACAATACAGCACCAGACAGGTGGATAATTTTCACCGATGGTATGCCCGAGCAATTAGCTGATCATGTCGTTTACATGAATGAGTCCAATACGGAGAAAAAGAGACGAGTTCCGGCAATTGCAGTATTGGGCGCTATCTTTGCACCAGACTTGAGTGTCGACGGTGCTTCGACCGAGATAATATACAACCCAGAGACTTTGAAGTTTTCGTTTGCATCTAGGGAGTAAGATTATTACTCTTGTATACACCGAGCATGACGTAAAAATGCTCAATCAAGTGATTTAGGATTCGCATCATCGCTAAATGTCCAAACTGAATCAGTATAGGGTTTTTTAGTCAACGCTCGTAGCGTTGTTGCTCCAATGTGTAATTCATCACTATCAATGCCAGCACTCTCTAGGGCGCTTTTGGCGTATCCCAGGAAGCGTGTTTCGCTAGAACTATCTGCAAATACGAATAGTATGGTTGGGTATACTCCACTGCCCCAGCCATCTTCTTCGCTATGAGCTATATATTCAGCCAACCGTTTTCTAATGATAAACGGTTGGACATCATGCGCAAGCGTGATGAAATATTCGTTTTTACCTCTAAGAAATAGGTCTGGTTTGTTTTCGGGAAAATCGTCAAATGTTGCAAGTTCAGACTTGGAAAATATGTCAAAACTATCCGGGAGTGTCTTTTTAATAGAATTGAATACGGCTAATACATCAATTGAATGTTGCATGAATGATTCACTTACATTTTTGTTCTTGTAATAGGAATGGAGTACGCCTGTATCAAAACGCGGGTCATCTTTAAGAACAGCTATGCCCTTTGCAGCTAAGTAATAATACGCAGGTTTACGATCAATCTTGAAAGTTAAATCAAATCGACGACCAATGTATCCTTGTTCTTCTAGTATTTTTAGGTTTCTAAGTAATGTAGTTTGGGACTTTAGGTTTTGGTACTCAGTTAGTAATGGTATGCTAATAAATCTGAATTTGTAAATAAGAGTTAAAATATGTAGTTGCTTGGCATTTAGTTTGTTATATCTTTTATCGTTTACGACCACTTCTCTATTCTCCTATATATTATATATAAAAGAGAGAGAGTAAAATAGCAAGCTTCTATCTGTTAGTATTGACGTATTTATGCAGTTTGCAAAATGCATATTTTATACATAAATAGTATTGCTTTTTATTTTAATTAGTATTACTATTTATATAGAGGTTGAACGTTAACAATTCGGCTACTATAGGTACAATGGAGGGTATATGACAGACAGAGAAACACTGGAAGCTGAAGCGATAGATGAAGTCTGCGAATGCCAATACTACGAACTTCAGGATACTATCGACGAAACGTCGGATGATGAACTGCGTGCAGTCATTAATCACGAAGTACCGTGTGAAATATGCGGAAATTAGCACCGTAACAAGTTTTATTGTAAAATAGGACTGATGTCCAGAAAGATCGTCAGTATGCAGATAAGAGTGACTGAGGCCGTCCGAGAACGAGCCAAGAAAGTCGCAAAGACTCACGGTGATACACTCAGTGAGTTAGTATTAAAGCTACTTGCTAATACAGGCGACAAAGAATTAAAAAGATTAGTTGAAAACGAATTAAAAGAACGACCAAAGCCTGGCAGGCCTTGGTAAAATAAACTCCTATTTAGCTGAATTGTAAGACGACCTACCAAGGCGTCTTTTCGTTTATCCGGAGGGTATTTATGAACGAAACATTCCATAACATAATCAAGATTATTTCCAAATCATTCAAGGTGGATGAAGCGGCTATTAATGAGCTTCGGACTATACTTGAAGAACAGAATAAAAAGAAGATTAGTCATGATGAGGCCGAGAAAATAGGTCGCAGTTTGATAACAATTATTGAGACCCTTGCCAATGGCAGGACGATAACGATTGATAGGAAGCGCAATGCAGAATAAGGCTATTAGTTCAACCGTGATTCTAGCACGCGTGTCATCAAAGTCGCAGGAAGATGAAGGTTATTCCTTGGACTCTCAGCTCAAGCTGCTGCAGAATTATTGCCTAGCAAACGGCTTATTGGTCGTTAAGGTGTATAAGATTGCTGAAACAGCCTCTAAGCAACAAAGTCGCAAAATATTTAGCGAGCTGCTCAATTATCTTAACGAGAACAAGATTTATAATCTTGCCGTTGAGAAAACTGACCGTCTTACTAGAAACTTACGCGACGCAGTTGCGATTGATGATTGGCTGCAAGAAGATAAAGATCGGATGCTACACGCTGTCAAAGAAAACTTAAAACTACACAAAGAAGCTAAGTCCGACGTTAAGTTTATGTGGAATATTCATTTAGCCGTAGCTAAGAAATATACCGACAACTTGCGCGAAGAAGCCATGAAGGGCTGGGCCGAAAAACTCGCCCAAGGATGGATGCCTTCTCGACCACCTATCGGATATATGACCGCCATTCAAAATGGAAAACGAATACACGTCCCTAATCCTAAAATCGCACCACTGGTCAAAAGTGCGTTTGAGCTGTACTTGAAGCCGGGAGAAACTGTTGAATCTGTTTGGGCATTTTTAAAGCAGGTTGGTGTGATTACTTATAATAATCATTCGTTAACAAGAAGCTCGACCCACAAACTATTAAATAATTCTTACTATATTGGCATCATCAATTTCAATGGCGAAACTTACATCGGATCGCACGAGCCACTTATAACAAAGCAGTTATTTAAAGCAGTTCGATCAAAAATGAGAAACAAAAGATTAACCAAAAAGCGCCACCACGACTTAACCCTAAAAGGCGTATTGAAATGTGGCTATTGTGGCAAAGTCATAACCTGGGAAAAACAAAAAGGCCATTACTATGGTGCTTGCCAACGTGATTTAGTGACTTGTAAACATAATAAATACCTTCGCGAAGATGCAGCTCAACAAATACTTGTCGATAAACTGGACAAACTTATTAGTCCATCACAAGCGATAATTGATTGGCTGATAAAATGTCTTGATACCGATTTTGAGCAAAACACTGAGCGCATTGAAGACTACAGGCAATCACTTATAACCCGTATTGAACGATTCAAGAAGATGGATGAGATGCTTTATGACGATAAGTTGGCCGGTGAAATAACCCGCGAACGCTATGAAGCCAAACACACTGATATTCTAAAGCAAATTGAATCATTAAACGATGAGCTGCTAGTTGCTGAATCAACTAGCCTAGAACAACATAAGCAGACCGTTAATTTAGTCAGACTTACCCAGCAGGCTAAAGACGAGTATTTAAACGAAAATCTAGCCAATGATGCAAAACGTGTGATTTTAACCGAACTGCTTGAATCGGTCACATTAAAAGACAATTCCTTATCTGTTAAATATACCAAATTTGTTGATATGATAGCTAAAAAAGTCGAAGAAAGTAAGCAAAAATTAATGGAGGAAAATATGTTTAACCGAACCAACAAAAAAGACCTCATTTACAGAGGTCATAATGTGGAAAACTATCAAATTTCCCTTCTTTGTCCTATTTGGCAGGGGTACACGGAATCGAACCATGATCCTAGGTTTTGGAAACCCATATACTAACCGTTGTACTATACCCCTAAATGTAGTTGCATAAATTATAATATCAAATTATTGACAATATGTTTTGTGGATAACTACGTAAAATATAATAACAGATTATTTAATGAATTTATAGTGTTGCAAAAGCATTAGCGTCGTCCTATAATTATGGCAAGAACGCCTGTTAAAACTAAATAGGAGTGGTAGTTAGTCAAACTTGGCTGCTTGTAAAGGCACATGAATATATTAATGCTAGGGTGGGAACTTCCTCCGCATAACAGCGGTGGTTTAGGGGTCGCTTGTTACCACATGTCAAAAGCTCTTGCATTAAAAGGTGCGACTATTGATTTTGTCGTCCCCTATGACGCTGTTCATCCTGGTATAGATTTTATGACAATTCACGCTGCAACTGGCCTTTCCCCACTGGAAAGATACGGTTTAGGCGCATATGACAGCAAAAAAGTTATCGAAAAACAATTATCCAAAGCCGATATTAATGACCTCAAAGACATGCGCGGCGTTCAAAAACGCTATGTCCAATACGTTGAAAGACTTTGCATTACTAATAAACCAGATGTGATTCATGCCCACGACTGGTTGACTATGGAAGCCGGCATGCGCGCCAAAGAAATTACAGGCGCCCCACTTATCGTCCACGTTCACGCTACCGAATTTGACAGGTCTGGTAGCAACGCTGGTAATCCCCTGATTCACGAAATCGAATACCAGGGGTTAATGATGGCTGATCGAATCTTGGCAGTTAGTGGCATTACCAAAGGAATTATCATGCAAAAATATGGTATTCCCGAGGACAAGATTGAAGTAGTTCATAACGCAATCGACGTGTTGAGTTTTGACGACGGCTACGAATACGATTTCAGGACATACAAATATTTGGAGGCTTTGAAAAGCGAAGGTTATACAATAATCGTCACAGTCACTCGATTTACAATTCAAAAAGGCTTGGCTAACTTTGTACGCGCAGCTGCCAAAGCTTGCCAAAAATATGATAAATTAGTCTTTTTGTTGGCTGGTGACGGTGAACAGCGTGAAGAGTTGATTAAATTAGGATCTGAACTGGGAATATCCGACAAACTATTTTTTACTGGTTTTGTGCGCGGTAAACAGTGGCGTGATGCATACAGTGTCGGTGACGTATTCGTTATGAGTTCAGTATCAGAACCATTCGGCTTGACGGCACTAGAGGCTGCACATCACGGCAATGCACTTATCATCTCTAAACAATCAGGTGTTGGTGAGGTTTTGAACAATATTTTCCGCTATGATTTCTGGGATGAAGATATGCTAGCCGATCATTTAATCGCAATTGCAACGTCCGAAAGTTTGAAAAAATCACTCCAAGATAACGTCAAAATGGAATACGACAAAATATCATGGGACGACGTCGCAGACAAATGTTTAAAAGTATACGAAAAACTAAAGGGAAATTCATAATATGACTAGCAAACGCGGTATAGTACTTTATCTGCACGTACACCAACCATTCCGCGTGCGTCAGTACAGCGTATTTGATACGGCTACTAAACATGATTATTTTAATGAGCCTGATTATAATACTGAACGCAATAACGAGCAGGTCTTTAAAAAAGTTGCCGAAAAATCATATCGTCCGATGAATGCTGTGTTGGAAAAATTACTTGCGATTCATCATGAATTTAAAGTATCAATGAGTATTACTGGTACATTCATGGAGCAAGCTGAAATGTGGGCGCCAGATGTAATTGCCAGCTTCCAGAGATTAGTTGCAACTGGTCGCGTTGAAATCGTTGCTGAAACGTATTATCACTCACTTGCCTTTTTCTATAGCCGAACTGAGTTTGTACGCCAGGTCGAAGCTCACAAGGCCAAAGTCCGCCAGTTATTTGGTGTTGAAACATCAGTCTTCCGTAATACCGAATTAGCATACAACGATTCATTGGCAAAATGGGCTGATGATTATGGGTTCAAAGGTATTTTGGCTGAAGGCTGGGACCCGATTTTGGAATGGCGCTCTCCTAACTATGTTTATCGACCAACTGGTACAAAAAACATTTCATTACTACTTAAAAACTATCGCCTCAGTGATGACATCGCCTTTCGTTTTAGCAACCAAAACTGGTCTGCATGGCCACTCTCGGCTGACACCTATAACGATTGGGCTAACGCATCAATTGATAATCAGCCGCTTATTAACTTGTTCATGGATTATGAAACCTTTGGCGAACATCAATGGAAAGATACTGGAATTTTTGACTTTTTTGAAGCCTTTATCGGCAAATGGTTGCAGAACCCAATTAACACATTCTATACAGTGTCCGAAGCAATCGCCGAGTTTGAACCCGTTGGCGAGATTAGTATGCCAAATACTGTCACATGGGCTGATACTGAACGCGATTTGACAGCCTGGATGGGTAATACTATGCAACAAGAGGCATTGAAATATATCTATTCAATGGAAAACGACGTCATAATGACCGGCGATGTCGACCTAATCAGTGATTGGCGCAAACTACAGACGTCTGACCACGTATATTACATGTGTACCAAATGGTTTAGCGATGGCGACGTTCACGCCTACTTTAGCCCATACAAATCACCTTACGATGCCTTTTTGTACTATATCAACGCTGTTCGCGATCTGCGCTGGCGTTTGCATAATGACCACCATACAGGAGGCATGAATGGCTAAACGACCAATAGTACTTAGTAATGGCCAGCTGCACGTTGGATTGAATAACTTTGGGACAGTACATGATTTCTACTTCCCATATGTTGGATTCGAGAACCACTGCGCAGGAGCCAGTCTAAGACATCGTGTCGGTGTTTGGGTCGATAACGAGCTTAGCTGGACTGATAATCCAAACGACAGTAATGGGTTTAGTGAATGGTCATTTTCGTTCCATTATCCGCATAGCGCATTAATTGGCCATACAATTGCTAAAAATGACCGATTGGGTATTCTTTTAGAGTTTGATGATTATGTTGGCGCTGACGTAAATATATTTATTCGTAATATACATATAGTTAATTTGCGAGACCAAGACCGTGAAATTCGTTTATTTATGCATCAGCCGTTTGCAATTGGCGATTCTCGCAGTAATACCGATACAGCACAATATATTCCTGACAGTCATGCGATATTACATTATCGCGGACATCGAGCGTTTGTAGTATCAGGCGAATGTAACGGAAAATCATTCGATCAACACACTGTTGGATTATTTGGTATCGAGGGCAAAGAAGGTACTTTCCGTGATGCCGAAGATGGGCAGCTAGGTATGAATAACGTTGAACACGGCCGAGTCGACTCTACTATCAGGTTCACAGTTAATATTGGTGCACACAGCTCGCAGCGCGTTCATTACTGGATAGCTGTTGGTAAAACTATCGAAACCGCATTAAATATTCATAAACAGATACAAAAAGACGGTGCTTTGTCGTATTTGAAACAGACAGCTAACTGGTGGAATAAATGGTTAGAACCAGCATATTCTGTGGTAGATAAATTACCTAAAAAACATCGTATGACGTTTATCCAAAGCGTGATGATAATTAAATCTCAAATCGATGACAACGGTGCAATTATCGCCAGTACAGATACGTCGATGTTGAATTATTCGCGCGACGCCTATGCCTATTGTTGGCCTAGGGATGGTGCCTATGCTATATGGCCGTTGATCCGAATGGGATACAAAAAGGAAGCCTATCAGTTCTTTCAATTTACTTTGCGCGGACTGCATGCTGATGGATACATGATGCACAAATATCGCGCTGATGGTGCGCTAGGTAGTAGTTGGCATTCGTATGTTCATGATGACATTGTCGCACCACCAATACAGGAAGATGAAACTGCACTGCCACTGTTTATGTTTGCTCAATATTACAAGATACATCCAGATACTAGTTTATTGACCGAGTTTTATAAAGACATGATTAAACCTATGGCTGATTTTATGACGAATTATGTCGATGAATTAACTAAGCTACCAAAGTCTAGTTACGATCTATGGGAACAGACTTTTTTGACAAGCACATATACAACTGCTGTCACATTTGCAGCCCTTATGGCGGCATCTGATTTGGCGACTGCTGCTAATGATCATAATAACGCCGTTAAATGGCGCTTGGCTGCAACAGACATTCAAACTGCAGCTCATAAATTGTTATATAACGAAGAAAAGAAGGTCTTTTACCGCGGCGTAAATATCAAAAAAAGCCTAATTGTGCCTGATGATGTTGTCGATTGCTCAAGCGTATTTGGTGCTTATATATTCGGATTATTTGATCATAACAGCCCCGAAATATTATCTTCAATCGCAACGATTGAACAGATGTTCGGTATTAATGATGGCCAACTAGGTTTACCTCGCTATGAAAATGATGATTATCGTAGAGTTAGCCCTGGAATAACTGGCAATCAATGGTTTATCGTATCATTTTGGTTAGCGCAATATTATATCGATTCAGGTAAGGAAGAAAAAGCTTTACAAATATTAGATTGGGCTAAAAGCCACGCCCTCAGTACTGGTGTTATGGGCGAACAGTTAGACCCAGTCACAAATCAAGTCGTATCCCCTGCTCCACTCACATGGACGCATGCTGAGTATGTTGCCACTTTGTTGGACATGATAGTACAGGGTTAGTAGTTTGTAGGTAGTAGATAGTAGAATGAATTACAAAATAAAAACTCCAGAATAATCCGGAGTTTTTATTGGATTGGATTGTGTTAGGTGATTTCTAACACTTACAATCTATCATGTACTAACTATCCCTTGCGTTCTTTAACTTCGTTGCGGCCTAGGTTACCCTTGGTTTCAGTGTAAGTTGCGTGTTTACGTGCAATTGGGTCGTATTTATTAAGAACTAGTTTATCAGTAGTGTTTTGGGTATTTTTAGTAGTGTAATAGCTGCGGTGGCCGCTAATACTGCTAATCATACCAATTAATTTACGCTTCGTATTCTTTTTTGCCATTTAAAACTTCCTTATTCCGCTGTCCGGCGGATTTGTATAGACTATTGAGGTAGATTATACCAAAAACAGATTGTTACCGCAAGTCGCTTACCTGTAATTGTTGAAACCAATTGGAAATTCAAAATCAGCGTTTTTGATTAGTTGCATAGCTGTTTGCAATTCGTCTTTGCTGCTACTGACTACGCGTACGGTTTCACCTTGAATTTGAGCTTTTACGTTTGGTAATTGTTCACGTAATAGTTTAGTAATTTGTTTAGCTTTGTCTTGATCAAGGCCGGCGATAAACGGAACTTGCTTGGTTGCTTTTAGGTTGCTGATCACAACTTCTTTGCTAAGGTCGATGACTTTGCTACTTTGTTCGCGAGATGCTAGTTTTTTGCGGACAATGTCGATAATACTGTCGATTTGCCATTCGTTGGCGCCAATTATCTTGAATCCACCTTTATCTTCCATCCAATCAATTTCGGCTGGTGTGCCTTTAAAATCATAGCGATTGCTAATTTCTTTTTCAGTCATCGCTAGTACGTTATTCATTTCTGCTTTGTTATATTCGGATATTGTGTCAAAACTAAATGTTGCCATATGTCCATTATAACAAAAATAACTACCACTGGGGTAGTTAGATGCAATATGGAGCCACGATCGGGAGTTGAACCCGAGACCTCATCCTTACCATGGATGCGCTCTACCAACTGAGCTATCGCGGCATAGAGACTATTGTAGCAAATTTATCCTTAATACCAAATACTCAAGAGGCATTATTCATAGCATGATAAGTATGTGATAAATTGCTAATATTGTAATTAAAGACAATGGAAGTTTTTGGCGTAGAGAAAAATATGTTAAAATAGAGTAAGCGCCGACTTAGCTCAGTGGTAGAGCAGTTGCTTTGTAAGCATCAGGTCTTCGGTTCAATCCCGAAAGTCGGCTCCAAGTTCGCTGAGATCGTGTAGTGGCAATCACAGGAGACTGTAAATCTCCCGCCTTTCGGCTCCGAAGGTTCGAGTCCTTCTCTCAGCACCAAATAAAAATACCCATCCTTGTGATGGATATTTTTATTTGATCTGACGATAAGACCCGAGCCTTCGGAACTTTTTGCAAAGCAAAAAGCCGAAGAGTTCGGCGAAGTGCAGTAAAATTAAAATGTGTTTACATATTTTAATAAGCAAACAGAGGAGACGAGCAAAGCGAGGTGATGTACTTATTCGGTTGACTTACATTACTCTTCGAGGTTGTCGAATGCGTCGTTGCTGTACCTGAGGAATAATCATTTTTGCTGATTTTTCACGCAAAGAAAGTGCTAAATTTGTCTGTCCAGTTCGATCGTATGCGTCAGCCAAAATATTGAGAGTTTGTGGGATTGGGTCTAATTCAACGGCTTTTTCTAATGATTCAATCATCTTTTTATCATTACCTAGTTTTTCTTGTACCTTGGCATATGCAATATGTCGTGATGCTAATTCCCCATCAATTGCTAATGCTTGTTCGAACGCTAAAGCGGCTTTATCATAGTTCTTTGTCTCGAAATAAATTAATCCGACGTTGTGAAGGCTGCTGGCACTTGGTTCTAATGACTCTGCAATCTCAAAACATTCAATAGCGTCTTTAAGTGATCGTTGTTTGGCGTATAAAATACCTAGGCGGTTATATGCACTAGCATTGCGCTCATCAACACGCAAAATAGTTAGTAACGCTTTTTCAGCACGCAAATATTTATTATTTTGCAAAGAATCCTGCGCGATAGACCATAACTGATTCAATTTATCAGATAATTTTATGGGTAAATCGGCGGTAACTTCAGCGATTGTTTGGGGCTGGTAAATAACCCAGACGCCTAAAATTATTATCAATAACAGACTTAACATATCTAATTAGATTATAACACTATTCGCGCCAAACAGAGGCGAATATTACCATTAGCTTCAATTTGTTGATAAGCGTTTAATATGCCGTCAATTTTGCCTATCGTTTCGATTTGGGGATTAGCGGTAATACTTTTATTTAATATTTTTGCAGCGTCCAGTAGTAAATTTAGGGCAGATGCACGATCGTCTTTGTAGCTATTAGCAATCAATAGTTTCTGATAAACAGTTCCGCGAAGCAATTCTCTGGCATTACGTACGGTGGAGCTGCGTTTATCGAAGTAATTATTATTAGTGACTAGTCGAGTTAGTTCTGCTGGCAATCCATCAGCCATAAATAATAGCTGGGATTGTTTTGTGACGTCAGTAACACCTAACCCGCTAATTAATTGTTCAGATTGTTCAGTACTGATTGGTTTTATATTCAAATTCTCTGTTCTAGATACTATTGTTGGTAATAATTTTGAAGCTGAATTAGATACTAGTATAAAGTGAATGTTTTTCCCTGGCTCTTCAAGCAACTTTAAAAACGCATTTTGCGCTTGGTGAGTCATCCGTTCAGCGCAATCGATGATAATGATTCGCATCGAATCTGTTTTAGTACTGGTTTCGTTATACAGGCGTCTCATTATATCAACGCTGATAATCCCCCTTTCGATATCAATCTTTTCATCTTTTTCGGGCAAAATAATCACTGGATTCGTTTTTAATAATTCGGCTATGTATAGGCTAATCGTGGTTAGTCCTACTCCACTTTGGCCGGTTATTAACAATGACTGTGGCAGTCTATTAGTAATAGCGACTAGTAATTTTTCGCTAGATTGATTTATGATTAGTTTTATCATATTTGTATGTCTGGAAAGAAGGTTAATAATTCTGGTGGCAGAGGTGCAGTAAATGTAGTGCGGTTTCCGCTTGGAATAGTTATTTCAAGGCTAAAAGCGTGTAGGTATAATCTAGCGGCAGGCTTGCCATATAACTTGTCGCCCAAGATTGGCGTATTGATATAGACCATGTGTACACGTAATTGATGCGTACGGCCCGTTTTAGGCTGTAATTTAACTAAAGCGTGTTTATCATCACGTGCGATAACTTCGTAGCGCGTTAAAGCTGATTTACCCTTGCCATCAACACGGAATGTACTAGGTGCGGTTGGGTTACGAGCAATTGGCAAATCAATGTTAGCTTTATCTAGTTTTGGCACGCCGTTTAATACTGCAAAGTATGTCTTTTTAGTCTTGCGATCCGCAAATTGTTTTTGCAACATCGTAGCCGTCTCTTCATTTCGAGCGCCAATCATAACACCACTGGTATCGC
Source organism: Candidatus Saccharibacteria bacterium CG2_30_41_52 (assembly GCA_001873625.1). Classification (GTDB taxonomy): domain Bacteria; phylum Patescibacteriota; class Saccharimonadia; order Saccharimonadales; family Saccharimonadaceae; genus UBA1547. The sequence continues at coordinate 117,503 of MNZN01000001.1, read as the reverse complement.
GGTCAAGTCGGTGAATAATACCAGGACGATTAGTATCGGCATTGTATGAACTATACCGACGGAAAAACTCGGCCACTGTAAATTCTTCACTCATTACACCTTTGGCATGAGACAAGACACCAATTGGCTTGTTAATGACGATTACATTGTCATCAATATATAAAATCGGTAAATCTTGGTCACTAAAATCTGGGGCATCAGGAGTATTGATTGAAATTGCATCAATATCAGTTACTTCGTGTTTAGTCGAGGTTATAACAACCCCATTGATGCTAACATGGCCAGCTTTTATGTATTTTTGCCAAGTACTGCGTGAAGTTTCAGGATAACGTCTAGCCAGTTCACCGTCTAGTCGTTTTCTATCTGAAATAACTTGATATAAATAACAGCTTTTACCCTTGAAAGGTAGTCCGTATGTTGTTTCGCTATCAGATGGGTTCTCTAATAACTTACCTGTAATGGTACTTTTTTTAGTTCGTATTTGTTTCATGATGTATTCAATATCATCATCTGCCGTATCATCGAGCAATATAAAGAATTGGTTTCGGTTAAAGTTAAACGACACCAGCGTGTTTATTGGGTTAGGGTTCGAAGTTTTGACTGATTCAATGTGACGAGGTACGTTTTCATCGCCAGCTAGTTCAAAGCGTCGCAGGATGTCCAGAATATCACGACTTGATAGTTTAGCCATTAGACTGTCTCGCACATAATATCACCCGCATCTGGCTTATTATCAGTATCCATAATCAAATTTTCTGTTGTCGACGTATCGTCAGATATGCCTCCGTCAGAAAAATTTGATTCTGAATTACTGTTATTTAACCCACCTGCTGGGTGAATTATGTGCGAGACAGTCTGTCTCTTTGGCCTTAGACCGACAGCTTGTTGGGCCTTTAGAAGCATTGCATTGGCGACTGGGGTTAGGTCGCGTTCAGATTGTTCCAATTTAGCCAATAATTGTTCGTCAGAGATGCTGTTATATTTTTCTTGAAAATCAGTCAAGAAGTTTTTAACCGCATCAGCGACGGCTGTTTTAAATTCGCCATAGCTTGTACAGCCTTCCCATTCCTGAATTACTTCATGTTGTTTGCGACCAGTGAGTAGTGCCAGAATTTGTAATAGACTGGTGATACCGGGTTGGTTTTCCCAGTCAAAGTGGACGCTACCGACGCTGTCGGTTGTGGCGCTCATAATCTTTTTAGCGGCTTCATCGGGGTTATCGATTAACAAAATTTTAGATTTTTTGTCATCAGAACTTTTTGACATCTTTTTAGTAGGGTCGGTTAGACTGCGAATACGTAGTCCGTGATCACGTTGAATAAATTGAGTTTGCGTTTTAGTTGCCTCGGGTACGACAAAGATTTCGCCAAATTTATTATTAAATCGGGTCGCAATGTCACGCGCGATTTCAAGGTGTTGGAACTGGTCTTCACCAACTGGTACGTATTTAGCACCGTAAAGCAGAATATCGGCTGCCATTAAAACTGGGTAATTAAACAAACCAACGGTAACGCTTTCACAGTGTTCGCTTGATTTTTCTTTAAATTGAGTCATGCGGCTCATTTCTCCAAAGTATGTAAAGCAGTCCAAGATCCAGGTTAATTCGCTGTGGGCTGATATGTAACTTTGGCGATAAATATATGTATCAGGATTGTTTATATCAAGTCCTGATGCGATAAAATACTTTAGATTATTCAATGTATTTTGGTATAAAGTTTTGTGATTGACTGGCGTTGTAAAACTGTGCAAGTCAGGCACGAACATGTTGATTTGAAAATCACCAGCATTTAGTTTTTGCATCTGTACAAGTGGCGCAATCGCACCTAAATAGTTACCAATAGTTGGCTCTTCGTTTGCGCGAATTCCAGTTAAAATTACAGGTTTTGTCATATTAATCCTTATTATAGCAGTTAAGTTTGTTTAGTTACAAAGAGACTAGATATGCCAGAATGATTGCTTGTTTGTGTTTAATTTACGCATTGAGTATATTATAACATATTAACTCCTCTTATAACAGAGAAGTTAATATGCATATCTTGCAAAACGACTAACGTTTCGAGAATTGTTCGCGCTTACGAGCTGATCGCAAACCGTATTTTTTGCGTTCTTTTTCGCGAGAATCGCGTTTTAGGAACTCAGCTTTTTTCAAGATCGTACGTAAGTCGCTAAATCCAACTACTAAAGCTTTAGCGATAGCTAATCGGATTGCATCAACTTGACCAGTTACACCGCCGCCTTTTACGACAACAGTAATATCAAAATCTTTTTGCTTGCTTACTAATGCTAGTGGATCAGTAATTTTTGCAACAACAGTTTTATTACCACTTAGGTATTCAGATGCAGGTTGATCGTTGATTGTGATTCTACCTTTGCCTGGTGTCAAACGTACAGATGCAGTTGCACTTTTGCGTCGTCCTAGGCCGTAAAGATATTTAACTTCAGCCATGATTACATAACCTCAACTTTCTCTGGAGTCTGTGCCGTATGAGTATGAGTATTACCAGCAAAGACACGTAGACGCTTCATGCGTTCTGCAGTTAATTTGTTGACAGGAATCATACCTTTTACGGCGAGTTCAATAATTCGTTCAGGGTATTTTACACGCATTTCACCTAGGTTCTTCTCAGATATACCACCCGGGAAACCAGAGTGACGGTAATACTTTTTTGCAGTTTCTTTTTCGCCAGTTACTACTACTTTAGCGGCGTTAATAACGATAACGTAATCACCTGCATCAATGTGTGGAGTGTACGTAGGTTTGTATTTACCGATAATGTATTTAGCAATAGCTGTTGCAACACGGCCCAAAGGCGCGGTTGAAGCATCAATTATAATCCAACGGCGAGTAACTTCAGTTGGTTTTTGTGAATACGTCTTAGCATTAACCATTACGCTTTCACCTCCTCTTTCGTTTCTACGACTGTAGATTTAATCTCATCAACAAATGCAATTGTTGCCATCTGTGTGCCGTCGCCTGTTCGCAAAGCAGTACGTTCTACTCGAACATGTCCGCTGTTACGTGCAGTCAATTGTGGCGCAATAACGTCGAATAGCTTGTAAGCTGCCTCTTCGGTTGCAAGCGCTGCAATAACTAGGCGGCGGTTAGCAAGATCACCTTTTTTAGCTTTTGTGATGAGTTTTTCAATATAACGTACTAATTCTTTAGCTTTTGGCAAAGTCGTTTCAATTTTGCCGTGTATAACCAAACTTGTAGCCAAACCCATCATTAGGGCGTGGCGTTGGTCGGTTTCGCGGCTAAATTTACGGCCTACATATCCATGTCTGTGCATAATTAAAGTTCCAACTCCGCCAATTTTTCTTTTACTTCGTCTAGCGCTTTGGTACCGAAGCCTTTAAGTTCGCGTAGATCCTGTTCAGACAATGTTACTAAATCATGAACAGTTCGGATTTCATTGTTAATCAAAGCATTTGCTGTGCGGGCAGTTAGACTTAGCTCTTCGATTGGAGTGTTTAGTTCGTTTCGTTCGCCGTCTTTGCTTTGACCAAGGGCAGGTGCGGAATCAACAACTGTTGAACCAGCAAGTGCGGTGTATTGATTGACCAAGATTGCAGATGCTTCTTCGAACGCTTCGCGAGGTGATAGTGAACCATCGGTCTCGACGGTAATCAAAAGCTTGTCTAGGTTGGTTTCTTGTCCAACGCGTGTACCTTCGACTTTGTAGCGGACACGTAGAATTGGGCTAAAGATTGCATCAACTGCAATCATGTCGCTGTGAATTCGTTGTGTGCTTGAATCTTCGATAGTTTGGTAACCACGACCTGTTTCAACGACTAAATCAATAACAACTGACTTCTTTGGGTCGTCAATGTTACAAATAATCTGATTAGGGTTGATTACTTCGATGTCAGCTGTAGTCTTAATATCGCCAGCAGTTACAGGGCCTGAACCTTTTTTCTCAAGACGTAGCTCGATTGGTTCATTGCTGAAAGCTTTTAGGCGGATATTTTTGATGTTTAGCATGATATCAACAACATCTTCTTTGATACCGGCAACGGTTGTAAACTCGTGGCTAGCACCTTCGATACGGAAAGCAACTACTGCAGCACCTTCGATGCTTGATAGCAACACACGTCGCAAACTATTACCAAGTGTGTTACCGTAGCCAGCGTGTAGTGGTTCAATCGTAAACGTTGCAATATTCGAACTTACTTCTTCGATATTTGCGAGTGCTGGATTGTGAATAACTTTTGTCATCATAGTTAGGCTCCTTACCCTTTAACGTGAGTAATACTCAACGATTAGCTGTTCTTTGATATCTGCTTCGGCTTCGGCGCGAGTTGGCAAACCAGTTATAGAAATGGTTAGCTTTTTGTCGTCGCTTCTTAGCCAGCTTAGAGGTTCTTGAATAGAATTCTTGACTACTTCGTCGATTTGACTAAAGTAACCAGACTTAACGCTTTTTGGTCGAACTACCAATTCGTCACCAGCCTTCAAACGAATTGAAGGAATGTCGACGCGTCGGCCGTTTAGCATAAAGTGTCCATGTCCAACAAGTTGACGAGCAGCACGTCGGCTAGTTGCAAAACCAGCACGGTAAACTGCGTTATCAATGCGGCGTTCTAGGAACTGTAGCAAAACTTCACCTGGAAGTTCACCTTGTCCGGCTGTTCTAGTAGCTTCGTCAATCAATCTTGAGAATTGTTTTTCAAGTAGTCCGTAAGTACGGCGTACTTTTTGTTTTTCACGAAGTTGTGTCAAATATAGACTTGGTTTACCGGGTCGGCCATTTGCATGTTGACCTGGGATACCAGTCTTTTTGGCCATAACTTTATGAGCCTTAGGGTGAAGAGCGTAGCCCTCACGTCGGCTTTGTTTAACGATAGGAGAAATATCTCGTGCCATTTGTTAAGCCCTTCTCGCTTTGCGTGGACGAACACCACCGTGTGGTATTCCTGTTACATCCTGAATGCTATCAACAGTAATATTAAAGCTACCCATAGCTCGGATTGCTGCATCACGTCCAAGGCCTACGCCTTTGATGAATACATCAACTGATTGAACACCGAATTGGCTTTTAGCTATTTCGGCAACTTTTTCGGCTGCAACTTGGGAGGCGTATGCTGTACCCTTTTTGCTGCCACGGAATCCAGTTGCACCGGCGCTTGATGTAGTTAGAACATTACCTTTTTTGTCGGTAAATGAAACGATTGTATTATTGAATGTAGCTTGAACGTGCAACTGACCAGCTGGAACTGATCGGCGTTGCTTTTTCTTTGCTGTCGCTTTGACGGTTGTTGTAATTGCCTCTGCCATAATCTAATTCCTTTCTAAGTCTTAGTTGCTGCCTTCTTTTGTGTTCCACCAACTGCTACACCTTTACCCTTGCGAGTTTTGGCATTTGTGCGAGTTCGTTGACCACGTACTGGAAGGCCCGCTTTATGACGTAGACCACGGTAAGAAGCCACATCTTTCAAGCGTTTAATATTATTTGTTACTTGACGCTGTAAGTCGCCTTCTACGGTGTATTCGGTATCGATTACATCACGTAGACGTTGTTCTTCAGCCTCGGTGAGATCCTTCACCCGAGTGGTCGGCTCAACTTTAGCCGCCGCAAGGATGTCCGACGCAAATTTTGGACCGATGCCGTATATATACGTCAAAGCGATCTGAACTTGCTTTTCTGATGGGATTGTTACCCCAGAAATTCGAGCCATGCTTAACCCTGCCTTTGCTTATTTTTAGGTTTTTTCTTGTTGATGATTCGCAGGACACCTTTTCGGCGAACTAGCTGATCATCAGGACTAATTTTTTTGACACTTGCGCGAACCTTCATAAGCGTTCAAAACTCCTGTTATTACGTTAATCCTTTAAACGGAAGGTGATTCTTCCCTTACTTAGATCGTAAGGGGTCAACTCAACTTCCACCTTATCGCCTGGTACAAGTCGGATATAGTGCTTGCGCATTTTACCTGAAATGTGGGCGATTATACTATGGCCATTCTCAAGTTCTACCTTAAATTGAGTATTAGGTAGTGATTCCACCACCTTCCCCTGCAATTTAATTACTTCTTTTTGACTAGTCATAGGTTACAATATACGATTATACACCATAGAGGTGGTGGCGTAAAGGGTAAAATACATGGAATTAACGCTAGATTTCGATACCAGCGTTGTTTGATGTCTTCATTATATCGCAATTATTTAACGAATGTCAAATTAGTAGATAGTAGGTAGTAGATGGTATTTAGTAGAAAAAATTAAAGGGAGCCGCAATTGGCTTTACTACTATATATAACCTACTAACTACTACTTGTAGTCGTCGTAAGTAATCATCAAAGCACGTGAGTTGATTTGGCGTAGCGATTCAAGTGCGACTGATACCACGATCAAAAGTCCAGTACCGCCGATTGATAGCTTGCTGCCCGTAACGCCAGCTACAGCGTACATCAGATATTCACCTATGAAAGGTAAGACTGCAATAATACCAAGTGTCAATGATCCAAACAACGTTAAACGGTTTACAGTTCGAGTTAGATATTTCTCGGTTTGAATGCCCGGACGAATGCCTTCAATAAAACCACCTTGTTTTTGTAGGTTTTCAGCAATTTCATTTGAGTTAAATATGATACCAGTGTAAAAATACGTAAACGCAATTACAAGGATAAAGTACGCAGCAGGATAAATAAATGCCTGTATAGTTGATCCAGTGAATGCTCCTGGGCTTGGTGATTGGAACCAAAGTATTAGATTATTAGCAATATCCAGATAACCGGCGTTGCCAGTAGCCTTTAGTAATTGTCCTATAAAGGCAGGTAGTGACAAGAATGCGACTGCAAAGATGATTGGAATAACGTTTGCAGCGATTAATTTAACAGGCAGAATGCTTTTGACGCCACCGTAATTTGTATTACCTTGAACGCGTTTTGCATAATTAATTGTAATAACCCTTTGGGCTTCGTTGACTTTAACCAACAAATATAACACTAGTAATGAAACGGTTGCGAGTGCAACAGCAACCCAAAATGATAACGGATTGACTGGTAATGTAAACCAACCGAATACGCTCAATGATCCAGTTGATGTATCAAATAATGATGTACCGATTGTAGCTAATGTTGTTGGTAATTGGCTGACGATACCAGCAAAGATTATTAACGAAATACCATTACCAACACCTTGTTCAGTCATTAACTCACCTAGCCACATCAATAGTATTGAACCGGCGCTCATGGCGACAACAGCTACAACCCACTCGATAGGTGTTGCGTTAGATAGAACTGTCGTATTGCCAGATAAAACTGTCTGACGAAGAATATAGATAAACGCAACAGATTGGATGATAGCAAGTGGCACGCTAATCATACGAGTCCACTGATTAATCTTGCGGCGACCTGATTCGCCGTCCTTGTGTAGTTCTTCAAGTTTTGGAATAGCTTTGGTCAACAACTGAGTAATAATAGACGACGTAATGAACGGGCTCATGCCAACTAGCACGATAGAAAAGCTAGTCAATGCGCCACCAGATAGCAGGTTTAAAAATCCACCAAAATCTGATCCATTAATAACACTACTAATAACCTCTTTTAACTGAGTTGGGGCTGCCAACGGCACAGGAACGTGTGCCAAAAATCGATAAGCGACAATAATGCCTAGCAAAATAAGAATTCGCTTTAACATATCGCGATTCTTTAATGATTTAAAAATTGTTTTCCAATTCATTGATCGTTTACCCTCTCTTACCCTTGTCTATCAGGTGCTTATTGCTACTCCACATGGCATCGATTGACCCGAATGGTATCGAATGATGCCATGGAAAGTGCAACAATATTTACTTTTCAGTAGTTTCGGTTGTCTTTGTACTCTTGTTCAATGGTACCGCAGTTTTGACAAAAGTTCCACCAGCTTTTGTTACAGCTGCTTTTACGCTTTTGCTTGCGCTTGAAACATGCAACTTGACGCTCTCGGTTAATTCACCGCGTAGGATAACTTTTACAGCCTGATAAGGTGTAGAAATTAGGCCAGCACTAAATAGTGTGAAATTGTCAGCAGTTTTGCCCTTGAACACGTTTAGGTGATCAAGATACACAACCTGAGCAGGTGTTCGTAGGGATTTAAAGCCCTTTACCTTTGGCGTACGTCGAGCTAATGAACCTGATCCACCAGCAAACATTGGACGTAATTTCTTACCTGTACGAGCTTTTTGACCTTTTGTACCACGTCCGGCAGTTTTACCTTGACCAGATGCGATACCACGACCAACGCGTTTGATGCATTTGTTGGCCGTAACTTGTAGTTCATGATATTTCATTATTTTGTCTCCTCAGTTGCAACTACTTTTTTAGCAGTTTTCTTTGAAGCATTCAACCATTCGTCTTTTGGAACTAAGCTCTTCAAAGCTTCAACAGTTGCATAAGCAATGTTTACTTTGTTTGTTGATCCTAGTGATTTTGACAATAGGTTTTTAATACCAGTTACAGCGATAACAGATCGAACTACACCACCAGCAATAATACCAGTACCCGGAGCTGCTGGCTTCAACATAACTTGAGCACCAGTGAATCGGACTTCTGTATCGTGAGGGATTGTTGTTTTGTCGATTGCAATAACAACGATGTGCTTTTTAGCTACTTCTGTTGCTTTTGCAATAGCTGCTTGAACATCGGCACCTTTAGCGACACCGATACCAACTTTGTTCTTACCATCACCAACAACAACTAAAGCTTTAAAGCGGAAGCGGCGACCACCTTTTACGACGCGAGAAACGCGATCGATATTGATAACTACTTCTTCGTATTGTTTTGGTTCGGCTGGCATTTGCTCGCGGCGACTACCATTTTGACGTGGTGCGCGTGAGTCAGTTGTAGTCTTTGTAATAGCTTCTGCCATGATTAGAATCCTAAACCTTCCTTGCGTGCAGCTTCTGCAAATGCACTCAATCGTCCAGCATATAGTCGGCCATTGCGGTCGAATACTACTGAGTTAATTTTTGCTTTTTTAGCTTTTTTAGCAATATCTGTACCGATAAAAATAGCTTGTTCAGTAATTGAACCAGTTTGCTTTGTTCCAACAGTAGTTGAAGCTGCTAGCGTTACTTGCTTTACATCGTCAATGATCTGAGCACTAACATGTTTATTGCTGATTGATACGCTTAAGCGTGGTCGTTCAGCTGTTCCAGAAACCTTAGAACGGATACGATTTTTACGTAGTTTAAGGTTTACTAGTTTTTGAGTAAGGTTAGACATATTATTTACCAGCCTTTCCAGCCTTGTGGCGTAATACTTCGTCAGCATATTTAATACCCTTACCTTTGTAAGGTTCAGGTTTCTTGATTGAACGAATTTCAGCAGCAGTTTGACCTACAGCTTGTTTGTCGATACCAGATACCGTAATGGTCATCTTGTCGACAGCAAGTGATACGCCTGCTTGTGCTTCATAATTAACTGGGTGTGAAAATCCTAGTAGCATTTCAATTTTTTGACCGCCACCGTTTACACGATAACCGACACCGTTTACTTCTAGCTTCTTTTCATAGCCTTTTGTAACACCGATAACAGCGTTATTTAGTAATGCTCGTTGCAAACCATGTTGTGCTTTTGCAATAAATTCATCGTCCTTACGAGTAACGATAGCTTGTGTGCCTTCTAGGGCAACAGTCACATCGCTCAGGTGAGGTACGGTCAATTGGCCTTTTGGCCCTTTGACGGTAACAACATCTGAGTCAACCGTGATTGTCACGCCTGCGGGTACGTCAATTGGTAGTTTTCCGATTCGACTCATAATTATTCTCCTTTATTAATAGACCTTAAGCAGTAATTCACCACCTAGTCGCGCTTTAACAGCGGCTTGGCCTGAAATTACACCTTTACTTGTGCTAACAAGTACCATTCCACGACCATTTTTAACACGTGGGATTTCAGCTGCACCTACGTACACGCGTCGTCCTGGTTTAGATAGTCGGATGATCTCGGTAATTGTTGCGTTTTCGCCTGGTTTGTTGATTGTGATAACCATAGTGTCGCGTGGTTTGCCACTTTCTACTTTGACATCAGCCAAGTAGCTAGCTTTTTTAAGTTCCTTAGCAACAGTAAGTTTTAATTTACTTGCAGGAACGCGGATTTCAGTTTTGCCAACCATAACTGCGTTACGGATGCGAGTTAGTAGGTCAGCGATTGGATCTGTAGATTGTAAAGACATATATTTCCTTTCCTACCAACTACTCTTTGTTACGCCGGGAATTTCGCCTTTTGAGGCTTTTTCGCGGAAGTTAATACGGTTTAGACCAAAACGGCGCATAAAGGCACGTGGACGGCCATGAAGGACATCGCGGTTCTTCCAACGAGTTGGAGAACTGTTAAGTGGCAACATTGCCAATCCCTCTTGATCACCTAATTCCTTTAGTTCGGCACGTTTTGCGGCATATTTAACAATCATTTTCTTGCGTTTTTCATCGCGAGCTATTGAAGATTTCTTAGCCATTATCGTTTGCCTCCAGTTTTTTCGAAAGGTATACCAAATTTTTCAAGTAAAGCACGGCTATATGTTGAATTGCCGCCTGATATTACGAAAGTAACTTGTAGTCCGTGTAAAATCTGTGTTTCTTCGAATGTTAGTTCTGGAAAGATAGATTGTTCAACAATACCCATATTGTAGTTACCTTGTTTGTCAAAAGCCTTTGGATTTACACCGTGAAAGTCACGAACACGTGGTAGTGATACGTTGACAAGGCGATCCAAAAATTCATACATTCTGGCACCGCGTAGTGTAACGTTGATACCAATTCGGTTCAAACCTGCACGAATTTTAAAGGTTGCAATTGATTTTTTAGCCATACGATCGACTGGTGCTTGACCTGTAATCTTAACAAGTGTGTTTTTGACAGTTTCGTAATAACGTTTGTCGTCTTTGTTTTTGCCAATTCCTACGCTTACTACAATTTTTTCAAACTTTGGTACTTGATGAACGTTTTTCAAGTTCAATTCGGCTTGTAGTTCCTTGACGATTGTACTTTGGTACAAGGCTTTCAGGCGAGGAGTAGCGGGTGTTAGCGTTGAAGCAGTTTTAACCATTACTTTATCTCCTTATTTTTAATCTGTCGGGCAACTCGTGTAGTTCCACCGTCAGCATTTTTAATTAGACCAACTCGACTAGTTTTAGCTGATTTTTCGTCAACTACTAGCGCAACCTTGTGTAGGCTGGTAGCGACATGAATGTCTTTACTGCCACCACGTGGGTTTTGCTGAGATGGTTTGAGATGGCGGTGAATGCTGCCAACACCTTCAACTAGAATCGCTTTTTTCTTTGCTAACACTTGTAGAACTTTACCAGTTACGCCTTTATTTGCACCGCTGATAATCTTTACAGTGTCACCTTTGATAATTCGTTTGATAGTTGCCATATTATAGTACCTCCGGTGCTAAGCTGATGATCTTGGCAAAACCAAGGTCACGTAGTTCGCGAGGTACGGGTCCAAAGACGCGTGTACCTTTTAGGGTTTTGTCATCAGCAACGATAACTGCAGCATTGTCATCAAAGACAATAGTTGAGCCATCTTTGCGTTGGATTTGGTCACGAGTACGTACAACAATAGCTTTAACAACTGATTTGCGTTTGACAACACCAGTTGTTGAAGCAACTTTAACAGTAGCGACAATCATATCACCAACGCGTGCGTAACGTTTTTTAGTACCACCAAGAACTCGGATACAAAGAATTTCTTTGGCTCCAGAGTTATCGCAGACTTTTAGACGGGATTCTTGTTGTATCATAATTAAGCCTCTACCGCCAACACTTCATCTTTAAGCTCGATTGAGCCGCGTGACTTCTCGACAATTGCGTCAAGTGTGAAGGTTTTGCGTTTTGAAATGGGTCGGCATTCTGAAATGGTAACTTTGTCACCAATTTTTGCCATGTTAGCTTCATCGTGTGCGGCGTACTTGCGGTTTACAGTGTACTGCTTACCATAAATAGGATGCGTTTCACGACTAGTAACAGTGACGGTGATAGTTTTATCCGCTACGTCCGACGTAACGATACCGGTCAATGTCTTGGCCATATTATTTACTCTCCTTTGCGCTTGCAATCTCAGCTGCTCGGATGGCAGTGTGAAGGCGAGCTATTTCTTTACGTATATTTCTGATAACACGAGGATTGGTTAATTCACCAAGCTTGTGTCCGCGTTTTGCTGCAATATATTCAGATACCTTTGTTGTAAGGTTCGTACTAAGCTGATCTGCTGACATAACTTCGGTTGCTACTTTAGCGACCTTAGTTGTTTTTTTCATAGTAGCCATTAGATCTGCTCCCTTATAACAAATTTAGTCATGACGGGGAGTTTATGACCTGCTAGACGCATTGCTTCGCGTGCAACAGATTCATTAACACCCTTCATTTCAAACAAAATTGTTCCTGCTTTTACTTTTGCGACAAAAAATTCTGGGTTTCCTTTGCCGCTGCCCATTTTAACATCCAATGGCTTACGCGTAACAGGAATGTGTGGGAAGATGCGGATCCAGATTTTTCCAGTACGGTCGATATGGTGAGTCATTGCTTGGCGAGCCGCCTCGATCTGACGACCGGTAATTCGTTCGTTTTCTTGTGATTGTAGACCGTAGTCACCAAAAGCAACGTACTGACCGCGTGATGCAATTCCGTTGTTTTTGCCTTTGCGAACTTTTCGGTATTTAGTTTTCTTTGGTAATAACATAATCTATGCCCTTTCGCCTTTGTAAATCCATACTTTTACGCCGATAACGCCAGCGGGGGTCATAGCACGAGCTCCGTAGTAATCAATGTCAGCACGTAATGTATGTAATGGTACTGATCCTTCGATTACTTTTTCGCGTCGAGCCATTTCAGCATTATTCAATCGTCCTGCAACTTGGATACGAACACCCTTTGCTCCAGCGGCCATTGTGTTTTGTGCTGTCATTTTGATAGCTCGGCGGAAGTTTACACGTCTTTCTAGCTGTCTTGCGATGTTTTCAGCAACTAATTTAGCTGCTAGTTCTGGTCGTTTTACTTCTTCGATGTTTAATCGAGTTGGTAGACTTGCGACTTTTTCAATCATAGCTTTCAGTTCAGTTACACCAGCACCTCCACGACCAATCACAACACCAGCTTTGGCAGTATGAATAGTAATAGTAATTAGGTTTGCTGAACGTTCAATCTCGATACGATTGATTGTTGGACGACTTTCAAATCGCTTTTCGATGATTTCGCGAATGTGAATATCTTCGGCTAGCCATTTTGCAAAATCTCGTTTGTTTGCAAACCATCGTGAATCCCAGTTCTTGTGAACTTGAAGACGGAAGCTAATTGGGTTTACTTTTTGTCCCATTACTTGCTCTCCTTTGTCTCAGCGGTTTTAGCCACTGGTTTCTTCTTTGGCTTAACATCACCAGTTAATTCAACTAGGATATTTGAGGTTTTCTTCTCGAATGGTAATGCGCGACCGCGGCTAGCTGGCTTGAATCGTTTGATTCGGACACCAGTTGTGACAGAAATAGTAGAAATTAATAGTGTTTTACCATCTAAGCCGTGATTGTTGATAGCATTTGCTTTGGCGCTCTCGATTGCATCGATTACGGGTTTAGCTGCTCGCTTTGGAACGTGCGTCAAGATAACCAATGCATCAGCAACGCTGCGGGCACGGATTAGGCTTGCTACAAGCGCAACCTTGCGAGGTGCTTGATCAACACCTTTGATATATGCACGGACAATTAATGAATCAGACATTATTTATTATCCTTTCCACCATGCTTACGGAACTTACGTGTTGGGCTAAACTCACCGAGTTTGTGTCCAACCATATTTTCCGTTAGTAATACAGGGATGTGCATTTTTCCATTATGAACAGCGATAGTACGGCCGACCATTTCTGGACTTATAGTACTAGCGCGTGCCCATGTCTTGATAATAGTACGATCGTCTGGTCCAAGCGCCGCCACTTTCTTGGCAAGCTTGAAATCAACGAATGGTCCTTTTTTAAGTGAGCGACTCATAGTTATTTCTTCCTCTTCGCGTCATGGCGACTCTTAATGATCATCTTACTGACATCCTTACGGCGACGAGTACGATATCCAAGAGTCAATTGACCCCATGGAGTACGTGGTGATCCACCAATACCGTGTCGTCCACCGTCACCACCACCGTGTGGGTGATCACAAGCGTTCATAGCAATACCACGAACACCTGGACGAATAGATTTGCGGCGGTTGCGTCCGGCAGAACCAATCTTGACGTTTTGGTGTTGGACGTTGCCGACCATACCAATCGCTGCGGTTGCTTCCATGCGGAAACGGCGAACTTCACCTGACGGTAAACGTACCTGAGCGTATTCACCTTCTTTAGCCATCAACTGAGCAGTTACGCCAGCTGAGCGAACCAATTGGGCGCCTTTACCTGGATGGATTTCGATTGCATAAATTTGGGTACCAACTGGGATGTTAGCTAGTGGCAAACGGTTGCTTGACTCGACTGGAGCGTCAGCACCACTTACAATAACTTTGCCCTTTTCCATAGACGTATCAGCCAAGATGTAGTGATATAGGCCATTTTGGTCTAATACACGAGCAACTCGGGCGCTACGGTTTGGATCATATTCGATTTCTTGAATAGTTACAGTTAAACCTGCAGCTAGTTTGTGGTCAACTAGACGGTAATGACGTTTAACGCCACCACCACGGTGTCGTACGGTGATACGTCCAGTATTGTTACGACCAGCATTTTGTTTCTTGCTTTTAACAAGACTTTTTAGTGGTTTACGAGTTGTAATCTCACTAAGGTCTTGAGTAGTCATACCACGTCGGGCTGGAGTAGTTGGGTTGTAAAGCTTAATTGGCATTACTTCTTCTCCTTCTTTTCGGCTTTAGCATTTGTCTCTGCTGCGGCTACTTCATCAAATACATTGATTTTGTTGCCCTCAGCTAGAGTTACGTATGCTTTTTTAGAATCTTTGTGGTTGGTTATACCAGGTTGAGCTCGTTTACCTTTTGAAAAACGAATAGCTTTTCCGGTTTGGACTAAAGTTTTAATACCTGTAGTCTTTACGCCGTATTGGGCTTCGATAGCTGCAACAATCTCTTGTTTATTTGCAGTTACCGGAGCGTCAAATACATAAACGTTATTTTTTGACTGGCCGTAGGCTTTTTCAGTCGTACGTGGGAATACGCTAATATGAATTGTCATATTATTTATCCTCCTTTGTTAACCAGCTTGTTACAACAGCAAGCGCAGCAGGCGTAATAACAATTTTATCAGCATTTAGGATGTGATAGACACTTAGGTAATTAGCACGAGTTAACAATAATCGTTGGACGTTGTTAGTTGAGCGCAAAATTTCAGGTGTTTTCTCATCGACGACTAATAGAACCTTACGGTCTAGTTTGTTATCAGCCAAGAGCTTAACGGTTTCAGCAGTTTTACCTGTTGTCTTGAAATCAAGAACAACGATCTTACCAGCCTTGTTTGCTAACGACAAAGCTTGTCGCAAAGCTACGCGTTTGCTGGTAGTAGTAATAGTCTTTGTGTAATTTTCATTACCACGTGGACCGAATACGACACCGCCACCGCGCCAAATTGGGTTACGAGATGAACCGAAACGAGCACGTCCAGTTCCTTTTTGTTTCCAAGGTTTTTTACCACCACCGCGAACTTCGCCGCGTTGGAGAGTGGTTGCACTAGCAGTGCGTGAGTTTGCAAGATAGCTATCATAAGCTAATTTCAAAAGCTCGTGATTTTTAACTTCAACTGCAAATATCTCTTTAGGTAAAGCTGTCTTTGTAGCTGTTTTAGTAATTTCAGACATTACGCTTTTCCTCCGATGATAATCAGACCTTTTTTAGGGCCTGGTACAGCGCCACGTAGACCAATCAAATTGTTCTCTTGGTCGATGTAGGCTACAACAAGGTTCTTGACCGTTACACGATCATGACCCATGCGTCCTGACATTCGCTTACCCTTGAATACTTTTTGTGGATACATTGATCCAATTGAGCCCGGCTTGCGAATATCGCCTTTGCCGCCGTGGGTGTGTTTACTGGTGTTAAAGTTGTGACGTTTTACCGTACCGGCAAAACCTTTACCCTTACTTGTGCCTGTGGCATCTACGATGTCACCAAGTGAAAAGGTTGTTACGTCAATCGTGCTACCTACCGAGAGGCCTTCTGGTAGTTTGCTTACACGAATTTCCCGAATATGTTTCGGGTTACTTCCGGCTGTTTTTGTGTGTCCAGCCACGGCCTTGCTCAGGTTCTTACCCTCACCATATGCCACCTGTACTGCAGTGTAACCGTCGGTTTCGACAGTCTTAACCTGAGTCACAGTCACGGGGCCAGCTTGAATTAACGTTACAGGAACTGCAACGCCATCTTCGCTAATGATTTGGGTCATACCAATTTTGGTACCGAGAAGTGCTTTCATTTGCCTTCATGCTCCCACTTAAAATTCTTGGTGGGAGGTGGTTTCTAAAGATATAGACCTACCAATTCACCAAGAATTGTTTATTATTTTCTTATAAGTTACCATCTAACTCTAGCACACTATCTGTTATACGTCAATAATATACATCAAACGAATATGGTAGTATAAGGATAGTAATGCAAACAGCTAAATCCCATCAAAACGGGCTATTCCCAAAAATTACAACAATTTTTGTAGCTTTTTTAGTAATTGGCGTCGTTTCGTATGCAGGTTATTTGTATATATCTGATCAAGATTCAAATTATAACGATCAAATTGCAACAATTTCTCGTCAAATCGCCGTCAAATCAGCCGAATCAGCCCGCGAAGCTAAACGTAAAGAGCCGGTCTATATTACCCTTCCAGGCGCAAAGACTATTCGAGCAATCGTCGAAGATTATTCGACAGACAACAGTACGTGGGCACTAGTCAGCAAAACTCACGCCATTTCAGTCGATTACGCCCCGTCAGACCTAAAAATTCCAGATGTTGCGACCAGAACCGACAAAAGCGATGCCGAACGATCCGTTAGATCAATTATCGAAAAACCCTTGATAAATCTGTTTAGCGCTGCTTCAAACGCCGGCTATCAGTTGATGATTGGTAGTGGATACAGGTCAGCTGTGCTACAAAAGGTCTATTTTGACAGCCTAGCAGCCTCTGTGGGCGATCCTGCTGCTAACCAAGCCATTGCAAGGCCTGGACAAAGCGAGCACCAGACAGGGCTTGCTGTTGACCTTAGTACAATTGCACGCAACTGTTATCTAGACAATTGCTTCGCCCAAACTGGTGATGGGATGTGGTTAGTTAATAACGCGTATAAATACGGATTTACCCTTCGTTATCCCAGTGGCAAAGAATTAATTACCGGTTATCAGTATGAATCATGGCACTTCCGCTATGTAGGCGTTGATTTAGCAACCGCATTGCATGACAGTGGCTTAACCCTTGATGATGCCTGGACGTATCTAGTCAAGGCTGATGCAACTTTACGACAGAATGGCGCTATTTAGCTATTGGAATATAGCTATTGGAATTTGACAGTGCTGGCTATTAGCTACTAGAAGTTGGCTAATGACACTAATTCAACTTGTCATATTCCATATTCCAATAGCCATTAGCTAAAACTTTGCCATACTCCAATAGCTACCTTCCAATAGCACTTACTTTACTGTAACCTTAGGGCCTAGTGTGTCGATTATGTATTGTTTCTGATCGGCTACGGTTGTATTTAACAGTGATTTAGATAGCGGAACTGCTGCATCGGCTAACGGATATATCATAGCGTTTTTGCGTGCTAACAGATTACCATTGGCGGCTTCGCTGGCTGTCCATTCATAATGCATATATGTAGGCGTAAAGGTCGGATTGGTAATCGTGACCTTTTTATCAGCGGTCTTGGTAATATCAAATCGTGCGATACCTCCGATTAACTCTTTGAGGTTCAATTGTGAAGACAACATATTGCCTAGCGAATACCAGACAAGTGTCTTGCCACTATCTGCTCGATTGATTATTTCGGCTTTTTGCAGTACATGAGGCCCAGTACCGATTATTACATCAACACCTAAAGAACTCAGTAAAGTGGCTTCGGATAGCTGATTAGCGCTGACTACAGTTGAATCCTCTACCCCCCAGTGCATCGATACTATAACGACATCGGCGCTAGCACGCGCAGCAGTAACCAGATTATGAACTAATGTCTCGTCGTGATAGTTATTAACGCTATATCCAGGGGTCGAGTTATTGTTATTAAAATCAGCAAATGCCACAAAACCAATCTTGATACCATTCATTTCGCCAAAACTAACCTTGTTTTGGTCGGCAAAACTCTTATTCGCGCCACTGATAGCAAGTGGTTTTAATGCAGCCCAAACGTCCAAAGTTGCGTTCGTAGCCGCAACACCCTTATCGCCCATATGATTATTGGCTAGATTTATAATGTTACACTTTGCGCCAGATTGCAGATCAGCTGCAAGCTTTGTTGGCGCGTTAAATGAAGGATAGCCGCTAATTCCATACTGTTCGCCCGAACTTAGGCCTTCTTGGTTACAAAACACCACTTTGTCATTTTTATAAATAGGCAAGATATTAGCAAAGAACTTACCAAAATCATAACTATCCCCTACTTTGGCGTTGGCAATAATCGTATCGTGCGCCAACATGTCGCCCATAGCAGCCATATGGATGACCGGTATTATAGGTTTGGTTTCGGCTGGTTCAGTTTCTTTTTTAGACTCAGCTGATTTATTCGTATCCTCAACTGATTTAGATTGATTATTGATGTTTACATACCACCAGATACCAACACCTGCTGCTATTACTAAGACAACCGCAATAACTAGCGTCAAGATTCGATGATTTTTGGGTTTTAATGCTTTCATCTAACTAAAGTATACCAAATAACCTTAAGTGTTGGTCATAATACCACTTGTGCTAATTGCCACCGTGTTGCATACTGTAACCATAAGTATCATTAAATAACATAGGAGTGGTAATGTTATGGCAACTAAAACTAAAAAAACTGTAAAGAAAGTCGCAAAAAAGGTAGTAGCTAAAAAAACCATTAAGGTTGTAAAGGCTACCCCACGCAAAGCCAAAGCTGTAGCTTTTAAATCATTCCAACTTGTCAAAGAAAAGACTCCATTTATGACATACCAGGTTTCCCAACAAACAATTTATTGGGCAATCTTATTTATATATATTATGATTCTATCTTTGTGGATTTTGAACATTCAGTTGGATACCTTGCGTATTATCGACAAGATCAACGCTCTTTAGTTAGTTTTTAGACAAAAAATAACCCCGCAATTAGCGGGGTTATTAAATTGCATTTAAATTACATGCGAATTTCAGCATCAACACCTGCAGGCAAGCTGAGGTTTTGTAGACTATCAATAGTCTTTGGAGTTGCGTCGGTAATGTCGATTAGTCGTTTGTGAACGCGCATTTCGAATGCTTCTCCACCTTTTTTGTAGACGTGTGGTGATTTAACCACGGTAAACACGCTACGGCGAGTTGGAAGTGGCACTGGACCGGCAACTGATGCGCCAGTACGGATTGCAGTGTCAATAATTTGTTTTGCTGATTGGTCTATAACCTTGTGATCGTACGCTTTTAGGCGGATACGAATTCTTAGGGCCTGTTCTTGCTTGTCTGCTGCCATATAATGGTCCTTCTTGTCGCATAAACGACGGTTATATCGTAACCTCTGTTATGGACCAGTTCGCTGTACGGCGAATGTTCTGCCACCACCGAGTTCTCGATATCATTAATAATACTCATGGATTATAACATTTTGAATCTGTTCTGACAACTAATAATAGATGAAAACAAAATACCCCCGATTGCTCGGGGTATTTTGTTTTACAAATCTGTTAATGGAATCCCAGTTTTCTTAGAAACTTTACGTGCCCAATTTAACAGACGTTTGAATTGTTCGTCACGTGAGACCTGTTCGATTTCAGCGTCATCAAGTCTTTTGACAAAATTATCGATAGTGTTGGTTAGCCTATCAAGGCTTTCTTGGGATGCTGTAAGTTCAAATCTTTTATCAATGGCGTTAAAACGCTTTTCCATGTAATTGAATAATTTCGTGAATTGATCTTCGCTCATATGTTTATTGTATCACTTCTTGCGGTTCGCATACCTAGTGTATCAAAAATACCCCCGATTGCTCGGGGGTATTTTGTAAATCTAGAATAGATTATTTAACGATGTTAGTTACAACGCCAGCACCAACAGTTTTACCACCTTCGCGGATAGCAAATGTTAGACCTTTTTCCATTGCTACTGGAGCAAGAAGTTTAACCTTGAAAGTTAGTGTATCGCCAGGGATAACTAGTTCTTTGTCGGCTGGAAGTTCAACTTCACCGGTTACGTCAGTTGTACGGAAGTAGAACTGTGGTTTGTAACCTTTGCTAAATGGAGTATGTCGTCCACCTTCTTCTTTTTTCAAGATGTAAACTTCAGCTTCAAATTCAGTGTGTGGTGTTAAGCTACCTGGTTTGACGATAACTTGACCGCGTTCAATTTGTTCGCGTTCAATACCGCGTAGCAAGATACCAGCGTTGTCGCCAGCTTGACCTTGGTTTAGGTTCTTTTTAAAAGCCTCAATACCAGTAACAACTGATGTTTGAGTTGCACGGATACCAACGATTTCAACTGGATCGTTCAATTTGATGATACCTTGTTCAATACGACCGGTAGCAACTGTACCACGGCCTTTGATTGAAAAGACGTCTTCGATTGGCATCAAGAATGGTTTGTCTAATTCACGAACTGGCTCTGGTATATAGCTATCCAAAGCTGCAACTAGTTCCATAATAGAATCTTCGGCTTCTTTGTCGCCTTCTAGGGCTTTGGTTGCAGAACCTTTGATAATTGGAGCGTTTTCGTCAAATCCGTTTTTAGCAAGAAGTTCACGAATATCCATCTCAACTAATTCAACTAGTTCAGGGTCAGCAAGGTCCATCTTGTTTAGGTAAACAAGGATTTTTGGAACACCAACTTGGTGAGCCAACAAAACGTGTTCACGAGTTTGAGGCAACGGACCATCGTTTGCAGCAACCACAAGGATAGCACCATCAATTTGGGCAGCACCTGTGATCATATTTTTGATGTAGTCAGCGTGACCTGGCATGTCAACGTGAGCATAGTGACGCTTTTCTGATTCATACTCTTGGTGAGATGAAGCAATAGTAATACCACGTGCGCGCTCTTCTGGTGCGTTATCAATCTGCGCATAAGTAACAGGTTTATTAACAGCACTAGGCAATCTTTTAGCAAGTACGTTAGTAATTGCTGAGGTTAATGTTGTTTTACCGTGGTCAACATGGCCCATTGTGCCAACGTTAACGTGAGGTTTGGTTCGGTCGAAATCTGCCATTGAATTATTTCTCCTATTAATTATTTTTTAGACGAGAGCAAATACTTACTCAACGACGTATATCTGTCATTATACAGAGTCTACGCCACTTCGTAAAGAGGTATTTAACCTATTTGCTTGAACGCTTCTCTACTATCTCTTGGGCCACATTTGGCGGTACTTCCTCGTACTGAGCAAGTTCCATCGAGCTTGCAGCACGCCCCTGGCTCATTGAGCGCAGGTCGGTTGTATAACCAAACATGTTTGCAAGTGGCACAAAAGCTTTGATCAATTTAGCACCGGCACTAAGGTCCTCCATAGCTTCGATACGGCCACGGCGACTGTTTAAGTCGCCAATGACATCACCCATGAAATCCTCAGGAGTAGTTACTTCAACGTGCATAATAGGTTCAAGTAGGATTGGTTTAGCTTGTTTGATACCCTCACGTGCAGCTAAGCTACCAGCCAATTTAAAAGCAAGTTCACTTGAGTCGACATCGTGATAACTACCATCATAAAGAGTTGCTTTGACATCAACTACTGGGTAACCAGCAATAACACCGCCGTTAAGCGTTTCTTTGATCCCAGCTTCAACTGGTTTACGATACTCTTGAGGGACTGAACCACCCTTGATGGCATCGATAAATTCGAAGCCTTTGCCCATTTCATTTGGTTCAAATTTGACCCATACGTCACCATATTGACCACGTCCACCAGATTGCTTGATATGTTTGCCTTGAACATCAGACGTGCCTTTGATAGATTCACGAAAAGCAACTTGTGGTTCACCGATGTTAGCTTCAACATTAAATTCGCGTCGCATACGATCGATCAAAATATCAAGGTGCAGTTCACCCATTCCTGACATAATCGTTTGACCTGTTTCATCATCAGTGTGAATGCGGAAAGTTGGGTCTTCTTCGGCCAAACGTTGCAATGCTATACCCATTTTTTCCTGGTCAGCCTTGGTCTTTGGTTCGACCGCGATCGATACTGGAGGATCTGGGAATGTAATAGATTCTAGTGTAATTGGTTTATCGACAGCAGATAGTGTGTGACCAGTAAATGTACCCTTCAGACCTACAACTGCGGCGATGTCACCTGCATCAATCGAATCAATATCTTCACGTTTGTCAGCATGCATACGAACAATTCGGCCAATGCGCTCTTTTTCGCCAGTAACGGTGTTGAGGACATATGAACCAGCTGTCATTTGACCGCTGTAGACACGAACAAAAATTAACTTACCAACGAATGGGTCAGTTGCAATTTTAAAAGCTAGAGATGACAAAGGTTCCTTGACGTCTGGCTTACGTTCAATTTCGTCACCAGTTTTTGGATCATGACCCCAAATGCCACTAACATCTAATGGTGATGGTAAATAATCAACAACAAGGTCCAAAACTTTTTCGACGATAACTCCACGGCCATCGCCGCCTGTTACTAGGTAGAAATCACCAGCCAAAACTCGTTTGCGCAAAGCAGCTTTAAGTTCCGGGATTGTGATTGAATCTTCGCCTTTGTCCAAGAAACGCTCAAACAACGCATCGTCAGCTTCGACAGCTGCTTCAACCAATAGTGATCGAGAATTTTTACACTTTTCAATCATATTAGCTGGAATTTCGCCAACAACTAATTCGTGGTCTGCGTAATCGCTGTAGGTGTAAGATTTCATATCGATAAGATCAACAAGACCATTGATTTCTTTTTCAAAACCAATTGGCAAGTGAATTGGAAGCGCGTTTTTTGTCAAACGGTGATGGATAGAATCCAAAGATTTGTAAAAATCGCCACCAGTTTGGTTAATCTTGTTGATAAAACATATACGTGGAACGTGATATTTGTTAGCTTGGCGCCAAACGGTTTCAGACTGAGCCTCAACACCCATTTTACCGTCAAAGACAGTCACAGCACCGTCCAAAACGCGTAGTGAGCGTTCTACTTCGGCCGTAAAGTCAATGTGGCCTGGTGTATCGATAAGGTTAATTTTTTTACCCTTCCAAAAAGCAGTAACAGCAGCAGAAGTAATCGTGATACCACGTTCACGCTCTTGTTCCATCCAGTCAGTCGTTGTTCCACCTTCGTGAACTAGACCAATCTTGTGTGAAAGACCAGTACGATACAAAATTGCCTCGGTTGTAGTTGTTTTACCAGCGTCAATATGGGCGATAATACCGATATTGCGAAGGTCCTCTAGGGGGACGTGTCTTTCTGCCATGGTGTTGTCTTATATTCCTTTTCAATTAATTTTTGCCATTAAAAATAGCTCTTAGCATCAATTCTATCAGATATTTATACTTATTACTAGATACAGAGCAGGCTTTGTTATAGCTCAATAATAGGCAAAGCGCCGTCTGTCGTAATATTATCGCCTCCGCCACTTCGATGGTGATACGCACTAAAATAGTTTTTGATTATATTTACCCGTTTTAATTTAACTATTGATTCTAACGTATCGACAATGTAGTCTCGTTCGATATCGGTATCAGATTCAATTTTGTGAGTTATTTGTAATGTAAAGTATGAAAAGCCAACAGCTCGATCGTACGTTCCAGCCGCAACCCAATCAACCCGATGTCCACCGGGCATTAACCATCCGTCTGGGGTCTTCCAAAAACGAACATGATGACGCGCCGACGTTTTATTATTTACCCCTTGTTGATATGTAAACGATTGGACGTTACCAAATAAATATCCTGGACTGACCGGCGCGTGTACGTAACTTCGGCTCAGTAAAGTCGCCATTACCATCTTGAAACTACTAGTTAACGTTAGTTCGTCGGCTAAAACCCATCCGGCCTGTTTCATTGCATGATGCAAATGTTCTTCACTACCTATAAATGCCAAATTAACTGGATCGCTTAGCAGACCATCAGCCGTACGAATACGTCCAATAAAATAATCTGGTATATATAGTTTAGTCAAAACTCGATGAATTCTAGGTATGAATATATATGCAACAACAAACCAAAGCGCTAAAAACGCTAATATTTGATCCAGTCTAGTTTCACCATGCAGTAGATTGTTAATAACAACAGTGTACGTAATCCAACCTATAATTAACAAAATAACACCAATCATCAACCGTTTGAAGGTGTTCCAAACGACGATGATTGATGTTCCCACATATCCGCGGATATTTTGTTTCATATATATAGTTGAATGCTAATTATGAACGGGCAAAATGAGCAAATGCACGGTTTGCTTCTGCCATTCGGTGTGTATCTTCCTTTTTCTTGAAAGCACCACCAGTTTCACCACAAGCGTCAACAATCTCTTGCGCTAGGCAATCTGAATATGACATACCATGGCGTGAGCGTGCAGCTTGTACTAGCCATGAAAAAGCATAGTGCATTTGGCGGTGACCAGCGACTGGAAATGGAATTTGATAGTTTGCACCACCAACACGGCGAGATTTGATCTCGAAATTTGGTGAAATGTTTTTCAACGCTTTTTCAAATACTTCCATTGGTTCTTCGCTTTTTAGCTTTTTAGCAGCTGTTTCGATTGCGCCGTAAACAGCACGTTCTGCAACTAGCTTTTTGCCATTTAGCATAGATTTGTTAATCAAACGTTGAACCATTACGCTTTGGTACTTGCGATCTGGATTTAGTTCACGTTGTAGGGATGCTGTTGTTTTACGAGGCATTACTTGGTCTCCTTTTTAGCACCGTACTTAGAACGGCCTTTTTTGCGCTTTGCAACACCTTGAAGATCTAATGCACCGCGAACAAGGTGGTAACGTACACCTGGAAGATCTGGCACACGACCGCCACGAACTAGCACAACGGCGTGTTCTTGTAGGTTGTGACCTTCGCCGCCAATGTATGCCCAAACTTCTTGTTGATTTGTTAAACGAACACGTGCAACTTTACGTAAAGCTGAGTTTGGTTTTTTAGGTGTTTTAGTTGTTACGCGAATACAAACACCGCGTTTTAGTGGGCTGTTTTGCTCGAAATAACGAGTCTTGAGTGCATTGTGAATCTTGCCAAGCGCAGGAGATTTCGATTTTTTAATCGCAATCTTGCGTGGCTTGCGCACTAATTGATTGATTGTTGGCATTAATACTCCTAAAAGTAATTATTTATTGACACTATTATAGGACGAGATTCGTCCACTTTTACAGATTAAGCTCAGCATGCTCTCTCTGTGTCATACTTATCGGCACTATCGAATCTGTACACATTCAATAATTCGTTAGCCCAATAAGAGTAAACTCGTGGTTGATTATAGCAAAAATGTTGTATAAAAGCAACATTTGGTAGGTAGTAGACGGTATATAGTAGAGCTAAGACTCAATAATAAAATAAGCTCCGGTATTTCCGGAGCCTATTCTATTTTCTAACACCTACTATATGCTACCTACCATCTACTAGTTAAATGGCTAATTCGATATTTGCAGCGATTTCTTCGACAACATCGCTGTCAGGTTCAGAAGGATTGACGTAGTCAAGGGCGCCGGTTCCAACTGGAATCTTGCGGCCAATGATGACGTTTTCTTTCAAACCATGTAGTCGGTCGATGCGTCCGCTAATTGCAGCGTTGATAAGAACACGAGTTGTGTCTTGGAACGATGCAGCCGATAGGAAGCTGTCTGACCAGATTGAGACTTTAGTAATACCAAGTAGCAACTGGGTGTAACCGATTAACGATTTACCAGCGGCTGCTAGTTCAGCGTTAGCTTCAACAACAAGTGCCTTAGATACGATGTCACCTGTGACAAAGATACCATCACCTGGGTCTTCAACTTGGACGCGGCTAAACATCTGACGAACGATGATCTCGAGGTGCTTGTCAGCAACGTCTTGACCCTGTGCTGCGTAAATACGCAAGACTTCGTTAATGATATAGCGTTGTGTAGCTTCGGTACCCTTTAGACGCATCAAATCATGTAGATTCAATGAACCAGATGTTAGGCGGTCACCTGCTTCGACAACATCACCAGCAGCAACAACAACTTGTGCTGTGCCTGGGATTTCGTAGCGAACTGGTGAAGATGCGTTTGCAGCTAGGATCAAAGTATCTTCAGCGATTTCTAGTACGCCATCAAATGGTGCAGTTAGTGGTCGTGTTTCACTTTCACCGGTAGCCAATACGTCACCAACTTTGATGTTGCTGCCAGATTTAACGACTACTGTGCGGCCATCAAGCGCAATTCGCTCAACGTGACCAGCTTCTGGTGTAACTTGAACAATGTACTTTTTGCCATCTTCCCACATATCGACAAGACCGGTAACTTCAGTGATATATGCTTGACCTTTTGGACTACGAGCTTCAAATAACTCTTCAACACGAGGTAGACCTTGGGTGATGTCTCCACCAGCCTCTCCACCTTTGTGGAAAGTCTTCAATGTCAACTGTGTACCAGGCTCACCAACAGATTGAGCGGCAATAACACCGACAGGTTGTGCAGCGTCAACGATTCGGCCTGTTGACATATCGATACCGTAACTCTTGCGTGGGATTCCACGTAGGTTTTTGGTAGTTAGAACAGATTGAATCTTGACACTTGCAATTGTTTCATCAGATTCGATTGCGTTTGCAATATCGCGAGTAATGATTGTATCGTTTTCAACAATACCAGGAATTGCTTCGGCAGTATATCGTCCAACTAGACGGTTACCAAAGTTAATCATTGTTAATTCTGATTCACTTCGCAAAATTGCAAAGCCATCATCGTCGCTAACTTCTGAATCTTCTACAGTAAACACATCTTGTGACACGTCGACAAGTCGTCGTGTTAGGTAACCAGCATCGGCTGTCTTTAAAGCTGTATCGATAAGCCCCTTACGTGCACCGCGTGTTGCCACGAATTGCTCTAGTGAACTTAGACCATCTTTGTAGTTCGAACGAATTGGAAGCTCGATTTCGCGGTTATTTGAATCCACAACGATACCGATCATTGCTGATGCCCATTTGACGTTTGAAATATCGCCACGAGCACCAGAGTTAACCATGACAGAAATACTTGTGTCCATATCGCGCATCTTTATTCGCAAAAAGTCAGCAATCTTACGGTCAACTGCTCGCCATGCGGCGATAGTTAGGCTGTAGCGCTCTTCCTCTGTAATCAAACCTTGGTCAAATTGCTCAGCAATTAGTGCAGTCTTGGCGTCACCTTCGACAACGAATTCACTTATTTCGCTAAATTGGATGTAGTCTTCTTGGCCAGTTGATACAGCCGCGATAGTAGCAAAGCGGAAAGCCAAGCCTTTCATGCGGTCTGCAGTATAAGCAGTTGTTTCTGGACCGTAATCATTAAAGATTTTAGCCAAAACTTTTTTCAACTGTTTTTTAGCTTGAATTGAGTTATCATATGGAAAATCAACAGGTAAAATCTCGTTAAAGAATACGCGACCTAGTGTTGTATTGCGAATTTCACCCTTGGTGTAAACACGAATTGGGCTTTGCAATTGCAATTTCTTGTCATCGTATGCCATTTCAGCTTCATAAACTGAACTGTAAGCTTTAACTTCTTTAGTCTGAGCACTTGGTTTTTCGTATGTTAGGTAATAATTACCTAAAACAACGTCCTGACCAATGTTCAATACTGGAACGCCATCAGCAGGTTTTAGCAAGTTGTTTGTTGCACTCATCAATTCGCGAGCTTCACGCTGCGCGTTATCTGATAAAGGCAAATGAACTGCCATCTGGTCACCATCGTAGTCAGCGTTAAAGCCATTTGCTACAAGTGGATGTAGTTGAATAGCTTTGCCTTCAACCAATTTAGGTTGGAAAGCTTGAATAGACAATCGGTGAAGTGATGGAGCACGGTTCAAAAGAACGTATTTACCTTCGATAACAGCGTCTAATGCGTCCCAAACTAACGCGTCACCAGATTCAATCAAGCGTGATGCTGAGCGAATATTGTAAGCGTGTTCGTTGCGGATTAACCAGCTGATAATAAAAGGCTTAAATAGCTCCAATGCCATTTGTTTTGGCAAACCACATTCGTGAATGTGAAGTTTTGGACCAACAACAATTACTGAACGTCCCGAATAGTCAACGCGTTTGCCCAAAAGGTTCTGACGGAAACGACCTTGTTTACCCTTTAGCATGTCGCTAATTGATTTTAGACGTCGACGTCCACCGGTTGCATTAACTGCACGGTTTCCCTTGGCTGCACTGTTGTCAATTAACGCATCAACTGCTTCTTGAAGCATACGCATCTCGTTGCGGCGAATAACTTCAGGCGCATTTAGACCGATAAGCTTTTTAAGACGGTTATTACGGTTAATGACGCGTCGATAAAGATCGTTTAGGTCTGATGTGGCGAAACGACCACCAGTCAATTGAACCATCGGACGTAAATCTGGTGGAATAACTGGTAGGATTGTTAGCGCAAGACTGTTCGGTTTAATACCAGCAACGGCCATACCTTCTAGCATCTTTAGACGCTTTAGAAGTTTCTTCTCACGTTGACCTTTTGCTTCTAATACTTCAGTAGTAAGTTTAGCAATCAAGGCTGCAAGATCGATTTCGTCTAGCAATGTCTTTAATGCCGCACCACCCATACCGACTTCGACTAATTCTTCGTATTCTTCTGGTAGGTTTCTAAAGTCTACTTCTGAAATCAAAGCACCCTTAACTAGCATCTCTAGTTGAGATTTTTTAGCCAAGTATGATTCGTCTAGTTCTGCAAGTTCAGCAGATTGAGCTGTTGCTAATGCTTTAACATCGGCGTTTTCAACACCAGCTTCGCGTTCGAATCGAATTTTGATAGCGACTTTTCCAGCTTCAGTTTCAGCTTCTAGGTCTGCTAAATACTGTTCACGTTTTTTGTCATCTGATTTTAGAATAACGTAGGTTGAAAAGTAAGCAATGCGTTCTAGGTTTCGGACAGTAATGCCCAAAAGTAAGCTCATTGCGCTTGGCGTACCACGCATAAACCAGATGTGTGCAACTGGAGTAGCTAGGGCGATGTGAGCCATGCGTTCGCGGCGGACGATAGATTTGGTAATTAATTCACCATTCTTGTCGACTGCAGCTTCGCGTGAACGAACACCTTTTAGTTTATTGTCATGTGGATTTACATCTTTTACTGGTCCAAAGATACGTTCACAGAACAAACCATCGCGCTCAGGTTTCTGAGTTCGATAGTTGATTGTTTCTGGTTTAGTAACCTCACCATTGCTCCACTTTAGAATATCTTCTGGGCTAGCAACGGTCAGGCGGATTGCGTTAAAGTCGGTAATCCCGTTATTTGCAATTACTCGTGGCATATTACGCCTCCTCCTTTATTTGTTCTGTTTCTTCAATGTCCGCAACTTTTCCTGTAATGATTTGTTCGGCATCAACAATTGCATCAACAGTTTCGTCTAACAGGTCGACACGTAGTCCAAGACCTTGTAATTCTTTAACCAAAACGTTAAATGATTCAGGTAGTTTTGGACCAACAATTGGTTCGTTTTTAATGATAGACTCGTAAGCTTTTGCACGTCCGTAAACATCGTCAGATTTGATCGTAATCATTTCTTGCAATGTAGCAGCTGCGCCATAAGCTTCAAGTGCCCAGACTTCCATTTCTCCGAAGCGCTGACCACCGTTTTGAGCTTTACCGCCCAAAGGTTGTTGTGTGACCATTGTGTATGGGCCAGTTGAACGAGCGTGGATCTTGTCGCTAACCATGTGGTGTAGCTTGATCATATGCATGACACCTACGGTTGTGCGCTCTTCGAATGCATTTCCGTCGCGTCCATCGAACAATTGGAACTTACCGTCACGTGCAAAACCGGCTTTTTCAAGTTCGTCTTTGATAACTTCGTTTGGAACACCATTAAATGGAGGTGTTGCAACTTTGTAGCCAAGTGCCGTCGCAGCCATACCAAGATGAGTTTCAAACAACTGACCAATGTTCATACGTGAAGGCACGCCAAGTGGGTTCAAGACCACATCAACAGGTGTTCCGTCTTCCATGAATGGCATATCCTCAATTGGTAGGATTTTAGCAATAACACCTTTGTTTCCGTGGCGTCCTGCCAACTTGTCACCTACGCTAATTTTGCGTAGTTGAGCAACAAAGATTTGAATCTGCATTAATACACCGGCTTTAAGTTCATTACCATTTTCGCGACTAAATATCTTGACGCCGACAACTTTTCCACCGCCAGCATTATTCATGCGTAGTGATGTATCGCGAACGTCTTTGGCTTTTTCACCAAAGATAGCACGCAATAGTCGTTCTTCGCTTGAAAGTTCTTGTTCGCCCTTTGGTGTAATCTTACCGACTAATACGTCGCCTGATTTAACCTCTGAACCAACTTGAACAATTCCACTTTCGTCCAAATGACGTAGTGAATCTTCGCTAACGTTTGGAATATCACGGGTAACAATTTCGTTACCAAGTTTAGTTTCACGAACTTCAATTGTGTAATCTTTGATGTTAATACTTGTAAGGGCATCATCACTAACAACGCGGCTAGACAAAACTATAGCATCATCCATGTTATAGCCACCCCATGGCATAAATGCCACCAAAAGATCGCGTCCAAGTGCCAATTCACCATCAGCAATTGAAGCACCTTCGATTAGGATGTCGCCTTTTTTAACCTTTTGTCCACGAACAACGCAAACTTTTTGGTTAATAGAACGGTCATCGTTACTTTTAGCAAAGTGAACTAGTTCATAAACTTTGACACCTTCTTTGTATTTAACATGAATTTGATCACCGTCAGCACGTACAACTTCACCATCACCACTTGCAGTGATTAACTGGCTAGTGTTTTTAGCAATTTCACCTTCGATGCCCGTTCCAACAACTGGAGATGAAGGTATTAACAGTGGCACAGCTTGTTTCTGCATAGCAGAACCAGTTAACGAACGGTCAACACGGTTTTTCTCGATAAATGGAATCAAAGCGGCTGATGATCCTAAAATTTGTTTGTGAGCGGCATCGACATAAGTAACTTCAGTCGCGTCAACTTGCTCTGGTAAAACTCCGTTACGTGCACTAACGCGGTTGTCAACGAATGATCCGTCATCGTTTAATTTAACACTGGCATCAGCAATAACTTCCGTTACTTCTTGGGCAGCATCTAGGTAAACAACTTGGTCGGTTACTTTGCCTTTAACAACTTTTAGATAAGGAGTTTCGATAAATCCGTACTCATTAACACGGGCATATGATGCTAGGTTTAGCACCAAACCAATGTTTGCACCTTCTGGAGTCTCAACTACGCACAAACGTCCGTAGTGAGTAGGGTGAGCATCACGAACATCAAATCCAGCACGTTCGCGTGATAAACCACCAGGCCCCATCGAACTTAGGCGACGTTTGTGGGAGAGTTCTGCTAGTGGGTTTGTTTCGTCCATCAACTGTGACAGCTGTGAACTTGCAAAGAATTCACGAACAGCAGCAACAACTGGACGAGCATTTATTAACTGACCAGGAGTTACGTTTTCGATATCAGTCATGCTCATGCGGTCCATTGCGTTACGTTGCATACGCAACATACCAACGCGGAACTGACGAGCCACAAGTTCACCAACCAATTTAACGCGACGGTTCGATAGTGAATCGATATCGTCAGGTTTATCCTGAGTATTATTTAAGCGAATAACTTCACGTATAATAGCAATAAGGTCGCTTAGTTGAAATACACGGTTTTCAGTTGTATTTGGAACTGTCAAACCAAGTCGTTGATTCAATTTGTATCGTCCTACTCGGCTGTAGTCGAATCGTTTGAAATCAAAGAACATTCGTTCAATCATACTGCGAGCGTTGTCAACTGTTGCCAGGTCACCTGGACGTAGACGTCGGTAAACTTCAATTAAGGCTTCATTTGAACCGCGCGCGGGATCTTTGTCTAAAGTGGCATCAATGTATTTGACTTCACCGGTATCAATATCCTCAAACAAACTTTTGATTTCAGATGATTTGCTGTGACCAAGGGCACGCAACAATGTCGTAATCGGCAATTTACGACGGCGATCGATTTTGACATAGATAACACCGTTTGATGCGGTTTCAATTTCTAACCATGCACCACGACCTGGGATTAATTTAGCACCGTAAAAATTTCGAGTTGCAGCTGCATCAGCCGTAAAGAATACGCCGGCGCTACGGATCAACTGAGAAACAACAACACGTTCTGTACCGTTGACGATAAACGTACCACGGTCAGTCATCCATGGGTAATCACCCAAATAGATTTCTTGTTCTTTTACTTCGCCTGTTACTTTGTTTGTTAATTCAACATTGGCATGTAGTGGAGCGTCAAATGTTAAATTGTTCTCTTTAGCATCGGCTTCAGTGACTTTTGGTTCTTGAAAACGATAGTCGTTAAAACGTAATGACAATTTTTGACCCGTATAGTCGTCAATTGGGTTTAATTCCGAAAAAATCTCACTTAGACCAGTTTCGACGAAATCACGCCAGCTGTCCTTTTGGTGAGAAATTAAATTTGGTAGAGCCAACGCTGTATCATCTTTTGTAAAAAAGACGCGTTTCGCGCTGGTAGGCTTAGCTTTTGCCATAAGTTATGCTACTCCTTCAGAGTTTAAATTGTATTAGTTTAGTTATTCGCAAATCGCTTTACAGCGAAAACGAAGGGTTCTCTTGGCGCCGAAGATTCCCTT
Source organism: Candidatus Saccharibacteria bacterium CG2_30_41_52 (assembly GCA_001873625.1). Taxonomy (GTDB): domain Bacteria; phylum Patescibacteriota; class Saccharimonadia; order Saccharimonadales; family Saccharimonadaceae; genus UBA1547. The sequence goes on along the minus strand of MNZN01000001.1, from coordinate 84,639 downwards.
ACCAGTGGTTGCAATCTGTACGATGCCACTCATGCAAAAAGACACTAAATAACCACAGCTACACTACTTCTTACGTCTATTGTGTATTAAATCGGCACAATAGTCAAGGACTTTTAAAATGTTTTTTCAAAACTATATTCCTGATAAAAATTATGCTCAGCGACAGGCAACGAGCGCACATACAAATCTTTAATTTCTTTCGATGAAAATGGATTTTTGGAAAATAAATGAAATTGCCTATCAGTCAAAGCACTTTCAGAAACTTTATTTTGATATGTAGCAACAAAAATCTGGTTCGAATCAGCATGAATCATAGCACTATCGAGTATTTTTTCGCTAACCTCTATGCATTCAACTACCTGCGTACTGTCGACAACTAATTCATGCAAACCAACAGAGTTACCAATAAATCGATTTCCTATGCATTTTATCATTGCTTTCATCGCAAATCTTTCCATGGTATTGCAATATGGTAGCATGTCTTCAGCAGTCCATTCGCTGGTATAACTAAAACCAATTAACTTGTCGCTTTTTAAAGCAACCAACCCCAAGTATCTAGCAGATCTAGCAAGATAATCCTCTAATGACTGGCGCTGCTCTTCCAATTTCCTTTTATCATCTACACCAGCTAATTTTGCTGCCTTTTCCGCAGACAAATCTGCTCGTCGCATATCGCGGTACCGTAAATCAATAACTTCTTTGGCGTTTTCAACCGAAGGGTAGATATGATTTATGTAAAACTCTGGCTTATCCATAAATTTTTATGGCTACGCTTTAGCAATTACTTCGTCAACTATACCGTAAGCTTTGGCCTCTTCGGCTGTCATCCAATAATCGCGTTCGATGTCTGATTTAACTTTAGACAATTTTTGACCAGTATTTTTTGCTAACATTCCTGCTAACATTTCCTTGACGGCTAATGTCTCTTTCAAATCAATTTCCATGTCCGTCACCTTGCCTTTTGTGCTGTGGCTGGGTTGGTGAATCATAATCTTGCTGTGAGGCAAAACAAATCGTTTACCTTTAGCGCCGCTGGACAACAAAAACGCTCCCATACTTGCCTGCAACCCAATACCAATAGTTTGCACGTCAGGCGCAATATATTGCATCGTGTCATAAATCGCTAAACCATCATAGATACTGCCACCAGGACTGTTGATATATAGTTTTATGTCTTTTTTGGGATCAGCATACGCCAAATGCAACAACTGCGCAACAACGATATTCGCAGTATGTTCATTCACCTGCTCACCCAAAAAGATAATACGTTCATTAAGTAATCTGGAATAAATATCAAAAGCCCGCTCGCCATCAAAAGTCTTTTCAATAACAGTTGGCACTAGATAATTTGATGGCTTATTCATATACACTAATTATACACAAAACTAGCACTCCATTCAAATGAGTGCTAGTTATGCTTATCGTGTCGTGTTCTACTTTTTGTTGAGTTCAACTAAACGATCAACGGTTTTTTCGGTGATTAGGCGGTTTGCAATATCACGACGGACTTCGGGTTGGTCGAATTGCTTCAACGCTTCTGGATTTTTGGCATATTGTTGTCGGTAAGTATCGACGTGGGCTTCTAGTTCCGCACTAGTCGCTTCAATCTTTTCAATCTTGCTTAGTTCGGCTAGTGCCAGACCAGCTTGAACGCGTTTTACGGCAACATCGTGAACTTCAGTTTCTAACCATTTTTCTTTGGATTCAAAACCTTTGTTTTCCAAGTATTGTTCAATTGTTACACCTTGATACATCAAATTATTTGAAAAATCTTGTTCGATTGATTTTGCTTGATCTTCAACTAGAATGTCTGGTACTGGTACGTGGCTAGCAGCCACAAGTTCAGTGACTAAAGCATCTTTCAACTTCTCGCCTGCTTCTTTTTCTTTTTGAGTTGTAAGTTCTCGTTTAATATCAGCTAACAGTTCAGCAACAGTATTGAATGGACCAGCTTTTTTAGCAAAAGCATCGGTTATTTCAGGCAATACGACTTCTTTGACAGTCTTGATTGTAGTAGTAAACGTAACTTTAGCGCCTTTTAGGTCAGCTGAACCGTAATCTGCAGGAAAAGTAAGTTCAATATCAAATGTCTCGCCGGCTTTGTGTCCAACAACGCCAGATTCAAAACCTGGGACAAATTGATTTGATCCAAGTGTTAATGCATAGTCAGTTCCTGTACCACCATCAAACGCAACACCACCCTTTTTACCAACAAAATCAATAATGGTTTCGTCGCCATCAATAGCAGCACGTTTTACTGCTTTTTTCTCAGCAAAGCCTTTGCGCATTCGTTCAACAATTTCATCAATTTCAGATTTTTCAACGACAACTTTTGCGGCTTTGGCTTTTAGCTTTTTGTAATTACCTAGTTTGATCTTTGGCAAAATTTCAGCCTCAGCAGTAAACTCCAACATTTCACCTGGAACAAACTTTTTAACTTCGACAGCTGGACGATCCAGCGCTTGAATTTCACTATTAACGAAAGCTTCGGCAACTGCCTTACTGATTGCATTATTCAATGCGTTTTCTTGCAAAGTACCTGGGTCTACATTTTTAGCAGCAACACTGATTGGTGTTTTTCCTTTACGAAAACCTGGGACTTTAACATCTCGTGCAAGCTTAGTTAGCGCGACTTGTTCAGCAACGGCCAATTCAGCAGCATCAACTGTGATAGTTAGCACGACCTTGGTGTCGGATATATTTTTTACAGATGTTTTCATTATTACTCCTTAATTAATTCAACAATACCGGCAAAGTTCAATTTGTATTCTTTGGACTGCGCGATGTCTTTTATTGTATATATTTCACTCTTAACTTCTTCCTCACCTATAAATAATATGTAAGGAATTGCCTTTTTTACCACTGTTTTGATTTGTTTATCCAATTTATGGCCAACAATATCCAATTCAACTCTAATTCCACTATCGCGCAGATCGCGTGCCAATTTACCGGCTTCACGGACAGTATCACCCAAAACTGCGATATATACATCAGTTGTTGAGCGTTGTTTTGGCATCAAATTGTGAACTGAAATGAAATTCTCCATCATAGTACCGCCTGGCGCCATACCGACGGCTGATATAGATTCTGCACCAAATAATCCGACCAAACCATCGTATCGTCCGCCACCAAACAGTGCGCGATTGTTATCAGGGTGAGTATCAAACACTTCAAACACCATTCCAGTGTAATAATCTAACCCGCGCATCAATGTAATATCAAATACTAAACTTTTAACACCAGCACGTTCTAGTAATGTGAATAGTTCTTGAATTTCAGTTACAGCAGCGCTATCGCGAATTTCAGCTGGCAAATCCGCCATACTTGTTGCAGCTAGTAGCGCATGAACTTTTTTTATTCCATCATCCGCCTGATCGCCGAATATTTCTGTTGCTTGAATAATAAAATCTTGTTCACTGATTTTATTCTTACGATCAAACAATTTCATCATCGCTTGGCCCTGAACACCATCCAAACCAAAATACTGCGCCATCATAAAGTTAATTAGTTTTCGGTTGTTAATCCTTATGACATAATCTGTCGGTTGCGCGCCAAATTCTTTCATAATATTATCGGCAAGTGTTAAAATCTCAGCCTCTGCGGCTACGCCATCAGCACCAAAAATATCAACGTTCAATTGCCAGAATTCACGTTCACGACCGCGCTGTGGGCGTTCATAACGCATAAAGTTAGCGATTGAATATAAACGTGCAGGATATGATAATTCTTGTCGACGCGCAGCAACCATACGGCTGATTGTAGGTGTCATTTCAGGACGAATCGCAACAATACGACCGCCACGATCTGTAAACGTATAAGTTTGTTCCCCGGCTAGTTCTTGGCCACTTTTGGCCATATAAGCTTCCAACGGTTCAAGTGTTGGCGCACCGTATTCTTCATAACCGTACAATCGAGAAACTTTATGCCATACAGAAAAGATATAATTCTGAATTCGTTTATCCTCAGGATAATAGTCGCGCGTTCCTTTGTATGGTTGTGATGATAGTGTACTCATGTTCTATAATTTTTACATTTTTATCTGTTTAATGCAAGTCGAGCAAATAAAAAAGCCCAGGATTAGTGTCCTAGGCTTTCTTACAAATCAAATTATTACAAATGTGCACGTCTTTTTTAGTCCAGCTCAACCGCGAGAACGCCATTATGGCGTTCTCGCGAGAGTAGGCTCTATTCAATCGTAACCAGCAAACCAGGTATCAAAACCATCTCTAGTAAAGTTTCTTACGCAGAAACCCATGAGAGAATGCGGCATAATACAGGGTTACCATTGATGGTACGAAATATCGAGTGAAGGTGTCGTGAGTGACTTGGGTAATCCAAAACTGGGTACCTACAAATATCATTGCACACCACAATACATAAGCCACAATAACCAAAATTCTATGGCTATTCTTGAAGCGAATGTAAGCAACTCTGCGATCTGGGTTGTATGCCAGCAATTTATTTATTGCTTTTCCAACCTTTTCTTTGGTTGCAGTAGAATCCCATTTGACTGACGACCATACGGTAGCAATCAATGCTTCATCATAGGCATAACCAGCAGACTGATATTCCTTGAACTCGGCAATCATCGTGGATATCTGATGATTGTAAGGTCTGTCCCCCAACAATCTTTTTGCTTCACTAAAACGTACTGCTAATTCAGTTTCACTTTCCAGTAAAAACTTACTTCGTTCCATTTTGTGAGCTAAATCATCGACACCTTTTTTGATCTCTTCAACTTCCTGGTTGAAATTCTTTTTTTCCATACGGTTGTTTGCTTCTTGATACGCAAGCATTTTTTGATACTCAAACGCTCAAGAAAAATAATAAATTACTAACTCTCACCAATTTTAAATTGATGTTTTGACGATGTTTGCATAAGCGCTAAATAGTACTTTGCTACCGTTCATTCAATTTTCACCATTTTGTATTGTATTGATATTTCTGTTTACACGACGTAGGCCTTGTATAAGAAGATAATTAGAAATTATTTGTCACGTACGAAAAGACGTGCACTGTAATAATATGATTTGTTAAAGTTCGTTATCTGTTTCCACCTCGACAACAACACACTATACATTACCACTAATTAGGTGTATTGTCAATACTTCTCACAAATCAGATCATTACAACGTGCACGTCGAGTCAAAAAAATGACTCACATGGAGTCTACCATTGCTGATAGACTCCGCAGAATTTGTACCTTAATTTTTAAATATTCTAAACTTTTGCCAGTTTGCGCTTTTTTTTAATTCCAATCGACTTGGCGACCAATTCTCGCTTCATCAACAGCTTATTCACAACACACATCGCGTCAGAATAATCATGAATGTTATTGTCAAACTCATCAAGATTAGCTGCGGCCCACATAGCTTCCCTTAACTTGGAAACTACCGTTGCACCTTTATTCTTTTTAGCAGAATAATTTTTTTCGGCTCGTACAACACGGCTTTCAAATGTATCTTTACCTCTTGGATCAGCTTTAATGGCCGAAACGCCCGCTTTAAGGATTTCCTTGATACTTGGCTTTTTCATATTTGTTTTACTTTTCTAACACTCCGTACTTAATTGCACGGAAAATGAAGAAGAAATTTATAAATTAACGGTACAGTCTTTTCAGACATGCACTGTAATGATCCGACTTGTTAAGATACAATCCGTCAATCAACAAATCAAATCATTATGAATAGTGCGCGTCGAATCGCTTTCGCTATATAGCGACCTGCAATTCATAGAAAATCTACCAGCGCGACTGCGCTAGTAGATTTTCTAGAAACTATTTATAAACCATTATCTAACTTTGTCTGTCATAATTACATGCGTAACCATAACAAGTGATAAAAAAACAAAGGATGCAATGAAACCGACTAGGCCCCACATTATAGTTGCAAAAATTATAATGGCGACTATAAACACTTTTGTCACTGTGGCTTTTTCATCAAGTTTATTGACCAGCTGAGCAAACTTCAACCGATAGGTTGGGTCATACTCTAATGCTAATTCAACCGCTGTGTCCCTTATTTTGTCATTAACGCACAAACAATCAGCTACCCAATTAACCATATATTCTACGGTCTCGTCGGAATTGTGATTATACGAATATTCAGCAAACTCCCTATTGAACTGTCTACGCTTGTCACGAGTCCAAAGAAATATGCCCGCTGCAGAGTTTGAATGAATATCCTTATTCATTTCAACCCCGAATATACGTACACCATACCTTATTCGCAAATAACTCACTGTGTCATCATCTTGTTCTTTTGTTCTCATAATTTTGTTTTCTTTTTTATCCGGCATTACGCCTTATATAAAGAAAAAATATTAATTAAAACAGGTTGCGTCTTTTCAAACACGCACCATAATGATTTGACTTGTTAATGAACGCTCAAATCAAAATAGACCAGATCATTACAAATGTGCACGTCGAGCCATCAAAAATGACTCACAGGAGCCTGCTTTCGCAGGCCCCTGGAATAAAACTATAAGTTTATCGCAGAGCAAGCGCACAATTAACCAGCGTTCTTACTAAATCCTCATCATAAATACCATTATCTTCGGCAGTCCATTTGACCGTCAAATAAAATGATTTTTTATAACCACAACCTTCTTCCCTAATGGAATCAAACCTATTTAATAGGCTTTTTTTCATTGCGACTTTTGTACTTTTTGTTTCGTTTTTAGCGACAAGGCAAAGCATATACATAGCACCTCGTAATCGACATACTAAAATCTTACGCTTTGCGCGCCTTATCTTATCACCAAGAGCTCTTCTTTTTAAAATTAGCTTTTTGCTTAATTGGTTTTTCATAGCTTTTTTGTTAATTTAATTAAATAGCTTAATAACTAAAACCACTGTTATAAACAATTAATCTAACTATTAATAATTATGACCAACCTAACGTTTTGAATCATTTGTTTTTGTTCGTTTATCGTCCTGAATATTTAGCTCAGTACGTTAAAAGAAAATTTTATTAAATTAACATAGTGACATGTCGTTCAGACATGCACTGTAATGATCTGATTTATTAATGATCCTCCGCCGCCTTAGGCTACCACGCCACAGACAACTAATTTGAATAATATATCACTAATGCGTTGTATTGTCAATTCGATAAATCAACGTTGACCATTGTAATTTATTAAATAAAAATAGACCACTAAGGCCTATTTGTGAACTAACAAATCAGATTATTACAATGTGCACGTCGATTCGCTTGTTTAGCGAATCACAGGTCTTTACTTGTCGTAAGGCACCAGTTTAGGGTGCCCTACGACAGTTCAATCCGGAAAAATTGCATCAATTCAACAGTTGTCTAGAACTTTAGTTCCAGAGCAGTGTTAGCCGCATACGCAGCACATCTTTCGTTCTTGCCATTTTCTTCAGCAATTTCTAACACTACCTTACGGAACGAATCTCTAAACAGGCTTGTCTCTGAATAGATAGTGTCGAACCTTTTCATCACTGATTGAATAATCCGTGAATTACGCTTTCGACTCTCTTTCTTGTTGATATAACCAATTATCGACATTGCGTGTCTAAATCTGGCAGCCAACTCCTGAGATGTTTGATTCCTGAAGTTCTGTTTCAATGCTCTGTTACCCTTAAACTTGTTGATTGATTGTTTTTTCATATTTTTGGTATTTATTAATTGCTAACTATGAACTTGACAAAAATTTCGTTCTAGAATAATAGACTAGTACCTGTTTACGCCCAAAACTCGGGCATAAACCAGACAGCATTAATCGCCGCATAGCAATCATGCATATCTCCATTCGAAGCCACAAAGCACGCATATTGAAACGCGCATCTTCGGTTCGAACAGCCACTTAACATAGTCTTCAAATATCCTTCTCTGGCACGCACAAAACGGCTTGATGGCTTATCGATATCCGAATGAGGCATTACCCTAATTATCTTGTAAAGTACCGCGACATCATCTGAGCTAAGTCCGTCTTGTCTTTTCTTTTTCGTTTTCATCTTATTTTCTTATCCTCTAAATTAGCAAATTGCCAATGTAGAAAATAGCTAGTTGAATTAAACTACTTGAGATTTTTTGTTAGTCATTTGTTTTTAGCTCTTTTAACGACCTGAAATAAATTCAGTCCGAAAAAGAAATTAATAAATTAAAAGTACATAATCTCTTCAGACATGCACTGTAATAATCCGATTTGTTAATGATCGCTTGTAGCTACAGCACAGAGCCGTAAACAGCTGATTAGAATATAGTATCATAAACAACTAAATGCGTCAACAATGATAACAGTTTAAAAAATAACTGACATTAGCCAGTTATTTTCTATCAATTACCACAAATCACATCATTTCGAGACGCATGTTGAACTATGTAAAACAGTTCACGAAGATCTACTCTAGGCCGATAGCACTTACGCGCTAAATAGAGTAGATCTGCGGAGTGTGAAGTTAATAACTTCTGCCAGAATTGAACCTAAATTCTTGCTTCAGCTTCTTGCATCGCCCATCGAAGGTTGTTGCCGTCGTAAAGAGTGTATCCCAAGACCATAGCGCAAAAATGCGCATAAGCTCTAGCTTTAACTTCATCGTATTTTTTTACAAAACGACTATAAGCTTGAGCCTCTATCTTTTCGTCATAGTCCACGTAACATGGAATTACTGCTAATCCCTTGAGCGCTTTTTGGACTTTTTGGTCTAAACCTCGTTCGGCGACTACAATTTCAATTCGGCTGTATGCGTAGCAAACTTTTGATGCTTTTTCCATACTTCTTTTGTATTAATTTTAAACGAATAATGAACGACACCGGTTAAGCGGCCACTCAAACATGCGTCGAAATGATATGATTTGTTAAGGTTCTTACGCCATTACTATAAACCAGATCATTACAATGTGCGTATGCATCAAAGCGATTTTTCAAGAAACCTACTCGACCGCCGAAGCGAGAGCAGGTTTCTTGAAATTGTCGGGTGTTTATCGGAAAAGCAGATACGCAACGGCTAAAATAAAAATTATAGCCAAAGCTTTACCTGGAATCCACGATATTAAATCAACAGCTAAAAACATTAAAAAGATGATAAAAGCGACCGCTGCTAGATAAATAACTATTGACGTAGTGATTATTGAAAACCACACGATGAAAGCTATTCCGGCAATTGTCACTAACACCGTAGCTATTGTTTTCACAAAGCCTGGTAACTTTACCTCGTCTGTCTTGTTCTTCATACTTAATGTACTTTTGACAGCCTGGTTAAACCAGTCAACAAAAATATATAATTAATTTAATTCACCCTAAGCGCAATTACTTGCACTGTAATGATCTGACTTATTAATGACCTTGAGTTTCTCGCGGATTAATACCGGAAAAACTAACACTCTACATAGTAGCATAAACGCTATGTTTTGTCAATACGTACCAGTGTTAGTACCAGTTACCGACGTCACGGCTGTTTATCGGTACACGCGCATCCCAAAATGTTTTAGCTGCTTGCCAGCTACCATAACGTCCTGCAACATATTTACCAAAGAATACTTCTTGGCATTTGCGATCTGTTTTCCAATTTGGACATTCAACAACCAGACGGCCATTACAATCCTGTCCTAGACCTTTACAGCCGAATTGATTCTCGGCTTCTGGTCTATTACTACTCTCGCGACGGAAGATATAAGCTTTGGCTTCTGCTTCACTAGTTTTAATTGGTGGTAACTCAGATGTTTCAGCTGGTACTTCAACTTCAATCTTGATAGTTTCCGCCTCTGGCGTGACACCTTCGGGCAGAATAACGTCCATTGGAGCTTCATTTTTAATAGTTATTGTACGAGTTTCAGTTAAAGCTTTTACGCGCTTTACAGCACGAACCGCCAACGCGTCTGGAGCGATCGTACTTTCAGCTACTACTTCACCTGTACTTGCCATAGCAATGTTATGATTCTTCTGATATTCAGACACGAAATACATTGAACCCAGGATCGCAGACGTTAGGGCGATATTTGCCATTGCGACACCTAATACAGAAGCTTTTTCGCTTCTGATTGATTCGCTTTTATTGGCGAACGTTTCGTTATATCTGTGCGTATTACAATTTTTGGCCATAACAAAGTTCTAGATTCTTTAAAATCCTAATCATAATTTATAAATTTAGTATCTACTCAAAAAATCAAATCATTAAAATGTGCGAGTCGAGTCAAAAAAATTGACTCACAGGGAACCTATAAATATGCGATGCATAAAATAGGTTCCCTGGAGGGTGCGGCAAGCCAATGGTATTACCAAAGGCGATTACCAACAATGAGAGCGAATACCAATCCAGCCTCGATAAGACCGAGCACGTAACAGATCTTTTTGATCTGCTCCAACTTGGTGTTTGCATAGATAATTGCAAGCGGTAGCAAGAATGCTACGATGATTACAATTGCCTCTGCAAGGATGGTTGTCTGTTTGTAGAACAAAAGTCCTACCATAGACACGATAACGCTAACATACATAGATGAATTCAAGATTCTTGAAAACATAATGTTGTTTTCTCTTTTTTGCCCTAGGCGATGCTAGTGCAAAAGTAGAGTTGAATTAATTAATTAATTCACCCGTTTTGTAAAGCACACATCTTCTCAGACGCGCACTTTAATGATTTGATTTTGTAATGAGCGATAGTTGTTTTGTCTCCCAAAGCAACCATTGACCGTAGTTTACCATAAACATGAATAATTGTCAATACTATGCAATCTTTTACGCATTAAACCAGGGGTTTAAGTTATTGTTAATAGATGACGGATATTTGTGCCACTACTTTGCCACAAATGGCATTGTCGGCTATTGAATCTGACAGCAAATATCACGCCTATTTAGGCTGGAATAATAAACGATATAACCGCCGAGCCGAGTTGTTTTACAGCACTCTATCGCCTATTACTGGTATTACCTGCGCGGTAACCCAATGGCGCATTGTATGCAACGGTCGTATTTAAACCAAACGAATTAAAATCACACCAAACTTTACAGATAGAGAACCAAGCCGTCAAAGAGTATATTGAACCATTAGTTAAAGATATAGCACTTGATAAAAGATTTGTATATTATCTGTTAGCCGCGACCGGTGTTTACGTCGTACCACTATCGGGATTTAATTTGGACTTGCCAGGTTTTAGGATGACATTATTGGAAGTTGACGACGAAAAATATCGCACTACACTAAAAACCATTGCAAGTGCAATAAAGCAGTATTTAGAATCCAAAAATCAAATTATTACAATGTGCATATCGGGTCTAAATTGAACTTTAGAGTCCGCTCTTTCGAGCGGACTCCACTAGCCATGCTACTTAGCTAAACCATTCTTTGGCCTCCATCTTCTCAACCAAGAAGATGTAGATGAGAGGCAGAATGCCCCACATCGAGAAGATTAGCAAGAAGAAGAACCACAATCCTTGCTTCTTGTTGGCGGCGCGCCATAAGGCAACAGCCATCCAAAACATCGTCCAAATGCCTACTAGCAGGCTTAGTGCTAGCATTCCACCAGAATACTGGTAGTAATTTAGTCCCATCATAATTGTGCTTGCATCGAGGCCAAGGGCCTACAAAATACAAAAATTAATGATTAAGCAGCGCGATATGCACTGTAATAATCTGACTTTTTAATGAACAACCACCGTAATTAATACTATCACTAATTTTACAATATAATAATTATTTTTGCAATTGTTTCAGTATATTCTGTTGCATCCAGACGTACATTGCGATACCAGCAGCAACACCTACGTTGACCGAACGAGTAGATCCGAATTGTTCAATCATTACAATTTGTTCGGCTGATTTTTGCATTTCGTCACTTAAACCTGGGCCCTCACTGCCAAATACTAGCACTGTTTTTTCTGGTAAAGGCGTTTCGGATATAGGTTTTGCACCAGGAACTATATCAACGGCAATAATATGACGGCCATCTGATTTCATGCAATCAACGAATTCTTGAGCAGTTTGATGCTGAATTATATTCATATATCGATCTGTTACCATCGCGCCACGACGGTTCCAGTGCCGTTTGCCAATTATATGTACAGTTTCAACGTTAAAAGCATTAGCGGCACGAACAATTGTGCCAATATTTAAATCGTGTTGCCAGTTTTCGATGGCAACGTGTAAAGATACGCGTGAGGTGTCCAGGTCAGTTTTTATAGCCTCTATCGTCCAGTAACGGTATTTGTCGAGTACGTTGCGTTTATCACCGCCTTCCAGCAATGTAGCGTCATATTTTGAATCTGTTGGCCAGGGTTTTGGATGTGGGCCGACGCCAATGATTTGTTCTTGCATGGATATATTGTAACCCATGAGTGCCAGGTATCATAAAACTGCTATACTTATGTTATAAAATATAAACAATGTTGATTTTTCACAATTTACTGCTAACACTGGCTAATCCTAATTGTTGCCATAATTTGGTCAATTTTTTGGAAAGGAACTGCACTTTGGGCGTTTTGGAAATTATTTATCTTTTCGGAGTCGAGAGAGTACGGACTAATAGGTTGTTTATGTAGGTTTCGAGCCTTCACAGTACCAAATAAAAAGAGACCGTTTGGTCTCTATTTTATTTGGTACGTGGGAGAGGATTTGGTCACAGTAAAACTCATTCTGAGTTTTCTGCTACCCCGCCTCAGTCGGTGACGTTCGTTATCCGGCTTCCGGCCTTGCGAACCGCAGACTTGCGGTTCTCATTTCCATAGGTATGTCGATTCAAGTCCTTGGGGTACCAAGAAGAAAAGACGGCATAAAAACCGTCTTATCTTCTTGGTACGCGAGAGAGGACTTGAACCTCCATACCATTGCTGGCACTAGAACCTGAATCTAGCGTGTCTACCATTCCACCACTCGCGCATATATATGTAACATTATTCTGCAAAGTGCATTTTGTTCTAGTGGCCTGGCACCAGGTCACAATAAATTTCTTTCTGAAATTTTTGCGACCCCGCCTCGCTTGGTTGCGTTCGCAATCCAGGCTCCGGCCTTGCGCAGTGCAGACTTGCACTGCTCACCTGAACCAGACGTGTCTACCATTCCACCACTCGCGCATATATCTATACCTTAACAAGCATAACGTTAAGATAAGAGTTTTTCAATGATTGAATTATCCCTGTGGGGAGTATTTTGCAAAATCTGCTAGGTCGTAGTCTGGATTTAGCTGCGCAACCAATGTTTTTATGTCAGATTTTTGTTTTACACCTGGATTCAAAGTATTAAACGGGTCAAATGCTGTTCGAATTTGAGTATAGATTTCTAATACATCGTCACTTAATTGTGCGTAGGCTGCCATTGATTTGAGGCGACCTTCGCCTGATTCGGCACAGAAAGTTCCACCATATTTTGTAACCAATTCAGCATAATCAGTAATCAATTTGAAAGTCTTTTGTTTATCGCTAACACTATGTAGTTGCATAGTAGTTCGTGTATGGACTACGCCGTCCAACCAGTTAATACTTACAGGTAAACTAATGTGGTGTTTTTTAGCCAATTCTGTGAGTGCTAGTATAAACTCTTCACGTCGCTCTGATGAAATTGAGGCTCCATCTATAAGTGATGGCATTGATTCATCTCTTGCCTCTGTTTGCAATATAACAGAGCTAACTTCACGAATAGCGTATAGTTCATCGATTGAGTGATCTTTGCTAGTTAAGATTGTGGCGCTAAATTTCGATAGTTTCTTAAGAGCATGTTTCATTTTGCGCTTGCGATGCCCATCGCTAAAATCGTTATAACTAATAAATAAAACTGCACCGACACTTGGATTAGATTCAGTCATAAAAGCATATTTCTTGCCATAACTATGCGCAATATTAAATAATTCACCGTCAATATATTCAATTGCAGTTGGTTGAGTTGTGACCAGTACATCAGCTGCGTCCCTAGCCGCCTCAGCGTCACTAAATGCTGCAACAATAATGGATTCTTCACTACTGTAATAATCCGTACGCAGAACAACTTCAGATATAATAGCCAGCGTTCCCTGACTACCAATAATTAATGGCGTTAGGTCGAACGAACTATCGCGGTTTTTAACTTTGGCAATGCCAGAATATCCAACATTATCACGTTCATTATTAGCTATTTGGTCAGCAATCAACGATTGGTTGTCTTCGATAATTCCATCAATTTTACGATACAATTCCCCTTCGAATGATTGCAAACCTTTTTTCTTGTCCAATTCACGTCGGCTGATACGATTTGTTTCAATTAAGTCACCATTTGCCAACACTACTTCTAATCGCTTAACCCAATCGCCAACCGTTCCATATAGCCCTGATTGCGGGCCACTAGCATTATTGGCGACTGCACCCCCAACAGTGCTGTATGCAGATGAAGTCGGATAAGCCGGAACTATCATTCCATGTGATTTTAGAGTTTCATTTAATGCGCCAAATTTAACACCGGGTTGAACATGGACAAATTGGTCTTTACTTTTGAGGTTTATATAGATGATGTTATTAAGGTGAGCAATTGTATTTAAAATAATACCTTTGCCGATGGATGCGCCGGTTTTATCTGAACCACCACCACGAGCCGTCAGTGGTAGAACGTGACCTTTTTCAGCTAATTGCCAAGAGAATCTAGCCACTTTACGAATGTCGTTTGTAACCCGAGGGCTAACAATTAGTTCTGGCGTGACGCTTAGCACACTGCCGTCACGAGAAAATCGTTGACGTACAGATTCGGCGCTAGTGACTTCACCTAAAATATGTTCATTGAGATATTGTGTAATTTTACTCATTATCCTGTATATTCCCCATCCATCATTTATCTGTATTTATGATAGCACAAGCTGGATGGTAGATAGTAGGTTGTAGATGGTATATAGTAGAAAACTCAAGACATTAAAGCTTGTGTAAGAGGTAGATAATTTGATATAATAACCAAGTTACCAAAAAGTCACATGTATGCGCGAGTGGTGGAATGGTAGACACGCCAGCTTTAGGAGCTGGTGCCTCCGGGCGTGAAGGTTCAAGTCCTTTCTCGCGTACCAAAGAAAATAGAGACCGTTTGGTCTCTATTTTCTTTAGTACCGTGCGGACTCGAACCTTCACGAAATTTGCTGAAAGCAAATTTGAAGTGAAGGGTCGCGAAGTGAATGGAGCGAAAAAGTGTTTACATTTTTTCGCGATAGAACGGAGGAGCGGAGATTTGCCTAGAATGGCAAATCGGAGAGATAGTCCAGGCTAGCGCCCGAGAAAGAACTTGACCTCACCCCGAGGGCGTGAAGGTGAGAACTGCCTAGAATGGCAGTTCGCAAGGCCGGAAGCCGGATGACGAACGTCACCGACTGAGGCGGGGTCGACTGAATTTTCAAAGAAAATTACAGGTGACCAAGTCCTTCCTTTGCCCAGAATGGCGAAATTAAATATCACCAGATCGTTTTGATAAATAATATGGTATAAAAACAATCAAACACAAAAATAATAAGCGTGACATATCATAATTTATAAAATTCTTTGGCCAATCGTAAGTAATCAGCACATATAAAGCATAGACAAAAAATACTACTGCCGGAATTACGTACCCAGCAACTTGCAGAAAATCATTAACAATATATTTCGGTCTCGATATTATGCCGATTATACATATAACTGGAGTACCAATAATGAAGTATAAGGCTAATGTAAATATCCTGTCCTCTCTTACTAGAGGATGCGCTAACACACTTATCAAATATCCAAGCCATATTGGGCTTAGTATTGACGCAAAAATAATAAAAGCCTTCAATGGGTAGTTCATTTTCATGAAACAATAGTAGCACAATCAACTATCACATACATAGCCGTTTATTCATCTTGCCCCTCACCCCCTCTACCTCACCAAAACCGTCTTCCCTAAAATCGGCACACTAAACGATTTGTGATTCATAATACCCTCATAAATAGCCGTTGGGACGTTACCGTATTTCGCAGCATTCATAATTGCCGTCTTGGCATTATCATTTGACCCAACAGCACCCTGAAAAACAGCATAATATACCCATAACTTATAGTCGTGCGGATATTCCTGTAAAGCCATCTTGAAAAACTGCTCAGTATCAGACGGTTTTGAATAAACTATATGGATTAACGCTAAATTGCCATAAATAATACCCACATTGCCATATTTCAAAGCTTTATCATACGCATCAATTGCGCCCTTAAAATCACCAGTTTGTTGCAAAGCCACTCCTAAGTTTGTGTAGTTTGAGAATCCAGGATATATATCGATGGAACGCTTGGCATACAAGGCTGCCTCATTGAAATTACCTTGATCGATATAATACTGAGATATATTAGTCATTGCTGCAAAATTGTCGCTAGAGACCTCTAAATCGTGGACCGCCAATTTATATTGACTGCTATAATCCAGACCTCTCAGATTTGATCGTACGCCCAATACAACAATTAATAACATAGCAGGTATTATCAACCATTCCGGCTGAAAGCGAATTTTTACAGTTTGAGCTGATATGCCAATCATGCCCAACAACCCCACCATTGTGAAATAGAACCACGTTTCACAGGCTGTAAAATCCAGCCCTGGCAATACTTGCATATACAACCCCAGACCAATTATTGTCCAGGCTGCAAAGAACAAATATATACGTAATTTCTTTTTAGGCAGTTTTGCTCGTATTCTAAAGCCAAGGAATATAAAAAGACCAACAACAGCAATATCAATTAATAACGGAAATAATACATTCTCGACACTAAAATTTGGATTAACCCAATAATACCCCAGAGATAATTGCTGCGGAAATACTAATTTCGATATATAGAAGAATAATACCGATGGCGCCGTAAATAACCGCTCGACTAAATCTAAGTTATTAATTGGCGCAGCGTGGCTAGAACCAGCCATACCGACCGCATTAAATCTCAGTATCAGATATAAAATTATTGGACCCACAAGCCTATAAAACAGTGTGCGTATACGGTCACGATCAAACCAAAACAAGTACAAAAACGTCACAATCACAAATAACACACCTGATTCTTTGGAAAACATCGCCAGCATTAGATAAGCGACAACAACCCATAAGCTTTTATTAGACTCATGACTTATTAGAGTCCAAATGGCCAATATTCCGAAGAAAAAGAACAAGGCGTCTTGCATAGTTGGTATCGAATACACTATCTGGGAATTAAGCGGATGAATTAAAAATAATAATGATAAAAATAAAGCTAAGGTTTGTTTTTTGAAGAAATGTCTAAATACCAAAAACAATATATATGCACTGGCGATATATAACGATAGTTGAACAAAGTGATATGCGAACGTGTTTGTGCCAAATATCGAATAGATTAACGAGAAAGTAGTTGTCATTAATGGTCGATAATAAACACCTGTCAACTTTTCACCGTTAAAAAACGTACTAGACCCAAAAAACTCAGGCAGATTCGTTATAGAATGTACTGCCGTATTGTTTACAATCTGTAAAAAGTCATCATTTTGAAATGGATTAGTTAGACCTGTAAAAAAAGCTGCAAAACCAATAAGAACAAAAATAACGGCGATTTGCCAAGATTTTAAATTATTTATCTTTTCTAGCATTTCCCTACTCTTTTTTATAAAAGGCTAGATTTGCTGTTCCATAATTTCTATCGTCGGTTTTTACCATGTTCTCAAAATCCGGTATAACTGTTTTTCGTGGATATGACAAAATCATCAATCCATCAGATTTCAATAATAACCCCAGTTTTTTAACAACCGAAAATTGCATGTCATTATATGGCGGGTCGACAAAAATAAAATTAAACTGTTTGTCTTGGTTTTGCTCTACCCAAGTCGAAACACCGATTTGCACCGATATTGCACTAGAACCAACTTTCAACTTATCAATATTTTCTAACAAAATCTTGCTAGCTATTCTGTCCCGTTCAACAAATGTTGCTGATTTGGCACCGCGACTTAACGATTCAAGTCCTAGTGATCCGGATCCAGCAAAAGCGTCCAACACATCAGCATCATTCAGCCTGCTATTTATAATATTGAATAATGACCCACGAACGCGTTCACTCATCGGATGAGTTAGCCCACTGCCATCAGGCGCCTGAATTGTTCGGCCACCAAATTTACCAGATATAATTCGCAGATTCACCTTACTTTAGATCCTTTGATACTATTGCAGCCTGATACCAAGCAAGTGTAACGGCTTTAATGATTTCTGGGACAAGGATTCTTCTAGTTTTAAGTGCTAGATTATGTGTCCAGCCATTTTCCTCAAATTCATCAAACATCTGCAAATCATATACTTTATGTACTGATTCCATAAATAACGCATCATAACCAATTTGTTTGAGTCGTTCAATATCACTATCGGCTGGACCACTTGTTGTGAAACGAGAGGTAGTAGTAACCGAAGCAACACCCCATTCAAACATAACGTGCGAAGTCGCACTTCTAGTACCCCAGAATTCCCACTTTTTTAATATTGCTTGCCGACGACTTAGTTCGGTTTCAATTTCTTTCTTATTTTTTTTACTTTTCAATAAATCATAACCTTTTTTAAGATATGATTTTCTAGTCTTTTCAGTCAACGGATAATGATGCGGTGGCGTTAAACCGTCAACAACAGCATGTGCCAACCAAGCTGCTTCAAATGAAGCTCGAACATGATTATCGGCCTTCAAAGCTTCAGCTAAATTTTTAATATGACTATGGATCATATCAAGCAACATATGATCGTCTGAATCGGTCGGATCAATAAAATGCCTTGGTTCATCGCGGGATGGACTTTTAAGTTTTAGCCCATCCGGACCATTCTTACCTTCAAATTTAAGAATGTCACTTATAGACGGAAACTCCAAAGTCTTGGATATATATTTATATAAACGCAGTCTGGCAATACGATCAATTCTTTGGTGAACACCCACAATTCTGCCTGAACCTTTACGGAGAGTTGTTCCTGAGTACATAATGTTTGCCCTTAGCGAATAGCTATTAGAAATGGATTTAGTAAAAATAGAGTTAATTTAAGGTTGTTAGACGCTGGTAATACTGAACTTGCGTAGCTAATTGTTTATATTGTAACATGTCAACACCACTTGCCACGAAAGATTTAGCTTGTTTTTGAGCCCGAGCAATTAATTTAGTATCGGCTAGTGTTGCAATTTGCAAATTCAAGGCACCGTGTTGAGCCCGACCATATATTTCGCCAGGACCACGAAGTTTTAAGTCTACTTCAGCCAAATAAAAACCATCGTTACTCTTTTCCAGATGACGCAGACGTTCAGTCGGTTTAGCGCTAGTGCTGGTAACCAGATAACAATAGCTTTGATGAACACTGCGACCAACGCGACCACGCAACTGGTGAAGTTGTGACAAACCGAATCTATCTGCGTTTTCAATCATAACAACTGTCGCGTTAGGTACGTCAACACCAACTTCAACGACAGTAGTACTGACCAAAATATCCAGTTCACCACGACTGAATTGCCCCATGACTACATCTTTTTCGTCTGATTTTAGCTTGCCATGTAGCAAACCAATACGACGATGTTTAAAAACCGAGTTTTGCAGTTTTTTATATTCTGCCTGAACACTTTTTATCTCGTTTTCGAGATTTTCTTCGATTAAACTACAAATTACATATGCTTGACGGCCAGCCACTAATTCGACATCAATTTTTTCGTATAACTGAGCCCGGCTATTTGGTGACCATATTTTGGTCTGGATTGGTTTACGGCCTTTGGGCAGTTCATTCAAAATACTAATATCTAATTCACCATAAACAGTCAGCGCCAGACTTCGCGGAATCGGTGTCGCGGTCATTGCCAGCATGTGAGGCATATGTTCAGATTTAGCTAATAATAATTGTCGTTGATTAACACCAAACCGATGTTGTTCGTCAATCACGACAAAACCTAGTTTATAAAAATTCACCGAATCTTGGATTAGCGCATGTGTTCCAACTACGACTTGAACCGAACCGGTAGCTATCTGTTCATATAGAGTCTTACGTGCGGTTCCTTTGACACTGCCAGTTAACAAGCCAACAGTTACTCCTAGTGGTTGCAATAGTTTACTTAGCGTCTCGGCGTGCTGTGAGGCCAATATCTCGGTCGGAGCCATGATTGCCGTCTGAAAACCAAAATGTGCCACTTGGCAAGCAACTAAGCCTGCAACAACAGTTTTTCCCGAACCAACATCACCTTGTAATAACCTGTTCATAGGCGTTTTACGTTCTAAATCCTGAATGATTTCCCAAGCAGCGCGGCGCTGTGCGCCAGTTAATTCAAATGGTAATTGTTTTACAAAATTTGCCACCACTGGTTGTTCAAAGGGGATATGCCAACCTGTCAATTTGGCGTTTTCTTGACGGTTTAATTGACTGGCTAGTAATAATTGAAATAACTCTTCGAATGCCAAACGATCACGCGCTTTTTCAATGTCCGCCATATCTTCGGGAAAATGCATCGTCAGTACTGCCTGGCTGCGTGACATTAGATTTTCATCTTTAATGATGTTTGACGGTAAAGTTTCGGACAACATCGTAATTAATGGTCGCAATTCGGACAGAATCTTACGCACGAGTGGCGTTTTTAAGCCTTTTATCGAACGGTATACCGGTAAAATTCTGTCGGTTTGAACCGGCATGTCTTTGACTAATTCAGCACTTGGGTTGGTTAATTGATAACGGTTGTAATTAAACTCAAATTCGCCCGAAAAATAGAACTCCTCACCTGATTTTAGTTGAGTCTCGCGGTACGGTTGATTAAACCAAACGGCTTGCAATTTACCTGTGCTATCAACTAAGGTAGCTGTTGTAATACGCAAACCGCGCCGAACCGGACGAGTTGCAATCTTTTCACAACGAGCCAAGATGGTAGCTTTGCCAGGCGCAATGTTGGCAATTGTGGTGATGTGTGAAAAATCCTCGTATGTACGTGGCAAAAAATCAATTAAATCACCGACTGTTCGTATCCCAGCCAATGTAAACTGTTCGGCTGTCTTTAAACCAACACCTTTTATTTTTTTAAGTGACGACACAAGGTTCATACCTATAGTGTATCAAGAACTACTGAGTAACAGCCAATATGCCTTCCAGGACCAAGGCGGTGTCTTCCCAACACTTAACTGCAATTGTGTCGATTCCCATAGCTTTTACGGGGTAATCATTGCCTCCTTCTTCTAGTTTGTCGCCTATAAACAATATGTCTGCTTTATTGAGATTCATAGTTTCCATCAGCTTTTTCATTCCGTAGGCTTTATCAATGCCAATCAACGTAACGTCAACAGATGTAGTTCCCCCAACACGAACTTCTAAATCGGGGACAATAGGTGCTACATAATCACGCAAATTATGTTTCTTCTTACCGTCTGGATCCCATGCATATTTTTTCTCGGCAGGAGCTTTTTGCCCAAGTGCTGAAAAGGTTATTTGTGAACCACGATCTTCGATAATATCGCCGTATGGCTTTGCTTCCCATAGTCCAAGTTCTTTGGCGCCAGCCTCTAACGCAGCGAGTGTTCGCTTTTTTTGATCATCTGACAAATCTTCCGAGTATTGTTGTTGCCATTCTTTGGCAATTTCATCAAATCTGTAATACCTGGTGCCGCAAGTAGGCATTAAATGAAGTCTTGATAATTGTCGCGGTGTCGCTACTAATCTGTCGGCAACTTGGACTTTAAACTGTTCAAATTTTCCGCCGGAAATAATACAAACATCATATTTATTTAATAATGCATCCAATAAATCACCTATGCGATCCGATATTGGTGATTTAGTAATTGCTAGTGTGTCGTCCAGGTCAAATACTATAACTTTTCTAATCATAAACTTTATTATAACAAATTAATTATCGAACCAAAACGAAGCTATTTTTGCCTTTTTTAACAAGAGTGACTAAGTTAATAGTTTGATCTTCGGTAACTTTTATACCATTGACTGATACAGCACCACTTGCTATTAATCGACGAGCTTCACCGTTGCTAGATAACTGTTCGGATTGTACAAGTATTTCAATTAGTGACTTGCCTAATTCTACAACAGGAATTTCGCTAGCTAACACATCAAGTTCGGCAGTCTGCAAACTATTAAAATCAGCATTCCCAAACAACACATCGGTTACACGTTCTACACTAGCTGTCCGTTCGGCACCATGAACAATAGTTGTAACTTCATGTGCCAAGGCCTTTTGAGCTTGGCGTAAGCTTGGATCTACAGACTTTTGCTGTTCGATTTGTTCTAACTGCTCTTTTGATAACAATGTGTAAATTTTCATATAATCAATAACGCCTTCGTCATCAACGTTTAGCCAAAATTGGTAAAACTTGAAAACACTGGTTTTATTTGAATCCAACCAGATTGCACCACCTTCGGACTTGCCGAATTTAATGCCTGTAGCTTTATTAATAACCAGTGGAGTTGAATATACATGAGTTTCTGCGCCTTCCATACGACGGATCAAATCAACGCCAGCAACTGAGTTGCCCCATTGGTCAGCACCACAAACCTGCAAAGTCACACCGTGTTCTCGGTACAAATAAACAAAATCGTAGCCCTGAATAAGTGAATAACTAAATTCAGCGTATGAAATACCGGAACCATTATTGCCCAATCGAGCCTGGACAAAATCTCGTCCCAACATTTGGCTCATTGGCACATGTTTACCAACATTACGCAAAAAGTCCAGGTAATTTATACCCTTGAACCAGTCATAATTATCAACCAATGTAAAATCTTTGCCTGCAAAAACCGTTTTATATTGAGCAGCGATTCCAGCTTTGTTTTTGGTAATTTCATCAAGTGCTTTAAGGTTTCGCTCGTCTTTTTTGCCATCTGGATCACCAATCATTCCAGTAGCACCGCCAACAAGTAGATAGGCTTTATGTCCATGATCTATAAAATGCCGTACCATCATTGCAGCCGCTAGATTACCAATTTGCATACTATCAGCACTTGGATCTACGCCAAAATAGAAAGAAACGGGTTTTTCATCTAGTATTGATATATCTTCGTATGTAGTTTGGTTTACAAAACCGCGCCACTTCAGTTCTTCAGATAGTTTCATATTATCCCCGTTCATTTAATACTACATCTGGTAGTATACCAAAGATTGCGTGTAATTGTACATTCATATATCCAGTAGAAATCATGGTTGTGCTACAAACTTGGTGCTATAATAGTGAAGTATTGTTTATGGGAAATATATTACGTGTCTAGAAAAATATTCAAATCACGCAAGCTAAGTGTGTATTCTAATTTGTCGCATTCACACAGGGCAAAAAAAGATGCTGCTGCTAGAAAACATGCGCAGTATTTAGCATCTTTGCCAAAACATCCAATTAAACGCCTAGTTTACCGTATGCATCCAAAACGCGTTATTGGTTATTGGTTCAGTAAACGAGGCCTACTAATGGCCCTCAAGATTACTGGCGTTACTATATTATTGCTTGGCCTATTGGTTGGCGGGTTATTTGCTTATTTCCGTAAAGATCTTGATTCGATACGACCAGGCGAACTTGCTAAACGAGTTCAAACTACTGTCACAACTTATTTAGACCGTAACGGAAAATTGCTATGGGAAGACAAAGGCGACGGTAACTATAAATTAGTTGTTAATGGCGACGAAATTAGCAAATACATCAAAGATGCAACTGTTGCAATCGAAGACCGTGATTTTTACAAACACGGCGGCGTCAGTGCAACTGGATTGATTCGAGCCGTATTCAACAACGTCAATGGCGGCAGCACTCAAGGTGGCTCGACATTAACTCAACAGCTAGTTAAACAAGTTTTCTTTGCTGATGAAGCTCAACAAAGAGGTCTGGCCGGTATACCGCGTAAAATCAAAGAAATTATTTTGTCAATAGAAGTCGAACGCATGTACGACAAGTATCAAATATTAAATCTGTATCTCAACGAATCTCCATATGGTGGACGACGTAATGGTGTGGAATCTGGCGCCCAGACATACTTTGGTGTATCAGCCAAAGATTTAACTCTGCCAGAAGCAGCCTTGTTGGCTGCTATTCCTCAAAACCCATCAGTTTATGACCCCTATAACGTCGCTGGTCACGCAGGTTTAATTACTCGTCAACACACAGTTTTGGATAACATGGCTGAACAAGGCTATATAACCAAAGCGCAAGCCGATGAAGCAAAAAAATATCCAATTATTGACCACGTCATTCCAGAAGCTAGCCAATATACAAATATTCGCGCACCTCACTTTGTCCAAATGGTTCGTTCAGAATTGGAAAAAGAACTAGGCAAAGCAACAGTCGGTAAAGGTGGATTGGTCGTCAAAACTACACTTGACCTAAATATCCAAACCAAATTAGAAGAAGCGATGAATGATATGTTCAGCTCTTGGGTGCCAACTTGGGCTGGATTTACCAACGGCTCATCAACCGTCGAAGACACCAAAACCGGGCAAATCGTAGCATTAATGGGCAGTCGCAACTTTAGCTATCCAGGATATGGTCAAGATAACGCTTCGATAGCTTATATCCAGCCAGGTTCTACCGTCAAAGCACTTGTATACGCTGAATTGTTCGAAAAAAAACCAGCCGGCCAAGCCAACTACGGTAGCGGCACTATATTAAAAGATGAAAATATAGACTCAATTTATGGCGCACAATTACGAGACGCCGACCAATTATTCAAAGGCAATATTACTATTAGGTCGAGTCTGGCAACATCCAGGAACATTCCAGCCGTAAAAGCTATGTACATATCAGGCGTAAAACCTACAATCGATACTATTCATGATATGGGTGCACCAAGTTACTGTACTCAGGGAGACGAAATCAACGTAGGATTAGCAGCAGCGATTGGCGGATGTGGAATTAAACAAATTGATTTAGTAAACGCATACGCAACATTGGCTCGTGAAGGCGCATACAAACCGCAATCAACAGTATTAGAAGTTAAAAATAACGCTGGTGATGTATTGAAAAAATGGACCGATACAGCTCCAGTGCAAGTTATTGATCCTCAATCAGCTTATATTGTTAGCGACATATTATCTGATGACAACGCTCGTGCACCACTAGATGGCTACCACGCCCTAGGTATGGAAATTCCTGGTGTTCGAACTTCGACCAAAACCGGTACATCAGACAAAGGTGGCAATGCTAAAGATATTTGGATGGCAAGTTACAGTCCAGCACTAACAATGGCAGTATGGTTCGGTAACTCGGACGCAACAATCTTGACTCATGGTACATCATCACTTCCTGGCGCAATTATCGCCAAGGTTATGGAATACTCCCACAAGGACGTCTACGGACCTGCAGGACTATGGAAATCAGGTGACTGGTACGTCAGACCAGCTGGCATCCAAGTTGTAAATAATGAATTATATCCCTCATGGTGGAATAAGACCCAAGGTCAAACCAAAGCTAACCTAGCATTTGACCGTGTATCCAAAAAGAAAGCGACCGATTTAACGCCTGACGCAGCTCGTATTGAAATCGAGGTCAGCAAAATGGTTGATCCAGTAACCAAAAAGGACGTATTCATTGCTCCCGACGGATATGATGCATCCAAAGATGATGATGCTCACAAGGCTTCGGACGTTAAACCAATTGTATCAGTTGACGTAACAAGTACGACTAAAAACGAATACACTGTAACTGCAACCGTAACACCTGGTAGCCCATTCGAAATCACCAGTGTACAGATTACGGTTGGTGGCCTAGTAGTATCGACCTCGCCTGCATCGAGCACAAATATCTACACTTACACAGGCAAATTAACCAAAGACGACAAGAAGGCAATTACGGTCACCGCAACCGCAACAGATACTGGGTACTACTCTGGTACCGACACATCAAAAACTGGCATTTTTGTACCATGATGAAATCAAACATCGACTAGATACAAAATTAGCTACCCTATCCGGTAGCTAATTTTAATGCTAGTAATTTTATTTATTTCTGATTGTTTAACAAGTCTATAAAACTTTGTTCGTGTTGATCTGAACGTTTTTTGAACTGCTTTGGCTGACTTGATTGTTGATCGTTTGAGCGATTATTTTGACGTTGGTTTCGATTATTACGAAAAGGAGCAGACTGTTTTTGATCTTGAACAGGAGGTTTTTGATTCTGCTGCTTATTCGTAGTTTTATTAACTTTTGGGGCTTGATTTTGTTTAACTACCGGTTTAGTCGATTTAGCAAACATCATTTTACCAGCAGCCGTTTGCAAACTACGAATAAATTCAATCTCGATAGTTTGACCTATCTGGCTGCTCGCATGTTCAACAACAACCATTGTGCCGTCTGTAAGGTGTCCAACGGCCTGATGTGCGTCCTGGCCCTTCGCAGTGAGCTCTAACAGCATTTTTTCACCCGGCAAGTATGCCATACGAAGTCCCATAGCCAAATCATTGACGTTTAATACTGTAATACCTTCAACTTGAGCTACTTTGTTTAGATTAAAATCTATCGTACAAATCGATCCATTATATTTTTTTGCTAGTTTCAATAAACGTTCGTCGACGCCTTCTTCGGCGCGACTTCCATCTTGAAATATCTCGACTTTAACACCAGGCATATTTTGTAGTTCCGTCACAACATCTAAACCGTGTCTAGCACGACTGCGTTTTTCAGTATCTGCATGATCAGCCAAAAACTGTAATTCACCTATAACGCTCCGTGGTATATTAAGGGTTCCGCTTACGAAACCAGACTGTGCCACCGGTATAATTCGCCCGTCAATCAATACTGATGTATCGACAAAAATCGGTCGAATTTCTTTTTTGTGTGATAGTTTTTTTGTATTTACTGCAACCAAATATGACGATTCTGCCAAAATTACCAGCAGCATTATTACTATTATATTTTCCATTTTTAATCCTTAATTTTTTTGTAGATAGTCAATGAGAGCTGTTCGCAAATCACTAACACCTTTAATAAATGTATTTTTGGCACTTGCTTTAGGGGCAATCGCCTGTGTAAATCCAAGTTTTTTCGCTTCGGCGACGCGTCGGTCTGTCGATTGAGCTGAGCGAATCTCACCGCCTAATCCAACTTCACCGAACACGACAATGCCGTCTTCGATACGACGCCCAGCAGCTGCGCTGGCTATCGCCATACAAATGGCTAAATCTGCTGCCCTATCATTCAGTTTTAGCCCGCCAACCACGTTGATATAAATATCTTTGTCGCTGAGGTTTAGTTTCGTGCGTCGTTCTAGCACTGCAATTAATAAATTCAATCGATTTAAATCAAACCCACTGGCGGTACGTTTAGGATAACCGAAACTTGTAGGATTAACAAGTGCCTGAATCTCAACTAATAATGGCCTAGTGCCTTCGATTGTTGCCAAAACGACTGATCCATCAGCGTTCTGTCTTTCGGCAAGTAATGCAGCCGATGGATTCTTAACTAACCTTAAACCTTCTGAAACCATTTCAAAAATTGCAGCTTCGTTGGTTGATCCAAAACGGTTTTTGGCCGCCCGAACAATCTTGAATCCACCGTACCGATCACCCTCAAATTGCAATACAACATCAACTAAGTGCTCTAATACTTTTGGACCAGCGATACTGCCCTCTTTGGTGACATGCCCAACTAATATTACAGCAGCACCAGATTGTTTAGCAGCACGAATAATGACATTGCTACTGTTGGTTATTTGACTGACCGTACCCGGAGCCGAAGTAATTTCATCGAGAGATAATGTCTGGATTGAGTCAATAACAACCAATTTATAACCACCCGAACGAATTGTTGCTGCAATATCATCAGCACTCGTACTAGATGCGAAACTTAGTTGTTCGCTAGTCTCGGCACCTAATCGCTGCGCTCGTAATTTTACTTGACCGGCTGATTCTTCACCGCTGGCATAAAGGACCGGTTCGTTACGTGCAATGTGGGCCGAAACCTGCAACAAAAGCGTGCTTTTACCGATTCCGGGCTGACCAGCCAACAAAACCACTCCGCCAAGTAATATTCCACCACCCAAAACATCATCTAAATCAGCAAACCCAGTCGATAATCGTTTAATACTCTCTTTGTTAGATATCGAGCGCATCGTTTGCACTGCTAATACGTTTCCCGACGTACCACTTCTGGCAACTACGGATTTGCCGCTAGAAACAGGCGCTTGTTCAACTAATGTATTCCACTCGCCACAATTATCACACTTGCCTATCCACTTTGGATAACTTGCGCCACAATTCTGACAGACAAACTGAGTTCTTGATTTAACCATTATATCTATTATACCTTAAACTGTTGGAGCCGGTGCAAGCGTACTATCGATGCTGTTATATAATTTTTTAGATTCAGACGCAATTGAGTTATATTCTGCTAAAGTCTGGTCATACAGTGCTAAATCAGCATCTATTTTTGCCCTACCGACATCTAATTCATCAACACGCGCTGACAAAACAGCTCGCTCATAATTAAATTGTGACTGAGTTTGAAAACTACCATTATTAGCTCGTCTGTTAAATTCAAAGATGTCAGCATTTAGTGTTTTAACGTCCGAGTTATATCGTTCGGTAGCGCTACCAATGCCTTCCGACAATGAGTTTAGTTGCGCCAATAACACATTGGCGTGAGCTTTTAGGTTAATAAATACGCTACTATATTTAGTATTCAAAGCGACTACTTTTTGGCGATCCGAGAAATAATTATCATAATATTTCTCCAAATCTGGATTAATATTTGCAATTTCAGTACCAATTACTGAATGTAGTTCGTTATCGCGTTCGCCAGGTTCAGTGCGAGCATAGAATGCCATTCTATCGACGTAATCTTTGTTATTTTCAAGTTTTTTGTATTCAGCTTCAAGTAGTACATTAATTTTGTCTTTTTCGTCCGACCCTAGCCTCGCATACGCTGCGTGTAATGTTTCGTGAGCGGCAGTAACCTCTCGTACCCCATCTAGTTTTTTGTCGGTTACGTCGTAGATGAATATCCTATAATTGCTATAACAGCCCAGGATTGATGTAGTGTTTTCGATTCGGTCACATTCATTATTAAAATTTTGCGTCGCATCTAAAGCTGGCTGACTAGACAAATATAAAAACTTACCATTGCCATTCATGCCAGCCCGGTCGACTAAACTAGTAATTGCGCTAGTTGGATGAAACTGCCAAACTGTTATTTGATCGATAATACGCTGTCTATTAGCAACAATTAGTAACGCCAATGCGATTAAGATTAAACTAATAGTGGTATTTACGATGATTACAGTTTTACTAAATTTCCGTCGCAACATCAATTTTGATTTCTCCATTTTGAACACCTATTGTTAATACGCTACCCTTTTCGTAAATGCCTGATAGGATTCCATCAGCAATACCATGCTCTAGTTCATCTTGGATAGCACGACGCAATGGTCGAGCGCCAAACTTTTCACTGTAGCCTTTTGAAATAATCAGCTTTTTTGCATTTGGTTTAATAACTAGGTGAATACCCTTTTGGACCAAACGCTGTTTTAGCTCTTCTATTAGATTATCAAATATTCGTCCAATTTGCTTGCGCATTAAAGCACGAAATGTAACAATGCCATCAAAACGATTAATTAACTCTGGTCGCATAATTTTACTAAGTGCTGCCTCAGCCGCTGCAGCATTATCAGAATGAATTAATTCTAACTTTTTTTCATCAGTTTTTGAGGCAGCATGAAATCCTAGGCTAGATTCCTTCATCATCAAATCTGCACCCAGATTACTGGTTAATATAATAATAGAGTTACTAAAGTTAACCTTACGACCCTTGGCGTCCGATAATGTGCCATCTTCGAGGATTTGTAATAGTAAATTAAATACTTCTGAGTGAGCTTTTTCTATTTCATCAAACAAAACTACACTGTATGGCTGTCTGCGAATTTTGTCGGTCAATTGCCCGCCGTCATCATATCCGACATATCCAGCCGGCGCACCGATTAAACGGCTGGTATTATGTCGTTCGCTAAATTCACTCATATCAATCTTGATTAGCGCGTCTTCACTTCCGAATACTTCACGAGCCAAAACTCTTGCAAGCTCAGTTTTGCCAACACCAGTTGGACCCATAAACACAAATGATCCGATTGGACGATGACTATCAGCAACGCCGCTACGACCACGCCTAATGGCTCTCGATACTTTTTCAACAGCTTCTTGTTGACCGATAATATATTTACCAAGATGCTTTTCCAAATTACGCAACAAATTCGATTCAGACTTTTGCAATCTGGCGACAGGGATACCAGTCATCGTGGCGATTGTATGAGCAATGTCTTCGTTAGTTAGAACGATAGGCGTTTTCTTTTCGAATTCTTCACGCGTTTCATTCAATTGAGTTGTGATTTGACTAATTCTTGTTTTATATAACGCCGCACGTTCATAATCTTCGGAACCAACAGCGTCTTCCATCTTTTCGTTTAGATTTTTAAGTTGAGCGGTAAAATCTCGTAATTTGCTGGGTTTACGACCAGACCTTACTCTAACCAATGCCGCCGCTTCGTCAATCACATCAATAGCCTTGTCTGGCATAAATCGTTCATTAATATAACGGTCAGCCATATAAACGGCGTCTTCAATCACCTCGTCACTTATGCTGACACCGTGATGCTTTTCATATTTAGCTCGCAGACCTTTTAGTATCGATATTGTATCTTTGATAGTCGGTTCTGGCACCATAATTGTTTGCAAACGACGATCCAAAGCGCTATCTTTTTCGATATATTTTCGATATTCTTCGGTGGTAGTTGCGCCGATTAAACGGATTTCACCCCTGGCAAGTGCTGGTTTTAGTATATTAGCGGCGTCAATCGTGCCTTCTGCCACACCCGCACCAACTAATAGATGAATTTCATCAATAAATACAATTATGTTTTTGAGTTTTCGTAACTCAGCCATTACTTTTTTTAAGCGCTCTTCGAATTCACCACGATATTTAGTACCAGCAATCATGCCAGCAAGATCTAACTGAATAAGTTTTTTATCTAGCAAATGTTCTGGCACATCTTCACGCACAATTCGCTGCGCCAAACCTTCAACAATAGCCGTTTTACCTACGCCCGGTTCACCAATTAAGACTGGATTGTTCTTTGTACGACGACTAAGGATTGTTATAGCTCGTTCCTCTTGGATATCACGACCAATAACTGGGTCTAGTTTGCCGGCTTTGGCAAGTGCTGTTAAGTCAATGCCAAATGTCGCCAAAGCACCACTTGATTTTGCCTTTGAGCGCTTATCAGCAAATGGAGCCACTGATTCATAACCTTTTGGGTTCGAATTGCTCTGACGATCTAGATATTCCTCTAAATCGTTGACCAAATCGGTTAAACTAACGCCCATATCGCGCAATAAAACGGACGCTCTAGCATTTCGTTGACTCAATAAACTGTATAAAATATGCTCGGTGCCTAACATATCTTGATGATATTCTTGGGCTATATCCCAGCTCATTTTTAGAGTTAATTTGGCCGTCTCGCTTAAACCCCTAGATTCAGGACTAACAACTACTGTCAGCGGAGCAAGGTTTAATGCTAATCTAGCACGATCAAGCGTTACACCTGAATCTGCCAAAAACTTGGCGCCAACTGATGACATTTGGGCTAAGATACCTAATAGTAAATGCTCTGTTCCGATATATGAACTACCGTCACCCTGAGCAATAACATTAGCATGCTGCAGACTTGTTCTAGCATTGTCTGTCAGATGTGCCACAAAATCTGAAAAATCGTCTCCCATATACTACTATTGTAACTCATTTTGGTTGATTGTAGGTGATAGGTAGTAGTTAGTAGAATATTATTATTTAGTTGATTCTTGAAGAGCGTCTAGTAAGCTATCTTCGATGTTTTTGCGCTCTTTTGGAACAGCGGGTTTAGCGGCGGCAACTTGTTCGATGTCGATCTCGTAGCCAGTTAGACGGCTAGCTAGGCGTACGTTTTGTCCGGCACGTCCGATTGCGATAGACTGTTGTTCTTCGCTAACATAAACGGTTGCTCGTTTGCCAGTTTCGTTAATCAAAACCTTTGAAACTTCAGCTGGACTAAGAGCGTTTTTGATAAATTGCTCTTTGTTTTCATCAAATGATATGATGTCGATTTTTTCTTGGTTACCGATTTCATTCATGACAGCCTGAACGCGTGTTCCATGACCACCGACAAATGTTCCGACTGGATCGATACCAGGAACTGTGCTGGCAACAGCCAACTTAGTGCGTCGTCCGGCTTCGCGAGCGATAGCTTTGATTTCAACTGCACCAGTATCGATTTCAGGAACTTCTTGGCGGAATAAGTATTCAACAAATTGTTCGTTACCACGGCTTAGAATTAATTGTGGACCGCGGTTATCGCGTTCGATATCTTTGATGTAAACCTTAATTCGGCTACCAATACTGTAGAATTCACCTTGGATTTGCTCGCTTTGAGGAATAATACCGGTTGCTTTGCCCAAATCGACACGAATAACACGTGGCTCAACGCGTTGAACGGTACCATTCACAACTGTTCCGATTTTGTCTTCGTATTCACCCAAAACAACTTCGCGCTCTGCTTCGCGTAGACGTTGCAAAACAACTTGTTTAGCAGTTTGAGCAGCAACACGGCCAAACGAAGTGACTTCGTGTTTTTCTTCGATTACATCACCAATTACGGCATCTTTTTTAACTTTTTTAGCGTCTTTCAAGCTGATTTCAACTGCATCAGAACCAACTTCTTCAACGACTTCACGGGCAACAAAGACATTTGCTGTACCGTCGTTAATATTTAATTCTGAGCGAACTTCTTGATCGCGTTCACCATTATCACGGCGCCATGCTGCCGCAATTGCCTGTTCTATAACAGATAAAACTGTCTCTTCAGGTAAGTTTTTTTCTTCAGCAATTATATGAACCGCCAAGACTAATTGTTTAATATTAATTTCTTCCATAATTTTCTCCTTATCTAATACCTATTAAAAAAGTCGACCTGCCGGCCGACGAAATGCAATGAACTACCAGCATTATAACTTACAATTATGGGCTTGGCAATAACTGGCCGGGGCATTTGTCTAAAATCGTGACCATAGCATCGTGTTCAGCCTGAGTCACCCACAATCCATAAATTTGCTTTACAGCAATCTGCCTAGCAATATATTGACATCGAAAAGATTTATTCGGAGGCAACCAAGTCGCAGCATCACCATCACTTTTTTGCATATTAGCGTCTCCATCAACCGCCAATAACTCAAGCGAATCGTTAGCAAGTTTTATGCGCTTAGCGAACGTAAATTGCTGGGCGCCTTTTTGCCAAGCATCAGATAATGCAACCACGTGATCAATTTGAACGTCGCCACTGGTGTCACTGCCACGATTAAATTGAATGATTCCGCCAGTATAGGGATCGTTCAAAACTCCACTTAATACATTACAGTTTTCGTCAACTGTTGGATTCATCAAATCACGATTCAAGATAATATTCCGAGTATCACAACCTTTATTTTTAGACCAACCAGACCCAAATTGTTCTCTGGAATAATCAGTTTTAGGCGCTCTGCCTTTGATAAGCAGGCTGCTTAGCGCAATTAATGCGGGACTAGATGTATTTTGAGATTTATTAATCTCCACTGGTTGAATTTGCCACGCTTGATTAGGAGTATTTGAAATTACAATAAAAACGAATAGAGCCAGTGACATTAATGCGATAACTGCACGTCTAATTCTATAAACATTAGTCATATAGCCTATTATGCATCACTCCTTAAATGCTACAATGGATAGCATGCAAACCGTCACTCGACTTATTGACCAATTCGTTCCAAATAATTATCAACTTTCAATCAAACTCAGCCGATTAGACAGAACTTTTAGCGGTATAGCGACTATAACTGGCGATTCACAACCAGGTTCAAACAAAATTACGTTACATAGCAAAGATTTAGACATAAAATCCATCATTCTTGACGGCAAAAATGCTGAATTCTCATTTTCAGAAGACGACGCGCTAGTAATTAACCACCCGGATATCGTTCCAGGTAATCATATTTTGGTAATAAATTTTTCTGGTAAAATTTCTGATTCAATGCACGGACTATATCCATGTTATTACGAACACGAGGGCCAAAAAAAAGAATTATTAGCTACTCAATTCGAAAGTCATCATGCGCGAGAAGTTTTTCCATGTATTGATGAGCCCGTAGCCAAGGCAACATTCGACGTAACATTAACTACTGAAAATAATGTCGTCGTTTTAGGTAATATGCCAATTAAATCTCAAACTACTGATGGTGATTTGCTTGTCACAACTTTTGATACCACTCCATTAATGAGTAGTTATTTATTAGCCTGGGTAGTTGGCGAACTTCACAAAAGAACAGCCTACACAAAAAGTGGCGTCGAAGTAAATGTCTGGGCCACACCAGCACAACCTGCTAATAACCTAGATTTTGCCTTGGATATTGCAACACGTTCGATTGATTTTTTTGACGAGTATTTTGGTACGGCCTACCCATTACCAAAATGCGATCATGTTGCATTACCAGATTTCTCATCAGGGGCTATGGAAAACTGGGGACTAATCACTTATCGCGAAATTGCATTACTAGCCGACCCTGTGACGACATCAATTTCAAACCGACATTATATTGCAACAGTTATCGCACACGAATTAAGCCACCAATGGTTTGGCAATCTAGTTACAATGAAATGGTGGAATGATCTATGGTTGAATGAAAGCTTTGCAACTTTGGTTGAATACATTGCTATCGATGCACTAGAACCTAGTTGGAACGTATGGCTAGATTTTGCCAGCAGTGAAAGTATCGCCGCACTTCGACGCGATAGCCTTGATGGCGTACAATCCGTTCAAACCGATGTCAATCATCCCGATGAAATTAGTACGCTATTTGATGGAGCAATTGTTTATGCTAAGGGTGCGCGATTGTTACAAATGCTGCAGCATTATATTGGTCATGTAGCTTTTCAGGCTGGCCTAAAACAATATTTCCAAGATTTCGCATATAAAAACACTGAAGCAATAGATTTGTGGCGCGCACTATCTACCGCTAGCAACAAAGATATTCAATCATTGATGAGCGCCTGGATTTCACAGCCAGGATTCCCAGTTTTGCACGCATCCATAAATGACAATAATTTATTATTACAACAAGAAAAATTAACTAGCAACCCGACTAAAACCTCCGAGGTCTTATGGCCAATAACTCTAAATTCTAATTGTTCCGATATTCCTGAATTATTTGAAACTCGATCATTATCAATACCAGTTCATAATACCGAAACACTAAAGTTCAATTGCGGCAATACTGGGCATTTTATCACACACTACAGTCCAGAGTTAATGAGCAAATTGATTCACGAATTACGCTCTGGTAATTTATCGCCAATTGATCGACTTCAGTTATTAAACGAACAAACCATTTTGGCACGAGCAGGTATCATCGGCAGCGCTGAATTAGTTCCACTACTTGACGCCTATCGAGACGAAACCAACGAAGCTGTCTGGAGTATTATCAGTATGGCAATTGGCGAACTTAAAAAGTTTGTTGAAGATGACCTAGAAGCAGAGTCCAAACTTAAATCATTGGCAATTTCTATAGCCGAAAAACAATACCAAAGATTAGGTTGGAAGATGGAGACAGGTGAACCTGAAACCGACTCAAAGCTGCGTGGAATTGCCTTAGGATTGATGGTATATGGCAAAGATCCAAATACGATCACAACAGCAACCAACCTATTTAACTCAACACCACTTGAACTTCTGGACCCTGAACTTAGAGCTCTAATTATTATTGCTACTATCCAAAATGGCGTCGATGATTCGGTAATTAACTCATTAGTAAATACATACAAAATAACTGATTCAGCCGAATTAAAACAAGACATTAGCATCGGCCTTACTTCAACCAACAACCCTAACATAATCGACAAGTTTTTAAAAATGTTCAAAGACACGTCGACTATTCGCACCCAAGACACCGCCAGGTGGCTAATATATTTAATTCGCAATAAACACGCAAGGACACAAACTTGGCTGTGGGTGCGCAACAATTGGGACTGGATTGAACTAACATTCAGTGGCGACAAAAGCTATGATGATTATCCACGATATACAGCATCAGCTTTAGTGACACGTCAACAATTAAATGAATATCGCGATTTCTTTACGCCGCTAAAGTCTAACCCAGCACTATTGCGTGCAATTGAAATGGGAATTAACGAAATTAAAACTCGAATAGAAACTATCGAACACGACGGCTCATCAGTTCGCGAAGCCTTACTAAACCTCTAAAAATACATCAACAACTGACGGTTTGCCATATAGCGACACTACGGACAATCGTAGATTTGTGTCATCAATTTTGTTTGATAGTGCATAAAACTCAGCCGCGAATTTCATTTGATTCATTTTTTTCGGTGTTATAGCCGCTAGTCCACCACCTTGATTTTGACTTTTACGATATTTTACTTCTGTAAAATAGATGACATCTTTAATCTGCGATACAATATCAATTTCACAATATTTCGTTTTCCAATTACGATCAATTATCTTATGGCCCATTTTCATCAAATAATTTGCAGCTACGGTTTCTGCCGAATCACCTATTTGCTTCGTTGTTTCATTGACTAAATTACCTGAATCATTATTCTTCTTGAACTTATTAGAGAGTTTCGCATATTTTTTAAGTGGTGCAAATGATAAACGATGTAACGGTGTGATGCCTAGATTATCAATTGCTGTCGTATGAACGACCGTACCGTAGCCAACATGTTTTTTAAATTCATAGCCAGGAAAAACATCATCTTGCTTAGTCATAAAATTATCGCGCGCAACTTTTGCTATAATTGACGCTGCTGAAACCGCCGGAACCAACAAGTCGGCTTTTTTCATAGTTGTTACGTATTTTCCTTTACTAGTTTCTGCCAGAAAATTAACAGTCCCGTCAATAATAATCTCGTGATACGGTACTGCTATTTGTTCGACGGCTCGTTTTGTGGCCAGTTTTAACGCTTGCGATAATCCAATCTCATCAATTTCAGCCGCCGTTACCCAACCCAGACCAAAACCTTGTGCTTTTTGACGAATTTCTATGTCTAGAATTTCTCGACGTTTTTTGGAAAGCTTTTTACTGTCAGTTAAGCCTTCAATTATCTCACCACCCAACACTACAGCCCCAACAACCAATGGTCCAGCCCAAGGACCACGTCCAACTTCATCAATTCCTAAAATCATTTGTCAATTCCGTTGATTGCTGCGGTTATTTCTGGGAAACTATCGACAAAAACATCAACATCGTAATCATCAAAATCTGACTTTTGCCTTAGCCCGCTTTCCATAGTCGCAATGAACTTCATTCCAGCACCTATTGCTGCATACGCATCGGTTGGTGAATCACCTATATAAACACATTGATTTGGCGCGAATTGATAGTCGGCAAATAATTCATCAAACGCCCTTGGGTCGGGTTTATGAAATTTTGTATTGCCTTTGTGATATATAGTTTTAACTCGGCTAGCCAACAAGTGATCTGACATTAGCATATGTTTTAGTTCATGTTGAGTTCGGGATGTTAAAATAATTATAGCTTTGCCTGATTTGATTAATTTATCAAGCGCATAGTAATTTTCATCCGGAATAACGTCTAATTTACCACTTTCAATAAATTCTGCAATCACAGGTTGAAATTCAGCAATAAAATGCTCTATATTCACCCCAGGCGAACGTTCCAGCATCGCATCGAATAACGGACGGCCCCAAGTCGCCAAATGCACCTCACGAGACATCGGATATCGCCCCATTCGTCGTAACACTTCATTTTCCAGATTAAAACAAGCAACCTCAGTTAAACAAAGTGTATCGTCAACATCAATAACAACTGCTTTTATCATTTATATAGTATATCAGCAAAATAAAATAGACCGCGCTAGGCGGTCTATTTTGATAAAAATCTTGTTAAGCTTCTTCGCTATGTCGAGCTTCGACTTCAGCTTGTTTAGCTAATAAATCAGCCTCATCGGCTGCTTTTTCAGCCATTTTAGCTTCATGATTAGCAGCAGCAACTTCTTTTAAACGAGCTTCTTCTGCTTCGGCAGCAGCATCATGCACATCATTAACGCTGTCGCGGTCAAAGTTTTGGTTTTTGAGGCGAGTGCTTTTACCGCTTCGTTCACGCAAGAAACTAAGGAAATTACGGCGAACTTTAGAACGACGTGTGATTTCAATTTTTTCAACCAATGGACTGTGGATTAAAAAGCTCTTTTCAACACCAACACCACTAGCAACTTTACGGACAGTAATTCGAGCTGTGTGTGAATCGTTTCGATCAGTACGTATAACAACGCCTTCAAAAATCTGAATACGCTCTTTGGTACCTTCTTTAATTTTTTGGTGAACGCGAACAGTATCACCACTTCGGGCTGCTACAACGCTAGATTTTTTTTGAGCGTCATTAACTTTTTTAATTAGTTCAAAACTCATTATTTACTCACTTTTACGTTTATTTAGATACAATCAGCTATTGACTATAACACAATATCTTAATAATTCAAAGGGTTTTTATAGTAAAAAGTGACTAAATTACTGAATTTATTTCATCCAAAGTTGT
Organism: Candidatus Saccharibacteria bacterium CG2_30_41_52; assembly: GCA_001873625.1. Classification (GTDB taxonomy): domain Bacteria; phylum Patescibacteriota; class Saccharimonadia; order Saccharimonadales; family Saccharimonadaceae; genus UBA1547. The sequence goes on along the minus strand of MNZN01000001.1, from coordinate 46,171 downwards.
TTCGCCGCGAAGTGCAGCCAAAACACCACGCTCTAGCAACGTAACCATGCCAGCCTTACGAGCGGCAGCTTCGATAATTTCAGTATGAACATCATTTTCATCGCCACGTAAAAATCGTTGAATTTCTTCACCAACTACCATTTGCTCCATAATAACTATGCGGCCTTTGAATCCAAATGGTGAAGATTCACTAACGACTGGTCGCCATAATTTGAAATTATCAAAATCAGGTTTTTCAATGTGATCTGGTAGATCTTTTAGGGCAGTTCTGACCCAATTTCTAGTTGATTCATCTGGTTCGTATTCTTGTTTAGTCTCATCATCCAAACGCCTGACTAATCGCTGTGCAATAACCAATCGAATAGCCGAACTAAATATAGGATTTACGCCAATTAAATCAATCATGCGACTAAATGCCGACGACGAAGAGTTAGCGTGGAAGCTTGATAACACCAAGTGGCCTGTAATAGATGCCTGGATGGCTGTTTTAGCCGTGTCTGCGTCACGAATCTCACCAACCATGACGACATCAGGATCTAGACGCAAAACAGCCCGCAAGCCATCAGCAAAGCTTTGTCCACCGTTTGTATCGATTGGTATCTGTGTTATTCCAGTTATGCCGTACTCAATTGGATCTTCTAGTGTAATAATCTTGCGTCTGGTCGTATTTAGCGCGTTAATAATGCTATAAAGAGTCGTTGATTTACCAGATCCAGTTGGGCCAACCATCAATACCATGCCACGTGGATGTCCAACAATTTCGTTAATTTCATTCCGTTCAGTTTGCCCGATTCCTAATCTATCCAAATTTAACATTGATTCATCAAAGTTAAATAACCTTAACACTGCATCATTTCCATACATTGTTGGAACAGTTTCAACACGAAGATTTAGCATATGAGTTTCGCCATCACGAGTGATTTCTTTTTGCATATGCCCAGATTGAGGTTCTTTGGCGGCAGTTGATATATTAGCGCGCGACGCCAAAGCACCCAAAATAATACGATAACGATCGTTTTCTAAATCGGCAACTGGGTGTAATACGCCGTCAATACGCATGCGGACGCGCATATGAGTTCGTTGATTTTCAATATGAATATCGCTAGCGCCTAATCTGTCAGCTTGATCGACTAGGTAATCAAATACTTCATCGCTACCGACCGAATTAAGCATTCTGCTAACTTCGGATAATGTGTCGCTGTCGCCTTCTTTAGCAATTTTGATGTCATCGTGAACAACCTTAACTACTGGATCATATCGATCCATGATTTGTTTGAACCCACTATTACTAATCAAGAAAAATTGAACACTATGACCGACACTTGTATATTTCTGGCTGAGATCACGTAAAAATGATTGTGGCGTCTGGGTTGTTGCGCCAAATTGCCATGGTTGAGCCTCATTACCAACAAAAAGTGGAACGATACGATTTTGGTGCATGACAGATATTTCAAGAATATTTGGTGACAGCGGAAGTGTATTTTCAAACTGTCGAGTATCTAGATATTTAATACCCAAAATAGCCGCACGTTGTGCAGTTGCTTGTTCGTCAGTCTCTCGACGATTTTGTTGTACTTTGTCTTCGTCCATTGACTCTAATCATAGCATAAAAGCGCTAGCGTTTTACATAGATGATAGCAAGTGAATGTTCTACCCTTTTTTGAGCCGTTGGATGTTTCAATAACCATTCATCAACCGCCTTAGCAACACCTGGCAATGCCGCATTGCCGTAATCATCAACTACAATTGTTGAGCCGAGTTGCAGACATTTTTCAATTAGTTTTAGCGGATATAAAACTGACAAATAATAATCGCCGTCCAAAAATGCGAATGATATTTTTGTCGGCACATCAATTGGTGACAAATCCGCAAACCAGGCCTTTTTGATGTGAGGCATAGTAACGCCAGCTTGAGCTATATTTTTGATAAACTGTTTTTTTGACGCTAACAATTCACCAGCAACAAATTGTTCGCCCAATGGACTGGTATCTTTGACGTGTTTTTCGGGTAAACCAGCAAAAGAATCATAAACATATAATTCTCGTGTGGTTGGCATCAACATTTTTGCCAAATAAACACTAGTTGTACCAATGTAACAGCCAAATTCAACGACATCTCCTGAAATATCTTTATCCAGAATGCGCTTTAATTCACGCGTAATAACGTCAATTTCTTTTTGATCAACCTGATCAGACAGTAAGTTCATATATAGATGATACAATAACATATATCGTGCCAGAAATAATCGTAATTGCGCATAATATTCGTTCGACTCATAACATTGGGTCTATTTTTCGGACTTGTGAAGGATTTGGCGTATCTAAAATAATTTTATCTGGCTATAGCCCATATCCCCGACTAGCTGTTGATTCACGATTGCCACATATTTCTGAAAAGTTAACACTTCAAATTCACAAAACTGCCCTTGGCGCTGAAACAATGGTTCCGTTCGAACATCAAGAAATGCCAGATTTCCAATCATTAAAATCTGCTGGCTACACAATTATCGGTCTGGAACAAGATAAACGCAGTACCATGTTAAATAATTACAAAAAACCAAACAAAATCGCATTACTGTTAGGCGAAGAAGTTCATGGGATTACAAACGACCTGCTGGACGATTGCGACGATTTGATTGAAATACCAATGGTTGGCAAAAAAGAATCATTTAACGTAAGTGTCGCAACTGGTATCGCATTGTACCAATTATCTATTTAAAGACAACACTGTCTTCGCCCAAAATTTTGACTAATTCACCAATTAGATCGTTACTTGGATCAACTTTGAACGGCAATTTGACTGCTGATTTTTTATCGGCGCCTAGAACTAAAATAATATCAAATAGACCAACGTAATTACTGCAAATTTGCTTCAATGATATTAACAACTCGTGATCATCGGGGTCTTTAATATGAACATAGAACTTTTTGACGCCAGCTGTTTCTAATGGAACTATTTTTGTTTTTACAGTTTCAGTAACAGTTTTCGCAGCGATCTTTGCTGGATTTTTAGCAGCAGCAACACGCATTGCTTTGACCTTGGCGCTCATCTTTGGCGCATCCATCCTTCGGCCAATCGATTCATATCCACGGAGCTCTTGATCGGATATAAATTGAACTTCATCGGCAATCATTTTTGCTTCGGTTCCCAAATTACCATCACGATCGCGCGCACTAATTTTACCAGTTACTAAAACAACTGCGTCTTGCACTAATTTAGCACCAATTGTTTCGTATAGATTTGGGAAAATTATAATTTCTCCTTCACCAGTCTTGTCCTCAATGCCAACAAACGCCATTTTTGAACCACTTTTAGTAACAATCGAACGAACGCTCGAAATCAATCCACCTATTGTCGCCTTTTTGCCATCAACATTTGGAGTAATTTGTGATAATGATACAGTTTGTTCTTCGAAATAGACATCATAATTGTCTAGCGGATGAGCACTAACATACAGCCCCATAAGCTCTCGCTCCCAAGTCAAACGCTCGCGATCAGTATGTTTGACTGGAGAAATTTGCATCGTAACGGTTGGCTGGATGTTCGTGGCACCAATTAAATCACCAAATAAATCAGTTTGGCCACTAAGAGCTTCTTTCTGCAACTTACTTGCAAACGCTTGCACTGTTTCCAAATTAAATAGCAAATCAGATCGATCACCTAAACTATCAAATCCGCCAGATTTAATTAATGAATCCCAAGCCTTTTTATTGAAACGGCTAGTTGAGACACGTTTAGCAAAATCTTCGATACTTGTAAACTTCCCGTCTTTGCGAGCGCGCAAAATTTCTTCGACAGCTCCAACGCCAACACCCTTTACAGCCGCCATGCCAAACCTAATTTCTTTTTTTTCAGGCACAACAGCAAATTCGACGAAACCTTCATTTATATCGGGTGACAACACTGTGATTCCCATGTGCTTACATTCGTTTATTTCAATCGCCAATCTATCAATATCATTTTGATCGCTTGTCATTAACGCTGCCATAAACGCTTCAGGATAATGAGCTTTCAAGTATGCAGTTTGATATGCAATCAATCCATAACAAGCCGCGTGAGATTTGTTGAAACAGTAATTAGCGAACTCTTCCAACTGCGCCCAAAACTTTTCAGCAAGTTTTGGATCGGCACCACTATGTTTAACAGCACCCTCAACGAAATCTTCTTTGACCTTACGCATCAAATCAATTTTCTTTTTACCGACAGCTTTGCGCAAAGTGTCGGCCTGCCCACCAGTAAATCCAGCAAAATCTTTTGAAATCTGCATAAATTGCTCTTGGTAGACCAAAATTCCATAAGTTTCTTCAAGCGAGTTTTCAAACTTTGGATGCAAATATGATATTTGTTCTTGACCATGTTTGCGTTTGATAAAACTATCAATAAACTGCATTGGGCCTGGTCGATAAAGTGCCACCATAGCGATGATGTCACCAAATGATGATGGTTTAAGCTCGCGCAAATAACGTTTCATGCCGGCCGATTCCAGTTGGAAAACTCCAGTTGTATCACCACGTTTCAACAATTCGTATGTCTCTTTATCGTCAAGTGGCAGATTGCCTAAATCAATTTTTTCTTTGTAAACTTTTTTAATTATACGCAATGTATTATTAATTGTCGTAAGGTTTGACAGCCCCAAAAAATCCATCTTGAGTAGCCCTAATTCTTCAATCAATCCCATTGAATACTGCGTCGCAATTACGCCTTTTTGAGCCATTTCAAGCGGCACAAATTTGACAATGTCATCTGGCGCAATCACTACTCCACAGGCATGAACACCATGTGAACGAATTGTACCTTCTAATCTGACCGCGTAATCGAAAACCATTTTAGCTGTCGGGCTGGTTTCGTATTCACGTCTTAAATCAGAATCATTTTTAACACTAACTTTTAATGGAATATGCTTGCCCTGAACTGGCGGTGGGATCATTTGTGACAGACGGTTAGCTTCGGCATAAGGTACTTGTAAAACTCGCGCGACATCGCGAACTGCAGCACGAGCCGCCATTTTTCCAAAAGTCACGATATTAGCAACGCGCGCCGAACCATATTTTTCAGTACAATAATTTATAACCTCATCGCGCCTTGTATCTTGAATATCAATATCAACATCGGGCATACTAATACGGTCTGGGTTTAAAAAACGTTCAAACAGCAGATCGTATTCTAGTGGATCAAGTTCGGTAATTCTCAAAGCGTATGCCAATATAGAGCCAGCCGCACTTCCCCTGCCCGGCCCAAAAATAATTCCTCGTTCCTTGCCCCAGTTTATAAAATCAGCGACAATCAAAAAGTAGCCGTTAAAACCCATACTTTCAACGACACCGAGTTCGTACAAGGCACGCTGCATCACATCATCGGGGATGTGTTTTTTCGCTTCTTCGGCAGTCAAATCTTTGGCTATATCTTTTTCAACTTTTCCATAGCGCCAAGCCAAACCACGATAAACTAATTCATCCAAATATGATTTTTCACTCTTGCCATTTGGCGTCGGAAAAACAGGAATTAAAATACCACCAAGCGCAATTTCTACATTACACCTATCAGCGATTAGTTTCGTGTTAGTAATTGCATCAGGATTAGTTTTACCCCATCTGGAAATAATATCCAGCGGACTTGACACGTGCAAATCAAAATCCTTCAAACTCATGCGCTTTTCATCACTTAAATACGCACCAGTTCCAACACACAACAAGATTTCATGTGCATCTTGGTCTTCATGCATCAAATAATGACCGTCGTTACTGACAACTAATCGTACATCGATGTCTTTAGATAATTTTTCCAAATACCCATTAATTTTGTATTGAGTGTCCCAACGACCCGGGTGATCTTTGTGCCCGTGGTCTTGCATTTCCAAATAATACCGATCGCCAAAAATCGATTTGTACCACAATGCTATTTTTTTAGCTTCTTCATAATTATCGCCACTCAAATTTTCGCCAAGTTCACTACCGGCACAACCCGACAAAATAATTAGGCCTTCGTTATATTTTTCAATCACCTCATGATCAATACGAGGCTTGTAATACATACCTTCTAAATTGGCAATCGTCGATAATTGCATCAGGTTTTGATAACCTTGATTGTTCATAGCCAAAACTGTCAAGTGATACCTAGCTTTATCCTTGGCAGGGTCCCTGTCATGCCTAGATCTAGTGGCGACATAAAATTCTTGGCCCAAAATTGGCTTTATACCCTCTTCAGTGGCGGCTTTATAAAATTCTAGAGCACCAGACATTGTACCATGGTCAGTAACGGCAACGGCTTCCATACCCATTTCTTTGACCATGCTCACTAAATCGGGTATCTTTGTCAAACCATCAAGCAAGCTGTGGTGAGTATGATTATGTAAGTGCACATAATCGGACGGTTTTAATTGGACCCCCATATATACATACTATTATACCTAAGTTTAACCGTTTTTATGTAGTAAAAAACGACTATTGCTTGGTGTGCTGCATGGCATCAATAATCTGTTGAATATAGTGTCCAATATATTCTGGAAACAGGCCAGTGAATAAGCTGAGTAGCCAAATAATGAACGCCACTACTACCGTTGCGCCCAATACTGAACCAAATCCAAAAAACACTCCACGCATAAAGTTCATTCCGTACACTTGAGCTCGACTACGCTGAAAATCATAAAACAATTCCTCTAATAATGCATGGCGAGCCCCGCGTTCATTGTCGCTTTTAACCCTATTAACAGCCTTTTTGTGAAGTTCGTTCATCATATAATGCTTATGCTCCTATATATAAAATAACACACAACTGAAGCCGTGTGCTATTTATTGACAATCCAAAAACTATTTCTTGCTGTTAAAGCCTTTTTTAGCACCCGCAAGCGCGCGTTCAGCACGACCCTTTAGGTCTTTAGCTTCTGTTTTTGCTTCTTTGACTACTTTTTCTGCTTTGGATTTTGCATCAACAACAGCTTCGGTAGTTTTTGCAGCAACAGTTTCAGCTTTTTTAGTTACATCAGTCTTAATTACATTAGCTCTAGATTTTAATTCTGCACGAGTTTCTTTACCGCTTTTTGGTGCAGCCAATACTCCAGCTACGGCACCTACGACGGCGCCAAATATAGCACCTAGAGCAAATTTACCTTTTGACATATTATTTATCCCCTTTATTTTTCTTATTAAACTTTTTGATGAATCCGGTGACCATTTCGGCTACAAATATAGGCGATATCACTTTGGAAACTCCGGACACAACCGACTCGATATTGCCAACAGTACGCTCTGCGACATTAGTAACTTTGCGAATTTGACGAGTAAGGTTAATAAGATACACTGTCAAAGTTATGGCAAGAATCAAAAACAATCCTAAAAATATAGATAGAATAACGACAAGTACTTCTGCTGCTGAATTCATATAATCCTTTTCTAGTCACCCATAATCGAGCGTCTATACTAATAATAACACTGGTGACAATAAATTAACAATCTAAACGTTTTTTTAGATAATCTGCAAAATCTTTGCCGTATTTTGGACTTTCAAGCGCGTAATCAACAACCGCCTTCATATACCTAAATTGGTCACCCGTATCATGCCAGACACCATCAATAAAACAACCATAAACTGTACCTTTTTTAGCCAATTCATTAATACTGTCGGCAAGTGTAATCTCACCGTTCTTATCAATTTTTTCATTAGCAATTATTGGAAGAATATCTGGGGTCAATAAATAGCTTCCGACTGATGCATACGTCGATGGCGTATTGGCTTCGCCTGGTTTTTCAACTAAACCTTTAAGCTTGAATACACGATCCGACAGTTTCTTCCCAATGACAGCCATACCGTATTTATCGGCATCTTTCTTTTCGACTTCAATCAATGAAATGACTGATTTGCCCGTTTTGTTATAGACTTCTTTTAATTGCAAAGGCCATGCGGTATCAGCCCTGAAAAAGTCGTCAGCAAAAAAGACAAAAAACGGTTCATCATCATCAATCAAATGTTGAGCATTTAATATTGGGCGAGCGTTACCTTTTGGGTAGCCTTTTTGACGGATATAGATAAAATTCGCAAGTTCAGCGATTGCCTTAATTTGATCAGCTTTATCGTGTTTGCCTTTTTCGCGTAATTCCGCCTCAAGGCCGTCGCTGCGATCAAAGTGGTCTTCAATTGCACGTTTCGTGCTTCCCGTAACGATAATAACTTCAGTGACACCAGCTTTTACAGCCTGCTCAACAATTATCTGAATAACAGGCTTGTCGATAATTGGCAACATCTCCTTGGGCATTGCTTTGGTCTGAGGTAAAAACCTCGTGCCTAGTCCTGCGGCACAAATGATAGCCTTTGTTGGTTGTTTCACAAATTATATCCTTTCTCTGATTAGTTTTTGAACTAACGCCGGATTTGCCTTACCACCCGATTTTTTCATAACTTGCCCCACCAAGAATCCAATCACTTTGTCGTTGCCGTTTTTCAAATCCTCGACCGCCTTTGCAGACAACGGATCAGCCAAAACCTCATCAACTATCACAGCAATCGAACCCTCATCACTAACCTGAATATATCCCTTGTCGGTCGCATATTTTTCAACATCAGGTAATGTTTCCATTACGGCTAATTCGCGGAATAAGATTTTTGCATTAGTCGAGCTGAGTTTGTTGGCATCGGTAAGTTCATAGATCGCAACTTCAAGCGCTAAATAATCAATTGAACCAATTTTGAAAGTTGGCTCACCACGCAACAAAGTAATAAAATTATTTACCGTCCAGTTTGCAATGAATTTTGCCTTTTTAGTGTCACTAACCACGTCTTCAATCATTTTTAGGATATTTATTTGTCCGCGGAATTCGTTTTCAGCGTCCAATAGTGTTTCGATTGGCAGATATTCTAATCCCAACTGACGCAATATAAATCGCCACTGCCCAGGTAGACGAGGCACTGTTGCCTGGATTTCTGCAATCTCGCTATCCGTCAAAACGATTGGCGGAATATCAGCATCGGGCATATAGCGGTAATCCTGAGCGTCTTCTTTACTGCGCTGACTAGATGTTTTTTGTTTAGCCTCATCCCAACCGCGAGTTTCCTGAATAACCTGATTGCCGCCCTCAACAATTTCAATTTGGCGACGAAACTCGTATTCAGCAGCGCGCTCAACGCTTCTAAATGAGTTCAGATTTTTTACTTCGGCTCGTAATCCTAATTTATCGGCGCCTTTTAATGCAACCGAGACGTTAACGTCAAAACGCATATTGCCATGATACAAATCGCCATTCGTTACCCCAGCATATGTCATTAATCGGTATAGTTCCGACGCGTAAGCTTTGGCGGCAGCAGAGGAATGAATATCTGGTTCAGATACGATTTCAATCAACGGTGTACCAGCGCGGTTTAAATCAACCAGACTGTAATTACCATTGTGAATTAATTTACCGGCGTCTTCTTCCAAGTGAGCATGGTGAATTCTAACATCAACAATACTGCCATCTTCCATTGGAACATGAACAACGCCAACGCCAATAATCGGCTGATACATCTGAGTGGTCTGATAACCTTTGGGTAAATCAGGATAAAAATAGTGTTTGCGATCAAATCGACTAACATGAGCTATTGAACTATTTAGCGCCTTACCAGCTTTAATTGCCAAATCGACTGCGCCACGGTTTAATACCGGTAACATTCCAGGTAGCGCAAAATCAATTGGACTAACGACACTGTTTGGTGATTTATCTCGAGCGTCATTATCGGCACCGCTAAATAATTTAGTCTTAGTCGCCAACTGAACATGGCATTCGATACCGATTGTCATATCATATTTTGCTAGTATTTCATCAGTTATCATTATATTGCTCCTAGGTCTTTCAATGCTTTTCTAAAACAGGATAGTGCATAACGGGCTTGGTCATAAGTCACCTGGACTTCTGGTTCATGTGCAATAGTATTGCGTAATTTATGTGCCGTCCAAATACCATTGCGATCACTAAATAGCGTTGCTCCACATTGCATTCTTTCGCCCATAGTTTTACCTTTTAGCCCGCGTTCTCGCAAAGCTTGGTCAACTAATTTATCAGCATTCAAGACTGCTAATTGATAGCTAGATGGTTCATCGGCTTTGAGTTGTTGCTCGATTGATAAACATTTAACGCGATAACGATCTACGTCCAAATGTCGGCCAGATTTTAGGTTTGCAAAAATCAGCATTATTGCACCAAGAATAATAACTGCCGCCAAAAACAAAATTAACGTATAATTCATAGTTTTGACTCCATAGAGCGGGCCAAAGCCAACAATTTAGCATCACTACGCATTGGGCCCATTAACTGTACTCCAACTGGCAATCCGGATTCGTCATGACCCGCAGGAACGCTAATTGCAGGTAATCCTGCTAGTGACGTAGGGACAGTCATGATATCTCCCAAATACATTTTGATTGGATCAGATGAATTTTTACCGATTTTAAAAGCAGTCGTTGGTGCAACCGGACCAATTAACATGTCGTATTTTTTGAAAAGTTTGTTAAATTGATTAATCAACAAGGTTCGGGCTTTTTGAGCCTGCAAATAATAAGCGTCAAAGAAACCGCTAGACAAAACGTAGCTTCCGATCATAATTCGTCGTTTGTTTTCAGTCACAAAACCTTGGTCACGAGTTCGACCGTATAGTTCTGCGAGCGTTTTTACGCCTTCGGCACGGAAACCATACCTGATTCCATCATAACGCGCCAAATTACTGCTAAGTTCAGCTGGAACCAAAATATAATAAATCGCCAATGCGTATTCAGCCATCGGCAAACTTACGTCTTCGACAATATGTCCATTTTCGCGAAGTTTGGCTACGTATTCATTAACGCGAGCCCGAACATCTGAATCAACACCTTCGGCCATAAAGTCACTAATTAATCCAATCTTTAAACCCGGCTTAGTTTCAGCCAAAGGTTCAAAAAAGTTCGGCAAAGTTGTCATATCTCGAACGTCGCGGCCAGCCATAATACTAATAACCAATTCGGCATCTGATACATTATTAGTAAACGCACCAATAACATCAGTGCTGCTGGCCATAGCAACCACGCCATAACGACTGATTGTTCCATAAGTTGGTTTAACACCGACTACGCCATTAAAGCTAGCGGGCTGACGAATTGATCCACCGGTATCACTACCTAACGCAAACGGAACGATGTCCAGTGCCGTAACGACAGCTGAGCCACCACTACTGCCACCAGAGACTCTAGTTTTATCATAGGCGTTACTGGTTGGTCCAAAGGCAGAGTTTTCAGTACTTCCACCATGAGCAAAAGCGTCTAGGTTGGATTTACCGATACAGATTGCACCTTCGGCTTCTAGTTTTTCAACTGAAGTTGCCTGCAATGGTGCCACAAAATTTTCTAACATCTTGCTGGCAGCAGTCGTTGGAGCGCCAAATGCCAAAAAGTTATCTTTAATAACAAACGGCACACCAGCCAATTTACCAGTAATTTTGCCTGCATCGACTGCGTCAGCACGCTCTAATGCGCGTTCTGCAGTTAGATTTAACAATGCATGGTAATCTGAACTTTCACGAGCTTTGGCTAGTGCTGTTTCAATAACTTCACGAGCAGAAGTACTATCAATTTGTGCGATTATGTCTGAAATCGTAATCATATTTATAGTACCTTTGGAACTTTTACTTGATGTTCGGACGATTCGGTCGATAATGCTAACATGTCTTCGCGGCTAACTCCGTAGTCAATCACGCTGTCATCACGCCAAACATTTTGCAATCCAGTAACCTGATAGGTCGGCTCAACGCCGGTTGTGTCCAATTGGCTCAACTGCTCAACATACCCCAAAATATTACCAAGGTCGGTCTGTAATCCATCAATTTCGGCGTCATTAAGCTCTAAGCTAGAAAGCTGTGCCAAATGAAGCACATCATCACGAGTAATTTGTGTCATAGAGTTATTATAGCCCAATCATCGGCAATTTTGAACTAGTCAAAACCAAACTCACATTCTAGCGACTGCTGCCACTTACGTTTATTCCAACAGCACACTCTACGTGTGACTGTGTCAGCACGTGGCGTTCGGCTGGCTACCGCCACAGTCTGTTGAGAATAAAGTAATTGGCATCAGCCATATCCTGCATATAATTGGAGTTATAGATTCCTAAGCAATGAAGCGCCGCATCAAAGGGTAATAACTGGTGTCCTTTTGGGTTGCCGTATGAATGAATTACTTTATTCATTGCTAATCGAGGACTACCCGAACCCCGTGTAATCACGGGCGAAAGGGCGATCCCTGATGTAACCAGCAGGGTCGTTCCGCAGATTACAAAGAATAAAGTAATTCATTCATAGCGCGCAGACCAAACCGGACATTGGTTATTAGCCCTGAAGATGCGGCGAGGTGGGTATAAAACAAAAAAATACCCCTTTCGGGGTATTTAGTTTTCACTTAACACTATTAACGACGTGAATCGATAAAGGTGTGGGCGTGACCTGATGCACCACCACGACCAGTTCGACCAATACGGTGAATGTAATCATCGTAAGTTTGAGGTGTATCAAAGTTAATAACGTGTGATACATTTGGGATGTCTAGACCACGGGCAGCAACGTCAGTTGCAACCATGACACGAACGCGACCATCTTTGAATTGTTTCAAAGCGCGGGCACGTTGTGATTGGTTTTTGTTACCATGGATAGCAATCGATGAAATACCACTGTTATCAAGGTGATCACTTAGGCGTTGAACGCCAAATTTAGTTTCACCAAAGACTAGGACTTTGTCGTAAAGTGTTCGGTCTTGTAACATTTCGGTTAACAATTCGACTTTGTGAGTTTTGTCGCGAGCTTCGATAACATCTTGTTCGATGTGTTCGTTAGTTTCGCTGGTTCGAACTGAAACAGTTACAGGATTTTTGCTGAAATTATTAATAATTGCAGTAATTTCAGGAGTAATCGTGGCGCTAAACAATAGTGTTTGGCGTTCACGTGGTGTTTCGGTCACAATCGCACGGATATCAGGCAAGAAGCCCATGTCCAACATGCGGTCAGCCTCGTCCAACACCAACGTATTGATATTTTCAAGGTTGATGTGGCGTCGGTTCATAAGGTCTTTTAGACGACCTGGTGTACCAATAATAAAGTGTGGGCGACGTTTCAAATCACGAATTTGACGTTCAGCTGGCATACCACCAACAACTAGTGCTGAGTATAGGTCTAAGCCTTGAGCAAATGCGCGGAATTCTTCGTCGATTTGTTGAGCAAGCTCACGAGTTGGAGCAATAATAAGAACACTTGGTCGTAGTGAAACGCCAGTTTGGTGTTCGATAATTGGCAGCAGGAATGCTGCTGTTTTACCAGTGCCTGTGTTTGCAATTCCGATAACGTCTTTGCCTTCAAGAATATGTGAAATAGCCTGGTCTTGGATAGACGACGGTGATTCGTAGCCTTTTTTATCGATGTTATGCTGTAGCTTACTACCAAATGCAAAGTCCGTAAAATTATGAGTTGGCACGTATGCAATCTCTTCAGCTTTTGGAGTCGCATGGTTAATAAACTTACTTGGGTTGATATATTTTTTTACTGGACCACGGCTTCCACCGCTGCTACGTCCACGGCTAGAACCGCCTGAACGTGAGCCGCCAAAGCGTGATCCGCCTGGGCGTGAGTCGCCATTTGTACGTGGACGAAAACCGCCACTTGATTGTTGATATGCCATATTTAATAGCCTTTCTAATGAAATGATATAGTTTGCAATGTATTTAGAAACAAGAGAATAATTCGTTGGTAGCGCCAAATCTTTTACGGGTTGCGCTCGTCTTTGAAAGAGGCCCTAGCATCCAATGAATGCAATAGCATGATAATAGCATACTAAATGCAATTTTGCAAGCATCGTACTACTATAATTTACTTTTAATATCAGCGATCATGTCGCGCAGTTCAGCCGCTTTTTCAAAATCCAAGTTAGCCGCCGCAAAGTCCATTTGACCTGACAGTTCACGGATAAGTCCTGGATATTCGTCCTTCGGAATCTTTTTAAGGTTGAGTTTGGCTGATTCGTCGGCTTTTTTAGGAATCAGGGCACGCAAGCCCTCGCCAACTTCCCTAGCAATACTTTCAGGCGTTATGTTATGTTCGATGTTATACGTCAACTGAACGCTACGTCGTCGATCCATTTCGTCGATTGCTCGTTTCATTGAATCGGTGATTCGATCAGCATACATATACACTTTGCCTTCGACGTGTCGAGCTGCACGACCACTTGTTTGAATCAATGCTCCACTACTGCGCAAGAATCCTTCTTTGTCGGCATCCATAATTGCCACCATGCTGACTTCGGGTAAATCCAAACCTTCGCGCAACAGGTTAATTCCAACCAGCACATCATATACTCCACTGCGTAAATCTTTCAAAATATCACCACGCTCTAACGTATCGACATCACTGTGAATATAGGCGGTTTTGACGCCCATTTCTTGTAAATAAGCCGATAGATCTTCTGCCATACGTTTAGTTAATGTTGTAACCAACACACGTTGATGTTTTTCGACTCTATCATGAATTTCGGCAATCAAATCATCAATCTGGTTTTTGGTTGGACGAATAATGATTTCAGGCTCAATCAAACCAGTTGGACGAATAATCTGCTCGGCGGGTTTTGGACTGTGTGATAATTCATATTCACTTGGTGTTGCCGACACATAAATTGCCTGATTAATATGTTTATTAAATTCATCGAATGTTAGTGGACGGTTATCCATAGCCGACGGCAAACGAAAGCCATATTCAACCAGCACTTCTTTGCGCGCCCTATCGCCGTTATACATTCCGCGTACCTGAGGCAATGTCATATGGCTTTCATCAACCAATAACAGGAAATCGTCCGAAAAGTAGTCCATTAATGTTGCCGGCTGTTGGCCTGGTTCGCGATTTGTCAGATAACGACTATAGTTTTCGATGCCTTTAACAAAACCCGTCTCTTCCAACATTTCCAAATCATATTTTGTGCGTTGAGATAAACGCTGAGCTTCAAGCAATTTGTCGTGTTTTTCAAAGTATTCCAGACGAACAGCAAATTCCTCTTTGATTCCAGCAATTGCCCGCTGTGTTTTTTCCTTGGGTGTTACATAGTGACTGCTTGGGAAAATAGTCACCGCATTTGGTTCAGCCAAAATTTCACCCGTCAGTGCGTCAATTCGAGTCAATCGTTCGACTATATCACCGAAAAATTCGATTCGATATGCCGCGTCAGAACCAGCTGGAAAAACATCAACAATATCGCCACGAACACGGAAAGTACCACGATGAAAATCAATATCATTACGATGATACTGAATATCGGTCAGCAAACGGACAAATTTATCTTGTTGGCGTTTTTCACCACAATTGATTTCAATTGCCATGTCTTGATAATCTTCGGGCGAACCAATACCGTAAATACAACTGACACTGGCTACAATAATAGTGTCGCGATGCGTCAGTAGCGCCGAGGTAGCAGCGTGGCGCAAACGGTCAATCTCGTCATTAATTTTGCTATCTTTTTCGATATAAGTATCACTGCTGGCCATGTAAGCTTCAGGCTGATAATAGTCAAAATAGCTAACAAAATAATGCACTTCGTTATCGGGGAAAAATGACTTAAATTCACTATATAACTGAGCCGCCAAAGTCTTGTTATGTGCTAGCACTAGCGTAGGTACGTTGCGATTGGCAATAATATTAGCCATCGTAAATGTTTTACCAGATCCAGTCACGCCCAAAAGCGTTTGTTCTCGAACACCCGAATCAAGCCCCTCAATCAATTGCTTGATAGCACTAGGCTGGTCACCGGTTGGCTGATAGTCACTTTGAAGTTTAAAATCTGTCACTTAGACATTATAGCAATAATGTCGTCTAGCCGTTATTGTTATTACTAGTGACTTGGTGATTTATTCCGTCATCAGTTCCGTCGTGTTTAAATTCAGAGTATTTTGCGTCAAGCGCTTTGATAATCTTGCTAACCAATCTAGCTGGATCAGTATCATAAATCACGTTTTTAACGTCTGGGGCTTCGATATTTTGCAATAATGTCGGAATATAATCGGCTAAGCCACCACTGCCAAGTAATACGCCGATAATTTTTTGACTTTCCAGTGCCGTCGCGAATTCATGCAAACTGCCCATGCGTCCACCGACGGTAATAACAGCGTCGCTGCTGCGGACCAAGTGAATATTGCGACCAACGTACGCCATACCTGTGAAATTAATGTAATCAAATTCAACTGTTGGTAAACGATAGACAGTAACGTGTTCGCGGAACGAACTGGCTGGCGAAAAACCAACCGAAACGCCTTCGCGGTCTTTGACACTAAATGCACCTTGCGCAGCAAACCATGGCAAACCTACAGTTGCACCAGTAGTTAATGTCTTGCCTGCAACAGCAATTGCTTTGCCTAAGTCATAAGCTAACTGATGCGAAGCCGTTACAGTGCTTCCGCTGGCAGCACCTGATACACAAATCTGATATTTCATTTTATAAACTCCTTTACTGGCTTGGCTGTTTGTTTTTCGTGGTATTTAACAAAATTATACCATGCATCATCGCCCGGCAGTAGCCCAATCGATTCGGCAATTTGACGAGTTGTAACCTCATCGGTTCGGGCATGATCAATATATCGGGATAATAATTCACCGCGTAAACTTCGTTGCCCATGTGTGATAGTTTGATTAGCATATGGCAATTTGTGATGTGCGTTTTCAATTACATCAATCATATTAAAAGATATGATTTTGCCATCAAGTTTCATCATCACATAATCCGCATCTTCTAATAATGTTTCAATAGATCCCGAATGGACTGCTGATATTAAAGCACCGTACAGCTCACGACCAGTAGTATCACTAGTGTCCAACCCTAACTGTCGCATAATTGCATGTGATTGTTCGGTAATATCGGCAATCAAACGAACATCGACACTGCTGTGGCCTGTTGATTTTTCCAGCATTGCAATCCCCCGACTAAACATCGGTTCTTGGGCGTCAAGTAATTGTTGCAAAAATCGTGCCATATTATCCTAAAATGGTTTCTCGCTAAGCGGCATAGCGTGCAATACAACACCTTTTGATAAAATCCCAGCTTTGGCGCCAATTTTAGTAACCACAGAAGTCGAGTTTGCACTAGCGAAAACAATTGAATCCTTCAACGAACGACCAATCACCCATTGACTTAGAAAACCTGAACCAAACGCATCACCAGCGCCAGTGCGATCGACAACTTTAACATCTTCATACATTCCGGCCCTAACAACAGTTTTGCCATCACAGGCAGTTACACCATTTGGTCCATCGCTAACAATAGCCAGTGGCACAAAATGCAACAGATGACGAGCTAATTCTTCTATATTTCCACCTTCAACAATCAACTGCGCCTCATCTTTGTTAACAATCAATATCTCAACATCTTCAAGCAGTGGTTTTAATTTATCCATTTGTGCTAGTTCTGCACCGCCTGGGTTAAAAGCTATTTTCTTACCCAATCTCGATGCTATTTGAAATATGCAGTCCAGTGCATCCATCGCCCCGCCGAATGACGAAATATACAACCAGTCATACTGTGTAAAATCAAGGTTTTCGTAATCTGCAGGCTTATGACTATTGGCAACTCCACGATAAATAAGGATCGTTCGTTCACCACTGTCGGTTAATAAAATCGTAGAATACTGAGTCCCGTTGGTTTCGTCATAAACAACATTTTGGGTATTAACGTTTTCGTTATCCAATTCGACAATCACACCATGTGCAGAAATGTCCCGGCCAAGTTTACCAATAAAACTGCTGTCTAATCCCTGACGTGCAAAAGTCACAGCGGCATTTGTGGCACCGCCACCAGTTGCAAAATCTATCTTTTCAGCTTCGAGTTTTGCTCCAAGCTTAAAAGATTCAACATCAACATGTTCGACAGGATCCAAATGAGATTTAATGTCTTTGCCAGACATAAACACATCCTGAGAAGCCGCCCCGATTGAACAAATTCTAACCATATACATTATAATAGCTCATTTGGTATAATAAGCACAAATGACAAATCTACAAAAATTACACACCAACTTTCAACAGAGCCCATGGATTGACAATCTCTCACGAGAATTAGTTGAATCCGGACGACTACAACAATTTATCAATAACGGTGTTCGAGGTTTAACCTCTAACCCGACTATCTTGGAAAACGCTATAAAAGGCAGCGATTCTTATGACGAAAAAATCAAAGAATACGCCAATATCGGCTTAAGTAACGAAGAAATTTTCTTTAAACTAGCCATCGAAGATATTCGTGCCTCTGCAAAATTATTAGAGCCAATTTGGCACGAATCTAACGGCGAAGACGGATACGTATCACTGGAAGTGTCACCTAACCTAGCCGACGACACCGAAGCCACAATCAAACAAGCCAAGCAACTGTGGAACGAATTAAATCTGCCTAACCTATTGATCAAAGTACCTGCAACGAAGGCTGGTGTTCCGGCTATTCGCGAACTGTTGGGGAGCGGTATCAATGTCAATGTCACTTTGATTTTTAGCCTTGATCGTTACCAAGACGTTATTACCGCCTTCAAAGATACTCATATGACTGGCTCTGGCAATTCTGCTCGTAGCGTTGCTTCGTTCTTTATCAGCCGCGTCGACACCGAAACCGACAAACGCCTTGAAGCAATCGGAACCGAAGAAGCTATGTCTTTACGCGGCAAATCAGCCGTTGCTCAAGCTATCGTTGCATATGACATATTCTTGGACCGCATGGGCAAAGAAGCCGTCATAGACAGCCACGGACCATCAGTCCAGAGATTACTATGGGCATCAACTTCAACTAAAAACCCTGCCTATAATGATTTGTTGTATGTCAGCAATCTGCTTACTCCACTATCAATTAATACCTTGCCGGAAGATACAATTGCACGTATTTTGGACCATTTGCCCGCTGATGCTAAATCAGTCACTATGGTTGATATTGAAAATGCGCATAAAATGCTTGCCAAACTTAAGGCAGTCGGCGTCGACATGAGCGATGTATCACTAGTTCTTGAAAACGAAGGTGTTGAAAAATTTAAAGCATCTTACGCGTCATTACTAAACGCAATCGAAACTAAAAAAGCCAGTTTATAATCTAAATCGAATTACCTTTAAGGTGGGCTAGCATTTCCGCCTTATTGGCTGACCCAAGTGCTGCAATTTTTTCTTCGACAACCGCCTGGACGGCTTGACGAACTGGTTCCATAATTTTGACGACGGCAAATTGTTCTGGATTATCAGCCAGGACTTTTTCCAAATTTGTGCGGTATGTATATCGTAAATCACTGTTTATATTAACTTTGCCAACACCAACTTGAGCCGCTTCAGTGAAATAATGGGCTGGCGTATCACTACCACCATGCAAACTGATTGTAGTGGTTTGACTAATTGTATTTCTAATCTGCTTTAAAAGTTCAATGTCTAAAATTTTTGGAACCGGATACTTGCCATGAAGATTACCTATTGCTGCTGCAAATATATCAATACCTGTCGCCTTGATGAAAGCATCGGCAGCCTCTGGCTTTGTAAAAGTCATCTTTATCTCTTCATAATCAATATCTTCGGCATGAACATTACTACTGCCGCCAAAATAATGTGGCTCGCCTTCGACTAGCGCCCCAGTGTATTTAGCATATTCGACAACTTCGCGTGTTTGGCGAATAATTTCTGCGTCGGACGCGTCGTGGTTCGCCTGACTAACATCAATATGAACAAATTCAAAACCGGCATCAATCGCATGTTTTGACACTTCAACACTTCGGCCATGGTCTAAATTAACATACATTTCAATACCATATTCAATCTTACAATTATCAACCAAATCACGAACATTTTGGATACCAATAGATGTTACTTCGTCGTGAGTTACTTCAACTAACACTGGTGAATTTAGTTTTTGAGCTGCTCTGGATATCGCAACCAATACATCTTGATTGTCCATATTAAACGCACCAATTGAAAAATGTTCATCGCGGCTACGCTGCATCAATTGTCGGGCGCGAGCAGTGTTGTCTCGGATTTGTTCTATTGATAAAGCCATATAATATATTCCTTAATACTCTCGGTGATATTGAGGCACATTATTAACAAAATCTGAAACTTTTTTAGCAATATGTTCGCCCGTTAATCCAAAGAATTCAAATAATTGAGCCGGTTCACCACTTTCGCCGTATCTATCGCAGATACCGATACGCATCAATGGTGTTGGCATTTTTTCACTCAATAGTTCAGCAACCGCACCACCAAAACCACCAGCAATCTGGGCTTCTTCGGCAGTAACAACTCGTCCGGTGCGTCTAGCACTAGCTAAAATTGTATCATTATCTAAAGGTTTAATCGTTGGCACGTGCACAACCTCAGCATTAATTCCAATATCCGATAGCAATTTAGCAGCGACTAGTAATTGATATGTCATTACACCCGTACCCATCAAACTAACATCATGTCCCTCACGTAAAACATAGGCTTTGCCAATTTCGAATGGCGATTCAAGCGTACTAATTATCGGAGTTTTGACACGGGCCAATCGTATATAACTTGGCTTGCCATTTTCAGCAATCGCCCTAGTTGCCTTTTCGGCTTCGATAGCATCGCCAGGCACAACAACTACCATGTTTGGTAACACGCGCATAATCGCAATATCTTCGAGCATTTGGTGAGTTGCACCATCAGGACCGACACCGATGCCAGCATGTCCGCCAACAATCTTGACTGGTTGATCATTGATACAAACTGTCGTTTTAATCTGTTCCCAGTTACGTCCTGGGTTAAAAGCAGCGTAACTAGCGGCAAAAGGAATTTTGCCAGCTAGCGCCAAGCCGCTAGCAACAGCAACTAAGTTTTGTTCAGCAATACCAGTTTGAATAAAGCGCTCAGGATATGCTTCACGAAATATATTAACCTGAACGCTTTCGGTCAAATCAGCGCATAGTGCAACAATCTGATTGTTTGCCTCACCGGCAGCCTTCAAGCCGCGACCAAAACCACCACGGATAGTATCCGCTTCAACATCATCATTTAGCACATTTGGATTAATCAGATAATCACTCATTACTCGATATCTCCTGAATCAATTTTGCTGCCCTTTGCCTGCAATTGCTGCAAAGCTTTTTCAGCCTGTTCTTTATTCGGCGATACACCATGCCATTTGCAATCATATTCCATAAAATCAACGCCTTTACCCGGAACTGTATGAGCAATAATCATAACTGGCCTATTTGTAATAGCCTTAGAGGTGTTTACAGTATCAATGATGGTTTGGATTTTATTGCCATCAATATCGATAACATACCAACCGAACGATTCCCATTTAGCGTGCAAATCTTCCAGTGGCATGACATCTTCGGTACTGCCATCAATTTGAATGTTATTGCGATCGATAAAACAGATTAGTTGTGAAAGTTTGTATTTTCCAGCAAACATAGCTGCTTCCCAGACATTGCCCTCATCTAGTTCACCATCACCCATTATCGTATAAACAAAACGATGTTTTTGATTATCTAAATATTGAAAAGAATACGCAACTCCACAAGCTTGCGACAAGCCACTGCCAAGTGGACCACTGGTATTTTCAAGACCGGGTAACATCGTTCGTTCAGGATGACCCTGCAAACGACTGCCTAATTTACGTAACGTCATTAATTCATCTTTTTCAAAATATCCGGCTTCTGCCATGGCAGCATATTGAATCGGTACGGTGTGACCGTTGCTAAGTAAAAATATATCGCGATCTGACCAAGTAGGGTTTTTGGGCTCAATGTTTAAAATATGAAAATAAAGTGCCGTTAGAATATCAGCCATACCCAAAGATCCAGCGGTGTGTCCGCTACCTGCCGCTTCCAGCATGCGAATCACATCTTGACGCAAGTCATTTGCTTTGTGTTGCAATTGAACCAAATTTAGTTGTCCGCCCACCGTACTAAATCACCCCTTGTTTATTAATTTCTCTTACAAGTGTAGCATAAACACTAGCGGGATCTTCGGAATTTCCGATTGCCCCACCAACGTTTAGCACATTAACGCCACCTTGAGTCAAAGTAAACGCGTTATCAACACTCACACCACCATCCCATCCAATTTCAACATTAGGATTAATAACTTTAATTAGTCGAACTTTTTCTAGCTGCATCAAACTGGCACTTCCACCGTAATGACCAAGATCACCTGTAAATACCAAAACATGGTCCGCTGCTCGAATCGCATCAGCAATTGTTACCGGAACTGTTGGTTTTAATAACGCTATACCAGTCTTAATTCCAGCTTTTTTTATTTTTTCCATAATAGGTATCAGATTTACACCAGTTTCAGCATGAAATGTGATTAAATGCGGTTTTAAAGCAATTAATCTATCAACATAATCCATTGGGTGCATAACCATAGCATGAATATCAACTATCCATTCTTTGGGCCACCACAGTTTTTCAGGTTCAACCAAAAAGACTGGCGCAAACTCGCCATCACTAATATCAATATGCACGCGTTGGACAAATGGCGTTAATCTTTCAATTGACGCTTTGTATTGTTCATCGGTTTCAACCAAAATAGCTGGTGCAATTATGCTCATTTAAAACTCATCAATCTGCGCGTTGCGGCGTTTATATCGAACAGCGCCAGCAAAAGGCGTGTTAAGCCAAGTCTCTAATATGCCTTCCCAGGCCCTGTTGTCATCTTCAAGGATTCTTGATGGTAAACATAGTACATTACTGTCATTATCATTTCGAGTCATTTTTGCCTCAAAAGCGTCCCAAATAACACTAGCGCGAATACCGCGAAACCTATTAGCCGCCATAGCCATACCTTGACCACCACCGCACAACAAAATTGCCCGCGGATCAGTATCAATGCTGCCAATAACCTTGAAGGCAGCAGCCTGTGCAAATTCAGGAAAATCATCATTTGGATCCAATGTTTGGTCGCCAACATCTTCAACCTCATAACCATGTTTTGCTAAATATGCAAAAACTTTTTCTTTCAAATGAAAGCCCATGTGATCACTACCGATAAATATCTTCATAGTTAAAGTATAAGCTTTATAGTGTTAGTTATGCAAGCCACGACCGATGTCTGCGACTAATTCAACTAAGCGATTGCAATAGCCCCATTCGTTGTCGTACCAAACCATTATTTTAGCCATATTTCCACCGACAACTTTAGTCAATAACAAATCAACTACGCCAGAATGGCTATTGCCAATGTAGTCACGGCTAACGAGAGGTTCGTTACTGACACCGAGTATGCCTTGATAAAATGGTTCACTGACAGCGCGCGTAATAACTTCATTGATTTTATTTGCTGTTGTATTGCGACCCAATAGAACCGTGACGTCGCTTAGTGATACAACCGACGTTGGCACGCGAACACTCAAACCATCAATTTTACCTTCCAATTGAGGCAAAGCTTTGGCAAGTGAAGCCACCGCGCTAGTCGTTGACGGTACAATATTTTCACTAGCCGAACGGCCTTCGCGCAAATCATTAGCCGAAGAGCCAACTAAAGTCTGTGACGAGGTATAACTATGAATAGTCATCAGCATTGATTTCTGGACACCAAATTCGCCATCCAAAATAGCTAATAACGATCCGACTGAATTTGTCGTTGGGCTAGCATTGCTAATAATGGCATTTTCACTTTTTATAACGTCTTCGTTAACGCCGATGACTATAATATCAACTGCTTCGTCTCTGGCTGGAGAACCAATTACTACTTTTTTGGCACCAGCTTCGATGTGCATTGCTGCATATTCACGAGTTGTAAATCTGCCAGTTGATTCAATAACTATATCAACTCCTAAATCTCCCCACGGAATGCCAGCTGGATTGTCGCGAGCCAATATTTTGATATGTTGGTCACCTACAATAATTTCATCATCGCTATACGTAACATCACGTTGATATGTACCATAATTATTGTCATGTTTTAATAAATATGCCAAAGTTTTGGCATCAGTTAAGTCATTTATGGCAATAATTTCAATATCACTGCGTTCAAACGCAATTTTAAAAGCGTTTCGTCCTATCCTACCAAACCCATTAATACCAATTTTTATTTTGCCCATAAATAACCCACTTCTTTTATAAGCATTAGCTTATCTTTAGAATCAGTATATCCTCAAAGATGATTTTATGCAAAATGGAGCGTATAATGTTATAGGTTATGGAGAAAATGGAATTATTGAAGCGTGCTAAGCAATTATACGATGTAAATCAGATTCTTGAGCTTGAGCATGCAATCGAGTTCGCTTCCACAGCTCATGCCGATCAAAAGCGTGACAGCGGCGAGCCCTACATCAACCATCCAATTTTTGTCGCTAATAAATTAATATTATGGGGAATGGACATCGACAGTGTTATAGCCGGAGTTTTGCACGACATAGTCGAAGACACAACCGTCAGCCTCAGTACAATTGAAAGTTTATTCGGCGGCGACGTTGCCTTTATTGTCGATGGTGTTACTAAAGTATCCAAAGCCAGTGCCGATATGGAAAACCTGACGAATTATTTACCGCAAACCAAAGACAATTTGTCAAAATTGCTTATTGCCGTTGGACAGGACATTCGTGTTCTCATCATCAAATTAGCCGACCGCCTTCATAATCTGTCGACATTAAAATACAAATCGCCCGAAAAACAACAAAAAATAGCTCGCGAATCACTAGAGGTTTTTGGACCTATGGCCGACCGACTAGGCATGGGGCGAGTTCGGCTACAAATCGAAGAATTAGCTTTTAGTTATCTAGATCCGGTCGAGTTCAAACGTTTAAAGAATCTTGTTGCGAAACGGCTCGGTAAAAACTCACGCCAGTTACAAGAAGTTCACCAAGAAGTTGAAAAAACACTCAAAGAATATGGAATTAAAGCCGAAATCGATAGCCGCATTAAAAGCATTTATAGTTTATATTTAAAACTTCAGAAATATAATAACAACATTGACGATATTCATGATTTAATGGCGTTACGCATTATTGTTGATCGTAAAGAGGATTGTTATTTAATACTTGGTATTTTGCATAGTCTATACCAACCAATTATGATTAGCCGTATCAAAGATTATATTTCTACTCCAAAACCAAATGGTTATCAAAGTCTCCACACAACAGTGATCACACACAATAAACAAATCGTTGAATTCCAAATACGTACTTTTGAAATGCACGAATTTGCAGAACGAGGACTTGCCGCTAGTTTTCATTACAACGAACAAAAACGAACCAAAGACTACAAATCAGGCCGCCCTAGCTCAACATTGCCAAACAACATGCAATGGATAACCCAGCTGCAAGAAGTCGTCACAAAGCTGAAGAACGGCGAAGAAATATCGCGCGATCAATTACAAATTGACCTATTTGGTAATCGTATATTCGTACATTCACCCAAAGGCGATATTTATAATTTACCCGAAGGAGCTTTACCGCTTGATTTCGCATATTTGGTTCACAGCGACATCGGTAAACACGCCTACAGTTTCCAAGTTAATGGCAAGATTCATCCGTTTGATAAACCATTACAAAATGGCGACATCGTCGAGGTTATCACGCGCAAATTATCATTACCAAAGTCAGACTGGAAAAATTTAATCACCACCACTCATGCCCGCAATAAATTGCGCACTCAGTTAGGCCACCTAGGTCTAATGAACGTTATCGACACTAGCAAAATGATTCGTGAAAAAACCGTTCGCAACATCAAACGCATAAAAATTCGTCCCAGACGTAAAAAATAAGCGCCTCAATCGGCGCTTATTTTTTGAAATGATTAAATCTTAACGATTATTCCATCTTTCAATAGAACTTTGAATAATTGATTTAGCTTCAGTGACATCACCCCAATCTTTAACTTCCGTAGAACCTGCTTTTTTGAGATCTTTGTAGTGGTTAAAGTGGAAAGTAATTTGGTCAAGTGTTCGCTTTGGTAGGTCCGATAGTGAATTAATCACGTTCCCAGTATTTCGATCATCAGCAGGTACTGCAACAATTTTGTCATCTACTTCGCCGTCGTCAACAAACTTCATAACACCTAAAATACGAGCCTCTAAAAAAATACCAGTTGGAAGTGGATTATCAGTAATCAACAAAACGTCTAATTCATCACCGTCTTCGTCCAAAGTTTGTGGAATAAATCCATAATTAGTTGGTTTAGCAAAAATCTTTGGATCAACACGATCAAGTTGCATTACAGCTTTTTCGCGATTCCATTCAATTTTATGGCTACTGCCGGCTGGAATCTCAATAACTACGTTGATTATTCCGTTTTCGACATTACCTGGTGTAAGTATTTGGTTAAAATCTGCCACTGTTATTTCTCCTTAAAATTGTCAATTAGCTAAATAATATTATAACATGCAAGTTGCATTATTTTTTGAGCGTATGTAGATATTCGTCAATCGTATCTGCAACTGTTGCACCTTCACCAACTGCACTTGCAATTTGCATGGTCGCACCGCTGCGCACATCGCCACTGGCAAATATGCCTAGTATATTGGTTTGTAATTTTAAATCAGTTTTAATAAAACCTTGTTCATCAAGTTCGATTCCACTACCAGACAAAAAATCAGTATTTGGTTTTAGACCGACAAAAACAAACACTCCATCAGTTTCAATATCGACAGATTTCTCGCACTGAGTTACCCGAACGGAAGTAACATGTCCATTGACAGCAACAATCTCTTCGGTTGGTGAACCTAAATGAACAGTAATCTTATCATCTTTGACGAACTTTTTCAGTTCGTTTTGCAACACTTCACTGGCTTTTATCGTACTACGAACTACTAAATCGATATGTGTAGCGAAACGAGTTAGATAGATTGCCTCCTGAACGGCTGAGTTACCGCCACCAACAACAACTAATCTTTTACCTCGATAAAATGCACCGTCACAAGTCGCACAATAATGGACTCCGCGACCATAATATTCTAATTCACCAGGAACGCCCAATTTACTATTTGAACTACCTGTTGCAATCAGAACAGCTTTTGCTTTGATTTCTGTTTCATCAACAGTTACGACTACTAAATCACCGTCTTTGCGAATAGCAGAAACATCACCAAATTCAATTTTAGTACCAAAACGTTTAGCTTGTTTTTCCATTTGTTCTGCGAGTACGCTACCTTCAATTCCATCAGCAAAGCCAGGGTAGTTATCAATCTTATCAATAACCGCAGTTATACCACCAACAACCGCTTTTTCATATATCGTAGTATCTAGATCTTCGCGTGAGGTATAGATAGCTGCCGTCAGTGCGCTTGGGCCACCGCCGATCATTACTACGTCTTTTATGTTTTCGCTCATAATATTCATTCTCCTTTTGGTATTTAAGCCGCGGTATTATCTAACTTGTGAATCTCAACAATAAATTCCAATGGTGAATTTGCTGGGATAGCGCCAGATCCCTGAGCGCCATATGCCTTTTCGGATGGGATAGTCAAACGAACCACGCTACCAACTTTTACACCTGTCAATCCCTCAGTCCAACCAGCAATCACACCAGATAATGTGAAAGTAACTGGTTTGTCGTCAGCATCTTTTTTCTTGCTGCTATCGAATATTTTACCGTCAGATGTCCATCCAAAATAACTCGAATTAATCGAATCAGTTGATTTTACAGTTTCGCCAGTTCCCTGCTTTAGAGTTTCGACTGTCAATTTAGTAACGCCAGCCGCATCAAATTTTCTAGCCGCATATCCCGCCAAAACATCAGATTTATCAGCATTTTGCTGAGCAGCCACTTTTTGCTGCGCCAAATAATCATCATACGCTTTTTGTTGTTGCACCTGATCGGCGGTTTGATTTTGAACACTGAGTGCCATAACTAAAAATGATCCTAATGTACCCAGTGTTAATACAATTGCAATAATCCAAATACCAACTCTTTGCGATCGTGGTGTCGCCATAAATACCTACTCCCTATCTGACATTAACTATTGACTCTATTATATCAAATAATAGCCGTCAAACTCCAATGGTTTATATAACCTTAGCGTGAGTAGCAGATATAACTGAGGTGATGATTGAGTTTATTACAAGCGTCACTTCATCGCCAGTTAGCGTATGGTCATATGAAGTTAGTCTTACGCGAATTGTTATATTCTTCGTGGCTGATGACTCGGCCTGATATATATCTACGGGCACAATACTGGTTTCTAAACCGACGCCTAAAAGGGCGCTCGTGGCAGCATCAATAATTTGACTATATTGAATACTATTTTCAATTTGGAAACATACATCTCGCTCTGAAGCTGGGTACTTGCTAAGCGGTCTATAGCTGCCGCTCTGACCGATTGTAGCGTTAAACAATTCATCAGTTTTTATTTCAAAGCCCGCAATTTGTTCTGGTAATTTGAATCCTTTGGTGATTAATTTTTTATATTCACCAACGATACCGATTAATTTACCAGTTTCTTGATTAATAACCTTTGCACTTCGACGATATTCGAACGGCGCAGTTAATGGACTATCCGATTCTTTTTCAAATTGTTTATATGTAACTTTGATTCCGAGTGATTCGCACAAATAATCAAGTAGTCGTTTTGCCTGGTAATAAGGAGCTGATGATAATTTGTTTTTATCAGCAACAACAAGTGCCGTCATATTAGATTCAACTGGAACGTTTTCGTCTGTCATGCCGTCTGATTTTTGATGCGTTTTATTTATTTCAAACAATGCAAAATTATCATACCCTTGTTTAATATTAGGATGGACCAATTCAAACAAGCTTGGACTAAGCGTTTGACGATAATACTGAAGGTCTGGGCTAATCGAGTTGATGATTCGATAAGAATTTTCAACTTTTTGGCCAGCTTTTTGCAATATATTACCGTGTATAAAGCTGTATGTCAGAATTTCGTTACTGCCGGCGCGAACCAAAATTTGTCGAACTTGTTTGCGAAAATTATCAAAATCAGATGGTCTGACAGCTGTAAAATCGCGAGTTGGTAACGTAGGATTAATACTGTCAAATCCGTTCAATCGGCCAATCTCTTCAACAATGTCTTCGACAATATGAATGTCAGCTCGCCAATAAGGAGCAGTGGTTCTAATTACTTTAAGTCGAACTTCTTCGGCTTTAAAACCAACGTTTTGCAATGTGCGAACGACTTCCTGAGCTGTAAATTCACTACCCAGAACATCGTTAATAACACTCAGTTCAAATTCCAATGTCGGTTCAGTATGACGGCCTGTATATGTTTCAGCAATTTTGCTAATACATTTTGCACCCGACCATTCTGTCATTAACTGGACAGCTTTGATTAACACAGGAGCTGATAATTCAGCCGGTTGGCCTTTGGTGAACCTGGTAATAGCTTCGCTAAAAATACCGTAACGCATTTGAGTCGAACGCAAATTATAAAGATTGAATGTTGCGCTTTCAATAATAATTGTCTTGGTATTTTTGTCAATTGCTGTACTACTACCACCCATTGCGCCAGCCAAACCAATCGCTGTTTCACCCGAAGCAATCACAATATCATCAGGTGTAAGTTCGATAACACGTCCATCCAGTAAGACCAAAGTTTCTTTGTCGCGACCAGCACGAACATGAATATCGGCTTTACCGTTATTTAATGCAACCAATTTATCGTAATCAAATGCGTGTAATGGTTGACCAGTTAGCATCATCAAATAATTCGTAACATCTACAATTGCACTGATTGCCCTGACGCCAACTCGCGACAAATACGTTTGAACTTCGAATGGAGATTGTTTATTAGCATCAGCCCCAGACATAACAACCGCCAAATATCGATCCGACATATCCGGGTTATCGATTGATACGTTCAAAGACACTTGGTCGTTTTGTAAATTCTCGAAATCGGCTAAATTTCCCAACAATAATTCTGGAGTGTTAAATGCTCTGCCTTGAATAGCCGATACTTCGCGAGCAAAACCAACAATGCCGAAACAATCAGGACGGTGAGTAAGTGATTTGTTGGCAATATCAAACAATACATCATCAAGTTCAAATGCTGATGCAAATGACGTGCCAGGTTTCACATCTGCCTGAATTTCTAAAATACCTTCATGATCATCAGACAAATCCAATTCACGGCTACTTGCAATCATGCCGTTACTGATAACTCCACGTAAATTACGAGCGTCCAAAACGAATTGATCAGGTTTGCCAAATGTATTTGGAACAATAGTTTTTGGAGGCAACCAAGCAACCAATAGACCTGATTTAACGTTCGGTGCACCACATACAACTTGGACTAATCCATTCGCATCACGCTCGACGCCGACAGTTACGCCACCATCGTCAACTTTTGTCAGATTCAAATGATCAGTGTTCTCGAGTGGCGCGCATTCAACTACTTTTGCGATAATGACGCCTTTGTATTTTTCACCTAAATTAATTGTCTCTTCGATTTCAACCAATCGAGCGCCAATTAATGTCGCCAATTCGTCGACGGGCATATTAACTTCTGTAAATTTTTTTAACCAGTTTAGTGAAATAATCATTTTAAAATTTCCTCAAGAATTGTAGTTTACCGGATTCAAAATAACGCAAATCTTCGATGCCATATTTCAACATTACCAAACGTTCAATTCCGCCACCCCATGCAAATCCGCGATATTTAGTCGGATCAATGCCGGCAGCTTTTAAGACGTTTGGATGAATCATGCCACAGCCTAACATCTCTAACCATTCGCCAGGTTTGCCGCCTAGTGCTGCTGGTTTTTCGATCGCAAATTCTAGGCCAGGTTCAACAAATGGGAAATATGCAGGTTGAGTTTTGATTTTTAATTTTTGACCATAATAAGTCTCGAAAAAACTACGCAAAGTACCTAACATTTGTCCTAATGTCGCGTCCTTGCTCACAAATACACCTTCACATTGATAAAAAGTATGCTCGTGAGTCGCATCAACGTCTTCGTTGCGATAAACGCGACCATAACATACAGCCGCAATCTGACCGCCAGCTTCCAATTTAGCTTTGCCAGCTTTTAATATACGATTTTGCATAGTTGAAGTGTGTGCAGGAGGAATAAAACCTTCTTCGGTTCGAAATGTATCATAACCATCACGTGCAGGATGATTTTCGTGAAAATTAAGTGTACCAAACATATGCTCGTCATCATCGATTTGTCGGGATTCAATTGCATCAAATCCCATTCGAGTGAAAATATCTGCCACGTTTTCAAGTTCACGCGTCAAAGGGTGTTGCGTTCCCTGTTCAGTCTGAATCAATTCTACTGGCCCAGCATTTTTATCCCATGGCGCCGTAACATCAATTGTTTCAACAGTCTTGTCTTCTAATTCAGCTTCACGTGCTGTGACAGCTGATTCTAGCGCTATTCGCAGTTCATTAACGCGCTTTCCATACGCGCCACGCTCCACAACAGGTAGCGTAGTAACCACTCCATAAAGTTGTTTTAATTCCACAGACTTTAGAATTTCACGCGGAGTATCGCTACCCGCAACTAAATCAAGAAGTTTTTTACTTATATCCTCAATATTTTGCATAACTGAGGATTATTATACGCTAAACAACTAACGTTGCGCCAGACCGACAATCATCAACCAAATTGATATACCAACAGCTAGTAAAATAATAACTATCCAGACCCAAGCTAAACTTGTAGTTGTTTTAGTCCCTTTAATATATTGCGAATCACTAACGCCATCTGGCCTATCTGTCATTTTGGCACGCTCTTTGGCGCGCTCTTGTAATTCAGCAGCCAACTTGCTTTGTAATTCACTTCGGTTATCGTCTTGTCGAATAAATAATGCCATATTATTACTATATCACTAATGTTTGTTTCAAAATTATTGTGCTATACTATTGTTATATTTTACCTAAGGAGGGAAAAAATTCATGGCGACTGTAAAAGCCAGTTCATCTAAGAAAACAACCGTAAAAGCTACTTCAACAAAAAAGAGCAAAGCGGCACTAGCAAGTGTTATGTCATTTTGCAAAACACTTAAAAGCATGCCGCTACTTGGTGTAATTGTTGCCGAGTTCATCGGAACATTCATCATTACTGCTTCATTTTTAGAAATGCAAGGTAACCCACTATTCTTTGGATTCGCACTTATTGGTGCAACTTTAGTAGTTGGTGGTGTTTCAGGCGCACACCTAAACCCAGGTCTAACAATCGGTGCATTTGTAACACGAAAAATTAGCGCAATTTATGCATTTTGCTACATCGCAGCTCAAGTACTAGGTGCAACAGTTGCATGGTTAGTATTAAATGCTTTCTTGCAAAACTCTGCAGCCGAAGGCGCAAAAGTAACCGAAGCTATCTTCCACGCTGCAACATTAACAAGCGGCAAAGAATGGTATGTATTCTTCGCTGAACTATTGGGTGTAACAATCCTATCTCTAGGCGTTGCATACGCTATTCGCCTAAAGCGCGATCGCGTAGCAGGTGCAATAGCAGTTGGATTTGCAGTTCTAACAGCTCTATATATTGGTATGTCACTCACAACAGTACTTTTGACAGCATCAAGCACAAACCTAACATTCCTAAACCCAGCAATTGCTATTGCTGCTAACGGATTGTCATGGAACGTGTGCCCAATCGCAATCTACATCGTTGCTCCAATTCTCGGTGGTATCATTGGATTCACTGTGCAAGATTACCTACACAGCCAAAGCGACAGCTGCGACTGTGATAGCTGTGAATGTTAATTAATTAGTCTAATAAACTAACATTAAATCCCCGCCAACAAGGCGGGGATTTAAATATATTCCGTGTAACTCACTACGTTCAAACATACTCTGCTAGCAAGGTTCATTTCACTTTATTATCTACGGCATTTCGCTGGGTTATCTTATTATTGGCACTTCAGAGAAGGCGGCCAAGTTTAGCGATAATGTAAGTAGCTAGCCTTACCAAGTCCCAATAATAAAATCGGCTGTTAACTTACCGTAACAATAAACTAATTTGGTCCTGGATTGTCGAGGACTACCTGAACCCAATTACATCAACCAAGGTCGGACCCTGGTTGATTAAAGCTAATAAGTATATGACTTTGAAAATTAGCTAAGTACGTTCAACTCCACTACTTTATCCCCAACAGACTGTGGCCGGTAGGCCAGCCGAACGCCACGTGCTGACCCGATGAGGGTCACACGTAGAGTGTGCTGTTGGAATAAATGTAGTGGTGGTGGACGGCAAAAACTATATTAAAAACTATTCGTCAATGCGAGGTTTGTCCAATAATAAAGCATCGACAGCAGGGCTAGTACCAGCGATTTTAACGACATCTTTGTCGACTTTGCCTAATTCTTTGTGTGCATCATTATAATGACCGACGGTTTGCCCCAACGATCGCCCCATCTTGCCCATCAATTCGTCAAACTTGCCAATGTGTTGACCCAGCTGGCCAACGCGAATCTGAATATCTTTGGCCTGTTCTTCGATTTGTAAACTACGCAAACCCTGTAAAACTGTCTGCAAATAAGCCATAAAACTAGTGGGGCTAACGATAATAACCTTTTTATCTCTAAACGCATATTCAATCAAATCACGCGCGCTTGATCCGGTACCAACATCACCGATTAACAAATCATAATAAAGTGATTCGCTGGGTATAAACATAAATGCAAAATCCATTGTTTTTTCGCTGGGACGGATATATTTGCTGGTTTCATCAATCCTATTTTTTAAATCAGACCTAACTTTTGCCAATAATTTCTCTCGTTCTGGTTTTTTGTCCTCGCTGACCATACGATTATAATTTTCTAGGCTAAATTTGCTGTCAATTGACAATATCTGACCCTTGTCTAAGAACACGACCGCATCAACAATTTCGCCATCTTTGAACTTATACTGCATCTGATAATTTTTACTGGGCAAAATGTTGTCCAAAACTGATTCCAAATAGTATTCACCGAACACTCCGCGCTGTTTTGGATTCTGCAGAACGTTCTGCAAGGTCTTTAGTTCATCGGCCACGTCAACAACACGCCTATTGGTCTCGTCAAGCTTGGCGAGCCTCTGAGTAACGTCAGACACTAATTTAGCACTCTCACTTAGCTGTTTTTGCATTGAGGTTTGCATAGTCATGTTGTTTTGGTCAAGTTTATTGCCTACAGACTGCTGTAAGTTATTGATGCCACGCGACAATTCAGTCACATCGCTTTTTAGCAACTCAACAGCGCTAGAGCTTTTTAGATCCTTCAAACGTTGGTTCAACATAAACAAAACTGCCCCAAACCCAACGATAACTACAACAAGAAGAATTGTTTGATCCATATAACCAGTATAACACTATAGGTTAACGACAATCCGTACGGTGATAACCACAATAATCATAGCCGTCAGGACTGGCACTGGTTTTACATACCTTGCCATCCATGAAAATAACCCATATGCCAAACCATATAACAAAACGCTCCACGCAGCAGCTTCGACAGCCGATAGACCACGTGTTAATTGAGCCAAACCCCATAACGTCCCACCGGATGCAACCGCGACAATGACCGATTGTGCCATACGCAAACGCAACATTACAATAATACTCAATGTAGCGACTAATATCGTTGCGATATTGCCGGCCGTCTCGACAGAAATAGAATAATTATCTATAAAAGCTGCCAAAGCCCAATAAACAATTCCCATCAGGATTCCGACTAGAGTTATTCGCCATAAAGAGTAATAAGCATTGATTGACTGCGGCTCTATATCACTTTTGATTACCTTTGCCATACCAAACCCCCTTGATTTTCTATATTATATCATCACTTAGCGGAATGCGCATCCACGTTCAGATACCAAAGAGCGCCAATTAATGCAATCACTACGCCACCAATTACGTCAGTTGGGGTGTGCACCAACGCCAATATCCTACCAATACCTACTGCAATAGTTAATCCAATCAGTATTACTGTTATTACTTTTTGTTTCGTCTCAAACCAAACAGCACAAGTAATTGCACTGATAAATAGTACGTGATCAGAAGGAAACCCTGGATTATTCAAATAAGCCGCTCCTGCCACAGTCCCCAATAATTCAAAAGGTCTTTCGCTAGCCGGTTGGTAGATCGCGCCCGCCAATTTTGCTACCAAATAAGCCGTTAATCCAGCCAATAATATGCGCGTATACGCCTGTAATCGCTTGCCTTTTGGAATTTTGAATATCAATGCATAGGCGCCTAGTAATACGACTGGTACTACCGCGCCATCGGCAAGAATACGAACTATAATTTCACTGGTCATAACTCTAGATTAGCACAAGACACAAAGTCGCGCGATATTATACTCGGGCAAATTGGCTGGCGTAAAGTTCAGCGTAATACCCATTTTTAGCTAGCAAATCGGTATGTGTTCCCTGTTCAACTATATTTCCGTCCTTCATAACTAAAATTACATCAGCACTACGAATTGTCGACAATCGATGCGCAATCACGAAACTGGTTCGTCCATGACTTAATTTATCCATAGCTGACTGAATTAAAACTTCTGTCCTGGTATCAACCGAGCTGGTTGCCTCGTCCAGAATCAACATTGGTGCATCGGCTAAAATAGCCCTAGCGATGGTCAATAGCTGTTTTTCACCTGCCGAAATACTGTCAGCAGTTTCGCTAATAATCGTGTCGTATCCGTCAGATAGTGTACAAATAAAGTGGTCAGCGTGGGCAGCTTTGGCTGCTTCTATTATTTCTTTTCGGCTGGCGTCATGCTTGCTATAAGCAATGTTTTCTGCAATCGTACCCTGGAATAACCATGTATCTTGTAGTACCATTCCAAACATTTTACGCACATCATTGCGTTTCATGGTTGCCGTATCGATACCATCAATCTTAATCGATCCGCTGTTTAAACCATAGAAACGCATCAATAAATTAACAGTCGTTGTTTTGCCAGCACCAGTTGGACCAACAATAGCCACACTTTGCTTTGGTTTAATGTGTGTCGAAAAGTGTTTGATAATTAATTGGTCAGAATTATATCCAAAACTTACATTATCTAACGAAACTTCGCCTTTGATGGTTTTTGGTGAACTAACTGATTTTATCTCAGCCGTCTCTTCGTTTGTAGCCAAAAATTCAAAGACACGCTCGGCAGCAGCCGCCGTTGTCTGCAATACGTTAGCAATATTTGCAGTTTGCGAAATTGGCTGCGTAAACTGATTCATGTATTGAATAAACGCTTGAATATCACCAATACTTATCTTGCCATTAATCGCCAGCCAGCCACCCATAACCGCAACGCCTACATAGCCAATATTGCCAATAAACTGCATAATCGGCATCATCAAACCAGACATGAATTGTGATTTCCAACCGCTCGTATATAATTTTGCATTAAATGTATTTATTGATCGTTGTTCACCATTAAATGTTTTAACGATTGCATGATTTGAAAACATCTCATCAATGTGCCCATCAATTTCACCCAAAGCAGCTTGCTGACTGTCGTAGTATCGTTGAGATCGTTTTACGATGCTCGTCACAATAAATAGGCTTAGCGGTAACACCAACATAGCGATCAGTGTCATTTGCCAACTAATACCTATCATCATAGCCAAAATACCAATAATCATAATCACCGACGATATAATCTGAGTCATGCCCTGATTCAAATTTTGGCTAACTGTTTCAACGTCATTCGTGACGTAACTTACGACTTGACCATTCTCGTGTTGATCAAAATATCTTAGCGGCAATCTGGCGATTTTTTCAGATATATCGCGCCTAAAAGCAAATGTTACTTTCTGTGAAATGGTCGTCATCAACCAACTTTGAATATAGCTAAATGCGGCACTAACTATATAAAGTCCAATTAGCGATAGTCCGACTGCATTAATCGCCGCAAAGTTAATACCAGCATGACCCATCAAACCCTTAATAATTTCGTCAGTCATATTTCCTAGCACTTTCGGACTGATAATCGCAAATACCGTGCTAATAACAGCAAAGACGACAACAAATCCTAGCCTCCACCAATATGGACGCAGATAGCCCAGGATTCGAATTAGAGTTTTTTTCAGATTTTTAGCTTTTTGAGGAGTCCCACCGCCACGCATCCCCATTGGACCACCTCTAAATCCCATAACAGGTGCTGGTTGTTGTTGTTTTTTGTCCATATTATTTTTCCTCTCCCAACTCGGCAGCTGACAATTGCGATTCAGCAATTTCACGATAGACTTTAGATTTTTTTAACAATTCCAAGTGCGTTCCAATGCCGACAATTTTGCCATCATCCAAAACAATAATTTTTTCAGCCTGCATAATCGTACTGATTCGCTGTGCTACGACAATAAATGTCGCTTTGAATACCTCTTTATTCAAAGCATGCCTCAAAGCTGCGTCAGTTTTAAAATCTAGCGCTGAAAAACTATCATCAAACAAATATATTTCTGGCTTTTTTGCCAGCGCCCGAGCAATAGACAAACGCTGTTTTTGACCGCCTGAAAAGTTATTGCCAGCCTGAGCAATTGGACTATCAAATTTGTCCGATAAATCATCAATAAACTCGTCTGCCTGCGCAATTGATGATGCTTTTTTCAAATCTTCTTTAGTTGCATTTGGCTTGCCATAGGCAATGTTGCTACTAATCGTGCCCGAAAATAACAATGCTTTTTGTGAAACATATCCGATATGTTTACGTAATTCTGATTGTTTTATATTTCTAATATCAATGCCGTCAATCGTAATCGAACCGTTCGAAACATCATAAAGACGCGGAATCAAATTTAGTAGCGTCGATTTACCGCTTCCAGTTCCGCCAATAATAGCAGTTGTTTGACCCGGTTCAGCTGTAAAACTGATATCGGAAAGAACTTGCTGTTCGGACCCCGAATATCTAAAGTTGACGTTTCTGAATTCAATAACACCTCGGACTTTTTGTTGCAATTTTAATGGAGTCTCAGGATCATAAATCGTAGGCTCGGTCGATAAAACCTCGCTGACTCGTTTCCACGAAACCGCAGCTCGTGGCACCATGATGAATATAATCGATATCATTAAAAAGGCAAAAATAGTCTGCATGACATATTGCATCAATGCGAACAAATTGCCAACCTGCAGATTACCGTCATTAACGACATACGAACCAACCCAAACTACAGCCATAGAGGCCAAGCCCATGACTAACGTCATAACTGGTTGCATTAACATCATAATGCGGTTTACGTATACATTCAGCCTAGTTGATTCAATGTTAGTCGTATTGAACTTTTGTTGCTGGTGTTTGTCGTTATTATACGCACGCGTTACTCTGATTCCGGTCAACATTTCGCGCGTCTGCAGGCTTAGTTTGTCGACTAATTTTTGGATTAGCGTAAATTTAGGAATAACGACAAAAAACAACATTACTATGACCGAAACCATAACACCTATTGCCGTCAAAACTATCCATAACATTGATGGCGCTAATCGACCAGCCTTGATAATTGATCCGATTCCCATAAATGGCGCCAAAAAAGCCATGCGTAATATCATGGCAGTTGTATTTTGAATCTGTTGCATATCGTTTGTTGCACGAGTTGTCAATGAAGACGATGAAAAACTATTAAACTCATTCAACGAAAATCGCTCTACTTTTACAAATATTGCTTCTCGCAATTTGCGCACATATCCAGTCGATATACGAGCCGCGACAAAACCAATCGCAATTGCCGCTAATCCGCCCATTAAAGTTATAGTCAGCATCTGAGAACCATTAGTCCAGACTGCAGCGATGTCTTTATGAATAATGCCTTCGTTTATAATCTTGGCCATATAGTCTGGCAAAGTCAAGTTTACTGTCGCCTGGCCCCAAACTAACACAACCAGCACCACTAGCCATAAAATATAAGGTTTCAAATACTTAATTGAATACTTCACTGTTATCCCCTTAAATTATTATAAATAACTCCCAAAAGATTTTTCGGAGCATTCATACTCGTCATACTAATTATACATACGATTACGCTAACTATACATACAATTATAAACGCGACCTTAACAAATGATATAATCAGAACATGAAACAATCTTTACAAAAAACTCTTTACGGAACGGTCACGGTCGCATCAGCAGTCGGATTTATAGCATCATTTCTACAAATGATAGAAAAAATTGAGCTGCTCAAAAACCCTCAAGCAGTTTTATCGTGTAATATAAACGCTGTCTTTAGCTGTACAAACATATTAAACGCATGGCAAAGCTCGGTGTTTGGATTTCCAAACTCACTTCTTTGTATTACCTTTTTCGCCTTAACTATGGCTATTGGATTAGTCGGCTGGACAGGTGGAATAATGAGTAAAAAACTTCGACTTTGGTTTATGGGAATGGCGCTATTTTTCATAGCCTTTGGATTCTGGTACTTAGCCCAAAGTATTTTTGTCGTTGGCGGTTTATGTATATTCTGCATATTCTGTTATGCCGCAGTTCTAACAATCAGTGGCGCTTGGCTTAGGATAAATCAAGCAGATTTGCCTATTAGTATTAATAATAGACAAGCAATTGGCCGAATGATTGCAAAAAATAATGATATATTTATCTGGCTTTCAATTGTCGCAATCATCATAGCTGAAATGATAATAAAATTCTTTTAGAAATCTAGCATATATATTTATTAACCCCGCATTTCGCGGGGTTAATAAATATGCTATAGAATTTTTTTCTATTCTAGCAAGCTGTCACTTGATGACAAGAAAACCGTATTAATTTTGGCGTTGGCGTCAAACCCAAATGATATGACTTTGTTATTTGCGGATTTTCCAACTATAGATGTACTTGGGAAGTATTGATCATAGCTACCCTGTCCGTACGAACTTAGTACAGATGCTGCTAATTCAAAATTCCATGGTGAAGTTGCATCAGCTATGAAAGTTGTGATATTTGAAACCGCTACTGCTGGTGTGCTTGGGCCAACACCTTCGCTAGCTGCAATAATCACATTCACGCTAGTAGCCATATATCCTTCAAGAGCTGCGGTATTACCTGAAGTAATCGAAGCTTTGATGTTTGCAGCTGCTGCTACACCTGGCGCGACTGATGTT
The DNA here is from genome assembly GCA_001873625.1 of Candidatus Saccharibacteria bacterium CG2_30_41_52. GTDB lineage: Bacteria > Patescibacteriota > Saccharimonadia > Saccharimonadales > Saccharimonadaceae > UBA1547. The sequence continues at coordinate 6,261 of MNZN01000001.1, read as the reverse complement.
GGTGCTGTAACAGTTGTTGCATTCTTGGCAATTTCGGCATCCAATTTTGTCTGTAGACCGGCTGCTTTAGTATTTAAAGCTGCAATCTCATCGGTTTTTTGCTTTTCAGCGCTAACCGCAACACCATCGCGATACATATATGCAGCACCGGCTGCAGCTGCAGCTAATGCCAAGACAATTATTATCAAAAGAATTGCCTTTAATACATACTTTTTAGGCTTTGTTGCTGACGGCACAATGGTCGTTTCGGCTGTTTTTTGGCCTTTAGGCTGTGCAGGTTCAACAGTCGTTGGAGTCTCAACTACTGCAGGTGCAGTTGCTGGCTTGACAATGTCAAATGATTGAGGACTTGATGAAACCGGCACACTAACCGGCACGCTAACTTCGGCTGGCTCTGAAAAAGATTCTGGCTCTTCTGACGACATATAGTCGGATTTTTGCTCTTCGCTAGACTCAGGAACATTAATCGTTTCAACCGCTGCGAATGGATCGGTTTCTTCGTTTTGCTGTGGCGTTTCTGCAACAGGCTCTAAGGTAGGCTCCGCCTCTCCGTTTGTTTTATATTCCTCGTCCATAGTTATTATCCCCCATTAATAATAGAATACCTAAAGTATAGCATAAGCAATAAAAATAGGTGCAATCACACAAAGTCTATAATAACTTAGCCGTCGAAATATCTGAACGGCTGAGAGGCATTGGTTCCAGATGTGATGACATAAATCGTGCTCTAAAACTAGCCGCCAAAACCAATGTTTACGGCATACGCATGTTTTATTATTACAATCCAACTATTATAAAACTTTTAGCGGGTAATAATTTCGATTCAGTTTACGAAGAACATTTCATAAAAGGCAAAACCAATTGGTTTGCGATTGCTCTTAAAAAACAATCCCATTAATCGTCTTCGGGTTCGTTTTCATCACGATCTGAATTTGTTATTGCTGGTTTTGCATCTGTCTTGGTCGGAGTTGTGGTTTCGGTAGGGCTATTTATTACCGGTAATTCCGTATTTGTAACTATCGTCTGATCAATCGACGCAACGCTCGGTTCTACGACTTCAAATTCTTGATATGGCAAAGAATCGTAATGCTCTATTACAGCCACAACTCTATATTTACCGGGCCTCTTAAACAAATTATGCCAATTTGCAAAACTACCACCTACGGTTTGTCCGGCATCAACGCTAATTTGACGATCCTCATCTGGACAATCTTTTAATTTTGCCTCATCGTGTTGACGGACCCATTTGCCACTTTCTTGACGATATACCGTCAGCGGTTCACTTGGACAACTATTTATTATATAAATCGGACTAGTGTATTCGTTCTTGATTGTGTAGCCTATTTTTTCACCAACCAGATATTTCGAATATGGAATCGTTAATTGAACTTTTCCAGTAGGCAAAGTATGAGTCTTAATTTTATCAGCGGCTTGTACTGCCACATATATTACGACGACAGATATAATAATGTATAAAATCACCCAAATCAATCGTAATTTATGCGGATTACGCATATTTTTTAATTCATTGTTCATATAGTTTTAGCCCTCCAGAGTCTAGCGACAACAGCTGCCGCTACGATGACGCCAGATGCAATCCACACCCATCGCCATAGTCCACTAGCTAAATCAGTACCTAGATAAAGCGCGTGGATAAACACAAATACCATTACCAAATACGATAACAAGTGAATTATCTTCCATAGAAACGGCTTTTTTTCTATCCAAAGTAGCGACGTTATTACAACCAGAATCAAACCATAAAAAGCTAGTACGCCCAATGCCACAAACAACGATCCCATCTGTAATCCAAATATCGTTACCAGTTTATAACTAGACAGCCACGGCACCAGTAGGGTCGGAATATCGAATGGCACAAAGTGGTCAAATAACAACCCAATCATATGAATCAAAACTGATATACCAAATACAATTCCTAGCGCCTTATGCGATGCCCAAGCCGTAATCGGCTCTAGGAACCTAAAAGTATGCCCCGTAACTAATCCTATGCCAGATAACATCAATATCACCAAGACTATTGCGGCAACGATTCCCGACGCGCGTACCAAATACCAAGGCCAAGAACCAAGGACACGATTTGTCAATTGCTCGACAACTGATGGACCGGGTATATTTTGAACTACTATATTGCCCGCTGACTGCGCGACTGTTGGTTGGCCCATAACTACCACCAAAGACAATCCTAAAATTAATACAGATGTAATTATTAACCATTTACGCATTTATCAAAACCTCCTCGACGACATTTGAATGGCTCTTGTAAAAATTAGGACCAAACTTAACTTTAAAACTATTGCCATTATTATCAATACACTGCAACAGCGCTGATTTTACACCGTGATTTTTTAAGTAATCAGGCGCTTTTTTTGAACCCAATATAATAGCGCACGAAGCCAATACATCTGCGTCAATACCGCTATCTGTACACACTGTCACTAATCGAATATCAGTGACAGCTGGCTTTTTAGTAGTAGGATCAATAATATGATGCCAACTATGTGGTATATTCTGACCTTGGCGTTTAAAGGTTCCCGATGTAGCAACAGCAATACCGTTTTGCGGACACTCAATTAACCAATTAATCGTACTACTAAGGTCACTCGCATCCTGAATAGCTAATGTTAATGCATCGCCATTTTCGTCATGCCCTTTGACAACAACGTCACCACCCAATGACAGCCAATATCCCGCAATGCCATAATCATTTAATATTTCTGCTAATTTGTCAGCTAAATAACCCTTGCCGCATCCACCCAAGTCGATTGCTGTTCCATATGGTATCAATGCCCAGTCGTCGCCAATTATTAATCGATCGACATCTACAATCTTGCGGTCTGTATAATCAATCTGCTTATCTTGTTCGTATCCTACCAAAGCCGATTTTATATAACCAGCGCGTTGCAAAGCCGGTGTAATAAACGGATTATATAGTCCGCTCGTTCGCACCGATTGTATTTGCGCACTAATCAATAATTCCTTGAATTCAGATGAAACAACAGTTTTTATACCAGCAGAACGATTAAACTTCGTTAGTTCGCTACTTAATAAAAAGCGACTGAATTTGATTTCAAATTTAAATATTTTTTTCCAAAGTAAATTAAATAGTGATTCGGTTTCCGATGACGACATGCCAGTTATTAATCCTAGCGTAACGTCACCCCCTAGCGCTGATTTTGTTTGTGATGTTTTTACTAGACACATGTCGTTACCCCACTTTGACTAGTAGTACACACAGGCACGGGTTTATAAACCGTGGCTGACGCAGGTGCTGGGGTTGGAGCGGGCGAAGAAGGCGTAGGTGATGGCGTCGCGATAGTTGTAGAATTGGTATTCACATTAGACGCATTTTTGGATGCAGTTAATGCAGCCGCTTTTTTTGCAACATCGGCTCTTACCGCATCAGTTACAGGGTCTTTGGTGTCGACCGAAGGTAGCCCATTTACCAATTCATCTAAATCATTTTGTCTACTATTAGCAAATCCTAATGGATTAGCTATGTTCGATGAACTCAAAGTCGCAGCTGGCGGTAAAGTCTTGATTAAATCACTAACCATAACAGCCGCACTAGTTACAGATAAACCAACGGCACTCAGTGCATAAACATTCATAGGCCAACTAAAAATTCTGCTAGTTTGACGTTTGCTGTTCTGACTAAAAGCCTCAGTAATAATATCCTCACCAGACACGCCCTTATTTCGTAATATTTCCGTCATGCCATTCATAAAATTTGGTGGTCCGCATATGAAAAAGACTTTGTCTGCATAATTATTTTTGACAACCTGGTCGACAACTTCCGGCGTAATTCTACCGTTTTTAACGTTACAACCCGCAAAATTGTCAGATGGTCCCTCGCCAACCAAAAAAGTCGGCTGAAAATTTGGATTGCTGTTCGCGTAATCTTTAATTTCATCAACAAACGGAACATCAATTTGATTTCTGTTGTTATATATCAACTTTAATTTGTTATTTAGGTTTGTCATTGACGCAAATCGAATCATGCTCATAAACGGAGCAATGCCTATACCACCAGCTAACATTATTGTTTCGTCGTCGCGATTTGAATCAAATACAAAAGCCCCAAACGGACCTTGAACTTTTACTTCGTCATCTACCTTCAAATTAGTCAATGCATTAGTAAATCGCCCTTTTACGCGAATACTAAATTGCAATATACCTTGTTCTGTTGGCGAATTAACTATAGAAAAATTTCTAGCAGGAGTTGGCCGACCATTTACCGTAAAACTTATTGTTGCATACTGACCAGGCTGAAAAGAAAAAGGTTTTTCTGATGGACCTTTTTTGATCGTAAGCAATAAAGTTGTAGCCGTTAATAATCGGCTTTCTGTAACGTAAAATCTATACATAAATATGCTTAATTATAGCACCTATTAACTGACTTTTTTGCTGAACACGGGTGTATAATATAGTCATTAATAAGGAGGCTCTATGGAAACTTCAGGTGAACAACCAGCAAAAGCAACCGAAAAAACAGAGTTAAAAAAACCAAGCAAAAATGGTCAGTTAAAAAGAAAATTGTAGTTATAGTCGGTGCTATATTAGTGTTCATTGTCGGACTCGTGATTGTCGCCAATGTCGCAACTAGTGCGCCCCTAAAAGTTAGTGACGACTTCGTATCAAACATTCAACTAGGCAAATCGTCGACCGCTTATGATATGATGTCGTCCGATGCTCAAATCGCAACCAGTTCTGCAGATTTTGCGGCAATGGTTGAAAATATGAGCCCAATATTAACTGGCAAACCAAACAACATTAGCAAAGAAGTCAGCGCCGAAACAGGCAGCGACCCATCAGCCAAAGTTGTCTATGAAATATCTGGCAGCGACAATTATATCCATGTCATAACAGTTAATCTAGTACAAAAAAATGGCGACTGGAAAGTATTAAACTTTGAAAGCGTCAAAAAATAAATAACATCAAATAAATAAAAACATCCTCTTCACAAGAGGATGTTTTTATTTATAACCAATTAATTCAACAATTCAGACTCGATTGAATAATCGCTTGGTTTTTCAACTGTTTGAGTTTTGTTGTAGTCCGAGAAAGATACAGTGCCAGTTACTTCGCCACTGTCCGTCGTACCAGTATATTCAGCTTTGATTAATTGTTTAGTGCTGATATTTACCCATATCGTCAACGCGGTAATTTCGCCGCTAGCACTATCGTCTGATTTAAAATAGCTAACATATCCTGCGATTGCTTTGGCGGCTTTTTTAAATTGATCTTTGTTGTATGAAATTATGTATTTGTACGCTGACACGCCAGCTGTTTCGACTTTGGAACTCTCGCTAATCGTGTACATGCTTTTATCTTGCAATATCGCCAAAACTTCTTTACGCTGTACATCGTTCAAGTTAGCATATGGCACTGGTAAAATATTTGCCATAAAGCTAAAGGCAGACTCAGAAAATGATGCGTATTGATCATTATTGCGAACTTTAATCCATTCGTTTTTCAATTTAGTCTCTACTGGATTCAGAGTTGCATCGATTTTTTTATTCGAAGAGGCTAGTTTACTAAATCTAGCATAATTACTGTCGCCGATTTTAATCAAATCGCCAGTAATAGCCATTGGATTGCTTGCTGCGGTAATATCCATCGAGAAGCTGCCCTTAGCCATCAAATCCTTATTACTACTAAAGTCCATGTATACTCTTGAACCAATTTCTGCCGTACCCTTCATGGCAACTTTTTGGTCAATCGTAACAGATTTAGTCTGCAACATCTTTTCGTTCATATCTTTGAACACTAATTCGGCACTAGGCGTGCCAAAAACCGCCACTAAAACGAACAATATGACAAAACCAGCGACTCCGCCAATAATCCACTTATTTCTCTTGCTCATTCCCTTACCTATCCCCTTGGAAGCCATATCTTTTCTCCTAAGATTAATTAACCTAATAATATCACGTTTTTAAACTTAAATCTTGCCGCGCATCTGACGTATAAAACTCAAGACCTTTGCAACATGCTGATCGGCACTCGCATCTGTATGCCTAAGTGTACTCGTTTTTGGTTGTAATAGTCTAGATAAGCGGTTAGCTTATCTTGCTGGCGGGAGAGCGGAACGCTCACCTGCCAGCAGTAACCAATGCATTCTGTTTGAACTGTACGGTTGAAGCGCTCAATGTGAGCGTTGTCGTTTGGTCGCCCCAGTCTAGTATGACGAGTAGCTATGTTGTTTTGTCTTAAGACTTGTTCAAAGTAACGACTGTATTCTGG
>MNZN01000009.1 GCA_001873625.1 Candidatus Saccharibacteria bacterium CG2_30_41_52 | reverse complement strand
GCTGTATGTATCATAGTGAACTTCACGTTGCACAACGGCTGATTTTTTAGATTTATGAGTAAACTCGATTGGGTCTTCGATAGTAATAATGTGTTGTGAACGTTCACTGTTAATCTTGTCGACTAAGGCAGCTAGCGTAGTTGATTTACCACTACCAGTAGGACCGGTAATCAAAACTAAGCCACGTGGATAATCAGCAAATCCCATAACCACATTTGGCATTCCCAATTCAGAAATCGTCTTAATCTCGTTTGGAATCAAACGCAAAGCAGCCGCCAAGTTGCCGCGCTCGTGATAAGCGTTAACACGGAATCGTCCTAATGTGCCAAATGCGAAGCTAAAGTCGAATTCTTTGTCTTTTAACAATATCTGACGTTGATCTTGGTCTAAAATAGCAAAAATTAGAGCTTCGACGGTTTGTTCATCAAGTGGATTAAAACCGATAATAGGCATTAATGATCCGTCGACACGAAGCATTGGCGGCAACCCTACTTGAAGGTGTAAGTCCGAAGCACGCTTGCGAACCACTTCTTCCAGTAAAATTTCGATTCTTAATTCTTGATTGTTCATTTCGTCCACCCTTCTTACTATGCTGTATCTGACGTCACGCGATTTACTTCTTCAATAGTTGTAACACCCTGTAAAACTTTTAGATAACCGTCCTGGCGCATCGTTATCATTCCCTGTTGCTGAGCTTTGCGCTGTATTTCGGAGCTAGTTGCACGTGCAACGATTAGGTTTTGGATACTTTCGTTCACATCCATTACTTCATATAGTCCAGCTCGACCACTGTAACCTCGTGGCGACTGAGGGCTATCGATGCCTCTCACTAAAGTATAAGCGCTTTGGCCTGCTAAGGGCAAGTCTTTATAGCCTAAATCTTGAGAGACTCTTGCTACATCGGCTTTTGTTTTTGGCAATAAATGACCAATTGTAGCCATAATGTTTTGGGTTTCAATTGGATTTGATTGATATGTTTCACGTTTATCAGCTACGCGGCGTACCAAACGCTGACCGATAATCGTATTAACTGTGCTGGCGATAAGGAAAGGTTCGATACCCATGTCGAGTAGCCGCGGCAAAACTCCAGCTGCGCTGTTTGTGTGTAGCGTACTGAACACCAAGTGACCTGTCAAAGCTGCTTGAACCGCCAAATTGGCTGTTTCACTATCGCGAATCTCTCCGACCATCACCACGTCAGGGTCTTGACGCAAAATTGAACGTAATCCACTGGCAAATGTCAGACCAACGTCCGCATTAACTTGAATCTGGTTTACGCCACTCATTTTATATTCGACTGGGTCTTCCAAAGTTACGATATTAACCGCATCATTTTTAATTTCTTTGATCAGCGCATAAAGACTGGTCGTCTTACCACTACCAGTTGGCCCTGATGTTAGCACCATTCCATTTGGCCGCTTAATCCCCTTGCGGATAGCCCGAAGTGCACGTCCAGCATAACCCATTTGTTCAATGTCAAATGAGTTTCCAGATTTATCCAACAAACGAATAACAACTTGTTCACCCCAAATTACAGGGCTAATCGCGATACGAAGATCAACTTCTTTGCCGCCTACTTTGACCGTAAACTGACCGTCCTGAGGCATACGGTGTTCATCAATCTTTAGATTGGACAAAATTTTTATACGGCTAACGAGGGCCGGTTCGATGCTTTTTGGCAATTGCATGATTTCGCGCAACATACCGTCAACGCGACAACGTATCTTTAAAGCACCTTCCAGTGGCTCGATGTGCACATCGCTGGCACGAGTTTTCAATGCATATTCCAATATCGTACTGAGTGCTTTGCTGATTGGCGAATCTTGGACGATTGTTTTTACTTCTCGGTTTGATTCTTGAATTGATTCAATTTGGCTTGCTTCAGCTGCCTTGCCAACACTAGAAAGGTCAGTTCTGTATTGATCTAACACATGGCGGACACCTGCCTCGGATGCCATGAACACTTTTAATGGTCGTTCAATACGACTAGACAAATAATCTACTGCCTGGACGTTGTTAGCGTCAATCATAGCTACTGCTAGACGGTTTTGGACTTCAGCTAGTGGAACTGCCATAAATCGTTCAGCAATATCCTCGGGCAACAATCCCAAAATACTTTGATCGATAATGCTATTAGTCAAATTAACATAAGGAACACCCGAAACCTGTGCGGTAGCATGAGTCAGTAATTCGTCATCAACAATATTTTGTTCAGCTAATAAACTAATCAGTGGCTTGTTTGTACTTGCAGCTGTTGTTTTAGCATCGTTTAAAACGTCTTCACTTACCAAGCCCTCACTTATTAAAAGTGAGATTAACTTCCCCTGCATGTCACCGGTAAGTAGCGCCATACGTAAAGCCTCCTACTTAGTTCCGTTAATTTGGACCTGAACAGCTGGATTGATGGCATTCTTGTTGAATATATCTGCGCTTGGTTCGACAATTACTGAATCAATTTTGTCGATTGTTTTGACTTTGGCGGTTCCAGTATAAACATCACCGAAAATGCCTTTGGCTACAAAAAATGCAACCAGAACGCTGACTGATGCGATAAGGATTAACATTGCTATATCTGTTTTTTTCATTATTTTACCGTTTTATCCTTTAACTGCACGACTCGTGCCGGCTCATAAAATGCCCGTGCCTGTACGCTAAGAACGCTAGTTGCACCCTGACCTTCAATCTTTAGGGAAATTACATCGATAGTACGAATTGAGAGCTCGAGATTACGTAGCACTTGTTTTAAAGCAGCTTCATCACCAGTTACAGAGAATCTAAATGTAATTTCGTTCTTAGAACCCGACGTTGCAACTGATGCGTTTTCAACTGAACTTTCACCAGATAATGATTCAACTCCTATTACAGGATCAACCTGTAATGAATTCAACGTCAAACCAGATATATTAGCCAATAATTTATTTTGAATTGATGCACCAAGTGCTAACGAGTTAGCATCTGATGGCAACGCATCCAAAATTACCTGGATAGCTTGGTCATCCGATTCGGCTTTGGCATCAATTAGCGCCTGGTTAGTACCCAAAACGCGAATTTGATCTTCGAGCCCTTTGATATTGCCGTTATTAGACTTCAAAATCACAACGGTTCGGTCTTTTTCGTTCAAAACTCGTTCATTAAACAATAGTTTTTGAGTCAAGAATATTGACCCGACCAAAGCAAAGCCAAACAAAACGGATACACCAGCAACCCACAAGAACATTACGCGGTTTGCCATAGCTATCTGTGTTCGTTTGCGAAGAGCTGCGCCTTTTTGCTGCATATTATTGGCCCTCCTTTAAATCTTTAGCTGGTGCAACAAATATGCTCTTTGGGACACCAAGGTATGAGTCAGTTGCGTTACCCTTGGTCGATATAATAATTGATGCGTTTTTTGATGTTGGAGCAAATAATTCTTGAGCGTAGACGAAACTAATCGTAAACCTTAGGACTTTAATACCTGATGAATCCTCGCCATAACTAGTGTTGCTAGTACTGACACTTGATGCCAGTGTTACGGATTGTTGTTTGTTATCAGCGTCTGTATATTTAAAGGTTGCACCTTCAATAGTCTTTCTAAATACCTCAACAGCAGCATAACTGTTAGAAGCTTGGCCTTCGATAGTAATCAAACCAGTGTTTGAATCAACTGTCAGATTAGATATTTGAATATCATTTGGTGCTGGCGGAATAATAACGCCTAATAAATCAAAAATACGTGAATCGATTTTCTTGCTGCTGTTTAACGCCGAGATTTTAGTTAACTGATTCTGAATCGTTAGAGTCTTGGACAAATCAGGAACATTGATCAAATCAGTGCTGCCCTGTTTGATTGCGTTGTCTGCAAGCGTGCTACGCACCGCTTGAACCGTGAATACATAAACAACTAACATGCTGACAATAGCGACAGATATAACACCGACGACAATCGATCCCGCGATAACAGTCGATCGAATACGTTGAGCTTTGATAAGCTCTTGTTTTATATCAGGAACAAGGTTAATTTCAATCATTACTTGTTGTTCCTTTGAGCCAAACCAATTACGGTCGCAAATTCAGATGCAATTGAGCTAAGCTGTTGTTGATCGGCTGAGGCGACACGAACTCGCTGCCATGGATTAGCAACAGTTGATGCTACGCCGGTTTTAGCAGTTAAATATTCACCAAAACGTGGAACTATTGCTGCAAAACCCGACAACAAGATGCCGCCGACTGGTGTGTTTGGATAACGAGTCTGGAAGAATTTGATAGATTTAACCAGTTCAGATGCAAAACTATCCAATGTCCCTTCGATTGAACGATAAACCTGGCCCTCTAGCCTGTCTGGCGCTAGCCCAAATTTCAAAATAAATTGTCGAGCTTGGTCGTCTTGGACGTTCAAATTCTGGACTGCTGCTTTGATCAATGACCTTAGACCAGTTGGAATTGTACGCACTAATCGTGGGCTGCCACCAAACGTAATAGCTAGATCTGTTGAACGTTCACCTAAATCAATTATTAGTCGGGCATCTTGAACGTTAGCTGGTAATAATGAGCGTACCATCGCGATAGGATCTGGTTCAGATGCAATAACGTTGAATCCAAGACCTTCGATAAATTCCAGTCTGGCTTCAGTGTATGCGTTTGCCGTGCTACATAACAATACTTCTTGTTGTTTTGGATCATGCAAAGATTGGCCTAATAATGCCCAGTCTACCTTGGTCTCATCAATAGCCATCGGAATATATTGGTCGATTTGGTATTTAATAGTACTTTTAAGTTCGGCCTCGCCCATTGCTGGAACATCGATAACGGTAGTGAATGTCTTGTTTGAAGGTAAACCAATAGCAACGTTTTTAACTTTGATGCCACTTTGGCCAACAGCAGTCATAATCACCTCGCCTAAACGACGTAAGCCTTCGGCAGAATCATTACTGGTGATTTTTTCATCAACAGGGGCATAACCATAGTGCTGCAAATTCCAGCTATCTGGACCAGACTGAGACAACTGTACTACGCGTACTGCGTTAGTACCTATATCCAGTGCAAAAAAATCGCCCAATCCCTTTAGTAATGCCATATTGTCTTTTATTATACATAAGCATTACCTTTAAAAGCAAGGGAATACTTAATATTAATATCTAGGTGGTAACTCGATAGTATGAACAGTCTGTGCATGTCCGCTACTGGTTGCACGCGCATAAGCCCACATATAGGCATCCGGTCGCATGTTAAAGAGTTCTGCAGGGTCTCCACTGGCCCCTCCAGTACCCGATCCGGCTGTACGTCGCAAGTATAATTTATTAGCTATAACTGGGCCATTGACAGTCAGCTGCTGATTACACATATTTGATGTCAATGGAACGACCGCTCCAAATGAAGAACATGTGTTGACATCGCCAGTTGTAATCAACCAGGCATCAACGTTAGTAACCGTATCAACAATATTTATGTTTCTAGCAACAATAACTACCTGGGGTATGTCATTAATCGTCGCCAATGCTTCACTGGTGTAATTTATATTACCGGTAATAGTCACATCACTATTTGGAACATTAATAACTACCCACTGGCCTTTGGCTATTACTTTTCCTGCACCACCACCAGCTACAGATACTCCACCGGTTGCGCTATACGAACCTTGCATTCCGCCAACGCTCAAATTAATAATTGGATTGTTGCCTAAATTGTGGACCAAATCGAGCGGATTAACTGAAAAGCTAGATGCAACATCGAGTGTAGCTCTAGAGGTTACAAAACCGCCAATTATATTACCTGGCGTGCCACAAGTTGTGCTACCCGCATTTGTAAAACTAAGCATACTGTAATTGCAAACCGTAGCGTTAGCCAACCCAGCATCAGCAAACGCTGATCCAGACCCCATGCCATTAATTGAGTTGACGGCAAAGATTCCATATTCATCCCAACTACCAAATGTACGGTTCACGCCACCAATATTTTTAACTGAGGTGCTAGTTCTAACTAAACCACCAGAAACTAGATCGCCACCCCATATTTGTACTTTTGGCTTTTTGCCAATAACTACACAAACCGGAGCCGAGTGTCGCCATTGATTATCTAAGCCTGGGTTTGCCGGTACAGAACTTGCCCGTGGTTGAACAGAAAATGCATAACAAATTTTGGTTCCAACCTCGTAATCTCCAGCAACAACTGCCTGAGCCGCTATTATAGAGCCGCTAAGTCGAGTCCCGGCTTCATTAAACACGGTCGTACCTGAACCAATTGTTGAACAAGCGGCGTTAGGCAAAGATCTAAAATAAAATGTAGCTGGACCGCATGGATAACTATCTGAATTGCCTCCAGCTGAATTTGGAACCGTCCCACCAGGCACAACAACTATCTGAGTTATTTGCCACTGGGTATTTTTGCTTTTGGTTGGACCTGTACTAATTACCGCCGGAGTAACGTTAAACGAAGTATTGGCCTCAATCGCACCGGAAACGTTAGCCGTCAGGCTTGGCGTTAGTGAATAATTATAAGGTATCGCTACACAAGCTGACGACGACGTTGTTCTGCCGCTGTTATCCCATGATTTTGGACTTGCACTTGTCGCACGACAAAGGTTATTACCTACATCATTTTGAGTTATTGTGTATGTAGAGTTAAAGTCGCTGGTTTTACCTTTGTTTGAACCTGATGAAAAAGTGTGATTAGAACCACTTCCACTACCCAAACCACTACTATTTTCATAACGATAATCTACGTCTTGGTCTGTTGAATCTGGACCTTTATTGTCAATCGTGTGTTTCCAGGTAATAGTTTGGCCAGGTGTATACGGAGCTGACACTAATTCACTCTTAGTTGATACATCCCACTGATTTGATTCTGGAAAAGCTTCAAAAGCGCCCTTATCACCCATAGGGTTGGCACACCTGAACGCCAAAGCGTAAATCACTTTACCACTTTTGTTTTTAAATACGATGCTACTTTCACTGCTGCTGTGTGAATAAAAGGCATCGTCATGAACCGTCTTGCCTTTTGAGTTTTTGTATTCTTGGTGGTAACTATTTATGGACAATTTAATGTTTTGTTTCCAATTCACACGACCGGCCGCATCCATGCTATTAATTCTGGCTTCCAAATCGTCCCATTCGCTACCGCTAATATTTTTATCCCTATCGCTACCATTTTTGCCCATCATCGTATAGTAAATAAACGCCGAACCAGCCTCGTCTTGACCGCTACCGCCGTTTTTGCCATCCAAATAATCGACTAGCTCTTTTGCGGAATTAATTCCTGATTTGATGCCACTTTTAATAACGTATCCCTTACTGCTAGAGGAGCCAGATACTTTTTGATTCTTGAAATATCCATACCCTTCTTTGCGACCGAATACAGTACCCGAATAAGCCATCACGCCAGCGTACGATCCCAAAGTAAAAATACTGACAGCCAGCAGTCCGAATACTAATTTGCGAGTGTTTTTACTGATTTTGATTGTTATCATTTCGTTCCACCAAGATCAGTTATTAAACCTTGATAGTATTCAGCATCGTCACTAGCCATTGGGTCATTTTTATCAATTAACTCTATAGTTTTCTTGTAATATGTAATTGCATTTTGTTTGTCGCCCTTTTCGTCATATATCTGAGCAATTATTTTAACAACTTCAAAATTTACGTTAATCACTTCGGCTTGTTTAGCAATAACCAGTGCTTGTTCATAATTTTTTTCATTCAGATACATTACCGCTTTTTCAAGTGTTATAACACTTTTTTGATATGCGTCATTTGTAGCTTTAACAGCATTATCATAAGCAGCAATAGCGCCATTAGTGTCACCATTATTGGCCAACGTCTGAGCATCACTAATTGTTTGATCGAATTGCTCTTCGGTCAGCGATGATGCAGGCGCAGGTTGTTGGCTGGACATAAACATCCAACCAGTGATTCCACCACCAATAAACAAAACGATGACAATAGCACCAATAATCAACCACTTCTTTTTCGAAGAATGTTTTCGTTTGTGGTGGTGTGACTGATGTGGCGCTTGCTGTTGTTCAGGTTGTTGTTTATTGCTATCGTCCACGGTATGTTCCTTATGCTTTACTTACTCATAATAATATCACATTCCATAAAATTACAACGACAGTCAACCAAAGCTCGTAATTTTTAACTACCTCTGTTAAAATAGACGCATGAGTCCCGTTAGAACCGAGATGCAATATGTGTATGTACTACTGAGTAGCAAAGATAACAAACTTTACACTGGTTGTACTACAGATCTACGAGCACGCTTTGAACAACATCAAAGTGGAAAAGTAGTATCCACTAAAAACCGTGGCCCTTTTGAGGTTGTATATTACGAGGCTTGCACCGACAAACTTGATGCATATGCCAGAGAAAAATATTTAAAATCGGGAATGGGTAAACGCTACCTCAAAAACAGGTTAAAGCGTGCCCTGGTTCTAACGGGATGAGTTTATCCATCGGAATTGTTGGTTTGCCTAATGTTGGCAAATCTACTCTATTTAACGCACTGACAAATAATAATATATTGGCAGCTAATTATCCGTTCGCGACAATCGAACCTAACACGGGCATTGTTGCAGTGCCTGACGAACGTTTGGCGGCACTTGCTAAACTATACGGTTCAACCAAATTGTTACCAGCAACCGTCACTTTTGTCGATATTGCCGGCCTAGTTGCCGGTGCTAGTAAGGGCGAAGGCCTTGGCAACAAGTTTTTGGCTAATATTCGCCAATGCGAAGCTATCGTTCATATTGTCCGCGCCTTTCATGACGACAATGTTATTCATGTGTCCGAAAAAGTTGATCCTCGCGATGATATTGAAATCATCAACACCGAACTAATCCTGGCTGACATTCAAACAATTGAAACTAAACTACCTAAAGTCGTCAAAGATTCAAAAGCCAATCCAAAATTAAAAGCCGCCGCTGAATACCTTGAAGTATTATTAACTAAACTAAAATCAGGTACTCCTCTATCCGCTGTCGCTGATTTAAACCTGGAATTAATCGAAGACATCAATTTATTAACCGCCAAACCAGTAATTTATGCCTTTAATGTCAACGAGGACACATTGGTTAGCGACAGCAAAAAAGCCGACCTAGCCGCCCTAGTTGCCCCTGCTCGAACAATTTTTGTATGCGCAAAATTAGAGGATGAATTAAAGGGACTTTCACTCGAAGATTCAGTCGAATTACTAGACAGCTACGGTGTTAAAGAAACTGGTCTAATGCAATTAATTCACGCCGCCTATGACATTTTAGGTCTACAAAGTTACCTAACCGCCGGTCCGAAAGAGATTCATGCTTGGACAATTCACAAGGGCGACACTGCCCCACAAGCCGCCGGCGTCATCCACACTGATTTTGAAAAAGGCTTCATCGCTGCCCAAGTTGTTGATTACCACGACCTAATCGCCGCCGGTAGCGAATCGGCCGCTCGCAGCGCCGGCAAAATGCGCACCGAAGGCAAAACCTACGTCATGCGCCCCGACGATGTCGTCGAATTCCGCTTTAACGTTTAATCTCAATAATATCATCGCTTGCGGCACGGGTCCTGCCGCCCGGTTTCCCCTAACATTTTTTGCTTGGTTACAAGACAAAACAATGTCAGGGGCATCCCCACCGAACGTCACCCGTCTTGGCTTAGCTTATAGCTAAGAAACATATTACTTTGAAGATTAGCTAAGTACGTTCAACTCCACTACTTTATTCCCAACAGACTGTGGCCGGTAGGCCAGCCGAACGCCACGTGCTGACCCAAAGGGTCACACGTAGAGTGTGCTGTTGGAATAAATGTAGTGGTGGTGAACGGAAGAAATGAAAAGTTTATTTATTTTTTAAGCGGGCTTAGCAAATAAAATCTCTCTTGATTGCCTTTGGCGCCAGCGACATCACTATCGCGTTTGTTTTGAATAACAAAATATTGGCGGGCCCAATCTTCGAAATCTTTTAAAATCTGACGGCGCATCGCGTCGTTTTTGATAATACCTTTATTAGTCTGGTCTTTACCAGCTTCAAATTGCGGTTTCACCATCGCTACCAATTGAGTTGCAGGGCTCGATAAATGGTTAACCAAATGCGGCAATATCTCGCGCAAACTAATGAATGATACGTCCATCACGATAATATCGGGCATCACCTTCATATAGAAATCACGAATATCAGTTTTTTCGTGTAATTCAATCTTGTTATTACCATGTAAACTAGGGTGTAATTGATCAGTGCCAACATCAACCGCATACAACTTTTTAGCACCATGTCGCAGCGCGTAATCTGTAAAACCACCTGTGCTACTGCCAACATCTAATACAATCTTGTCGCGAAAATCCAGTTTAAAAATGTCAGCCACTGATGCTAGTTTTAAACCGGCTCGGCTGACGTATTGAACTTCGACTAACATGTTAATGACCGAAGTTGGGCCAACAAAATGGCCGGGTTTCATTACAACCCGACCATCAACAGTTACTTTGCCTAATTTAATCCAGCTCTCGGCCTGAGAACGGCTTGACGTCAATTTACGCTCAACGAGCACAATATCAAGTCGCCCCTTGGTCATGTTAAGCTTTTTTGCGTTCGCGATATTCACCAGTTGTAGTATCAACTGAAATAATATCACCAACTTTAATAAAAGCTGGTACTCGAACGATTAAACCAGTCTCCATAGTAGCGTTTTTTAGGACGCTGCCGCTAGTGTCGCCCTTTACAATGTCTTCGCTGTACGAAACTTCCAAATAAACGTTCTTTGGCAGTTCTACATTAATAATGTTGCCATTAAATGATTGCAAAGTTAGATTTTCGCCTTCTTTTAGGTATCCAGTAGCTTCCTCGACGATGTCTGCTGGTAATTGAAATTGTTCAAAAGTATCAGGATCCATGAAATTATAATCAGTTCCGTCAGTGTATAGATACTGAACAGTTCGGTTGGTAACTTCTGCTGGTTCGATGCCTTCTTGACCCTTAAAAGTTTTGGCTACAACGTGACCGTCAATCAAGTTTTTAACCTTGACGTTAACGATACTGCCGCCGCGACCGACAACCTTTTGGCTATAATCTAGCACTTTGTATGGTTTGCCGTCTAATTCGATAACAACACCTTTTTTCAATTCTGTAGGTTTATAAGCCACGATGATTTTTTATCCTTGAATTACAAATGGTAATAATGCCAAGTGGCGAGCGCGTTTGATAGCAACTGCTAGTTGACGTTGTTGTTTTGAACTTAAACCGGTTTTACCGATTTGTTTGATTTGACCGTAAATATCGATAAATCGTTGTAGCGTTTTGACGTCTTTGTAGTCAAAAAATACTGGTGTGTCTTTTTTAAATCGTTTCATTGTCATAAAATATTTCTCCTAATATTTCCTAGAATGGAATTTCGCTTAAATCAATTGGTTTGTCATCAATGTCTTCAATTACGACATCTTTGGTTTTTTTTGCTGAGCTGGTTGAGCTAGCTGAACTAGTTGCTTGGCCTTCGCCGCTGCCTTTTGGGCTGTCTAGAAACGTTACATCAGTTGCGGTGACTTCAACTCGGCTGCGTTTTTTGCCAGTCTCTTTGTCGTCCCAACTGTCCTGTCGTAAACGTCCTTGGACTAATACGCGACTGCCTTTGCCTAGGTACTTAATGACTAACTCTCCTAGTTTTTCCCAAGCCGTTACGTCGAAAAAGTCTGCACTGTCGTCTTGGCCAACGCGATCAACTGCTATTCCAAAACTTACAATAAGTTTGCCGGTGCTAGTTGTGCGCTCTTCTGGATCCCGAGTCAATCGGCCCATCAAAATTACTTGGTTGATGCTTTTTGCCATGGAGTGTTACTTCCTTTCGCTAGTTTTTTCAGTTGCTTCAGTTGCCTTGGCTTCTTCAGCTGCTTTGCGACCTTTAACGTCAACTTTTACCAATAGGTATCGGACTACTTCGTCAGAGATGTTTAGCGTGTTGCTAATTTTGATCAATGATTCGGCTGGCAATGTTACGTCAAAATAAACATAAGTTGCAAAGTCTTGGTTTTTGATACGGTAAGCAAGTTTTTTCTTGCCCCAGTTCTCTTCAGTAGTAATTTTACCACCGTTAGATGTAATTAGGGTGCGTACTTTTTTAAGTGGCGCTTCAATGTCGACCTCTAGGTCGGGGTGAATTAGAACGATTAGTTCGTACTCTTTCATTTTAGATTTCCTCCTATGGAATCCTTATGGATGCTTACACCGCGTGCAAGCCGAGTTAATAACAGATTGATTGTAACATATTCCTTAGGATAAATCTAGAGGTCGTCGGATGAACCGTTGCCACCAATTTCGTCCATACTGCTAATCAAAACTTCACGTGGTCGTGCGCCATCAGCTGGACCGATAATACCTTGATCTTCCATATTCTCAATCAAACGCGCTGCGCGGGCATAGCCAACACGTAAACGTCGTTGCAATAGGCTTGAACTGGCTTTACCAGCGTCAATAACAACTCTAACGGCATCTTTGTACATATCATCGTCATTACCACCTTCAAAGTCCATCACAACACCACCCTTGCCATTCAATTGAACTGGCTGACTAACAACTTCGTCGTTATATTGTGGCGGAGATTGCGATTGCAAATGAGCAGTAATCCTACTTAGTTCGGCATCAGTCACCCATGCACCCTGGATACGAATCGGTTTGCTCATACTAGGTGTTAGCAACAACATATCACCTTGACCCAATAATTTTTCGGCACCTGCTTGGTCTAAAATAATTCGGCTTTCAATTTGTGAAGCCACTGTAAACGCGATACGCGCTGGAATATTAGCCTTGATTAGACCAGTAATAACGTTGACCGATGGACGCTGAGTTGCCAAAACCAAGTGAATACCAACCGCACGCGCCTTTTGTGCCAAACGAACAATCAATACCTCGGCATCACGCGCCGCCACCATCATCATATCAGCCAGCTCGTCGATAACAATCACAATATATGGCATTGCGCCGTTTTCGTGTTCTTGTGGAATGCCAAAATCGTCTGACACGGTAATTTTTATACCAGCGGTACGAATTTTTTCGTTATAAGTTTTGATATCTTTGACTTTGTGTTCAGCAAACAACGTATAGCGTCGTTGCATCTCGTTGACGGCCCATTTAAGCGCGCTGATTGTCTTGTCTGGTTCAGAGATGACTGGAGTCAACAAGTGTGGAATGTCTTCATACATCGCCATTTCGACCTGTTTAGGGTCGACCAGAATCAACTTCATTTCGCTTGGGCTGTTGTGATACAACAAACTCGATAGAATTGTATTAATCATAACTGACTTACCTGCACCAGTTTGACCAGCGATTAGTAGGTGTGGCATTTTGTTCAATTCACCTATAACGGCTTCGCCGGAAATATCTTTACCGATGGCAAATGCCAAAGGTTCGACGCTGGCGCGCCATTTAGGGCTAGTCAGAATTGAGTGAATGCGAACTTCGGCTGCTTTGCGGTTTGGGACTTCGATACCAACCACCTTTTGACCAGGAATTGGAGCTTCGATACGCAAACTTTGTGCCGCCAAATTCAATGCGATATTAGTTTCCAACGCCGTAATACGAGTTAGTTTAACGCCGCTTGGGGGACTAAGTGTATATTGAGTCACGCGTGGACCCATATTTGCGCCCTCCATGGTGACATCAATATCAAACTCGCTAAGAGTATTTTTTATAATTGCAGCGTTTTGTTGAACGTCACCTGGATCAGCAGGCGCTTGTTTTTTCTCTAGTAAATCAAGGCTTGGACCAACCCAATTTGGGTCATTAATTGTAACCAAAGCTGCTTGTTCTTCGGCTGCTTTATCGCGTGAAAATCCACTTCGCAGGGTCGATAGTTTTGATTGTCTTTTATCATCCACTTCACCTGAGTCTTCAATTGGTATATCACCATGTAATTTGAAATGGCTGATAATTGACGATTTTTGCTCATCAACAGCGGCAGCGTTGCGCATAACTTTGACGTTTTCTTCGTATTCTGTCGTATCACGACGACTAAATTCCCAGATTTTTTTGATAATTGTAAATGGCGAAACACGCAATATAAATAATAATGTGATGCCAATTAATAATATATATATAAATGCCGCGATACTACTATCGACTAATGCCAACATGCTTTTGTTGATAAAATCGCCGATATAACCACCCGTTGTGGCGCCATTAGATTTTTTTAGCAGACCAAATAGTGCTGAAAACCATAGTATTGCCGATGTTGTAGCGAATTTCATAACAAATGGCAAACGATTTTTTTCGGCCCTAAATATCTCGACAGCAACATAGAAAAACAATGCCGGAACAACATAAATTGCATAGCCTATGGTTGATAGTGCCGTTGCATGCATCCATTCCAGCACTGGCCCACCAGCGTTAAACCACGCAATCACAAACAAAATAGAAATTGCTATTAAAAATAGCGCACCAACTTGGTTCCAAAATCCTAACGGCAAGCTATGCTGCGGCGCTGAATTATCGAATTTCTTTTTGCGTGATGATTTTTTCTTTTTTGCCATAACTTACTCTATTATATGTTTTTTTGACTTTATTTAGTAGACATATTATATCAATATTTACAACATTTTGCAAGAGGCGCTTATGTTTAGTAAGCACGGGTGTCGATGCGCCCACGAGGCTCGTTGGCTTCGGTGTCTGGCAGCTGTGGTGCTGGGAACGTTTTTGGCTCTGGTCGTATAAAACGACTTGTTGCTGGTTGGCGTCGTTGTTCGCCACCTGGTTGTTGCTGACCACGATTTTGTTTTTGATCGCCAGCATTTGGATTATTGCCGCCCCCACCGCCGCCGATTTCATTAATCACGGGGATAACTATTGGAGTACGTCGAGTCTGGTCATATAAAATGTGCGCAATTTCATCGCGTAGTTCTTTTTTGATAACATCCAAATCAACATGTTTTCCTGTAAACGCACGGGCAACTTTTTGTTTAAGATATTGGCGAATCATACCCATCAATTCTTCACTATCACGTAGATATATAAATCCACGGCTAATGATATCTGGGCTGGTCATTAGGCGTCCACTGCCGCGTTGAACGGTTAGTACTACTACGAACATACCTTCGCTAGCCATGTGGATACGATCTTTTAGAACAACTTCGGATACAATTTCACCGTTGTCGTCATACATGATTCCGCCGACTTGAATACGTCCAGCTTT
This sequence comes from Candidatus Saccharibacteria bacterium CG2_30_41_52, assembly GCA_001873625.1. Lineage (GTDB taxonomy): Bacteria > Patescibacteriota > Saccharimonadia > Saccharimonadales > Saccharimonadaceae > UBA1547. The sequence goes on along the minus strand of MNZN01000009.1, from coordinate 6,741 downwards.
TTTGGCTCCATCATTGGTGATTTCGATTATATCGCCACTGTCACAGACAAAAATATTGTCGTGTTTAACACCGGCTTTAAACTCGGCGATTTCGGCATTGTGAACCAACATGTGGAACTCGCCATGAATTGGCATATAATATTTTGGATTAAGTGCAGTGATCATCGTGACGTGATCATCGTGGTATGCGTGGCCTGAAAGGTGTAATACACCTATTCCGGTAAGATGAGTTTTGCCGTTTTGAATGACATCGCTACCTTCGCGCATTAAACCGTCAATCGTGCGGGTAACGTATTTTTCGTTACCTGGGATCGGGTTAGAGCTGAACACAATAACATCAGAATTTTTGATTTTGATGAATTTGTGGCTACCACTGGCCATACGGTTAAGCACGGCGTTAAATTCGCCTTGTGAACCGGTACAAACAATAGTAACTTTGCTGTCAGGCAATTTGACGATGTCTTCCATTTTAACGACAACGTCTTTGGGGACTTTGATAACACCAGCGCGCAACGCAACTTCAAGGTTTTGAATCATTGAATAACCAGCAAAGGCTACTTTACGATCATGATTTTTTGCTTCATCCAAAATAATTTGCATACGGTGGATTTGGCTAGAAAAACAACTTAGAATTAAACGGCTATTGGGATATTTGCTCATGACCTGGCCAATGCTTTCCTGGATATCGAATTCACTGTGTTCGTGTGTACCATCTGATTCACAATTAGTAGATTCGTTCATAAGCATCAAAATGCCTTCTTTGGTGGCGACTTCGGTTAAACGAGTCATATCGACTTTTTTACCGTCAACAGGTGTGTTTTCAAAGCGCCAGTCTCCAGTATGGAACAGTACGCCTAGTGGTGTACGGATAATAATACCAACAGAATCAGGGATTGAGTGGTCCATACGAACTAGTTCGATATTGAAACTGTCACCCAATTGCACGCGTTCGTGATTTTCGGGATTCATCTCGATATATTCTGGTTCGTAACCGCTAGTTGCCTCTTCCATTGTTCGTGCTAGCATTCCAAGTGTAAATTTGGCACCATAAACAGGCGCAGGAATTCTGTGCGCAAAGTGGCGGTATGCACCAATGTGGTCCAAATGACCATGTGTAAAGATGTGACCGCGAATTTTGTCTTTGTGTTCTTCTAGGTATGTGATGTCGGGCGTAATGTAATTAATGCCTGGGTAATCTGGACCTGGGAACAAGAATCCGGCGTCGATAACAATGATATCATTGTCATATTCGATAGCCATCATGTTTTTACCGATTCCCATTTCACCTAAACCGCCGATTGGCATGATTTTAAGTTTGGGACCGCCAGAACGTGACTGATTTTTTTGATCGGCAGGACTGTATTGTCGTCCTTCGTAGCCGTTATAAATTGATTTGTTAACCGGCACATTAATCATGTGCTGGCTGGCGCGTTGGTTCACGTTTTCGCTAGTTCGGCGTTGTGCCCTATAGGCTTCGCCTTTGCGAGTAGTGGTGTTATTTAGCACCGTGTTGTTAGACCGTTGTTTACTTGGTCCGTTTGGACGTTTCGATGGGTCGTCACCCTGTACTGTTGCGAGTCTTTGTTGACCCATAATTTATATATTCTCCTTTTCTTGTTTTTGAATATCTATAATTTTTGATAACTTATTAAAATCTTCGATTAGTGTGGCCCGCATACTCCCGTTATATAGTGCAGCGGCTGGATGATACAAAGGAACAACTGTTATTTTCGTATCTCCAAATTGTATTCGTTTCGGCTGTCCGTGAATCATACTAATCTTTTTGCCGGGAAGAAAGTATTCCATGCTGTGCCGGCCTAATGTAACGACAATTTGCGGTCGTATTACATCCAGCTGACGCACCAAGTATGGCCAAAAAGCTTCTTTTTCATCAGGCAACGGATCGCGATTGTTCGGTGGTCGATATTTAACTATGTTTGTTATATATACGTCGCTTCGAACCATTTCGGCACCTGCCAACATCTCGTTTAGGAACTTGCCGGCTGCTCCGACAAATGGCAATCCTGTTACATCTTCATTCTTGCCTGGCGCTTCGCCAATAAATACGATTTCTGCATCAACATTTCCATCACCCATAACAAGGTTGGTGGCTTCTTGGGCCAAATCTGGACAGATATTGTTTTTTACAATATCTGCCTTAATTTGTTCAAGAAGCGCTTCTTTGTTTTTGACCATGCCTATATCTGTTTACGTTGTTTTGCGAGAGACTTTAACTAAGTGTTTATATACTAGCACAAACTTGGTTATATTACAAGTTATAAGGCAGCTTTTACGCTGAGGCTTAGACGACCGCGGTCGTCGATGCCGATCAATTTAACCTTGACGATTTGACCTTCGATTAGGATATCAGTTACCTTTTCGACACGGGTATTTGCTAGTTCGCTAATGTGAACCATGCCGTCAATTCCGGGCATAATGTTAACAAATGCGCCGAATTCTTTGATAGTTACAACTTTACCTTCATAAACTGTGCCAACTTCTGGCTCTTCGGTTAGGCCTTTTATCCAGTTAATAGCACGTTCAATAGCAGTTGTGTCAACGGCGGCGATTGTAATCAAACCATCTTCGGCAATATCAATTTGGGCACCAGTTTCAGCGGTGATTTGTTTGATCATCTCGCCACCTTTACCGATAACTGCACCAATTTTGTCAGGGTTAATCTTGATTTTTTCGATTCGTGGAGCGTACTGGCTAAGTTTTTCACGTGGGCCAGCAAGCGTTTCTAGCATGTGAGCCAAAATGAAGGCGCGACCAGTTTTAGATTTAGTTAGCGCTTCGGCTAATACTTCTACTGGCAAACCGTGCAACTTCATATCCATTTGGATAGCTGTGATACCTTTTGAAGTACCAGTGACTTTAAAGTCCATGTCACCTGCAAAATCTTCGGCATCAGCAATGTCAGACAGAACATATGATTTTGTACCGTCCATCATCAAGCCCATAGCGATTCCAGAAATTGGAGCCTTAAGTGGAACGCCGGCATCCATCAAAGCTAAACAGCTACTGCAGGTTGCGGCCATCGAAGTTGAACCGTTTTGGCTCATAATTTCGGTGACGCTGCGGATTGCGTATGGGAAATCTTCGCGTGATGGCAAGACTGGTTCCAACGCGCGTTCAGCCAAGTATCCGTGACCAATTTCGCGTCGGCCTGGACCTGACAGGCGTCGAACTTCACCGACTGTGAATCCTGGCGCGTTGTAATGGTGCATATATCGGTGTTCACTGTCGTTTGATTCCATCGTATCAACCATTTGTGAAAAACTAAGTGGTGCCAATGTAATAATGTTCATCGCCTGAGTTAAGCCGCGAGTAAAGATACTTGAACCGTGAGTTCGTGGCAAAATGCCAACTTCGGATGACAATGGTCGAATTTCGTCTAGTCTGCGGCCATCTGGACGGATGCCAGTGACAACAATGCCTTTGCGGACATCTTTGTGCAAAGCAGACGTAAATGCTTCGTCGTATTCGTCATGAAGTTTTACATATTCATCAACACCGATTTTAGCGCGCATTTCGTCGTGAAATGCCCAACGCAAAACCGACACTAATTCGTTGCGTTCAGCGTATGGTTTATGCAAAGCTTTACCCAATTTTCCATCAACCCATGCATCGACTGCGGTTTGAATTTCGGCATTTGGCAAAATTAATTCAAATGGTAATGCAACAGGAGCAACTTTTTTAGCTAGTTCAGTTTGCAATGCGATTGCTGGTTGGTAAGCTTCGAATGCCCATTTCAATGCACCGGCAACAACTTCTTCGCTGACTTCGCGAGCACCAGCTTCAACCATTGTAATACCGCTCTTAATACCGGCAACAACTATGTCTAGTTCACTTGTTTCGCGCTCTTCAGGTGTTAGGAAAGCTTTGTACTTTCCGTTTACTAAACCAATACGCAAACCAGCAACTGGACCATCAAATGGTGTGCCAGTTAACATCAATGCAGCACTGGATGCAATCATAGCGATTGCGTCAGGGCGGAAGTTTGGATCATATGACAAGACACTGGCAACAACTTGAACTTCTTGGCGATAGCCTTTTGGAAATAGTGGGCGGATTGGACGATCGATTAAACGACCGATTAAAATTGCTTCGTCGCTTGGGCGACCTTCGCGTTTAATAAATCGGCTGCCGGAAATTTTGCCAGCGGCATAGAACTTCTCTTCATAATCGATGCTTAGTGGAAAATAATCCATCAAAACTGGTCGACTGCTGACCATGGCTGTTCCTAAAACTACGGTATCACCGTAAGTTACCAAAACGCTGGCTGTGGCGCGGAATCCGACGCGGTTTACTTCTAATGTTAATGGACGGCCACAATAATCTGTGGTGACAGAAAAGATTTCTTTTCCACTTGGGTTGATAGTAGACATATTTGTCCTCCTTTTAAATTAACTCGCCTTTATTTTGACGAATAAGTAACGGGTACAGGAATTCGCTACAAAGCGAACCTCTCTATCCACCACTTAATTCGTTAAGGCGTGTGCTGCCTTTATTGTATCATGTTCGACCAAATGAAAACTCCGCAATTATTTGCGGAGTTCAAGGGCTGCGACGGTCTTTCTATAACCATCGAAGTCTTTGGTTTCAAGGTATTTAAGCAATTTCTTGCGTTTTCCTACCATCTGAATAAGACCGCGACGAGCCATGTGGTCGTGCTTGTTGGTCTTTAAATGTTCTGTGATCTCTTTAACACGAGACGTCAAAATTGAGGCTTGGGCTTGTGGGCCACCAACATCGGTTTTGTGAGTTTGTGTCAAAGCGATAGCTTTGGCTTTGTTTTCTGCTGTTATCATCAGGTATGCATTGTAGCAAAGTTTTGCACAGGTTTCAACCCCTATTAGTCTGTAATGCCCATGCTTTGAAGCGTTACGGCATTATCGACATGCCAATCAGCGATACTGATACGTCGCAATTGACTGCAATATGCGCCAGTCCCCAGCGATTTGCCAATATCTTCGGCCAATGTACGGATATATGTACCACTGGAAACATTGGCCCTGATTTTTAGTTCGGGATAGGTGTAATCGATAAGTTCCAGACTGTGAATTGTTATTTGTCGCTGCGGCATTTCAAATTCTTTGCCGGCGCGCGCCAAATCATAGGCCCGTTGACCATTAATGTGAATTGCACTGTAAATTGGCGGACGTTGAGTAATTTCGCCCTTAAAATGTTCTAAAACTTCTAACACTTCGACCATTGACGGTGCAATACCATGAAAATCGGTAATTTCGCCTTCGGGGTCCCCTGTTGTGCTGGTTTGACCCAGGCGAACCGTGGCTTCGTAGACTTTGTCTAATTTGCTGTAATTACCGGCGTTTTTACATTCTTTGCCGACGGCCAATATCATTAACCCAGTTGCAAATGGGTCTAATGTGCCGGTATGGCCAACTTTGACCTTTTTCCCTTGCTGTTGTGACAAAACACGTCGAACACGCGCAACAACGCCAAAACTAGTTATGCTAGCTGGTTTGTCGATAAGTAAAATGCCATCTGTCATATTTTTACAGTATAGCATTTTGGGGCACAGCCCAGACTACTGTCCCGGTATTCTAAATTGGCTTGGATCGTTTGAAGTCTGTTCAGGCATTGCAGCTTGACCCGCATCAGGTGCTGGTGCATTAAAATCAGGCAATGGTGGCGGAGGCAATGTTGAAAAATCCGGCATTACTGTTGGTGGCAACGGCAAACCAATTGCAGGTTCAGCAGTTTGCGCTGGACCACCGGCAAAAATATCAACATTTTCAGTTGCTTCGGTCTGACCGATACCATTGATTGGGTTTGGGGTAATTATTGTTTCAGGATTACCCAGGTACGAATGTTGCAAAATTGTTTTGTTTTGTTGTTCTTCTAATTCACGGCGTGCGTCTTCGGCTGCCATGTCAGTTGTTGCGTTCAAAATGCCGCCCAACAACGGTTCGCCGCCTACTGCTTCAGGCGTAACACCGTGCAATGGTTCAATAACTCGTTCGTGTGGCAAACTTGTCACCTCGTCGGCTGGTAATTCAGGAGTGAATGGCTCTGGTTGAACAGGCGCTGTTGGTTGTTCAAACGCGTATGCATCGGCCAACGTCGATGTTGAATAATCAATTGGTTCAGGTGCTGGTAACGACGACACTTCTGCTGGTGCAGTTGTGTCAGCATAGGTGTTTGTGTCATCTGGCGTTACTGGCTCAGATTCAGGCAACGTACTGTTTGCAATTGTACTTTCTTCGACTTGTTGAACAATTTCATCAGTACCATGTTCGATTGACAGATCACCATCGGGTGGCAAAGTTGACGTTTCGGCGACTGATTCGGTCGATGTTTGTTCGACAGGAACTTCGGTCTCGGTGTTTATAACTGTAGTTTGTGAAACTGAATTAATTTCGTGCGCTTCGTTTAATTTTGCAGCAATTAATTGCTGATCAGCGCCGGCTGCCATCAAATCGGCGGCCATTGTCATGACGCGAGCGGTTGTGCGCGTATTACTAAACCTGTCGGTTGCAGCCACGATACCAGTTAGAAGTGCGGTTGCGATTTGTTTATCTAATAATGTTTTGTCAGTTTTTAATGCATCAGCGATGCCTTCAACCATTTCACATAAGCTGCTGGCTTTGTCGTCGCGCCAGTCTAGGCTGCCTAGTTGGCTGATTTGTTCGCCGGCGCTGAATGTTGCGACTGTGACGTCGTGCAAAATTCGGCCGTGGGCTTCTAATGCCCTATCCAAATGCTCTTGGTTTT
>MNZN01000002.1 GCA_001873625.1 Candidatus Saccharibacteria bacterium CG2_30_41_52 | reverse complement strand
CCAAATAGTGCTGCGGTGGACACCGCAGCGATTGGCCACTGTCTGCAATGGTAATTGCTCACGAATTAGCAATTGCATTGCAAAAGCTCTCGCTTTTGGTAGGTTAGGGTTGGTAGAATAGGCCATAGCAGGCCTCCTTTCTGTAATTATGTAGTTGTAAATACAGTATACGGAGTGCCTGCTTTTTTGTTTAGATAGGTTGCAAAGGTGGTGAGTTGTTACGATCTGATTGACTCATTGTAATTATTAAGATATAACTATTAATAACTAGTTTATTTGTGGGACTAAACAGGTTTGTCGACAAATAACATAATTTCTTGGGATTAAATAGAATACCGTGAGTATATCTAAAAAGCTAAATAAATCAAAATTCAGTATTTACTTGATACTATCGCTGTTGATATTGGCTTTTGTTGGAATAACCCCAGTAACAGCCCTCTCCAATCCTGCCATTAGCCAATCAATAGCATCAGTTGGCCCAGTGCTTACCGATCGTCAACCAGAACCAACAACACTTAATACACCAACGACCCAAACGACTGACAAAAAACCAAAGAACACAACTGATAAATATACTAGCAGCACGCCAGAACCAGCCGCAAAACCAAAGATAAATCCCCTAGATTTCTCATTCCTAGGCGTTCACCTTTGGGTTTGGTTGTTAATCATAGCCATTGGTGATTTCTTGTACGCCATTTTAAGCTCTCGCCGTAAAAAATAAACTATTCTTGTCGGCGAATTGTTATCGAACCTAAAATCACGCACCAATCACAAAGATTCCAACAACAACCAAATCACCCGTTAATGCCGACGTCCAATCGGCATTTGTCTATTTCTATTATTATACTCCAATATAAAACACCGCCCATATAATTGGTGTTTTATATTATCCGTTTATCCCTAAAGCTTAATAGCCCATATCAGGATGACGGCGGCAAGTGCTGTTCCCAGTCCTACCCGGTGAGCCACAACTAAGCCAAGAACCCCAGCACAGCCCAGTTTACATAGATAATGCAAGTCTGTTTATGCCTTAGGCTAAAACATTCAGACCGAAAGGCAAATTTGTTCTGGGTATATCTATACATCATTAGACAAAATCACGGGTAGCGCAGCCAAAATAAAATACAGCAATGGGTTTGTATTTTATTTGGCTGAACATATAGGTCTATTAAACCCTGTATCCATATTATTACGCATAAGTCATATTTGGCACTCTTGACACGTGAGTGCCAATTTTATTATAATAAATATAGAAAAGGTAAACCTTTTCGCAATATTATCAAAAAGGAGGTTATTATGAGTAACATAGTAAAATTTGATCCATTTGCGGAGATTCAATTCTTACAGAAGCAATTACTCTCAGACGATTGGTTCTCCCCTATCAAAACAATGCAGATGCCAACAACTGACGTCTACACAAAAGATGACAATGAATTACACGTCGAATCTCATCTGCCAAATTTTGACCAGAAAGACGTAGACGTGCATGTAGATAAGGGCATGTTAGTCATTAGGGCGGAGCGACACGAACAAGAAAAAGACAAGGAAAAGAAGTACATTGTACGAGAAAGTAGTAGTAGTTTTTATAGAAGCATAAGGCTACCTGAAATAGCTGATGAGAATAATATACAAGCAAAAATGAAAAATGGCGTGCTAAAAGTAACAGTAAAGTTAAAGGAACTGCCAAAACCAAAACAAATTACTATTGAAGCTTAGAAACAAATAAAGTGTCGGTAATTATACCGGCACTTTTAATATGCTTATGCTTGGCTGGGATGGAGGGATTTGGTCACCTCTGGCGACCCCGCGAGTTCACGACTGACGATTAATCGTCATCGGAACGTCGCTCTCAAACTGCCACTGTCAGTTTTCGCCCCCGAATGCTCACTCGAGGTTTCGAATCCCGACCAGCTCAGTTAAATAAAAATGTCGACCAAAAAGGTCGACGTTTTTATTTGGCTGGGGCTAGTGGATGCGTTTCAGGAGGAAATATTAATTTTTCCAGACTTATCTAGTTCTTTTTGCTATTCTTTCAGCTGAAAGTCTTCGAATCTCTTCAATCTCTTGCTGAAGTTTTAATTTCTCGGCTTTGACGGCATTGACGGTGAGAGGTTTCATCCTACGAGGAAATAGCCAATTAAGACCTAGCGATTTCTTTTTATCTCGTTTAATCATCAATCTTGTTTGAGTAAGCAAATCTATATTTAATTCTAATTGCTCTTCCCATGCACCCGCAAGTCGCTCTAGGTCATCAGGCAAAGTTGGCAGTATTGTCTGAAACTCTTGATGGCTAATCTGCTTAGACAATAGAGCAGACCTAATCTCTGAATAAACAGAGTTTAGGTTGCTTATGTCTGCATTTAGTGATTCTAATCCTGCGTCGTAGCTAAATACACTATTAATTAGGTCCACGTCTTGTAGATCATAGAAGTCGCCCACGGGTTTAACCGGCAATGCATCGAGATTATTAAATGAAACATTTCCTGCAAGTGCCGTTTCTCGCAAACCTTCAATAATATATATTGACTGATAAGTTAATAGAATGTGCTGATTTAACTTAGCCTCCATTTTTACTAGGAAGTTGTAGTGATTTCTATTTCGTTTTCTAATGCCAATAAACAGCCTTGTTATTGCAAATGTAATTAATGCAAATATAGATGCAAAAAACGAACCCCAGAATTGCGCGCGTATTGCGCTATCGTTTAGTAATTCAAACATCGTATTTTTCCTATTTATCTCCCGATATAGTCATGGAACTATATTAGCACAGGCAAAAGACTTAGGTTGCGGAAGATAAGAGCCATGAGGACGGTTTTTTATAAAACAATCTACGTGTTATGTGCTTCAAAAAATCGTTTGGCTATGTCTTCCTGATTCAACGTCTTATAGTCACTAAATCTCACAAGCGGAATACCTGCACATTGAAGCATACGCTCAACTTCTTTGTCACGCTCTTGGCGGTCGGCGTATTCGTGAGTGTAATCATCTAATTCAACTGCATAAGTCGGTTTTAAAGTAATTTTATCGCACAATACATAATCCACTGATTTTCCATTGATGTGACGAAATGCATACTTCCAATTTTGACCTTTAATTTTTTCGTCTAAAATTGCTGATAAATGGGCTTGAGGAAATATGAAGTATCTATCGTTAGCTACATTAACAAGCATTCGGAAAAACTCACTTTCAGACTTTGTCATAAAGTATTCTTTAGCCTGATATTGGTAGACTTTCTTTTGTCGTGCTTGTTTAACAGATAAGGTTTTTTTGATTGCTATGTATATAGAGGCTAAAAATACTATAACGAGAATAATTTCCATAAATGCCATTTCTTTTTTTGTTAATAAAAAAGGACAACCTATCTCTAGGTTGTCTACGCCAACAATAGATTCACATCCACTGCTTTTCGAGAATAGGTTGCCCGTTCTCGGATATGAAGATTAAATTATTGTTAACGTAGACATTGTTAATTGTATCACGTCTGTTATTGTTCGATAATCCTCGAGTGATGATTTATACTTTATTCCATTTCATCCTAGCAGAGCAAAAGAGAGCGAAGAGCTGTCCGCTCAAGGTGGAGATGGCGAGCGTGCGAGCCATACTACCTTGAACGGTGCGATGAGCGAACTATAATTACTGCGCGGATGAAACGGAAATAATAATTAAAAATGCTTATGCTTGCTCTGGCATAAGCATAATTATATAATTAAAAACAGTGATGACTGCGTCCATGGTGGAACAAAACCATGGCAAAAATTATTCTCAAACTACCAAGTCGCTTTTATAGCGAATTGGCTCTTAGTACTTCGAAATCGCAAAGCGGCGCAAACCGTGGTGCGGTGCGCCCGTGCGAGTGCCTGTCCCACTACTTGATATGTGGGACAGAAATGGCATCAAGATGAGCAAATTAACTCAAATTGCTTCATCTGATGCTAAATATTTAGTGTACGCAAAAGCTACATACTACCCTGATTTTGTTAGGGTATTCATACCAAACCAACCATACATACGCCAAGTTGAAGGCTATGAGCAAGAACTGAAGCTAACGAGCCTATCAACTCATGTAGATGCTGAGTCGTACGAATCAAATGAAGAACGGTCATTGCGCCGTACTCGAAAAGCTATCAAAGATTATTCTCTGTGTAATGATTTTGATATCTTTGCCACATTTACAATAGCTAAAGACCGGTATAACGACGCTAGGTCGATAAGACGTGTAAAAACATGGTTTAAGAATCAAAGAACGCGCAATGGAAAGTTCAGATATATTATCGTTGCCGAACGCCATAAAGATAGTGCACTTCATTTTCATGCACTAATCGGCGAGTATAAAGGACGGTTTACCTATGCCGTTAGCCCAAACACTGGTAAATATATTTCAGATAAGCACGGTGATTTTGTGCGCAACTTTGACGAATACAAGCTTGGCATTAATAGTGCCAAAATTATCTCAACTTCAGAGAGCAAAACTAAAACGGCCTATTACCTACAAAAATATATCAATAAAGATATGGTGATTATCTTTGGTAAAAATAGATATTGGGCATCAAAAGGATTAGCTAAACCTCCAACTGAAGAAAACCCCGAAGGATTTTATAAAGTCGTTGAAGCTGACCGTCATTGGATGATTGATCACGGAACAATACTTGAGTTTGACCGCAATAAACATCCGCTTATTGATATGTTTTTGGAGGCTCATCAACTATGAGTTTAAGCCGTGAAGATTTAGAAAAGCTTGCAAAGTTTTTTGAGATACTCATGGCAATTGAAGAAAAAAAGAAAGACGATGTATAATGAAGAGGCATCCCAGTATTGAAAAACTAATTCCCGGAATATTTTTATTTCTGCTCTTAATGGGCGGTTGTACCAGAAAAGTATCTTTCGGGATTTCCAATCTGGGATGCTACAACCGTCCATTTTTAGTTGGGAGTAATAAATGAAAGCAATAATTCTAGCCAGAGTATCGAGCAAGGAACAGGAAGATAATAATTCTATCCCCTCGCAAACCCGCCGACTGCTCGAATATGCCGAAAAATATGTTTTAGAAGTTATTGATACTTATCAGCTAGTCGAATCGTCAACAAAAACCAACCGCAAAAAGTTCAGCGAACTTATTGCTCGCATAAAAGAATCACCCGAAAAAATAGCACTTGTTACAGACACCATAGACCGACTACAAAGGGGCTTTCGTGAATCAGTAATGCTTGATGAATTGCGCTCACAAAATAAGATAGAGTTACATTTCGTGAGAGAAAATCTCATAATATGCGAGACCTCAAATAGTTCCGAGCTTTTGCGGTGGGATATGGGTGTAATGTTTGCCAAAAGTTACGTTACACAATTAAGCGATAATGTTAAACGAAGCACTGAGCAAAAGCGAAAGAATGGCGAATGGTCAGGCTTAGCTCCGTTTGGCTACAAAAATATAGACCTTGAAAACGGCAGGAAATGGATTATACCCGATACGACAAACTCGCAAATTGTAGCCAGTATGTATCAATGGTACGCCACATCGTCATATTCCATGAAAGAAATCCGACAAAAGCTCATCAATGAATACGAGCTAAAACTAGCGATTAGCCAGATTGACCGTATACTAAAAAACAAATTCTATTTTGGCGTTATGCATATCAAAGGCGATGATTATCCACACGTCTACGATCCGATTATCAGCAAGACATTGTTTGATGAGGTTCAGGACGTAAAAGCTGGACGTAATAAAAAAGTGTTTAAGTATGCTGGTTTGCCTTTTCATTATCGCGGACTAATACGCTGTGGCGACTGTGGGTGCAGTATCACGCCCGAACATCAAAAAGGACATGACTATTATCACTGCACGCAATATAAAGGCAACCACGGTGCAAAATGGCTCAGAAAAGAAGAACTTACTAAACAACTCAAAAAAGCTTTTGAAGCTATCCAGATTGCACCCGAAGACTATGATGCAGTTAAAGCCATCCTAAAAACATCACACGATGACAAAATTAAGTACAAGTCACAAAATGTCGCTCATATTCAAGCCGAACTGAGCAAAATACAAAATAGGCTTGATAGATTACACGAGGTATATTTAGACGGCGATATCGACAAAGAATCTTACAAAGCCAAAGCCGAAGAGTACAAGTCAATTCGCGATTCATTAAAGAACAAACTCAATGCCGTTGACGGTGCAGACGATAAGTTTTACAAAATGATTGAATACTTTATCGAAATTGGTCAAAATGCCCCCTCACTACTGGAAAGTTCGGAAATGGAAGAAAGACGGCTACTGATTAACTTAGTACTTCAGAACCTTACGCTTCACGGCGAACAACTGAGGTGGGAATACAAAAAGCCGTTCGATATTCTCTATCAAACGGCTCAAAGTCAAAATTGGCTGGGATGGAGGGATTTGAACCCCCGAATGCTGGTACCAAAAACCAGTGCCTTACCACTTGGCGACATCCCAATATATATTTTGTCAATTTACTTATAAGCCAGGGTTGGTTTGTTTTTGACCAAAAACCATGTCACGATAAAATTATTCCATAATTTTTCTCGACCCCGCCTCAGTCGGTGACGTTCGTCGTCCGGCTTCCGGCCTTGCAGATTGCCGCCTGGCAATCTTCACCTTACCACTTGGCGACATCCCAATAAACGTGCTGGTAAGCAGTACAGATTGTACACTAATTCGAGCGTCTTCTCAAGAGTTAGAGGTTCAAAAAATAGTTTATATAAAATAACGACCTAGGTGGTCGTTATTTTATTAATGTAACCAGTAACTATTTCTTACTAACAGCAGTGACGCCGTTAAATTGTGATTTAACTTCTAACAAAAAGTATGCACTAATCGCAGCGCCGATTGCGGTACCGATTAGGCCAGGTATTAATGTCATCATATTAAAGTTTAGTATTACACTAACTACTGATGATACGATATTGACGATGAATACCAAGAACAACAAGTCCCAGCCCTTTTTCTTTTGAACTTTCAGTGGGCTGATTGCCATTGAAGATATCGCAACTGTTACAACCATAAATACCAATGACGCAACCGATGCCATCATCCACCAGCCTGAATAAGAAGCAGTGGTAATACCGTACATACCATAGATGCTATTCACAGATCCCAAAAATGACATTGCTGTAAACATTGCTCCAATGATTGTAAAGACAGCAATAACAGATAGGATTACGCCAATAAGCGTTAGCCACCATAAGTTTTCACCTAACCATTTGCGCCAAGTAGCAGGCAAATGTGGAATTGGCTTCAACCAACCCTCGATTGTCTTTTCTAGTTTATTTACTGATTCCATACCTTTAGTCCCCCTTATAATTTCATCATATCATCTACTAATGAAACCAACAACTGGTATCAAGATTTGCGTCGTTTTGGTAGTGGCCACATTCCCCAACTAGCCCAAGCCGCCAGTATACCTAGCGCAATTCCAAAGAAAACAGCCCACCATCCTGGCATCAAACTAACCTTTGTGCCCAAAAGCCCGATATTATGTACAGCATTGGTGGTCAACATCAGCCAAAGTGACATTTTAATCCAAGCCGCCGCCGCAATCCAACACATGACCATACTGACAACCCGCATCAACGGACTTAAATCCATCGACAACAAAAACGGCAAAGCAAAAACTTCACTGACTACAATAACACCGGCCACCAAATGAGCGATAGGCACGCCGCCCGGCAACCAAAAACTCTCTAATAGTTTCGTAAAATCATCAAAAGTGTAAAGTTGCGCCAACGCAAAAACAATCAAAATAAAAGCATATAAATAAGCAACCCTTTGCGAATCGCGTGTTTTTGGTTTTGGTGCAGTTGTAGATTTAACAAATATACTCATGCTTTTAGTATACGTCCCGGCCGTCGAGACCACAATATATTAACATAGCCCTTGGCCTTCGCCACTATTCTTTTGAAGATACTGCTTCATGCCGGGTTTAACACCTGGCCCCGGCGCAGGGTTAAACTCGGATTCCAGGGTATCCACAAAAAAACAGTGGCAAATGCCCTACCACCGTCGAGCGCTGGCGTTGCTTCACGAGTAATCCCCTGCAGCCCAAGTCTGACCGGGCGCCGAGGCACCTGTCAGACCTGGAGCGAAGCAGGATTGCAAGGGAAGTAATGCCAGAAAAGCGGTCAAAACAAGAGTTACTTATTCGGCTTTAAGCGAGTTTTCGGCGCGCCACTTTGCAATTTCACCGTGATTGCCGCTTAGTAAAACTTTAGGAACTTCTAGACCATTAAAAACTTCAGGTCGCGTATATTGAGGGTATTCCAGGGTTTCGCCATCACTAAAACTTTCAATCGCCGCGCTGTTTTCGCCGCCCAACACCCCTGGTATTAAACGCACGATGCTATCGATAATCGTCATGGCAGGCAATTCACCGCCTGTTAGTACATAATCACCCACGCTCACCTGTTCATCAACTAATGTCATTATGCGCTCGTCATAACCTTCGTAGCGACCGCAGACAAAGATATAGTCATCATTACTATCTGACCAAGTCTGAGCCAACGACTGCTTCCAGCGCATCCCACGAGGCGTCATCAACACAACTTTGGCAGTTGGATCAAATTTCTTACCATCGTTAATTGCCGCAAACAATGGTTCAGCCATCAATAGCATTCCATCGCCACCCCCATACGGAGTATCGTCAACTCGTTTTCGCAGCCCCAATCCAAAATCACGCAAATTAATCATCCGAAATTCAACGGCCTTTTGATCTTGTGCCTTCCACATCATCGAGCTATTTAATACGCCTTCAAACATTTCAGGAAATAGTGTAATTACTTGTATTTTTCTCATCTGATACCATCATATGTTTTTTACCACAAAAAAACCACCCCGTAAGGTGGTTTCTCTGACATATAAATCTCTCAACAATATATATTGTTGCTCGCATAGAGCTTTGTCATTTTCGGTTCTTTTCTCGCAGTTCAGACAACTTGTCTGTAACTGTTAATGATTATATATCTAGGTCGTCTAGTTCTGCAAGCTCTTCACGAGTCTTTTTTGAATAATCACTAGCGTTATCCACAGGCTCATCTGTTGAGTTTTTCACAGCCTCGCTGTTGTCGCTATCTGATGATGTGGTATAGTTTTCACGCTGATCATCATTATTAATGATTTTAAGGTTATAACGAGCATCATTTTTGGTTCCCAGTGCGCGCAACAACGTTCGCAAACTTTGTGCAGTAACACCGCGTTTACCGATTACTCGTCCCAAATCTTCTGAATTTACGGTCAATGACAGCAAAACGCCTTTTTCATCAATAATTCGCTCGACGGCAACATCATTAGGATGCCCTACGAGTGATTTAACGATAAATTCGATGAATGATTGATCGATTGTCGACATAATTTTTACCCCTCGCCTATACGGTCGCTAACTATTATTATGACTTAATTGTAACATGTACAATCTTTTGATTAACTAAGCAGAAACAACTGGTGCTTGGTTCTTGCGTAGTTTTTCAGCGTTGCGAACAACTTTTGACTTTTTGCTAGCTTTTTCAATCCAAGTTGGCATTTTAGCACCTGCAGCTGCTAGTAATTTAACAACTCGTGGTGATGGCTGAGCACCGTTGTCTAGGTATTTTTGAGCAGTTTCTACGTTTATATTAGCAACTTTTGTGTGAGGATTGTAACTACCGAGAGTAGCAACAATACGTCCACTTGATGGATGACGTTGAGCTTCTTGAACAGAAACGCGGTATGTTGCGTAGCCTTTTTGGCCAACGCGTTGCAAACGGATTGCGAGCATGTATTATGATTTCCTTTAATTCTTCCCGCTGTATGCGGATTTAAATATTTTTTTACTACGGCCAATTTTACACTGTTTTGCCTCAAGAGTCAATCAGTTAGCGCTTGGCGTACTCATCCAGCGCAGCCTGTGCAGCTTGTTGTTGAGCAACTTGCTTACTAGGACCACTGCCGATACCCATTAATTTGTCGGCTACATATACTCCGAGTGTAAATATTTTGTCATGATCAGGGCCAACTTCTTCGACAACACGATATTGTGGAGTTTGACTGTCGATTCGTTGTGAAACTTCTTGCAAATGTGATTTAGCATCGCGCCAACTGCCAGTTTCCAAAATTCCATCTAATTTACTGATGATATATTTGTTAATAAATTCAGCAGCCGCATCATATCCGCGTTCCAAATAAATTGCTCCAGTTACGGCTTCAAATGCATTTGCCAAGATTTGCTGACGAGCTCTATCACCGCCTTGTTTTTCGCCGCGACTCATTCGAACTAATGGTTCATAGCCCAATCTAATACCAGCTTCACCGATACTTTCAGTACGCACCAAGGCTGCGCGCCAACTCGTCAACGTGCCTTCGGCATCGTTAAAATTACGATACAAATGATTTGTTACAACTAATTCCAAAACAGCATCGCCTAAAAACTCTAATCGTTCATTATGTTCACTTACACTTTTTTTGTGCTCATTGACATAACTTCGGTGAGTCAACGCCGTTACCAACAATTGAATATCATTAAATTCAAAACCTAAAACATTTTTGGCAAAATCTTGGTATGGTTGTGTCTGCATTCCGCTCATAAAATTATAGGTTCTCCTGTCTAATGCGTTTCATCGCCAGTAACATTAATTTGCCAATATCTTCGTATTCAATTTTTTCAATTGCATCATGGAACTTAAACCAACGAATATCGTTCATCCACTCTTCTTTTTGAATTGCATCAGTATCGCCTTTAGCACGAACCAAATAAATTTGAGTTGTCATCAAAACTAATTTATCAATTCGGCGGTAACGGAAATAAATTTTTCCCAACCAGCCCAAAATCTCGATATCGTGCAGCCCAGCTTCTTCGCCAATCTCGCGTTTAGTCGTTTGTTGAGCGGTTTCGCCTTCTTCGATATGTCCTTTTGGAATCGTCCAGCGGTCTTTGCCATCTTGTATCAATAAAATCTCGACACCGCCATCTTTATCGCGACGAAAAATAATACCGCCGCTGGTCGGTTCACGAACTATTTCTTGAATTTGACTTTTCTTACTTCGGTTAAAATATTTTTTGAATTTATCAAACCGTGGTGCTACTGCCATTGGTTGTATCCTCCACAAGCGTACGGAATGCGGTACCAAGTACCCCATTTATAAACTTGCTTGAGTTATCAGAACCAAACGCCTTTGCCAGTTCAACTGCTTCGTTTATCGCAACCTTTGGAGGAATGACTGCAGCCTGAGAAAGCAATTCATACAAGCCAATCCTTAAAATGTTACGATCGATACGTGCAATTTGATCAATCGGCCAATCAGGAGCAATAGGTTGGATTTTTGCGTCCAAATCTGCTTGATCAGCCAGAACGCCCTTAACAAGCGTATCCACAAACCCTTTATCGTCAATTGCGGTCTCATACCTTGCCAGGTTGCGATCTAGAATTTCGTCTACATCAGCTGAAGCGTCGGCAGACTCTACACGAAATTCGTATTCATACAATGTCTGCAAAGCAACGATGCGACCGAGGTGGCGATTAGATGCCATAGCGTTTTAGTTCTTTCTATTTATTATATTTTTAAGGTGTAAAGACTCGCTTATTTTGCGAGTGCTTTACCGGTCTCTTTACGAGTTGTGCGTACTTTAACTGGTGATGTCTTGTTGACACGACGAGCTAGTTCTAGGCGCAAGTGACTGCGTCGCAAACCAGTTTTACGTGGGCTAGACTGTTTCTTTGGTTGTGCCATGAAAAAACTCCTTACGGGTTATATATTAAAACTTAGACTCATTATAACTAATTTCGATTTATATCTCAAGAGCAATAACACTAGTTGACAAATATAAGCATTAGTGGTATAGTGTCTAACATGAACAGCAACATCAAAAGCCCCTACATCGAAAAACTACGTGAAAAAGAAAAAAACGAATCAAAAAAGAAATTTGTTACTATTGGTATTTTAGGTGCCATTGCTATTGCTGCCGTTGTTGGCACTAAAATGATTGAAAAGCCTACTGAGTTCTCTGGCGCTCAATCATATACTTTTGAAGCTTACCAAGGTTTAAACGATGCCACTATGGCCGTTGACCGTGATCCTAACCAGGTACGTTACCAGGAAGTAACAGATCACATCAAAGACATGCCTGAAAATGCCAAAGCTCTATCGGACGGCATCCAAGCTGGTGAAACAATTACAATTCCCGAGAACGCCTACAAGAAATAAAGTTTAGACAACGATATTTACTAATCGACCAGGGACATAAATAACCTTGGTCGGTTTTTTATTGTCCATAAATGTTTGAACATTGCTTTCGACTAGTGCTAATTGCTTGATTTCATCTTCACTAGTGTCGGCTGCGATTTCTAGTTTAGCGCGCAATTTGCCGTTAACTTGAACGACAATTGTCATATTGTCGGCTTGCAAATATTTATTATCCCAAGCTGGCCAATGATCGACGTGTATTGTGTCGCTGTTGCCCATTTGGTGCCATAATTCTTCGGTAATGTGCGGTGCAAATGGTGATAACAACTGCAACAAGCTTTCAACGGCAAATGTCCAAGCAGCAGATTTGCCAATTGGTTGTTCAGTTCTAATCTTGTAATAACTATTGACTGCTTCCATCATTGACGAGACGGCAGTGTTAAATTTGTCGTCTTCAATATCAGATGTAATCTTTTTGGCAGTTTTATGAGCAATAACCAGAATTTCTTTGATAGCGGCATCGGTTAAACTAACTTCGCCAGCATCAATATAATCTTGGACCAGTGTCCAAACACGGTTCAAGAACCTGTATGTGCCTGGAACGCCACGAGTATCCCATGGGGCTTCCAAATCGTACGGCGCGATAAACATCTCATAAACACGCAAACTGTCAGCACCGTAACCGCTGTCCATGATTTCAAGTGGATCGATAGTATTACCTTTTGATTTACTCATTTTAGTACCATCTGGAGCCAAAATATATGCATTGTACATCATGCGTTTGAATGGTTCTGGTGTTGAAACCAAACCTAATTTATAAAAGAATCGCATCCAAAAACGTGAATATAACAAGTGAGCTACAGCATGATCGGCACCGTTATAGAAATCGACTGGACCCCAGTGATTTTCAACTTCTGGATCCCAAGCTTGTTTATCATTAAATGGATCGATATAGCGTAGGAAGTACCAACTACTACAGGCATAACCATCCAATGTATCGGTTTCTCGTTTAGCGGGACCACCACATTTTGGACATGTCGTGTTAACCCATTCGGTAACGCCAGCAAGCGCTGATGTTTCGCCGCCATGCGGTTTGAAATCGTCAACATCGGGCAAAATAACTGGCAATTGGTCGTCAGGCACGGCAACTGCGCCGTGTTCTAGACAGTGGATAATTGGAATTGGGGCACCCCAATATCGTTGGCGGCTAATTAGCCAGTCACGCATTTTATAGGTAACTTTGGTTTTACCTGCCCCCTCTTGCTCTAACCAATCTACAATTTGTTCGCGCGCATCAGCTGAATCTATACCATCAAATCTACCACTGTTAACCAGTGGGCCTTCGCCGCAATAAACGCCGACTTCTTCGTCGGTCGCTGGTTTTTCGATAACTTCGATTATTGGCAAATTAAACTTTTCGGCAAATGTAAAATCGCGTTCGTCATGAGCTGGAACTGACATAATTGCGCCGGTACCATAGCCTGCTAACACGTAGTCAGCAATCCAGATTGGGGTTTTGTTACTATTAACTGGATTGATGGCATAGCTGCCGGTAAATACGCCGGTTTTTTCGCGCGATTCGTTCATGCGTTCGATTTCGGATTTGCGAGCGGCCTCTAAAATGTAACCTTCGACCGATTCGCGAGTTTCGTCGGTCGACAAAGTTTTAGCTAGTTCATGTTCAGGCGCTAATACGACGAATGTTGCACCAAATAATGTATCTGGGCGAGTTGTAAACACTGTCAAAATTTCATCACGACCGTCTATTT
Source organism: Candidatus Saccharibacteria bacterium CG2_30_41_52 (assembly GCA_001873625.1). Classification (GTDB taxonomy): domain Bacteria; phylum Patescibacteriota; class Saccharimonadia; order Saccharimonadales; family Saccharimonadaceae; genus UBA1547. Next base: position 55,017 of record MNZN01000002.1, on the reverse strand, counting down.
TAAACTCGACTTCGGCACCTTGGGAACGGCCAATCCAGTTTTTCTGCATTGTTTTGACCATTTCGGTCCAGTTCAAATCGTCAGTTGCTTCCAAAATTTCATCAGCATATTCAGTAATTTTGAAAAACCATTGGTTTAGATTCTTTTTTGTGACTTGGTTATTACAGCGCCAACATTTGCCACCAATAACTTGTTCGTTAGCTAAAACTGTTTGATCGGTTTCGCACCACCATTGTGGACTTTCTTTTTGATATGCCAAACCGTGTTCGTATAATTTATTAAAAATCCATTGAGTCCATTTGTAATATGATGGGTCAGCTGTGCTTATTTCTTTGGACCAGTCGTAACTGTAACCTAAACGTTTTAGTTGCTGCTTGAAATGAACTAGTGCCTCGTCATGAGCAATACGAGGTTTTTTGCCAATTTTGATAGCGTAATTTTCAACTGGTAGACCAAAAGAATCCCAACCAATAGGATGATAGGCGTTATAACCCTGTTGGCGTTTGGCACGAACCTTGATATCACTAAATTGGAATGTTCGGCCATGTCCAGTGTGAATACCAGCGCCAGTAATCCCCGGGAGCATACTCATCGAATAGTATTTAGGTTTTATATGGTCTGAAAAGTCAACTTTGTAAGTTCCCTCGTCTTCCCAAATCTTTTGCCACTTTTGCTCAATTTCGGTAGGATTATAACGCTTCATGATACGTAATAGTATATCAAAAAAACTACTGTTATATAAGACAAAATAATGTTTGTCTAGTTATTTGCCGAGAAAAAGGCAGTTTTTGTCACCATCCAATCGATTGATTGGCGAACTAATTTGGTTTCGTCGCTGGTTGAGTGTAATACAACTTTGACGGCTTCTTCTAAATAGATTCCACCTTGTGAGCCCTTGAATAAAATCGCCGCACCTTCTTCCATAACGCCGCGCACAAAAGCACCGGCTTGAACTGCGTTTTTGAAACTCTTGACCTGACAACCACGAGCCCGAGCAGCTGGTGCTAAGTATTTTTCGGCTTCGTCGCCGACTGTAATCACCCACGCTAAACCGTTAGGGTCACATAATTTACCTAGTGCTTCGTGTTCAACCTGTGACGTCTGTCCTAGTTCATTCATACTACCTAGCACCGCGATTCGTTGTGGAACCGATAATTTATAAAGTTCATGTAACGAAGCTTCGACAGCTAGCGGACTAGAATTATAAGTATCATCAATAATCGTAGTATTCATTGCGCCGTGCAAAATGTTCATACGTCCAGGTAATGGATGAATTTTCGACAATCCATTGGCGATTTCGGTCGCGCTCATACCTAATTTCACACCAACTGCACCGGCTGCAATAGCTGGACGAAGCGTATGTTCACCCAGAACGTGAACATCGGCCGTAATCGGGTCTTGCCATTCTGGCGCAACGAACGCACCGCTGTGCCCGTTTTCGGCAGTATAACCTTGGCTGATGTAGTGATATTCGGATATTGAGCTAGTTCCATAAGTATTAACATTGCCATTAGTCAAATATTTGGCGTATTTTTGGTCAATATCATCACGATTGATAAGTGCTAGTTTCGAGAAATTAGCTACTTCTAGTTCTTCCCTGGCGACTGCATCCATTTCATGGAAATACTCCATATGTTCTGGCGAAACTGCAGTAATAACAGCAATATCTGGATGTAAATATGTTCCAAAATGAGGCACTTCGCCTATTCGGTCAGATCCAAGTTCTTGGACAATAATATCAACATCTGATGGCAACTGAATACGTTCTTTGGCAGCTTTAAACACTGCAATCCAAGACTTAATGCTACGGATATTTGATGGGTATTCGATTCCTAAAATAGCTAGCGGCGTCGACATATGGGTGTTGTGGTTGCCTTCGTGTAGACGAACTCTGAAACGTTCCACTAAAACTGTTCCAATAGCAACCTTAGTACTGGTTTTGCCAACGCTACCAGTTACAACCACTAATTTGATGTCAGGATGAGCTGCGAAATACTTAACGACAAACTGTTCTAATTTTTTTTGTATAAACCATTTCATTTATGTTAAATTATAGCAAATTACCGTATCATTCGATACGGCCATGTCACGTCATATCGACATGATGTGATCGTATGGCATGGTAGCAAAAACTTATCCTTATAAGTAGGGCGATGTTTTATGACATAAATATAAATTAAAATTTAGTACAATCTTCTGGGTTCAACCCAGAATATTATTGGTAAATTCATACCGAATGTGGTCAGGCACTGTTTTTAGTTTTTCGTAACTTTTGTCTTCATCCATAAACTTCGCCTTATTTGTTCGTTACTTAGCAGCCTAATCTGTCAGCTACTCGCCCTTTGGGCGGGTAGCTTCCTGATTAGACTGCTTTCAAATTCTTATTCATTCAAATCTAGGGGAAAGGCTAAACCGCTATACACCGCACCGCATAGCCGTCGACCTTATTGTTGTAATTGGCCAGGCTAACGCTAGTGCTGCCGAAGGCCAGGGGGTAGGCGAGAGTGGCTGAGTACTGGGTAGACGACCAGTAGAAGCCGTAGCTACCCTGATTAAGAAACCCACCACCCCAGTTGCCGCCTCGCTGCGCGAGCCAAGGAGCGCCGATTAAGCCGGCGTCAGTGGTGGTTGAACCACCGTTAATAGCTGTGTTGAGCGCGGTGAATTCACCACCATTACCGGTTGGCAAACGCCAGCCAGATGGACAAATATTAGTATTGGGGTCTGGTGTTGGAGTAGTGGCATTAGCACAAGCGGCCGTAGCTTGACCGCCCATAGCAGCACACCAGTTGTACAGATAGCCGTATTGGCCAGTGCCGTCAGCTGAAACGCTAGGAGCGGTTGGTTCGGTAGTGAAGTTAGTAGTGGCTGGTGTAACGTAGTAGCTAGCTACAGCATAGGTTGCGGAACCGCCAGTGCCATTCGTTAGAGTTTTTGTGTCACTGTAAGTATTAGTACCGCTACCAGCGTAGCCAAGATTGGTCAACATCCAGCATTTATTGTCAGCTAGTTTTTGGACCCAATAGGTGTGACCGTCACGAGCATCCTGAACTTGGGTGCGAGTAGATGGGCAGCTAGCTGTAGCGATGGTTTGGATGTATGGCGAACCGGTGTTTATTACAGCTACCGGACCCGAATCATTAGTAATCCTATATTTAGTCGTATTAGTATTAGTAGCATCTAATGTAAAGGTTTGGGGATTGGTTGAGTTATTAACTGAAGCAGCATAGGCAGTTCTGTCAAAAGAGTTACCAGCACTGATTTTAAGACAGTATTTGGCATCAACTGGAGTTGGACAGTTATTGGCATCGAGTGAGGTTGGATATTGACTGTTCTCTACTTGGTATAGTTTTAATTGCTTTGAGGCACCGTCTAGGTCGGATTGAAGAGTGGCTGTGATGGCTTTTTGACTAATACCTGTGTAGCTAACGATGGTAATGGCAGCTAGGATGCCGATGACTACTATTACTACGAGGAGTTCGACGATGGTGAAACCAGGTTTGGTAGATGGTAGAGTTACGGGTTGGGTTTTTGGATTTAAAGATAGTATAGTCATATGTTACAAATAATAGCACCCCCCCCCATGAAAGCGCAAGCGGTATAAGCAACAAATAAGCAAAAGCTCGTCCTGATAGACAGGACGAGCTTTGCTTTCGCTGTTGCGCGCCCACCCGGGGCACGTTTTTGTTTGAATGTTTTTGTTTTGTCGCGCAAAGAGTTACCCCTTATGCGCACCAGCTCTACCCAGTATTATCACCCAATAGGCTCCAAAACGCAAGCGTTTTAATAGCCACCTACCACTTACTATCTACTGCCTGCCAACTACCAATCCCGCTCATACTAGTATTTTTAATCAAAGTATGCTTAAATAATATCGTTCAGAAGCACACGCATATAAGGCAAAAGGCGGGCGCTTACCTCTCAAGGTAATCTCTCTTCTTCGCATAAAAGCAGTAGTAGCGGTCGATCTGACAATAATAAATTATCAGATTAAGAAGAAAAGAGATACATAGAATATGGCACAGCAAAATCTATTCATCGGTAGCCTAGCATACGCTACTACTGATGACACACTCAAAGCTCACTTTGAGACAATCGGTGAAGTTACAAGCGCACGAGTAATCACAGACCGCGACAGCGGCCGTTCAAAAGGCTTCGGCTTTGTTGAATTCGCAGACGAAAAGAACAACCAAAAAGCTGTTGATCAGCTTGATGGCAAAGAACTAGATGGCCGCGCAATCAGCGTTGGTCTAGCTCGTCCAAAAGAAGATCGACCACGTCGTGATTCTGGCAGCAGCGATCGTGGTGGCAACGGTGGTGGTTCATTCCGCCAACGTAGCTGGTAATTTTTACCAACCACAACTAAAAACTCCTCGCCCGTAAAACGGCGAGGTTTTTTTATGTTAAGAATTATTTGGCTAAACTAACAGCGGCAAAGATTACTGCCATACCGATAATCGTTGACACAGTCGTCCAAATTGCTGGATGTTGATGATGACTTTCGGGGATTAAATCACTAGCACTTATATACAAGAATAAACCGACAAAGACAGATAATAACAGCCCTAATGTTGGCCCTGAAACGGCTACAAAGAAAGTAGCAGCCATACCAACCGCTGGCGCTAAAGCATCAGCCGCCAACCATTTAAGAGCGATTTTTCGATCACCTTTGTTTTTAATTACCATATTTACAGTATTGATACCGTCAGAAAAATCGTGCGTCAATACAGCCAGCGCAACTATCCAACCAATCGCTGGTGAAACTTTAAATGCTAGACTAATTCCTAAACCATCTAAAAAGCTATGAAAAACCAAAGCTGCCGCGCCAAGTTTGTTATTATGCAACGGGTTGCCGCACTTGTCTTTTCCTTCGTGGCTACTTAGCGAAATATATCTGTCGACAATCATATATACCGAAAAACCGACGGCAATTAATATGGTGATTAATCGTATATCGTACGTACCATTGGTTAATGAAATTGATTCTGGCAATAAATCAAACAACGCTACGCCTAAAACCGCACCGGCGCTAAAGCCTAAAATCAAGTGTAGTTGGTCTTTTAGTTTGATCGCAAAAAGGCCGCCCAATGCGGTGCTGATTGCTGTAGCTATTATTACAAAAAATATTATCACTAATTGCCTAATATTTCTTTTAGTTGAAGTTCGTTAATAATTTTTACGGTGTAACTTTGAGCTTTTTTGAGCTTGCTACCACCGACTTTATCACCAACCACTAAATATGTCGTATCTTTGGCGACGGCAGACTGGAAAATGCCACCAAGCGCTCGTACCCGATTGCCGACTTCTTCACGCGACATCGATTCAAGCGTTCCAGTAACAACAAAGCTCATTCCTAACAGCTTTCCTGATGATTTTTTGAAATAAGGTTGCACCATGAACCGTTCGAATTGTCGTAATAGCGATTCGTTGTCAGGATCGGCGAACCAAGCAACGATACTTTCCGCTACAACTTCACCAACTCCTTCAACTTGTTGCAAATCATCAATCGTAGCTACTCTCAGCGTTTTGATTGATTCGAATCTATTAGCCAAATCTATTGCAGTCTGAATGCCAACATGACGAATTCCTAGACCATAGATAAATCGTTCTAATGTTGGTTTTTTAGCAGCCTGAATTGCATCAACTAATTTACGGGCTGAGATATTTGCAAAACGATCGAGCTTAATAACCTGTTCAAATCTCAAAGAGTAAATATCAGCTAAGTTATTGACTAAGCCACTTTCAACCAATGCAATGACGTTCTTTTCGCCCAAGGTATCAATATCAAGCGCACCTTTGCTGGCAAAATGTTGCAATGCGCGAGCTAACAAAATCGGACCAGTCATGCCTTTGGCGCGATAAACTACTTCACCTTCTGAACGTTCAAATTTATATTCTGGCAACTGTTCAGAGAGAGCTTTTTCAAAATCGAACATAGACGAATCCTTTGGACGAAGCTCCAAAACAACCGAATCAACTTGAGGAATAATATCACCAGCTTTGAATATAACAACCGTATCGCCAATCCTAATATCTTTGCGTATAATTTCGTCAGCATTATGTAGACTGGCGTGCTGTACTGTCGTGCCGGCGACGATTACAGGATTAAAAACTGCAACTGGGGTTGCAGCACCAGTTCGTCCCAGGCTAATTACGATATCTCGAACGATTGTCGTCGCCTTTTCAGCCATATATTTGTACGCAACCGCAGCCCGAGGTTGTTTGCCTACAATACCAAGTTCCACATATTGGGCGCGATCATTAACTTTAATTACCAATCCATCAGTATTGAATGGCAACTCATTACGTTTTTTATCCCAAATATCAACGAACTTCATAACTCCATTCAAAGTTGTGAATATATCAGCTTCAAGGTTGCGCGTAATTCCAATCGCACTCAGCGTTTGATATGCGGACATATTAGTTGGGACTTCGGATGAATCGTCACGCAATAAATCATAGGCCCTAAAATGGAGTGGACGAGCAGCGACTAGCTTTGGATCAAGTTGACGAATAGTACCAGCGGCTAGATTGCGAGGATTTGCAAATTCTGGCTCGCCTGCCGCTAAACGTTTTTTATTCAATCTAGCAAAATCTTTTTTTAACATAACTATTTCACCGCGAACTTCAGTTCGACCAATTGAAAACTTTTCAAATCCAACCGTCGAACGTAAACGAAGTGGAATATTTTTGATTGTACGCACATTGTCAGTTACATCTTCACCTACAAAACTATTACCGCGAGTTATAGCCCGAACTAGCAGTCCGTCTTGATATATTAGTGCACAAGCCAAGCCATCCATTTTAATATCGGCAAAGAATTCATGTTTGCGACCAGGCAATAATTTGTCGATTCGCTTTACCCAAGATTCGACTTCAGACTTATCGAAAACATCATTCAAGCTAAGCATCCTAGTGCTATGTTCGGCCTTTTTGAATCCACCCGATAGTTCATTACCAACCCGTTGAGTCGGACTGTCGGTCGTAATTAATTCGGGATATTTTACCTCGAGTGATTTCAGTTCACTAAAAAGACTGTCGTAAACAGCATCATCAACCGTCGGGCTATCAAGCATATGATATTCATAACTGAAGGTATCAATAAGCGCCCGTAGTTCTTTGATTCGTTTTTCAGGCTGGATTAGCATCATCATCAATTACCTTTCTATAAAGTAAATATACATAGCTCGAAACCCAAACAATCGTCGATGAACTTAGCGCCAACATGACAATAGGAATAGTCGGCACCCAGCTAATTGTCGACCATAGACCTTTTATCCAAAGGTCAATTAGAATTATTGGAATCATAATTAATATCCATATTACTGATACGTAAAGACTCGCCCAAATTAGACGTTTTAGAATTCGCAAACGACGACCAATTACCAAATCGCCCGCTGTTTTAATTGCTGTTAATGGATACATTCCAGGTATTGTCACGATAATTAACGCAAAAACCGTACTGGTCATTAAATATAATGACGTTACCGTCAATAATGCCGCCGCTATCCAAAATAACATCGATTCTATACCACCGGCCGCCAATAAACCCGTAGCCGTAGCAGCGCTATAGCCAATAAGTGCTAGCGCAAATGGCAACATTTGAACCAATAGCAATAATGTAACCAAAAACGTTGATAATAGCGGTGAACCAGCGCTGTATAAACCGTCACGCAGCTTTACTTTATGACCAGCCAAAATATTTCGTAATAACCAAACGCTCGTCAACCACGCCAATAAACCTAATAGCCCAGAGTATATTTGTTGAGTTTCTGTTAATGTCTGCGTAATCGATCCGGTTACAGTTGCCGCAAATAGCAAACTAGCTCGGCCCATTTCGCCCCAATCACCAGTAAAAACATTGGTGCCTGTCGTGCGTAATGTATCGGTCAATGTCGCATACATATCTTGGGATGCGATACCAACTAGTAAAACTGTCAAAATAGCATAAGTAACAGCCAGCAAAATAAATATTTTGCGATTTGACCATAAAGTTTTATTGACATGCGCCGTAAAAGCCCAATATCCAGGTAAGTTTAATGATCGATTATAATCCCGACGACGTGTTGGTCGAAAACTGCGATGAGGCCGACGATCTAAATATGATGTTATTCGTTTTTTGATTAATACAATCGGGTTCTTTTTTGCCATAGTCATTAGAATTTATTCGCATTATCACGAAGTCTAGCAATTCGATCTTCGATTGGTGGGTGCGTACTAAACATTTTACCCAAAAACCCTGCTTTTAACGGATTAGATATATATAAATGAGCTGTTGCGCCATTTTGGCGTTTCATTGGACGACCACTTGTTTTTAACTTTTGCAAAGCCGATACCATCGCCTCTGGATTACGTGTTGTCATTGCACTAGTTGCATCAGCCAAATATTCACGTTGTCGACTAACCGCCATCTGAACGATAACGGCAATAATTGGCGCCAAAATCAACACAATAAGGCCAATAAACATCATCCATGGTGAATTATTGTCTTTATCACGATCACCGCCATAGAACATCATGCGCAGTACGATATCAGTCAAAAATCCAATCGCACTAACTAGTCCAAATGTAATCATACTGATACGAATATCATAATTTTGAACATGCCCCATTTCGTGAGCCATAACAGCTTCAAGTTCAGAATCGCTCATAATATCAATCAGTCCAGTCGTAGCGGCAACAATCGCGTGACGTGGATCACGTCCAGTAGCAAAAGCGTTAGGCGCCGGATCGTCAATAATATATATTTTCGGCGTCTGCATACCAGTGGTAATCGCCAAGTTTTCGACTATGCGATAAAAGCGTGGATTATCTCGTTTTTCAATCTGTTTTGCACCTGTCATTGCAACCGCAAGACTAGTTGCTAAATAATATTGAATCAGTGCGTACAGTGCAGCCCCAATAATCACCCAAATAGCAATATTCGAGTCACCATAAATGTAGCTGACAACATAGCCGATTGCACTAATCAAGCCAACAAACACAGCCATAATTAATATGGTGTTGCGTTTGTTGGCGGCAATAGCTTTATACATTAATTAAAACAGCCTAATTAGAATTTAACGTCGACTGGTTTTTCAGCTAGTTTTTGTTCTGCTTCGCCTAGTTCAAAGAATTCTCGGCTGATAAAACCGAACATTTTAGCAACAATGTTACTTGGGAACATTTGAATTTTGGTATTCAAATCACGAACTCCACCGTTATAGAATCGGCGAGATGCTTGGATTTTGTCTTCGGTATCAACAAGTTCTTGTTGTAGTTCGATAAAATTTTGATTTGCTTTTAGATCCGGGTAAGCTTCTGACACTGCGAACAGGCTTTTTAAGACTCCTTCAAATTGATTCTCGGTTGCAGCTGTTTCTTTAACGCCTTTGGCGTTAAGAGCGTTTGCGCGAGCCCGTGTTACTTCTTCGAATACACCACTTTCGTGCTTTGCATAGCCTTTGACGGTTTCAACTAGATTTGGAATTAAATCCAAGCGTCGCTTTAATTGAACAGTGATATCGCTCCAGGCTTCATCGACGCGAACTCGCAAAGTTACTAATGAGTTATAAGCCATCCACAAAAATAGTGTTAGCAATACTACTATGCCTAAAATGATCCATACAATTTCCATAACTTCCTCCTTAAGATTGTCTATATACAGTATTATTATAACAAATTTATTAGAAATAATGTAGAAGTTTGAACTAAAAAGTGGGGTGATTAAGCATTCGTTTCATGTAGCGCAGAGCGGGACTTGGTCACCTATAATTTTCTTTGAAAATTCAGTCGACCCCGCCTCAGTCGGTGACGTTCGTCATCCTGCTTCCGGCCTTGCGCAGTGCAGACTTGCACTGCTCACCCGCACGAGTGCGGGCCAAGTCCCGTTCTGGGTGCCAAAGTAAAAAGCCCCACATGGGGGCTTTTTACTTTGGTGCGCAGAGCGGGACTTGAACCCGCACGACCGTAAGATCAAGAAATTTTAAGTCTCTCGTGTCTACCATTCCACCATCCGCGCAAATTGTTAACTTTTATTCTACTCACTAGCGCTCGTAGAATGGAGGCACGTATGGGAGTCGAACCCATTTATAAGCTTTTGCAGAGCTCCACGTAACCGTTCCGTCAACGCGCCGTCAGGAATTATTATAGCAGACAAGATTATTCTGATGCTATTAATTTAAGCGGCGGCTGATATTAATTTTAGCAGATTCATTTTAGAAGTTGCACCAATAGTTGATCCAACAATTTTTCCATTTTTAAATACCAAGAACGTAGGCAATCCAGTTACGCCAAGTTCTTGAACAATTTCCATTTCAGATTCAGCATTCAGTTTAATAACTTCAGCAAAAGCTTTAGTATCTTCACTTAAAGCTTCAACAATTGGCTCCATTCCACGACATGGCGCACACCATGGTGCCCAAACGTCCAATAAAACAATTTTTTTTGATTCCAAAACGTCAGCTTTGAAAGTATCTTTGGTGGTTGATTTCATAATTTTCCCTTTAATTATTTGCTACGAATGTAATAATAACAATTATCGTTGACATACGCAACATATAGCGTCTATACTAAAAAACACACACAACATATGGGGATAAGGAAGGGTTTAAATGAAAGAATTGGTACAACCAACACTAGAATTAAATGAGACTGAAAGATTAGCCGAGATACACAAAATTGGCTGTGACGTTCCAAAGCCGCCAGATACATTGCCAGAACCAAAATTGAGCGAAAATGCCTGGTATATCGGTCGGACTCGTTATGCTCGTCGCGACAGCAAGGGTATTCCAATTGAAACACCAAAAGAATTATTTTGGCGTGTCGCTTATAATATAGCAACAGCTGAACTCTTGTATGGCGGCGACAAAAAAGCCCACATTGCTACTGCTACCAAATTTTATAAACTTATGACTTCACGTAAGTTTTTGCCAAATACCCCAACTCTACTTAACACTGCAAAACCAAAACAACAATTATCTGCCTGTTTTGTTCTGCCGGTGCCAGATAGCCTAGATGGTATCCTAGAAACAGCTAGCGACATGGCAATGATCCACAAATCTGGCGGCGGAACTGGTTTTGCTTTCTCTCGCTTACGTCCAAAAAATGATATTTTGTCAACATCTGGTGGGTCAACTACCGGACCAATATCATTTATGCAAATGTACAATGACATAACCTCATCAATCCGACAAGGTGGCGTTCGACGTGGTGCTAATATGGGAATCTTACACTACAATCACCCTGATATATTGCTATTTATGATCTACAAACTTGATGAGTTTTCATTAACAAACTTTAATATTTCAGTTACAACCAGCAAAGAATTTTTTAATCAAATTACTATCGATAAGCAAATTTTAGATAATGACTACGAAAAGGAATTTGACTTTGATGCACTTGTAATTGATGCCCGAGAAGCACTACAAACACGCGATATGGATTTAAAGAATGTTAGACTTGATGCGGTCGTTGCCAAACTAACTGAATGGTGTAAGGAAGAGACTCCAGACTATGGATATGCTCTTATTAATCCGCGCACACACCAAGAAGTTGGACGTCTAAATGCCAAGAAGGTTTTTGACCTAATTACTCGTTTTGCATGGCAGTATGGCGACCCGGGTATGATTTTTATTGATCGCATTAATGACTCGCGCGCAAACCCAACGCCACAGCTTGGTCAAATCGAAGCAACTAACCCTTGCGGGGAGCAGCCACTATTGCCTTATGACGCTTGTACTTTAGGCAGTATCAACTTGGCCTTATTTGTTAAGGGTAATAGTCTTGACTGGGATGGACTAAAACAAACCACTCACCAAGCCGTTCACTTCCTAGACAACGTTCTTGATATGAACGAATATCCTATCGAAAAAGTAAGATTAATGGTGCGCCAAATCCGTCGAATTGGACTGGGCATAATGGGATTTGCCGATGCATTAATTGATATGGACATCGGATACAACACTGACGAAGGCGTAAGAATGGCTGAAAAGATTATGCAGTTCATCCAAGCCGAATCTGACGCTGCGTCTGAAGAATTAGCCGTAAAACGTGGCGTATTCCCTGCTTTTGAAGGCTCAATCTATGACAAAACTGGCGAGATTAAACCTCGTAACGGCGCCCGAACAACCATCGCTCCAACTGGCACGATCTCTATGCTAGCAGAAACTTCAAGCGGCTGTGAGCCATTATTCGCACTGACATATTCCAAGAATACAATAGAAGGTAAACGCATATTCCAATCTAGCCCATACTTTGCCTCTGCTCTCAAGAAACACGGCATATATTCTGAGGAATTATTAGAACAAATTCAAGCTAATGGCGGATCAATTCAAAACATGGATTCAATTCCAGCCGATTTAAAGAAAGTCTTCGTTGTTGCTGGTGATATTAGCCCTGAATGGCATCTAAAGATTCAAGCAGCTTTCCAGAAGTACGTTGACAATGCTATCTCAAAAACCATTAACTTCTCTAATACTGCAACCATCAATGACGTACGAAATGCATACTTAATGGCACACGAAACTGGCTGTCGTGGTATTACAATTTACCGTGACGGAAGCCGCGACAAACAGATTTTGGAAGTGAAAAAAGATTCTTCATACTTTGATAAACTAGCCGGCAACAAAGCCGAAGCAGTAGCAGAAGTTGAAGCAACTCCAATTCGAATCGAACTAAAGCCACGACCTAGTGTATTAAATGGAAGAACCCACAAGGTTATGACCCCACTAGGTAAAGCATTCGTATCGATCAACGAAGATGAAGACGGAAATATTTTCGAAGTATTCATCAACGTTGGACGTGCTGGTAGTGATATTACTGCCGACGCCGAAGCAATCGGACGCTTGATTTCACTAACTTTCAGAATCCCAACTGATTATTCATCTGACCAAATTGCTCAAAAAGTTATTTCACAACTTCGCGGCATTGGTGGATCAAGCTCAACCGGATTTGGCGCAGACCGTGTACGATCACTAGCTGACGCTGTAGCAAAAGTCATCGAACAACATCAAGCTACAAAAAAGGCCGTTATTGTGCTAGAAGGAACCGAACAAACCGAAACCGTACCACTATGGCAAGCTGAGCCATCGTCAGCACATAAAATAACCGACATGTGCCCAGAATGCGGATCAGCCAGCCTACGTTTCATCGAAGGTTGCCAAAAATGCGAACTTTGCGGTTTCAGTAAGTGTTAAATTAAATCAATTTAGGGTTAAGACCAATTTAATAAATTAATGTGTTATTGGCTTTCGTCTCGGACGGACAGCTAAGCAAGAAAGAATAACAAATGAAAAAATTCACAAAACAACAAATTATCGCGTCAATGGCAATCGTGCTGTTGGTAATCGTAGCTGCCGTAACCGGTATATACTACAACCAATCAGTAACTGTCCAAAATAACGTAGTCCAGATCCAAAAGCCATCGCTCGTAAATAACGAGCTGACATACAGCGGCAAAGACGGAGTGACAGCACTAGCGTTACTACAAGAAAATGCTACAATAGAAACCAGTGGAACAGGTGAAATGGCTTATGTAACAACCATCAATGGTGTTGCGGCAAATCCAAAGAACCAGTATTGGCAATTGTTCCTAAACGACAAATCAGCCTCAGTTGGAGCCGGCAGCTTGGTCACAAAAAGCACCGACACAATTACCTGGAAACTAAGTTCATTCTAAAAGGATAAATATATGGTAAAAAACAATCAATTATTAAAAAACGTCGCGCTTGTCACATTGTTGATAGCCGTGGCTGTTGGTTGGAGAATTGTAAATTTCAATTACCATATTGCACCTAACCTAGAAATCGTAACAGCAGTTAGCGTACTAGCTGCTGTTACACTAGGCTTTAGGGCAGCAATAGTCGTACCAATTACAACCATGATTATATCGGACCTAATTATTGGTAACTCATCAATATTTATTTTTACATGGAGCTCTTTTGTAGTAATCGGTGTCTCAGCATTACTACTTAGAAAACTAAACCAGAAACCAAAGTTACAGATACTGTATTCGTTTGGATTTGCAGCTGCCAGTTCATTCTTTTTCTTTATCGTCACGAACTTTGGCGTATGGGCACAGGGCTGGTATCCAGCAACGTTCGCTGGTCTAATGGATAGCTACGCAATGGCAATTCCTTTTTACCGCACAATGTTAATCGGAAACTTAATTTTTGTTCCATCAACTATTGCCGTTTGGCAATTTGTACGAGCTCACCAGACTGCAAAGAACCTAGTAGTCGATTCCCTTGTTCGCAAGTAATTTATCGTCAAAATGATGCTTTATCTTCGTCATATCGGTCGCAATATCAACTTTGCTAATTAGTGATTTTGGGAAATTGCGACCAGTAAGACAAAGACTGGTCTGTGGATGCTTTTTATCAATAAGCAACTGCAGATCTTTTTTTGTTAGCAAGCCGTCATGAACGGCATTATTAATCTCGTCACAAATGACTAATTGATAATCGCCACTAGTCGCAGCATTGTACGCAAAATCATAGGTTTTTCTTGCCTCGGCAATATGTTCTTCGCGGGTAGCTTTGGAACTTAGTTCACCAGCATCAAAAAAACCCAAACCACCTTTGTAAAAATCCAATTTATCTTTATAAATCGGCGCAATTGTACGAATAAAATTATGTTCGCCAACTTCCCACATTTTGATAAATTGAACAAAGGCAACTTTAAAATCCGTACCAAGCGCCCGAGCCATTAAGCCCAAACTAGCACTAGTTTTGCCTTTACCATCGCCAGTATAGACAACAATGACGCTATCTTTTTGTTTGTAATCTTCAAATGCCATATATATAGTATAGAACTAAAATAACACCTTTGCTAGAAGGTGCGTATGTTCAATATTCATTGAATTTTGAGCAAAAAAATGAGCAGGTAGTTAGCGCCTGCTCTCGCTGAGGATGTTCATACGTACAGAAACGGGTGAACGATTTTCTCGTAGATACGAGAGAATCTTCGTGCCAATTTCTTGGGAACGTAGAATTCGCACATGCGACAATACACATGCAGGGCGTTAAAGTGGTGTTGCAAACGAGCTCTCATGGCGAACCTCCTTGTTCAGAAGTTAACAACTTTAAACTCCAGTAGTACAACTACCTACATTCGTTTCTTTTTTTAAAAGATCTGTTTGTATTTCATCGTTACAGCGATGTTGTGAACATTATGTCCATCCATCTTGTAGCGATATTACCTTATTCCCTGTTTTCATAATACCACTAAAGCTTATTTACGGGGTGTCGAATAATGGTTTTAAGCTTGTCTGGCGACACTTTCCTGAAATCACTAAAATATATCTCGTGATGTTTTTTTTGACAACTGCAGACCATTATCTGGAACAAATTCATTATGCATTTTGCTAATAATTGGACCTTCGGTTTGGTATGAACCAATATGAAGAGTTTGGACACTTAGGCCTTCGTCATATAATTCAAATCGAATCTTACCAATGCTTGTCGGGTTACTTTTATCTATAACCTTCTGCAGAGCCGTCTTAAACATTGCATCAGTAATCCAATCTGGCACCATTACCATCATCGTCCAATCCCAGTTAGATTTATTGCCAGTCATAGAATCATTCATATCAGCGGACCACCATAAACCTTCGGGTGGTGGCACAACATAATCTTTACCCAGATCAATTTTGCTCATAAATTTCTAGGTATAAGCAACAGGAAACAACGTTTCCATAGCATCGCTGAATTCTTTGGAAATATTAGGATCACCATACCCATCAACCATCAAGTATTTCATCTTAGGCACGGTAACAATTCGAATTTGATTATGTTTTGCCTCGTACAAATCGAAAGTCTTTTTAAGATCAATTTTGTCCATGAATTAATACTAGTAGAAAATTAAAAATCCAGCGGCGAGGCTGGATTTTTTATTTGGTGCGGGTGAAGAGACTCTCCCACGTTCCGCGGGCCCGAAACTGCGCGTGACAAGCACAGCTTGTCCGGCAGATTTCCTTGCGAACCGCAGACTTGCGGTTCTCACTCTCGACCTCACAGGTCGAGAATTAGAATCTCATTCAGACCAAATAAAAAATCCAGCGGCGAGGCTGGATTTTTTATTTGGTGCGGGTGAAGAGACTCTAACTCTCGACCTCTTCCTTGGCAAGGAAGCGCTCTAACAACTGAGCTACACCCGCATGAATTATGTATGGTGGCTCCTCCCAGGGTTGAACTGGGGACACAAGGCTCTTCAGGCCTCTGCTCTACCACTGAGCTAAAGAGCCATACTCAACTATTGTAAGTGATAACTAGCTACTTTTCAAGCGCATTACTAATCAAAAACTCGATTAAACCACTATATGACATTCCCTGTTGGCGCCATAATTTTGGATACATGCTAATATTCGTGAATCCAGGCAGTGTGTTTATTTCATTTAGATATAAAGTACCGTCATCCGACAAAAAGAAATCAATACGCGATAAACCTTCGCCGCCAACAATCATATAGGCCGATTTTGCGATGGATTGTATAGTTTCGGACAGCTCAGTCGGAATATCGGCTGGAATAATCACTTTGGACTGGCTAGATGCGCTGTACTTAGATTCAAAGCTATAAAATTCGCTATCCGGTCGTATTTCGCCAACGCCGCTTGTTTTTACACTACTACCACTACCTAACATTCCAACTTCTAATTCTCGAGCTGAAATGGCTTTTTCGATTAAAACTTTTGAATCAAATTTATGCGCCTCACTAAGTGCGGTCGCCAATTCTTCATCATTAGTCGCTTTACTAACTCCGACTGAACTGCCGCATCTGGCAGGTTTTATGAATAATGTTTTTCCCAACGTAGCAGATAGTTTTCCAAAACTTGGCATAGGTTCACCGGTTTCATGAACCGCATATGGTACAGTTTTGATACCACTTTGTTCTAGCAATTGTTTAGTTAATACCTTATCTATACAAACAGCCGATGCCGCTACACCGCAACCAACGATTGGAATATGCATTAATTTCGCCAGCCCTTGGACTGTGCCGTCTTCACCATTTTCACCGTGTAATATCGGTAAGATTACGCTTGGCGTTATAAACCGACCATTTGGAATTGTCGTAAAACTTTTAGCACCAAGGACCGGTACTAGTTGTACTTGGTCTTGGGTGTCAGAAATTTGATCGAATGATTCTAATAACCACCACCTACCAGATTCATCAATAAATCCTAAATATATATCAAATTTTGTATCATCAAGGGCCGCAAAGACGTTACGCGCCGAAGAAATCGAAACAGTATGCTCAGAAGATTCGCCACCGAACAGTAACATTACCGTGGTTCGTTGTGCCATGCGTTCATTATACGAGGTATAATAAGTATATGCAACGCGTACCACTGGCGGAGAGGATGAGACCAACCACATTAGATGAGGTTATTGGTCAAACCCATTTGTTGGGCGATGGGGAAATTCTGCGCCAAATCGTCAAAAACCAAGAACCAGTCAGTTTAATCTTATGGGGACCGCCAGGTAGCGGCAAGACAACCTTGGCCCGAATCATCGCTAACGAAGTCAAAGCTGAATTTATCGAAATATCAGCCGTAACCAGTGGCAAAAAAGACGTCACGATTATTATTGAACACGCTCGTCAAAACTGGAATTTACAGATTAGAACGGTTTTGTTTGTTGACGAAATCCATCGATTTAACAAAGCTCAACAAGATGCCTTTTTGCCGCATGTCGAATCAGGACTAATTACATTAATCGGCGCAACGACTGAAAACCCAAGTTTTGAAATAATTAATCCCCTTTTATCTCGCAGCCGAGTATTAGTATTGCAACCACTTAGTAAAGATGAAATTATCACAATTTTAAAACACGCTTTAAAACTAGAGAAAAAGACTAAAAATGTCACACCAAAAGCTCTTGATTATCTGGCTGAGTTATCTGGTGGCGATGCCCGAGTTGCGCTGGGAAACCTAGAGTTATCACTTGGCATGAATGCCAAAGTCACGCCAGAGATTGTCAAAGTTGCCGCCCAAAAACGAGTCCCAGGATATGACAAAAAAGGCGAAATGCACTATAACGTCATCAGCGCATTTATTAAAAGTATGCGTGGCGGCGATGTCAGTGCCGCGCTATATTATTTAGCACGAATGCTTGACGCTGGTGAGGATCCTAAATTTATAGCCCGCCGAATGGTTATTTTTGCCAGTGAAGATATTGGACTGGCTGGCAATGGCGCACTAGGACTAGCCCTGAACGCGTTCCAAGCCGTTGAGCGCGTCGGCATGCCCGAATCGACAATTATACTGGGCCATGTTGTTACGGCCCTGACAAGCAGCAAAAAATCGCGTCAGACGACAGATGCAATAAAACGCGCGATGGAACTCGCTCAAAAATACCCAAATTCCCCTGTTCCTTTGCATTTACGCAATACTCCGACCAAATTACTGGAAGAGATTGGTTACGGCAAAGACTACAAAATGGAAGCCGGATTCAAACACGAAAAAGGCTTTTTGCCAAATGAATTAAGAGATAGGTTTATTTTCTAATCTAGCCTAAACGGATCATCAAGTTCAATAATGCCAATTCGAGCATCTGACAATCCTGCCCATAGTCGGTAACGATTACCTTCGATTTTTTCTAAACTACCTGGAAAAACAACATCGCTAAGTTTATCGTCCTTTTGTGGCCCATCTTCAAAACACGAACGCATGGCTATAATCGTTGGGTCCATAATGTGCGTTTTACCACCTACTAAATCATTCAATTTTACTTTATAGGTAGTTGCTGCATAGTGTTTCCCGCCACTGTCATCCAAAGCCCCTATGTGACCAAGTAAGCCAACCCATATCGTCCCGTGTTTATCGCTAATAATATATATGCTATTTATACCAACCCAATCATTATCATTTGGCCCCTGTAAAACAGCGACAGCTGGAGGTATATCAATATCAACATTAATATCAGTTAAGTCATCCAAATGGTCTACTATATGCAAGACCGCACGGCCCAAGCCGTGATTGTCTAAAGGCCGTCTGCATAATAAAAAACGTCCATCAGGTAATTGACATAGCCTTTCATCTTTCATACCTTTTATAACTGCAAAAGGCGTTCTTTCAACAGTTTCCAGCGTATCGCCTTCGTATAGTTCAGTATCTGCCACAAAATTACCAACTTCAACCAATCTGGCACGAACACCACCAAAAACAACACTACTATGACCATGTATCTTTGCCTTCATAAACATTGGGTCTTCCAACATTTCAAATGGAACTATATTTTTGTCTACTTTCCAAATATGACCATCTTGTTTTGCAAACATAATTACAGGATGATAATTGATTGTATCGTCAATTTGACTATTCCTTGATTCGCAACGAAAAGCTAAAACCTTCGATCCATTGTATTCACAAAGCATAGGGTTATATGAATCCTTATCACCAATACCATCAACGTTTACGATTGTGCCTTTTTTAGAAGTCGAAACAACCTGGTTGTATTTATCACCCCACAACCCATCATTTAAATCCTGGTATGCATTCACTTAGTATATTCCTTGATATATTCAATCAGCTTTTCTGCAATAACCTGCTTACCAAATCGCCCGACAGCAATATCTCTGGATTGATCGGATAAAGTTTTGCGTAATTCAGGATTAGTCAACGCAGATTGCAATTGACTTGCAAGGCTATCAATATCAGCCCTGATTATGTCTCTTCCATCATCCGACATTGATTCTTGACTATCTGATAACAATCCAGTTTTGTCTTTAATAATTATTTCTCTAGTTGAGGTTGAATCATGTGTAATAACCATTTTTCCACACATCTGAGCTTCGGCAAGTGGCAGACCAAAACCCTCGCCCCTTGATGTTGCAATGTAGATATCGCAAGTGTTCATCAACTGCACAAGGAATTTAGCAGAAAACTCACCAATAATAAATTTAACCCTTGGTGCCAATTCGGCTAATGCTGAATATTGTTCGATGCTACAACCAAAGCTATATTCATACGGTAGAGTCTTGATAATCCAAATCCAAGGTGTATTGTGGTCTAGTTTGTGCAAAGCAGATATAATTTCCATCGCGCCTTTACTGGTTGCATCACCACCAATAGTCAAAAGGATTGGCGTATGTTCAGCTTTGGCCTTACGTATATTAAAAGATACAGGCATTGCAATTTGGTTACCCTCATCAATCGACAAATAGTCCAAAAATTCATTCGCTTGTTCTGGAGTTGTTGGTTTCCAAATATCCTCATCAATAGCTTCGTATAATACGTGTACTTTTTCAGGTTGCACACCATAACGTATAAAAATGTTTCGACAGTATTCACTAGTTGTTAAAAACCAAGGAAATTCGGTGTTTAACTTATTAACAATTTCAGCATCAACTTTATCATCAGACACTAGCCACGGTAAAACCTTGCATCCAGCAGCCTGAGCTGGAGCAATCAGCCGGCCGTAATCCTGCCACGATCCAACAACAACGACGATATAATCACGGTATTTTGTTAAATCTGGAGTATGTGTTAAATCGGATGGTTTTGACCCAGCGAGTATTAATTCTGCATCTATGCCAATTTTCGCCAAAGCAGATTGAAGTCCGCGACCCTGATTCATAAAGCTTATCCAGCCACCGGCCACTAATAATAAAATGTTTGGATTGTTCGTTCTATTTTCGCTACCCTCAAACATTTGTATTACTATTTACCTTTCTTTAAAACATTGTTGAATAAATTCACATATTCTGTCGCGACGTTTGCCCATATATGGCGATGACCTTTGTCGTACGCTTTTTCGCGAATCTGATCAGCTCTTACAGGATCATTATATATGTCGGTTATGCTCTTAGCTATAGCGGAAGTGTTTTTTTGTTCAACAAGTACACCTGCACCATCTGATAACAGTTCTCGAGCATATTGGTACGGAGTTGAAATACAAATTTTACCAGATCCCAATGCCCACGCCAAAGTTCCAGACGCAGATTGCTGCATATTTGAATAAGCCGTAACAAAAAAGTCAGCTGCTTGAAAATAATCGCGTAAATCTGCATCAGTTAAGTAATGGTTAACAAATTCAACACTATCAACCACATCATTCAACTTTACTAGATTGGTTAATTTTTCTCGATATACCTCTCCGTCGTTTTTGATGATTACCGGATGGGTTTGACCAACAATAAACAATTTTGCGTTCGGTGCTTTTTTTAATATCGATGGCATAGCATCAATAACGTATTCCAACTCTTTGCCTGGTCCCAATAAACCAGCCGTCAATATCATTGGTGATGCGTTATTGATTCCCAATTTTTTCTGCCATTTTTCTACATGATTGTAATCAAAATCAGGCACACCATGGCTAATAACAACTACTTTTTCTGCAGGACAATCATATAAATCAATTAGTGATTGACGAGAAACCTCTGTCATTGCAATAACTACAGCTGATTGCTCAATTATGCGGCGCGCTATATACATTTGCTGATCATTTGGTTCTGAAAGGATTGTATGAAAAGTTGTTATAATCGGTTTCGTTATAATATCTAACATTGACAACAAATAATATCCATTTTCAATATTGCCATTATAATTTTCCTCTTGTTTTGCTCCAGCCGATAAGCAACAAGTGTAGCTACTTTCGGGGCCAGTATATAAACCAAATTCATGCTGCAAACTAACAACATCAATTTTTGATTTATTTATGTATTCTGCTGCCGCAATGTAATCATCTTTTCTATATTGATTGATTTGAAATTTAACTTTTTTGGGATATTCATAGGTCTGTCCGGGATCTGTCATCGCAATAATTTCAGCAGGATTTGTGGCGCATAATTTATCAATAGCAGAGACAAGATCGTCGGTAAAAGTAGCAATACCGCATTTGCGTGGCAAATATGACGAAATATAGACTGCATTTATGCATTTCTTGTTCCCGGTCGGAATGGTTTTTTTAATATTGTCCATAAAAAAGGTAACTCAACAGAACACGTCCATCTGATAATCTGTCCTCATTTTACCAAATTAACCATAAACAAGCAACTGAGCAATACAGTTTACACCCGTGTACAACAGCTATGGACTAATGATATAATCTACGCTGTATCGGGCCATGGCCAGTTACAACAAATGAAAACACCTTATTTTGATAGTTTATTCGATGATTTTGGGATTTGGCAACATACCGACGGTATCAAGCCAATCCTTGCTGAAGGCTATGCCTTGGACGATGCAACTCGTGGCTTATTATTATGTTTGGCATTAAATAAAACAGAAAAAGCCAATGTCTTATTTGACTACATAGTTAGCTCACGACACAACAAAAGTTTTTATGGTTTCTCTACAGACAAACATGAATTCATTACTTTTCCTGCATCCGAAGATGCAGTAGGACAAATAGTTTGGTCTTTGGGATATTCAATAAGCGTCTCCCACAAATCAACAGACGCAAATAAAATCATTGCGTCTATGAAGCCGGGCCTAATTAAGATGAAATCATTAAGAGGCCCTGTCTATGCCCTGCTTGGTTCTATATATATCGACAAGTATCTAGCAAAAGTGCTCTACAATAAAATATCCAAGCGATTTAATGGACTAGATAAATCGTGGTTCTGGCCAGAAGACACTCTAACATACGGCAACGGAATAATTCCGTATGCCATATTGCGCTATGCACTTATATTTAATGACAAAAAAGCCGAAGAACTTGGCAAAAATATATTAAAATTCCTAGAAAAAGCTTGTACGCACAATCGAATACGCGGACCAATTGGTAATGATGGCTGGTTCAAAAAAAGCGATTTAACACCTGCGATTTACTCTCAGCAACCAATTGATACAGCCTACATGATATGGGCATGGCTAGCTTTATACCAAATTAGCGGTAAATCAATCGACTTAAATAATGCAAAAAAATGGATGCAATGGTTTGAAGGTCAAAACGTAGCAAATAGCATCATGTACGATACAAAGACATTAAAAGCATTTGATGGAATCGATCCTATCAATCCCAAAGACGCCAAGAACAAAGGTATAAATCGTCACAGCGGCGCCGAAACAAATATTTGCTTCTTACTAAGTCGCTGGATGCTACAAAACACAAAAACTATTTAGAAATTAGTTTTTAGCGGCGCGTTTGCGTTGGTTTGGATCAAGAATTTTCTTACGTAGGCGTAGACTTTTTGGCGTTACTTCCAACAATTCATCGTCTTCGATAAAATCGATACATTGTTCCAAACTTAGGTGCGTAAATGGTGTCAACTGAGTCGTACCGTCGCTTGATGAACTACGCATGTTTGTTAGGTGTTTAGCCTTACAAACGTTGATTTCAAGATCTTCACGTCGTTGATATAGACCAACAATCATTCCAAGGTAAACTTGCACTCCAGGCCCAATATACAATTCGCCACGTGATTCAGCCATTTCCAAGGCATATGGAGTCGTAACACCGGCTTCGGTCGTAACAAGTGCGCCGTTACGTATTTTAGGAATCTTGACACCTAGTGGCTGATAGCCATGTGGCAATGCGTTCATAATAACCGTACCTTTTGTGGCAGTAAGTAGTAGGTTACGTAGACCAATAAGCGCACGAGTTGGCAAAATATAGGTTACACGGGCTGCACCGCTACTGGCTTGTTCTTGTTTAACCATAGCTGCACGGCGATTGCCTAATTCTTGGCTAACTGTGCCCAAAAATTCTGGTGAAACTTCGATTAATAGTTCTTCGATTGGTTCTTTTTCTTTGCCATCTTCCATGATTGTGACAACCTGTGGACGACCGACTTCAAATTCAAAACCTTCACGACGCAAAGTTTCAATCAAAACTGAAAGGTGTAATTCACCACGACCAGAAACTTTAAACCCAATTCCATCATCTTCGACACGCAAACTTACGTTTGTTTCAAGCTCACGCTTTAAGCGGTCGCCAATTTGACGTGATGTATTAAACTGACCCTCTTTGCCCTTCATAGGGCTAGTGTTTGGTCCAAGATAAATACTGATTGTTGGAGCTTCGATGTCAATCAACGGCAAGGCTTCTGGAGCATCTTTATCAGCAATAGTCTCGCCAATACGAGCATCGCCAACACCAGTAATCGCAATAATATCACCAGCACTTGCACCGTCAATTTCTTCACGAGTTAGACCGCGGTAACCAAAGATTTTGTCAATTTTAGCAGGAATTTGTTGACCTTCGCGGTTAATCAAAATGACTGGGGTAGATTTTTTTACTGTACCACGACTGACACGACCAATTGCATATTTGCCCAAGAATGAGTCGTATTGCAACGATGTAACCAATAATTGTAATGGGCCATTAACATCAACATCTGGTGCTGGAATATCATTAATAATTGAGTTAAAGATTGGGCTTAAATCAGCTGGTTCGTCCATGTTATCTGGAAATTCTTTCCAAGCTTTACCGGCACGGCCATTTGAATAATAAACAGGATAATATAATTGGCTATCATCAACTGCAAGTTCCAAAAATAGATCTGAAACTTCATCAATAACTTCAGCAATTCGGCGTGAAGGTTTATCGATTTTGTTAATCACGACTACTGTTTGCAAACCAAGTTCAAGCGCCTTAGATAGAACGAATTTAGTTTGTGGCATTGGGCCTTCTTGGGCATCAACAATCAACAAAACTCCGTCAGCCATATTCAATGTGCGTTCGACTTCGCCGCTAAAATCAGCGTGTCCTGGGGTATCAACGATATTAATTTTGTAGTCACCGTAATAAACAGAAGTTTGTTTAGCGGTAATAGTAATACCACGTTCATGTTCTTGGTCACCACTATCCATAATCAAGTGTTGATCCATCTCGGCTTGATTAGAGCGGAAAGTATTACTTTGTTTCAATAAACCATCCAGCAAGGTAGTCTTGCCGTGGTCGACGTGAGCGATAATAGCAACGTTTCGAATGTTTTTTGGGTCTTTCATAAAAATATACCCGACATTCGGGTTCCTTGTTTGGTTAATTGTGTAGATTATAGCAGAAAAATGGCAGATATTCAAGTGTTAGCGCGATAAACACATATAAAAAATCCGACCAAAAGGTCGGATGTTTTATTGGTGGGCGCTGAGGGGCTCGAACCCCCGACCCCCTCGGTGTAAACGAGGTGCTCTAGCCAACTGAGCTAAGCGCCCACACTCTAGGGATTATACAGATATGATGATAGTTTTGCAAGATATGAAAAAGACGACCAGCTGATCATCTTTTTACATGGTGCGCGCGAGAAGACTTGAACTTCCACGTCCTTGCGAACACCAGCACCTCAAGCTGGCCCGGCTACCATTACGGCACGCGCGCGTAAGAGGTAGTATAGCCGATTTACAAACTCGTATCAAGTGCTGCGGTCAAATTTTCATGACCATCATCAGTGATTAAAATATCGTCTTCAATCCGTACGCCTATATTCTCTTCGTGTATATAAATCCCCGGTTCAACCGTCACTACCATGCCTGGCAAAAATTCAGTTGCTTGGCCCAGTGAATCATGTGTGTCTACACCCAGCCCATGGCTAACAGAATGAGGGAAATAACGTGCATAATCACTCGACGATGACAATAAGTTTAATTGCCTTAGTGCATTTTGCATAATACCATCAACTTGATTCTTATAATCTTCCAGCTTTAATCCCGGACGTAATAATTCAATTATTTGTTGATTAGCCTGTTCTACTGCATCATGAACAGCAATATGACGCTCGGACAATTCACCAATTGCATACGTTCTGGAGATATCAGCTGAATAGCCACTAACCTGAGCACCAACATCAAAAAGCACTAGGTTGCCTTTTTCCAGCAAAGAGTTATTAGAAATATAATGCAGAGTGCAAGCGTTTTTACCATTGGCAATAATCGGATCAAAAGCATGACCATTTGAACCATTTTTTCTAAAATAATACGTAAACTCTGCCTCGGCATCATATTCATAATCAAAAGTTGACAGATTTTGTTTTACTTTATTGAATCCGTTTATAGTAACCGTTACGGCATCCCTTATCGCTTCTATTTCCACTGGTTGTTTTATTGCTCGAAGTTTAGATAATTCTAAATTACAAAATCGAACTTCACCAAAAATTCCCTCTAACCTATTTTGTAATTTTTGTAATGCAGGGTTAATAACAAAACTATATTGTTCTGCATGTGTCAAATCACCTACCGTATAAACAAACCCGGGTTCCCCTGCCAATTGAATTAGTTTTTCTGTCGCCTCGTCATTATTTAAAATGCCATCAACACCGCTAATTGACATAGCGTCATTAAATGATAAATCACCATCGAATGTTTTGTGAGCACCAGAGATATTTGGCGCAACTAGCCAGCTTTTATCAGATATACCATCAATAATCACAAACCAATTAGGTTCATCAATACCCGTTAGCCACCAAAAATTTGATTCTTGTTTAAAACGAAAAGCCACATCATTACTTTGTTGCATTTTATTGTAAGCTGTAATAATTATTGGGCAATTTGGAATAGTTTTTGATATTTGGCGACGATTATTTTTATGAAATTTTGAATCAATCATGTTGATATTATGGTGTTTTGTAAACACTTCGAGTGCCAGCTGACCAATTAAGTACGTCACTGTAGCGGTCGATTGGAGTTATTAATACATTTGAATTATCGAATGAATGAACGTTATTACTGGTCACATATTGCGCAGTTGATTGATATAGCGCAATAGCCGGAACATCACTTAGCCATTGCTTGGCGAACGTAATATATTTAGCATTGCGTAACGTTGGCTCAACCCTAGCTCTGGCTGAAGTTAATGCTTCGTCACTAATTACGTTTGAATAGTTCGAAAAGTTTGAACCCTGCGGTGTCGCCTGTGATGAATGCCAATACGCATATACATCAGGGTCAGCACCTATATTGTACTGGTACAGTAAAACGTCGAAATTACGTGGTTGAAGAATGTTTTGAACGACATTCTGCGTGACATCATTTGGATCCAAAACGTGAGTATTAATTGTAATACCAAGCGCACACCACTGTCCTGATAATATATCTAGCACATGTTCAAATTCACTGTCTTTCATTGTTACAACCGATAATTTCAACTGCTTTCCGTCTTTTTCACGTATTCCGTTTTTATTCAATTTCCAGCCATTATCGTCTAGAACTTTTTTAGCACTTTCCAAATTAAATCCTGGAGCTTTTGGAATAGCGCCAGTTAATTGTCCGTTCGTAAATAATAGTTCAAGTGGTTTCGTGGCAGACGGAAGTTTATTTAAAATCGCTTTTGTATCAGTTGCAAGACGAAGTGCACTCCTGATTGAAATATCCTTCAAGGTAGCACTTTTTGTATTTAAAATTGCATACACACCACTTTGAACTGATTGCGATGTGACTGAATATCGTTTTGTATCGATGCCAGTAATATCAGCTGGTGACAAATCAGCAGCAGCGTTTACTTCACTCAAATTTAATGCATGTATTATATCGTCACTCGTGTTATAGGCGTGTAATTGGAATCTGGCAAGTTTTGCAACACCACCATAATAATCATCATTTCTGGCCATGTATACCACTTTGCGCCCAGCACTGACTGTTACATTCTGGATAAAATTCAGCTTAAATGGTCCGCTGCCGATTGGATTTTGACTATAGGCATTTTCCCTAATACTACTTGGCGCAATACCACCCAAAATATGTTCAGGTACAATCGGGAACGTCAGCGCATGTTCAAATGCAGCGTATATTGCTGGTAATTTAAACGATATCGTTTTGTCGTCAATTACTTTGACAGATATATCTTTCCAGCCCGAAATAGCCGTGCGAACATTTGGGTTTTTCATTAAATTAATCGTAAAAGCTACGTCTTTGGCGGTTAATTGCACGCCATCATGCCATTTGGCATCCGGCCTAATACTGACCGTGTACACTGTATTTGCATCGCTAATTTTTACACCCGTCGCTAAATCGTAGTTTAAATGTCCAGTTTTATCATATTGTAAAAGACTTGAAAACATTAAATAAGCAGATGAACGTTCGGCGCTAGTGCTAGAGAATAACGGGTTTAGTGTATCAATTGGGCCCAAAACAGCTTCGGCATATGTTCCGTTTCTATCTGGCGCCGCTACAAGATAGCTTTGCTGATACCACATCAATTGCAATCCAGTCACAGCGATCAAAACCCCCATCGCCAATATCCACAAGGTTATATGCCATTGAACTTCGCGAACGTTACTCCATCGTTTAATAATAAACTTGTGAGCATGCTTAATAGTTGCGCCTTCAACTTTGCGCATACGATTTGTCAAAATTCGCTTATTAAAACTTACCTTTGGCAACCGATACCATTTGTCACGGTTATCATCTGCCATAAAAAAATTACCTATTTAAACGCGGGCAAGATAAGCCCAGCGAGTATTGATAGTACGAATATCACGCCCAAGACAATTGTTGCCTCGTATAAATTCTTATCAATTCCGCGGCGTGTTGTATATAATTCGCCAGAACTGCCGAAACCAGCGCCTAATGATGCGCCACGCTGCTGTAGCAAAATGGTTAGAATCATCAACCCGGCTGAGGCAATTGTAACAATCTGTAATATATTATCGAAATTCATTATTATCCCCTAATTGTATTGCTTGATCGCACCACTAACGTAGCACTCACTATATAGTTTATCAGACTAAGTATCATTCCGGTTAGAATTGAGTTCAAAAATGTCATAGAAATACCTGGCGTAATTTTTAATGATATATAAACCATGAATCCATTAACGATTAGCATGAATAGACCGAGTGTTAATAAAATCGCAGGCAGCGACAATACAACCACAAATGGTTTTAAAACACTATTCACTACTGAAAATATAAGTCCAGCAAATAAATAACCGGCAAGACCGATATGGACTTCAAGACTCTCGTTGCCAGTTCCCAATAATTGCACAGCCATCCATAGACCAAGTGAATTAAATAACCACCTGATAATAAAAACGATAAATTGCCTATTCATAATATTTATTTAATTATATCACAAGCCTGTAGATAGCGATTCTGTTAAATTAAGATAACTGCTATCCATAACTAAAGTATCATCCTCAATCCTTATGCTAAATATTCTCATATCTTATATATATTTATGACTCTATGGTATATGGATTTGTTACTACTATATAGTGTTAGAGTTCAAGCATTACTTACACCTACTACGATTGGGGTATGCATGCTGGATATTATATTTCAGCAGTTATAATTAGCACGTTACTTGGCCACACGAAAACCGCACACTGTGCTTAAATCACCATAATCATAGCGAATATCTAGTGCAGCTATACCGGAGTAAACGTTATTAGGCCATGCGCCACCCCTCATAAATGATCTGTCGGAAACATCGGCAACATCGCTTATTAATCGGCCCAGGCCCTCGACACTATCCCAACCTGATGCGCCAGAAATACCTGTTCCTGTAGGCGACGGATCAACTGTTAGACTGCCCGGATTAGTTATGTCCGTCCATTCACGCCATGCCAGCCCACCACCATCTACTCCTGGTTTACCGCTGCCTGCAACGCCAGATGCCCATTCAGCAGTATTTGCAGCCATATCCCATATCACCTTACCGTTTGTGAGAGTTAAGGTTCGTCGTTGTGTATTACCAACCATACCACCAGTAACACCCGAATCGCCCGAAAAATCATTAGTGTTATAGTAACCGTCATTATCATCAGTGCTTGCTACTTGCGGACCAGTTGGAGCGCCATCGTTATGACCACTATAGACAAAGCCAGATCCCACTACTCCGTTTGACCAGTTGCTAGCTACATTCAATACATTTTGCACAATGGTCATCCATTCGGCTTCTGTGATCAAGTGGCATCCCGAGCACACCTCGGAGGCCTTCGTTGCTGCTGTAGCGCGAGATATCTCCCAAGGTACGCCGCTTGCTTGACTGGTCGCAACACCACCAACGTCCTTCGCTTCGTATTTCATCACACAAAAATCACTCGTTCCATATGTCGCACTGCCAGTCACATCAACAAATCCCGGTAGATAACAACCAGTTCTAGTCATACAAGTGCCTAATTGCGCACCCTGCAAAGCGTTAATTGAATCTATATAATAATGTAGACTTGCATCTTTAGAACTGGATGAATCAACACAGTAAGTTTTACCTCCATCATTACTTCCACCAGATAATGTTATCGTTGGGCTTGCCGTGAATGTTGATGGAACTGTTATGGGATAAGAATTTCCAAAAGTGCGAGAATTCTCCATAGCCGAAGCAACGCCATTTAGATCGCTTTTTAACTGAGACACAGTCAATGATCTTTGATAATTACCATAACTAATTGCACCTATTGAAGCCAAGATACCGATAACAATGGTGGCCATTAATAGTTCGATAATTGTAAAACCGCGTGATTTCATAGATAATTTCTTGCCCAGGTTAATCATTGATACGTCTTTTTTTACACTAGGAATTTAATGAGATTATAGCATAAGTGCTATGCTGCCAACAAACTATTGATAATTTTGTCAGCTTTGTAAAAACCAACCACGACAGCAATCTGATCGCGTGAAGCATTTTTGATACCTTTAACACTTCCGAATTTGCGAATCAATTTAGAACGAGTTTTAGGACCAACCCCTGGTATTTCTTCTAAGACACTAGTGGTTTGTTTCGTGCGTTTTAAAACCGTGTGGTAGCTAACAGCAAATCTATGCGACTCATCACGAATACGCTGAAGTAATTTAATAATATGTGTCGTATTTGGCAGATTTATTACCGTAAAATCACCTGAATCAACCGCATATCCGCCCAATTCCTTTAATTTATCATTTTGCAAGGATAAACCTCGCAAAGTTTGTTTTTGTGGTATGGTATGTTTTTTGGGATTAGCAATAACGATTTGCTCTTCGCGTTTGGCAAGGCCTATAAACGGGATATCCGCTTGTCCGCTTACATCACGGGCTTTGATTGCAGCGTCTAATTGCCCTTTACCACCATCAATTAAAACTAAATCCGGTTTACCCCATTCTTTTACATTTTTTTCACTAAAACGTCTGGCAATTGTTTCGTTCATGTTATAAAAATCATCGTTATGCTCAACACGCGTTTTGAATTTACGATATTGCCCTCTGTCACTAACACCATTTCTAAATACGACCATACTTGCCACCACATTGCTGCCACTCATATGCGATATATCATACCCCTCAATTCGAGCTGGGATTTTCGTTAGATTAAATAAATCTGTTAGATCTCGTAAGGCTTGATCTTTACTAATATCTAAAAATTCTTTATCTCCAAACATAATTCGTTGCTTCAATTCTTTTAGATTACGAATCTTGTTGCGAATTACAGCTGCGGTTTCGAAATCATGCGTCTTGGCTGCTTTTTTCATATCACGCTCTAATTCGGAAGTTATCGTTTTTCGATTACCATTCATATAACCAATCAACTTTCGCAAATTCGTTTTGTATTCATTACTTGTCATACCGACTGGTGACAGGCCCAAATGCGCATCCAGGTCTAGTCTTTCCTTGCCAGGGTCCGACTCTGGATTATTTCCTAGGTTTAACCCAGGAAGTTTTACATAGTACGGGAAAACTCGGCGTAAATACCGAAGGGCTTTTTTTACCGCAAAACCGTTATAAAATGGACCAAAATAATCCGCTTTGTCATCAGCAGGATTGCGAGTAAAACTGATATAAGGCCAGTCACTTTTCATATCAATACGAACAAAGATTAATGATTTATCATCTCGCAGCAATATGTTGTATCTGGGCATATAGCGTTTGACCATTTCGGCCTCCAAAAACAATGCGTCAATTTCACTTTCAGTTTCTACCCAATCAGTGTCGGCTATTTCAGCTACCAATGCCTTAGTTTTAACGTCCATATCCTTTACGTTTTGAAAATACTGCTTGACTCGATTTTTTAGAACCGCTGCTTTACCGACATAAATAATCTGGCCTTTACTGTCTTTATGAAAGTAAACACCTGGGCTATTAGGTAGCAACTTAAGCTTATCACTTTGCATTTGTATCTATTATATAATATAACTTGTATATTATGACTCATAGTAATCCCATCGTGTGTCAGCGTACTAACGGGAGTACCATTTTTGAAGTGGCGATGATATTGATTAAAATCTGCCGCGTAAAGAATATATATGAACAAACAAAATTCACCAAAACGTATTATCCGATTCAAATAATTTTATAAAATAATGTTAAAACTCCGCGAATTAGATCGCGGAGTTTTAAATATCAAATACGATATTATTTGCTTGGTTGTTCAGTAGCCGGTTTAGTTGCATCGGTTGCAGTAGCAGCTGGAGCTTCTTCGCCATTCTCTGATTTAACTTCACTTACGTCTTCGGCGTCACCACCTGCAGCTTCGTTGTCGGCTTGCAAAGCACTTGGCTCGTAAACATTAGCAATAACTAGACCCATATCCTGATCAACGTCGGCGAATGAAACGCCAGCTGGCAATACAAGGTCACTAAGTTTCAATACATCGTCGTCTGTAGCAAGACTCAATATTGAAAGTGTCAATGATTCTGGCAGGTTTGCTGGTTTAGCCTTAACTTCAATAGAATCAATTGCTTGCAAGACAACTAGGCCAGCTCGTTCAGCAACACTGTCGCCTTTGCCGGTAAGGATAATCGGCACTTCGGTTGTAATGATATCGTTCTGGTTAATAGTATGGAACGCAATATGACGTAGTTCATGGCGAACTGGATCCATATCAATATCTTTGATGATGGCTAGTTTTTTACTACCACTAATTACAATGTGAACTGGCGTGTGTTTACCAGCTGCTTTAACAACTTTTTTTGTGTCAGATAGCTTTGATTGAGTCATAGTTGGCTCGGCATGTCCGCCGTATACAACGCTCGGCACAAAACCACTTTCTCGCAATTTAGCAACTTTTTTGCCATCTGCAGTTCTTGCGTCTAATGTAAGTAGAATATCGTTCACGTTTTTTTTGTCCTTCTCCCAGTCGTTAATAGTTGACTGCTTAATATATAGTATAACATTCAAAAGCGTAACATGCTAAAATATAACAGTATGATTCCTGGATTTGACCTTGTACAGTTCGCGCAAACTGCCGGACCATTAGCTGCGCTAATAATCGTAGTTGCGATTATTTTTGCAGAAAACGGACTATTGATTGGATTCTTTTTCCCAGGCGATAGTATTTTATTTACTATTGGGTTTTTAGTACAAGGAACCAGCACCTTTCGACTTGATTTAAATATACACCTGGTTGTTTTGTCGTTATTTGTAGCCGCTGTATTAGGCGCTAACGTTGGATATTTGTTCGGCCGAAAATTCGGACCTAAACTTTTCAAAAAACCTAATTCATTATTATTCCATCAAGGTAACGTTCAAAAAGCGCAAGATTTTTACAATAAATATGGTGGCAAGACTATTATTATTGCTAGATTTATTCCTGTAGTCAGAACATTCGTACCACTAGTAGCTGGAGTCGCTAAAATGGAATATAAAACTTTCATGATGTTCAACATTCTTGGTGGATTGATATGGATTGCTGGTATTACATATCTGGGATACTTCTTGGGCAAATTAATGCACGGTCTTGGATTAGACATTGATACAATTCTGTTACCAATTGTTGGCTTAATTCTATTTGTGTCAGTCGCTCCAGCAATTTATCATTTATTGAAGGATAAAAAACAAAGAGAGTCAATATGGGAAGCTACTAAAGTTGAGTGGAAGAAAATTATTGAACGAAAGAAATAGTTGGAAACATGGCGCTAGATATAGTTGAATCATCACAAATTAAATCTGCCTGGTCAATAAAACGCAGTGCTTGGATTGCGATTGTTTGTCTGATTTTGGGTATATCAGTATTTATCATCTCCTATATCGGTATGGTTAAAAATACCGGTATCGGATCATTCAATCATCCAATCCTGGATTGGATGATTACGCATCGCAATAGCCAGATAACTAGCATCATGCAATTAATAACTGAACTCGCTAACCCAATTAATTTCATAATTATTATCAGCATCATAGACATATTGTGGAGATCTATAAAACGAGAAATTTGGCGACCCGTACTATTAATTGGATCGGCCGGCGCAGCCGCAATCTTGTCGACAATAATAAAATCAATAACAATAAATAGTCGCCCTATAACCGATAATATGATTGCGCCATTCGAAACAGACTACTCGTTTCCATCAGGGCACACAATCATCGTTGTCACCTTTTTATTAGTTCTTGGCTATATGATTTGCTCACGCAATTCTAATTTAGCTCGAATTATAATTTGGGAAATTATCGTTGTAGTTGGATTCGTGTTAATCGCAACCAGCCGATTATATCTGGGCTACCACTGGCTAACAGACGTTACAGCCTCATTAGGCTTAGGGCTAATTATTCTGGGTGCTTCGATTTTTGTTGACATAATTATTAGCAAATATATCAAAAACTAAAGCATTTTAGATAGATATTTACCAGTAAACGAATTATTTGATTTTGCTACCTGCTCTGGTGTTCCAGCAGTAACTACTAATCCACCACCCATACCGCCCTCTGGGCCCATATCAATAACGTAGTCGGCTGTTTTTATAACGTCCAAATTATGTTCAATAATCACCATACTATTGCCGCCTTCGACAAGTTTTTGCAAAATAACCAGCAATCTTTTTACGTCAGCACTATGTAAACCAGTCGTTGGTTCGTCCAGAATATATAACGTCTTACCCGTGGCGCGTCTAGATAATTCGCTGGCGAGTTTAATACGCTGCGCTTCGCCACCACTAAAAGTAGTAGCAGGTTGTCCTAGTCGTATATAGCCCAAACCTACCTCGACTAATGTGTCTAGTTTACGAGCAATTGATGGAA
This sequence comes from Candidatus Saccharibacteria bacterium CG2_30_41_52, assembly GCA_001873625.1. Classification (GTDB taxonomy): domain Bacteria; phylum Patescibacteriota; class Saccharimonadia; order Saccharimonadales; family Saccharimonadaceae; genus UBA1547. The sequence goes on along the minus strand of MNZN01000002.1, from coordinate 20,241 downwards.
TGTTTTCAAAAAATTTGGCAGCTTGTTCAACGGTCATATCCAAAACATCACTAATAGTCGAGCCTTTGTATTTTATTTCCAAAGCTTCACGATTGTAGCGTTTGCCTTTACAAACATCACAAGTTACATAAACATCAGGCAAAAAGTGCATCTCAATTTTAATAACGCCATCACCCTGACAATTTTCACAGCGTCCGCCTTTGACGTTAAAGCTGAATCGTCCTGACTTATAACCGCGGATGTTTGATTCTGGTGTCGATGCGAATAAGTCACGAATAGCTGTAAAAACACCAGTATAAGTTGCTGGGTTCGATCGAGGTGTTCGGCCAATAGCAGATTGGTCGATTACGATAACTTTGTCTAGTAAATTAATGTTTTCGATATTATCATGGGCGCCAGGAACAACATGTGAATGATGCAAACGGGCCGATAATTCTTTGGCTAAAATATCATTTACTAATGTTGATTTGCCACTGCCACTAACACCGCTTACTACAGTCATCACGCCTAATGGGAATGAAACATCAATACCTTTTAGGTTATTTTCTCTAGCACCACGGACAATAATTTCTCGACCACTTGTTAGTTTTCGGCGTTTTTTAGGAACATCAATTTTTTCAACGCCACTTAAATAACGACCAGTTATACTGTCGGGGTTTTTAGAAACTTCTTCGGGCGTACCAATTGCAACAACATTGCCACCCAGCAAGCCAGCGCCAGGTCCAATGTCCAGCAAATAATCAGCGTGACGAATAGTATCTTCGTCATGTTCAACAACTATGACGGTATTTCCTAAATCGCGCAGGTGTTTTAAGGTTTCGATTAAACGACCATTGTCGCGTTGATGTAGGCCGATTGAAGGTTCGTCCAGGACATACAAAACTCCCTGCAAACCTGAACCAATTTGGGTTGCCAAACGAATACGTTGAGCTTCACCACCAGAAAGTGTATTAGCGGCACGTCCTAATTCAATATAGCTAAGACCAACATTATTCATAAAGCCAAGTCGCGCAAGAATTTCTTTGATAATTTGCGTTGCAATAAATTGTTCTTTATCGTCTAGTTTTAATGTGTTTTGGAACAAATCCAAGGCATTATTAATATCTAAATTACAAATATCCATGATATTCAAACCATGAATCGTAACAGCTAGAACTACTGGTTTTAGACGTGCGCCTTTACATATATAACATTGGCGTTCGCGCATAAAACGTTCGATATCTTTACGCATAAATTCACTATCAGTTTCTTTGTGGCGACGTTCTAGGTTTGGGATAACACCTTCGTACGTTGAATCATAATCTCGGCCACTTCCTAATTCGATCTTATATTTTTGATCGCCTGTTCCGTACAAAACTTTATTCAAATCATCTGCCGACAATTTCCCAACTGGCGTATGAATGCTAAAACCATGAGCCTCAGCAACTTTTGCTAAACGCTTCATATACCACGCATCACTGTTGACGCGATTGTAAGGGCGGATTGCACCTTCAGAAATTGTTAGGTTTGGATTAAATACTAAATCAGGATCAACCTCTAGACGATTGCCAAGTCCGGTACAAACAGGACAAGCACCTTGAGGCGCATTAAAGCTAAACAAACGTGGTTCAAGTTCAGGAATATCTTCGTTTGGATGATCTAGGCAGGCGTAGCGTTGGCTATATGCAGTCAATAAATTATCGTCAGTATTAAATACCTCGACAATTCCATTTGTAATTTCAAGTGCTTGCTCAACCGATTGAGTAACACGTCCCAACATATCGTCGGCCATTACAATTCGGTCAACTACGATTTCAATATCGTGTTTAAATTTTTTATCAAGTTCAGGGAATTCGTCCAATGTATAAACCACTCCGTCAACTCGCGCCCGAGCAAAACCGAGACGACTATATTGTTCGTTTATATGCGCAAACTCGCCTTTTTTAGCTTTGACTATTGGTGCCAAAATCATTAATTTTGCGCCTGTAGGCAACTTCATAATTTCATCAATAATCGTTTCGCTTGTTCGGCGACTAACTGGTTTACCGCAAATTGGACAATGAGGCACACCAATGCGCGCAAACAATAGACGTAAATAATCATAGATTTCAGTAACTGTTGCGACTGTACTGCGAGGATTTCGACTAGTCGATTTTTGATCAATACTAATCGCCGGACTAAGCCCTTCAATATAATCAACATCAGGTTTTTCCATCATGCCTAAAAACTGGCGCGCATAACTAGACAAACTTTCGACATAACGTCGCTGACCTTCGGCATAAATAGTATCAAAAGCAAGGCTCGATTTGCCCGAACCAGACAGACCGGTAATCACAACTAATTTATCACGCGGAATTTCCACGTTGATGTTTTTTAGGTTGTGCTCACGAGCTCCAACAACTTTAATTACCTCTGACATAACCCAAGTATTATACGCTATTTCAACACTTTATTCTAGTGTCGGGATAGTGACAAAACTATTCGCTTGCGACACGGTTCCCGCCGCCCGATTTCCCCTAACATTTTTTGCTTGATTACAAGACAAAACAATGTCAGAGTTGTCACGTTCCGCGACCCCGAAACTTCACGACTTGCAACAAGTTGCAATCGGAAGGTTTCCTTGCGAACTGCCACTGGCAGTTCTCACCCACCGCACGTCACCCGTCTTAGCCTAACATGAGGCAAAGAAATACATGACTTTGAAAATTAGCTAAGTACGTTCAACTCCACTACTTTATTCCCAACAGACTGTGGCCGGTAGGCCAGCCGAACGCCACGTGCTGACCCAAAGGGTCACACGTAGAGTGTGCTGTTGGAATAAATGTAGTGGTGGTGGACGGCAAAAAAAATAAGATATAAATTCAACATTGACGCATAATGCTTATCGTTGCATAAGTAGGTTTTCCTGGTTATAGTTTAGGCAATTATGAAACGATTTATCATCCTAGCTTGCAATGTCGTAAGTCTCCTAATTATCCTCGACGTAATCGGTGCAGGACATATGTTGATGATGTTTCTATTTGTCGGTATAATACCTGGCACAGACAACGCCCTAACGCCTACGCAAATGCTAGCACTAATGACCACATTGACGACTTTGGTTATCGCTCGTTTTGGTATTTATCCAATTCTACGCAAAATCAAGACAGCTAGTGTCAAATCAAATCAATTGACCGCTCGACGCCTAAAACGCGCTTAGTTATCAAACTCAACTGGCATTATACTCTCGGCCCACAAATGCAATTCTTGCAACAAAAAAAGTTTGTTTTCATCGGTAATTGTAGTTGATAATTTCTGTAAAGAAGTTGCAAATGCTGGTAGATTAGCGATTATTTTATCAGACCGCCACTTTTCCCAGGCGACCACTTCGTCTTCGGCTAAACTTTTTGGGAAATTACGCGCTTTGTAATGTAATAACAGCGGATCTAGTCGTTCATCTGTAAAGTTTGGATGAAAATCAGATAATTCTGTCTCTTTAGAATTACGAACCTTTTCGATACGCATCTTGTCAACATCAGGAACGAATCCATCATATAATTGCAGTTCGGGATCTGGTGATTTTTTGAAATCTTCACGGTTTTCGAATAATGACCTAATATTCTCTGCAAATCCGGGTGCGGTTAATAAAATTGACTTGTGTTTAGTAACAGTCACCTCGTCCAGTGATATTTTCTTCCAACCTTCCCCTTGTTCTAGAACGCCAATCGGCGCAACCGCTGGCGTGTGGTTGTATTGAAGTTCTTTGATTGGTAATCTGACAAAATCATCAGCTTGGCGATCTTCCCAAGTAGCATATAACTTTTTTGCTAAATCTTTTGAAGACATATCAATATATGGAGTTGGGTCATAGCGTAAATCGTAAACAATAACGTTGCCGTTTTTACCAGCAGTTAGTGGGAATGAGACTGTCGCTTTGTTGTATTCGCCATCCAACCGCCCACTGACATATACAAACGGCTGCTTATAATCCAAATTAACCAGTTTTTTGACCTCATTTTTATCACGCATCTTCAGCAGATATTCGTATAACTGAGGTTGTTTGTCGCGAATAAGTTTCGTTACCGCAATCAAAGCTTCAACATCCGAAAGCGCATCATGGGCTTTGAAATGATCAATCCCATTTACACTAGCAATCAATTCCAATCTGTTTGTTGCAACACCTTTTCTATCAACTGGCCATTTAATACCTTCAGGGCGTAGCGCACGCGTCATTCGAACTACGTCCAGCAAATCCCAACGTGAACGACCATCTTTCCAAGACCATTCATATGGATCAAAGAAATTACGCCAAAATAAATGACGTATAAACTCATCATCAAAACGAACATTATTAAAACCAACAGCGATTGTGTCAACAGTAAATATGTCGTTGACTAACATTTTCGAAAACTCCGCTTCAGAAAAACCACCTTCAACTGTTTGCTGTGGCGTAATACCAGTCACCATTATAGCTTCGGGGCTTGGCAAGGTGTCATCATTTAGCCTAACAAGCACGTTTACAGGCTCGCCAACCTGTTTTAAATCCATATCAGTGCGAATACCTGCAAACTGCATAATCCGCGCCTCACGAGCATTCAAACCGCTCGTCTCTAAGTCATAAAAAAAGAATGTTTTGGCCATTACCTTAATTATAACACTCCCCTCTTCACGGGTCCTGCCGCCCGGTTTCCCCTAATATTTTTTGCATGATTACATGACAAAACAATGTCAGGGGACCCCACCAAACGTCACCCGTCTGGGCTATGTGATGAGCCAAGATTGGCCACCTCCTTTGAGCACTAATAATAAAACAACCCGGTGAGATGCCGTATACAATAAAGTTAAGTTGACCTTGCTATCCGAGTATGTCTGAGTGATAACGAGTTACGCAGGATACAAAGTTGACTTAACTTTATTTCTAGCGCGCATCGAGGTAGGTTGTTGTTTATTGGTGCGAGAAGGAGGTGTGAATTATTGTTCCAAAAGAGTAAACGTATTATCACCAATTTGGATAATACTGTTACCTTCGGCGCCACGACGTCGTAGTTCATGACCAATGCCGAGTTTTTTCATAATATCGCGTAAGCGGTTTTCAGCTTCGTAACCGCCAAATTGGGTTTGACGGGCAAACTTCTCGATTTTTTCACCTGTTACGACAAAGTGTATACCTTCTTCGTCTTCGATTCGATCAACTTTCCAAGTGTCTGCAATTTTCGTCTTACTTAACGATATAGTTTCAATATCCTCTTCATCGTCATCGACTAGTTCCGCAAGTTCGCGAGATTTAATAACTTTTTCACGTAAAGCTCTTAAAACTTCAGTTAAACCTTGGTGTGAACTAGACGAAATTGCAAATACTGGGGTCTTACCAGAAACAGCTTTGACTGCATCAATTTGCATCTGAACAATATCAGCGTCCAACCCATCAATTTTAGTCAACGCAATGATTTCAGGTCGATCCGTTAAATCAAGACTATAGTTGCTTAGCTCGGCACGAATAATACGATATGCATCGGCTATATCATCAGTGTAGGCATCAATCATATGCAACAAAACTGCTGTACGTTCCACGTGGCGCAAGAATGCATCACCCAAACCCTTACCTTCGCTTGCACCTTCAATTAAGCCTGGGATATCAGCAATCAATAAACTACTACTATCAATATCAGCTACACCCAGATTAGGTGTCAGTGTCGTAAATGCGTAATCAGCAATCTCGGGACGCGCGTTACTGATAACCGACAAGAATGTAGATTTACCAGCATTAGGAAAGCCGACCAATCCAACATCAGCTAGTAATTTTAGTTCAAGTTCAGCTTCAAAAACTTCACCTAACTCGCCTTTTTCAGCAATACGAGGAGTCTGCCTGACAGAGCTTTTAAAACCAGCATTACCTTTACCACCTTCACCACCTTTGGCAATTATTACTTCTTGGCCATCAACAGTTAGATCGGCAATGACCTTGCCGTCTCGACGGACTATAGTACCAACAGGGACTTTGATATAAAGTGATTCGCCGCCTCTACCAGATTTATCAGCACTTGATCCATTGTTGCCCGGTTTAGCTTTTAGCTCTGGTTTGTAACGAAAATCTATTAAGGTGTTAAGGCCGCCAGTCGCAACAAAAACAACATCGCCACCCTTGCCACCAACGCCACCGTCTGGTCCGCCCTTAAGAATATAGATTTCACGTCTAAAACTAACGGCTCCGTCGCCGCCTTTTCCTGCGCTAATAAATACTTTGGCGGTATCGACAAACATATACGCTTATTATAGCAAAATCGCCTCTAAATTAACAGAGGCGATATGAAATGTATTAAACCGATATTAATGGATGTACAGATATTGTCCGATGTTTCCAGCTGGAACTATACGACCAGAGACAACGTTATACCCGCCGCCTGGTACGTAAGCGTTCATTTCACTTATACTTAAATCGCCATTTGGCATAATACTCTCAACAATAGCAACGTGTCCTAAGTAACCGCCGTTTTGCATAATTGCACCAGCCGAAGGCGAATTATTGACAGTCAATCCAGCTCGCCCAGCTAAATATGCCCAGGAGTTAGCATTACCCCATTGAGGAATATTACCATTACCACCAACTGGCAAACCTAATTGAACACGGCGATTAAATGCATATAAAGTACAGTTACCGTGAGAATAAGGGCCATCATCAGGCGTACCACTGGCAATATACCAAGTTTGACCACCAAATCCAGCACCAGTACCGGCATAATAAGTAACAACTGGGGCAACATAAGGAGCCACATATCCTGGACGTTCTTCTTCGGGCAAGATTGCACTTGGTAAAATAATGCTTGTATTAGACTTTAAGCCACTTTCCTCCAAGTCATTATTAGTAACGATTCGAGTTTTATCAACACCATATTTTTTTGCAATCGATTCAATCGTATCACCTGATTTTACAGAGTATATAACACCATCAAAAGGCAAGATTCGCAGTACTTTATCAACCGGCAATGCGTCAGTCGTTAAATTATTTGCCCATTTAATAGTTTGGGCGGATATTTTAAATTTAGCAGCCAATGAATTGACCGTATCACCCGGTTTGACGTTGTAGCTAGTAACAGAACGCTTAGAGATACTTGATTCAATAATTTGAGGCTTAGTAGCACTAGTGCCATCAGATTGAGTGAACTCGCTTTTAGTTTGGGCGGAAACTGCCAAGTTAGCAACAGAAGTTGCAATCGGTAGATTTACCGTTTTAGCAACACTAGCTGCAACACTGGTGGCAACTACGTTATCAACAGATGTTCTGTCGTTTTGGCTAAGCGCGTTTACGTTTGTGGTATTAGCAACAGCTGCCAATTCTTGGGGTTCATGATAACCAATAGAAACCATAGCGACAACTAAAGCAAAGATGCTGAAGTATATAGCAGCTACTGATGGTTTTATTTTAGATAACACTGTACGACGGTGTTTGCTTGGTGTTTGCTGTTTGACGGCAACGGTTGGACCAAAAGCTACACTAGTCGTGTTTTGATTACGAATAAACTAATCTCCTGCGCTTGTATTTACTAAAATGTGTATTTTGACATTACAAATGCGCTAATGACTATTATACCAATCCTGGCAATTCAAGTCAATTTATGGGGTGCTACATTTCACCTTACAGTGATTAATTATATTGGCTTCGTGCTCTGTTAAAGTCTTTGCAAAATAAGTTACATCGTCATCCCCGCTGAGGAAAAATAGATAGTCACCAGACGCTGGTTTAGCGACCGCCAATAATGCGGATAACCCTGGTGAAGCAATTGGTCCTGGAGGCAAACCAATAACTCGACGCGTGTTATAAGTTGAGTTCATATCTGGATCGCGTGCTACGCCTGTTTTATCGGCTATATATTGATAGGTTACGTCTGACCCCAACGCCATATCTATCGCAAGTCGTGAATAAAACACCTGAGCGACCTGTTTTTGGTCGCTTGGACTGCTAGCCTCTCGTTGAATAATTGAGGCCAATGTTATGCCTTGATATAAATTTAGACCATGGCTTTTAAATTCTTTTACTAAATTGTTATCTGTAACAATTTTATAGAACTCATCGAATGTACTCTTTAGGATATCCTGAACTGTTGCACCGGTGTTAAAATTATAAGTTTCACCGTATATATATCCTTCTAAATCAGCAATTGACGGTTTGCCTGCAAATAACGGGCTGGAATATGTCGCTTTTAGAGCTGTGCTTATCTCTGAATCTGAAAAAAGTCCGTCATTTTTTAGAGCCGTCGTAACATCATATTTTTTCTTGCTATTTGTGTTATCTGTTAAGGTAGCACCTGGATAAAATGTGATACTGAATTGATCAACCGAACCTTTTACCAGATGCTCAATAATTTGCGGGGTTGATTCGGCTGGCGACAAACGATATGTACCCGCCTGTAAATTATTAATCTTACTGAAAAGTCGTATATAAATATCAAATGCAGTTGTTGAACGAATAATCGATTGAGCTTTTAGTTCTTTGCCAATTTGGCTTGGTGTACTGCCAGCAGCTATGTTTATTTTTTTAAGCAAACTAATATCACTACCAACTGGCGCCAATTGAACGTTATACCAAATAAAACCGCTGACACCAGCACCAATAATAATCGCAGCTACAACTCCAACAACCCAAAATACAATTTTGTGTACTGAACGTTTTTTTGGCGGCTTTAAACCGCTGGGTTGACCGTTAATTGGTTGCTGTGGTATCAGTTTTGCTACTATCTCAGGCATACTTTGACTCTAAGTAATCCTGAAGTATGATTGTTGCCGCCTGAGCATCAATATCCGCTTTTGAATATGGGCGATTATATGATTTCAACTGTTGCTCGGCTATTACACTAGTCAACGATTCGTCTTGGAATACAATATTTTGAGCTATGTTTGATAATTTACCAGCAAACTCTTCGACAAACTGAGTTTGTTTTGTTGGCTCACCTGATTGATTCCTAGGATAACCAATTACTAAAACATCGGCATGCTCTTTGGTGACAATTTCTGCAATAGATTGAACTTCATTGCCGTCAACATCAATTGTTTCAAAAGGTACCGCAATACGAATAGCGCTGTCACCTACTGCAACGCCAATACGTTTTTCCCCCACATCCAAGCAGACAATTGCGGTAGACTTATTCATTTTGCAATACGAGTTCAACGTCAATTTTGCTGGAGTCGTTCGGAACAGTATTTACCCAGAAATACGAAAACTTAGTATCAACATTACTTACACCTTGAATTCGGCCTAACAAAATCTGTATATCACCAAACTGCATACCTTTTACTTCTTCTTTTATAGATGCAGGGTCAATGTTTGGACCGACTGTACCAGAAGTTGCGATATTAACACTGCTGCTGGTATCGGTTTTTAGGTAGCCAGAAAGAGTAATCTTGTCGATACCATCTTCATACATACGCTGATTTTTGTTAGTTCCAATTTGCTTGTTTAAAACGTCTTTCAAGAAAAGTTCTAATTCTGATTTTGCGATTGCAGTTATAGAAAAGGTTGTTGCTGACGTTAATTTTGCCTTACCGCCAACAGCTTCTTCACCTACGGCCGGTACTGATACCGCGGCTGCACGGTCAACTGCAAAACTCTCAGGGATGACTGATTCGCCATTCGTAAACTGTCCGATCAGTTGCTGTTTGTAACTATCAGTTGATAAATCAACCAAAGCTTGACCAGCTTTTTGAATGTCCTCAGCCTTAACAACTGTAGCGATTCTGGTTGTACCACCAGTCATAGCTATTCCAATTGCATCAACATTTGCAGCTGCAACTACTGAATCACCGATAGTATAAATTACATTAGCTACTTCATTATTGTAGGTATCACCACTAGCAACAGCCTGGACATTAACTGACGCCTTACCAGCAGTATCGCCAGCAAAAGTACAAGAGCTAGATGGACCGGTAAATCCTGGTACGGATACTGATGCAGTACTGACATAAACCTGGCCAGACGAGTTTGTAAATTGAGTACCACTTGCAAGTGTAAATTCGGATGGTAAATCACAATTTCTAATCATAATACTGCCTGATGCTTTGACGCCTAAATCTTTTGTACCAGTTGCAGTAAAATCTACGCTTATATCTTTTTTGGCTTGCTTTACTATAGTTTGAACAATATTTTTTGTAACATCAGTCGCAACAGTTCCGCCTAATTTTAGAGCTTTACTGATATCAACTGATGATGTTTTAGCGGTGATAATTATTTTTGCATATGGCGCATACAAAATAGCCCAAACAAAGAAACCAATAATAAATGGTAGCAATAATCCGCCCAAAAACAGACGTTTACGAAAAAGTGAAAAATCAGGCACCTTAACGTTGCTTTTAGGATTCATCTTTGAAGTAGGTTTAATCTGTTTTGGAATATCACTTTCAATATCCATAGTTTCTATAGTTTCATTGACAATGTCAGCTTCGGGGATAATATCAGCTGTTCTTTCCAATTCACCAACTGGTAATTGTGAACCGTCAATAACGTCTTCGCCTTCATCAATTTCAAGTGCAGCAATCTCGGCAATTTCAGGTTTGGATTGAAGGTTTTTAGCAATTGGGATCTTTGCAATTGCCGATAAGGCAATTAAAGCCTGATTATTTGTAATTAGCACCAAGTGTTTATGACTATTTTCAGCTGTTCGAGCTAATAAACGTAAATTTACAGCACTCTGAAAAACGCCAATTCTTTTTGGCGGCACCAAAGCAACGATTTTGTCATGACTAGCTTTAATTTTGCCAATTATAGCCGTAATATCATCTTCTACGTCAATGTAAATTATGTCTTTATTCATATTTATATTCTAAGGATTCGATTTAGTTTTTCTTTGATCGTATCACTGTTACTACTACCTATTATTGTATCATAGCCAACTCGCAGTAAGCCCATGGCGGTAATAAAAGTATGGTCCGTGACAAGGCTAGTCGAATCGGTAATTCCAATGACTTCAGATGGATGAATGTGATGAACCGTCGGTTTTTTTGTAAACGGCAAATCTTTGTGCCAATCCTGAGTTTTCAAAGCTTCAACTAATTTCGTCAAACTAGCTCCACCACCACAAAGTAAAATACGATTTGGCAAATGGTCAGCCGAATCGAACTCGCTAAGCGCCAATTCAACACCTGACATCCAAACTTCCAAAGTTTTATCAATCGCAGCGTTAACATTGTCTGCTACAGTTGGCTTGATTTTGCTGTTATCAATATTTACTTTTAGTTTTTCGGCTTCTTCATAAGATATGTTCATTTCGCTAGCAATCGTACGAGTAAAGCTTCGTCCGCCAATACCAAACATTTTAGTACCTTCAACACCGCCGTCATTTACAACCGCAATATCAGTTGTGCCACCGCCTACGTCGGCTAAAATTGCTGTAAAATTACTATTTGCGTCAGTACCAAGTACGCTTCGCGATACTGCAAATGGTTCAGCCGCAACCGCCAATAACTCTAATGATAATTCATCAGCAACACGTTCCAACGCGCCAATATGCACCATAGGCGCAAAGGCCGTATAGATTTGGACGGCAACATCGTGACCCTGGAATCCAATTGGATTACTGACTTTGTAACCGTCAATGTGGATACTAACAAGTGCGCTGTTGACTAGTTTTATTTCAACATCAGCATTACCGGTCTCAAGTGCAATTTGTTTTTGAGCTTTAGACTGAGCACGTTCTTGAACTTTTTCTATAATAAATTCCATCTCAGCCGTATCGAGCGGGCGATCTGGTTGAGGGCGACGGTAACGAATAGTATTTGTTACGCCTTTAACAAGCTCACCAGCAATTCCAATAACAACTCGTTTAGCTTGCAAACCAGCTTGATCCTCGGCTTCGGATAAAGCATCTTCACAATTACGAACTACGCCTGAAATATCAGCAATAGCACCAGCGTACATATCACTAATTTGTTGGTGAGAACGACCAACGCCGACTATCTGCAAATTTTCACCATCAAGTTTAGCGATTAAGGCTTTAACATATTCAGTACCAATATCAAGTGCCACAATATAATCATTGGCAATTTTGTCACGTCGGCTTTTTCGTAGTTTATCAAATACCATAGTTAACACCATTATATACTAACGATGCTTATGGTCACAGGTAGATATTGTATTTCAATCTATTCCGACCTAGCGGCTACTCCCACTTACATTTATTCTAACAGCACTCTTTACATGTGACTTCGTCAGCACGTGGCGTTCGGCTGGCTACCGCCACAGTCTGTTGAGAATAAAGTAATTAGCATCAGCCGTATACTGCATATTTTAAAAGTTGGCGATTGTTTATTGGACTAACGAGGAAACAATACAAATTAAGCTAATATAGCTTTAATACGCCTAACACCGGCAGATGATGATTCTTCTTTGATGATTTTAAACTTTTTACCACCTTCGGCAAGTTCGCCGGTATGATCGATGTGTGGACCGCCACAAATTTCGATACTGAATGGTTTTTCAGCGCCGTTAGTGGCCATTGTATAGACTTTAACTACATCACCGTATTTGTCGCCAAATTCACCATAAGCACCCATTGCACGAGCCTGTGCGATTGGATATTCAGCAAACGTAACTTTTAGATCTTTGTCGATTTGTTCGTTTACAATATCCTCAATTTGTTTCAGCAGTTCAGGTGCAACTTTTTCTGGATATGAAAAGTCAAAACGCAATCTCTCTTCGGTAATGTTTGCACCCCTTTGAGCAGTATTCTCACCTAAAACCATTCGCATAGCCTGTCCCATTAAATGGGCAACTGTGTGATATTTGCGATGAATTATAGCGTTACCCTCTAGTCCACCCTTGAAAGTGCCTTTAGTTGCAGTTTGACTGCGTAAGCGTTGTTCAGTCATCCGCTCATCAAATTCTTGGCGCCAATTTTCAGACAATTTGATATCTTGCTTGAAAGCTTCTTCAGTTGATAATTCGATTGGGAAACCATATGTATCATAAAGCGTAAATAACTCTACACCAGTTAAACCATCGGCCGCAAATCTACTTAATTCGCGCAAACCTTTAATTAACGTTTGTCTAAATACTTTTTCTTCTTTTACAAGTGTTGCAATAACCGATTCGCGCTTCTCAGCAACTTTTGGATAATCGCTAGCGTACAAATCAGCGATTACTGGAACGATTTCTTGCAAGAAGTTTTGCTCAATTCCCAAATCAAACGCAAAACGAATAGCTCGGCGCAAAAACCTGCGCATAACATAACCCTGCTCTTTGTTTGATGGCACAATTCCATCAACTGCCAAAAATGTAGCAGCGCGTAAATGGTCAGCAATAACCCGCATACTCTCGGTATGAGATTCATAATTCTTGCCGCTAATCGTCTGTAATTTTTCAATAATTGGACGTAATATACTGATTCTAAATACGTCCGGATTATCAATTGCGGCCGCTGCAATTCGTTCCAAGCCGCCACCAAAGTCAACGTTTTTCTTGGCAAGAGGTTCAAAACTGCCGTCTTCTAAGCGACGGTACTGCATAAAGACTTGATTGCCGATTTCCATGAATTGACCACTGTCGCTAGCGGGGTGAGCCAAACCAAATCCAGACGCATGATTTTGTGATCCAAAGTCATAAAACACTTCACTATCAGGACCACATGGATCTCCAATTGGGGTTTTATCAATTTTACCAGCACGTGACCACCAGTTTTCGCCATCGTCATAAAAGAAAATACGCTCACCTGGTTTGATACCACGCTCATTACCGTCTTTTTGGCTGCCAATTTCAACAATTTTGGCTTCAATCCCCTTTTCGCTAAAAACTTTTTGCCAAATGTTTGCAGCCTCATCATCACGAGGAATACCGTGTTGTTCACTACCAATAAATACCGTTACGTAAATTTTATTTGGGTCGAGTCCAACCTTCTCGGTCAAAAACTCAAAAAACCATCGAATTTGTTGTTCTTTAAAATAATCACCAAGGCTCCAGTTACCCAACATTTCAAAAAATGTCGTATGGCGATTGTCTCCTACATCATAAATATCTTGAGCGCGTAAACAAGTTTGACTATTGGTAAGCTTTACACCATCTGGGTGCATTTCGCCTAACAAATATGGCATCAGTTGTTGCATACCACTACCAGTAAATAATGTCGTTGGATCGTTATATGGTATCAGATTAGCTCGTGGAATAATTGTGTGCCCACGTGATTCAAAAAATTTTAAATATTCGTTGCGGATTTGTTGTGCATTCATATCTCAACGATTATAACAACTAGGCGATAATTCCGCCACCCAGACAAATATCACCCTTGTATATAACGACTGATTGTCCAGCTGCAACAGCTCGTTCAGGATTATCAAGCCTTAAAACAACTCCATATTCATTAGATTCTAGCGTCGCATCAACCAATTTAGCACGGTGACGAACACGAATTTGGTAGGTTCCATTTTCAGGCGCTTGATTTATCCAATTAACATCACGTAAATTAATGGTATTTTCCCACAAAGCGCCATCGTTCAAGTCGGTCGTTACATAAACTTCATTTTTATTCATATCTTTGCCAATAACATAATATGGCAATCCGCCGCCCAGTTCGAGCCCATGACGCTGACCTAATGTGTAAAATATTGCACCGTCATGATGACCTATAGTTTTACCTGTTTTTTTATCAATAATAGCCCCTGGTTTTTGATCAACATACAAACTCAAAAAATCACGAATTCCGACTTGCCCGACAAAACAAATGCCCTGCGAATCTTTTTTAGCTGCCGTCGATAAACCGCGCTCCAATGCCATTTTGCGAACATCAGGTTTAACAAATTCGCCAATTGGAAATAGAGTTTTTGCCAGCGCCTCGCCTGTTACGCGATACAAGAAATATGTCTGGTCCTTGTTAACATCAACTGCCATTTTCAACATATCATTTTCAACACGGGCGTAATGACCAGTCGCAATCATATCTGCCCCATCGGCGAGCGATGCATCTAGAAATAGTTTGAATTTAACTTCCTGATTACACATAATGTCTGGGTTTGGAGTACGGCCATTTTTGTATTCTTCGATCATATAATCGACAACTTTATGTTTATATTCGTTTTCAAAATCAAAAACCTTAAAGTCAATTCCTAGTTGCACGGCAACGCGTTTAGCATCAGCTAAATCATCAGCCCACGGACATTTCATGCCAGGTAAATCAGCCGTCCAGTTTTTCATATAAATACCTGTTACGTCATAGCCTTGTTCAATTAAAAGCGCAGCGGAAAGCGACGAATCGACACCACCACTCATACCTACATAGACTTTGGTTTTTTCGTTCATGACCAAATTCCTTCAACGTAAAAAACAATAATTTTAGCAAGTTCATTAGTCGCCAACCACCAACCGCGTGGCGTCGTCCACCACCAAGCAGACCAATCTTTGTCGGTCTGAGTTGAATGATTTACGACTTTTACGTCTTTGGTATGTTTACTAAATTCCAAACTTGCACGACGTTGATGGTATCCAGACGTCACCAAAATTACGCTTTTTATATTACGGCTAACAAATATCTCTTGCATATTATCAGCATTTTGTTTAGTTGTTGCCGCCAACTCGTCCAAAAGAATAGCCGACGCCGGCACGCCAGCATCAATTGCTAAGGTTTTCATAGCCGCGGCATTACTTGGACCGGATTTGTCTTGAGCGGCACCTGAAAAGATTAACGTTTTTGACCAACCGTTTTTATATAACTCAACGGCTTCGTTCGTACGCGACACAGTATCGCCACCGCTAACAGCAACAATCGCATCAACAACCTGACAATTTCCATCAGACCCCGGCGTCTTGCCACATTGACTTAAATCATCAACCTGTAAATACAAACTTAACCCAACCGTAGTTACAATAATAATCAGGAATAGACCAATTATATATCTAATCATTTCGAAATCCGATAATATTCTTTTTTCAATTCTTCAATAATGATATTACCTGCTAATCCAGTGTTTTCAGGTGTTGATAAATGTCCCAAAGTAATTCGAATGCTACCGTCTGCTATTTCAGGCGTCATTCCAATCGCCATCAATACGTGCGATCTGGTACCTTTATTTGCAGCACATGCACTACCAGTTGAAACTAGTACGCCCCTATTTTCCAAGATAAAAATTAATCGTTCGCCGTCTAATCCAGGAAATGAAATATGCAAATGACCAGCCAATCGATGTTTCGGATGACCTGATACTATCGCATCGGTAAATGCATTTGTTAACGCAGTCTGCAAACTATCGCGAAGTTTAGCTAATCGCTCTGATTCAAATTTGCGATGAGTAGTTGCAAGTTCTAATGCCCTCGCAAACCCTATGGTTCCCGCAACGTTTTCGGTTCCACTTCGAAGCCCTCGTTCTTGACCGCCACCAACAATTAGTGGATTAAGCCGCACATGACTAGCTGCCCATAAAAGTCCCATTTGTTTTGGGCCATACATTTTGCCAGAATTGAGTGTCAACATATCAACACCCAATCTAGCGATATTCACATCTAGTTGGCTAACTCCCTGCGATGCATCACTATGTAGATAAATTGGTGTTTTATCACCACGCATCAAACGCGCTTCGCGTTCCTGGCGAACAACTTGCGCAATATCACGCAGTGGTTGAACAGTACCTAATTCATTATTTGCTAGCGCCACGCTAACGAGTTTGGTATCTGGTCTAATAGCAGCCTTGATAACATCGGCCGATACAAACCCACGACTATCTGATTCTACAATTGTATGGTCGTGCAATTTAGCGCAATTCAAAACCGCATGATGTTCAATGTTCGCGACAATCACATGGCCGCCGATTTCATTAAAAGCCAAATTTATCGATTCTGTTGCACCTGCAGTCATAATAATCTCACCTGGTTTTGCGCCAATAGAACTAGCTAACAAATGTTTTGCTTCTTCGTAATCACGTCTAACTTTAACAGCCGGCGCATATGGACTGGATGGATTATAAAAATCATCTCTAAAATATGGTTCCATAGCTGTAATAACCCGCAAATCCATTGGTGTAGCAGCCGCATGATCCAGATATATTATTTCTTTATTCATCAATACCTTAATTATAACGGTTATTGATGTTTTTTGGAGTCTGTAGGTTCAATTCCATAGATTTCGCGCATAACGCGGCCATAATATATCTCTGTAGCAGATATAAAATTATCAAGCTCTTGACCTTTTATAAATTCATTATGCACACCTTCAACACTGCTGACGCGCAATATCCCATTTGGGTGAATTTCATAATGAAGAGTTACGGATTTAATAATTCCTGCTGAATCAGTTATTTCTTGGTGAAAAAACCAACTTCTTTGATTATCATTAAAGAATTCTCTACGTTCGTTTGGCTTGATTGGTCCAAATATCTTGCCGCCGATTTCGCTCTCTTTGGCTTTTAGCTTTTTTTCGGTTAGTACTGGGCGTCTTACTAGTAAGTTGGATTTAAATATCTTTTTTGATATAGACTTAATAATCTTATTTTTGTTTATCATCTTGAGCTTCTTTTGTAATAAGATTTTTACGAACTTGCTCCAAATTAACGCCCATGGATAAAATTCTTTCTGAAACTTTATTAACAATTATCTCTGAGTTATTTAAAGCATGATTTTTATATATCATATCAAACCCATTGTTTATGGATCTTAATGTATCGATATTTTCATTACTTGGGTTTTGTGACATATTATTCCGCTTTTTCTAGAGATTAAATAACGATTGGGCATTTGCGGTTGTCGTTTTGGCAACTTCGTCTAAAGAGATTTGTCGAATATTACTTTGATAATCGGCAATATTTCTTACAAATGCAGGCTCATTTACTTTACCACGAAAAGGAACTGGCGTCAAGAACGGCGCATCTGTTTCGAGTATGATTTTGTCGAGCGGAAGTGACGCAAACATATCTTTTTGCGACTGATCTTTGATAAACGTACTATAGCCATTGACTCCTATATAAAGACCCTTTTTTAAGCCTTCGCGCGCATTTTCGATCGTATCGGTAAAGCTGTGCAGTACCCCGCGAATCCCTTGGTATTTATCAAAAACCGGCCAAAAATCGTCAAAAGCTTCGCGAACATGAAAAATAATTGGCAAATCATATTTTAACGCTAATTGAATTTGGGTCTCAAAAGCCTGAATTTGTTCGTCATGTGGCGTATCGCTTGTGTGATAATCCAACCCTATTTCACCAATAGCGACAATCTTTTTACTGCCCGATTTTATAATTTCTTCCAAGCCACCTAAACCATCCTTCAGTTCGTGAGGATGAGCACCAACCGACGCATATACTTCTTCATGGCTAGACGCAAATTTAACAGCTACACGCGAATCGGTTACATTAGTGCCGATACAAATCATCTGCATCACACCTGCTTCGTGGGCACGAATAATAGTCTCGTCGGGATTGAGCGTATAAAGATTAAAATCATGAATGTGGCAATGCGTATCAATTAACATGATTTATTTTGTCTTTGGCGCATTTGGGTCGGTCGTATGAATATAGATTCGAGGGAAGAACACGCCAGCGTCAGCGATTACGCCAGTTTCAAATGTTGAATGAATTTTGGCAGCAGTATCTGGTAAAAATGGCACTAACAAATCGCCGATTTGCAAAAGCGCACCAACAGCATATGCCAAAACTTCAGACAAATGAGATTTTGCTTCGGTATCTTTATCGATTGTTTTTGCAATTTCCCAAGGTTTTACATTTTCAATGTATTGATTTAGACTGCGAACCATTAGCCAAACTTCATCAATCGCCTTATTAAATTCTAATTTCTCCATTGCTTCGTGATAAGTGCTCATGTCATGCTCACCTTTTGGCGCTTCACCAATAACACCGGACTGGTAGCGACTTATCATACTAGAAACACGTCGAATTACGTTGCCTAAATCATTGGCTAGTTCGGTATTATAGGAATTTTCAAATTTATCCCAAGTAAAGTCACCATCATCCAATGTTGGAATATGACGTGAGAAATAGTATCTAAACGCATCTAAACCATATTCGTCGATTACTTGATTGGGGTCAACAATATTTCCAATAGATTTGCTCATTTTGGTATTGCCGACATTAATATGTCCATGAACTAATAATTTCTTTGGCAATTCTAGGCCAAGACCCAATAACATCGCAGGCCAAAGACCAGCATGGAATCGCAAAATATCTTTACCAACAACTTGAATATCAGCTGGCCAATATTCTTTCCAGGTTGATTGATCGGGATAGCCAATGACAGTTATATAGTTTGCCAAAGCATCAAGCCAGACATACATTACCTGATCTAAATCGCCAGGCACAGGAACTCCCCAACTTAGATTCTTTTTAGGTCGAGATATACTGACATCCTGCAAGCCATCTTTGATAAGTTCCAAAAATTCCTTTTTACGGAATTCTGGTACAATTTGCAGTTCATCACTTTCAATTGCGGCGCGAACTTTATCAGTTAATGCACTACTTTTAAGATAGTAGTTGTCTTCACTTAATCGCTGATATGGTTGATTATGGTCTGGGCAGATTCCACCATTGTCGGTTGCTTCTTTGTCGGACACAAACGCTTCGCATCCAATGCAATACCAGCCCTCGTAACTACCTTTGTAAATATATGGCGCCAAAGTTTGCCAAATATATTGAACTGCTTGGATGTGGTGTGGGTCGGTAGTTCGAACAAAGTCAGTATAAGTTGCGCCAACTTTTTTCATTAGTTTTTCAAAATTTAGATATGTTTGGTCGGTATAAGCCTTAGGTTCAAGTCCGGCTTCAGCAGCTTTGGCGGCAATTTTATTACCATGTTCATCAGTACCGACTGAAAAACGTACAACGTGCCCGTTCTGCTCTTGGTAGCGTTTCCAAATATCAGCCAACAGATAATCTAGGGCATTGCCGATATGAGGCGTGCCATTAACATAAGGGATCGCCGTAGTTATATATAATTTTTTATCCATAGTCTAATACTATTGTAACAGATTAGATTGTTATCAATAATGATGCTTTTTTCTAGCTATTTTTTAGGGGTAGGATGTTCAATCAGATACAATTGAGAATCAACGTTTACAACACCGTTAGTATCACCCAGTTCTACATATTTCTTGCGAGCTTCTTGCAATAACGTCTTTGCCTTGGCTACATCACCATTCATCAGTTTTACAGCATCCATCGTTTTAGCGTCCGTGGCTTCTTTTGGAGTAATAACCTTAGGTTGATCTGTAGTTTTATTGTTTGTGCTAGTTTGAGAAGAGTTTAATATATACACAGAGCCAGTTGCTACTGCAATAATCAAGACTAAAGTCATGGCCGCGTATATTATTTTCT
>MNZN01000003.1 GCA_001873625.1 Candidatus Saccharibacteria bacterium CG2_30_41_52 | reverse complement strand
AATAGTGCTGCGGTGGACACCGCAGCGATTGGCCACTGTCTGCAATGGTAATTGCTCACGAATTAGCAATTGCATTGCAAAAGCTCTCGCTTTTGGTAGGTTAGGGTTGGTAGAATAGGCCATAGCAGGCCTCCTTTCTGTAATTATGTAGTTGTAAATACAGTATACGGAGTGCCTGCTTTTTTGTTTAGATAGGTTGCAAAGGTGGTGAGTTGTTACGTTTAATTTGATTTTTTATTCCATATAACTTATGATTGATGTAGGAGTCCGTCTACCGACGGTTTAGAGTAGGGCGTGATCGATAAAGATATAATTAAAACTATTTCAGACAAAGAAATGGATCGCAAAGACTTCTTGAAATACAGTGGTCTGGCTTTGTTGTCTGTGGTTGGTCTGAAAACAATCGCCACCTTAATAACTCAAACTGAGACAAAAAAACTAGCTGAATCAAATACTAAATCTGCCAGAAGTTATGGTGGTGGAAAGTATGGGGTCTAAAAATGACTAGGCGATTACCCGTAGTTAATAGTGATGATGGCGCATGGGGAGATTGGCTTAATAACTTCCTCTTAAAAGAACACTTTGATACTACTAACACCCCTGATGTTGCCAACGGTGGTCACAAAACTATTACTATTCGTCCCGGCACAACTGCAGCAGCAACAGCGCCGCTAAAATTTACTTCTGGTGCACTAATGTCAACACCCGAGGCTGGTGCGATGGAATATGATGGCACTAGTTTGTTATTTACTCCCGCCACGACCAGATACAATGCGATAATGAACGGGTTAGGTCTGAGTGGCGGTCAAACAGTTATTGGTGGAACTCTTACTACGCAGAATCTATCTTTAAGACCAAATGCCGCGGATTTAACTACGGGTGCTATTGCGACACTTGGTACACTTGAAGCAACAAATTCAACTACTGGTTCGGTGACTGTTGCTGGTGGTCTGGCTGTAAATAAACGAGTCTATGCAACAGATATGACGGTGACAAATGCGATTACTGCTAATGCCGTAATTGCAGGTTACGCAGCTACAGCAACAACCACTGTAACCATAACCGTTGGAAGCGCCTACCAGCAATATTGCACTTACTCTGGCAATCAAGTAGTCAATATGCCTGATGTAACATCTTCGGTAGTTGTAGGTCAGCAATGGCAAATAATTAGTCAGGTTCCGTCAACCAATTATGTCACCATCAATACTACGGGTGGAACAAACAGGTTGATTCAGTTATATCCAGGGGCTAGCGCAACTCTAACTTGTGTATCGACAGCAAACAATAATGCTGCATCATGGTCGGTCTCTGTCGGTGTAGCGCATCAGATAACTGTTGCTAATCAAGCAACGGTTGGTACTAATGGTCCACTGAATGCGGCAGTGGGTGATATATGGATTGACACAACCGTAGTCTAAAATAGAAAGGTTCCAATGAAAGTAAAATTTAGAAAATATATGGCGTGGTTCGCAGTTTTTGTCTTGGTTTTTCAAACGGTCCTAGTTTTACCGGCCAAAGCGGATACGTTTCCGGAACTGCTCAGTGGTGCTTCTGACGAAATTAAAGCCGACATGATATCCACGGATTCTCTTACTACTAGTACGGACGGACGTTATACTGTGTTCGCCGGACCAGCCATGGATATTACAAACAGGGCAACTGAGTCCTATGTTATTGATAATACTACGGGGAAAATCACAGAGGTGAGCGTTTCTTCGGACGGTGTTGAGGGATCCGGTGCGGCGGGCTACGGTAGTACGACCTACTCTGTTATTAGCGCTGATGGTCGTTATGTGATATTTTTATCCTACGCTACAAACTTGGTCCGTTTAGACTTAAGTGGGGGATACACTCAAATTTTTATACATGACTTACAGACGGGTGATACCTCACTTGTGAGTGCTTCCTCTAACGGCGTGCCGGCAAATGCTGGTTCAAATATGCCCGTCATTAGCGCTGATGGTCGCTATGTAGCTTTTCGCTCTAATGCTTCAAACCTTGTTACCGGGGACACAAATAGCTCTCCTGACGTTTTTTTACATGATCGTCAAACTAGTCAGACTACAAGAGTAAGTGTTTCTTCTAATGGCGGACAGGCAAACGGTGATTGGCGCTCTCTGTATTCGTATGCCCCTTCCATTAGCGCTGATGGCCGCTATGTAGCTTTTCTTTCCACTGCTAAAAACCTTGTTTCGGGCGTTACGCAGTTAACGCAAAATATTTATGTTCATGATTGTAGGACTGGAAAGACCGCTTTAGTTAGCGTTGCGTATGATGGGGCTGAACAAAACGTGACTTCTTTCAGTTCTTATATTAGCTCCGATGGTCGCTATGTGGCTTTTGAGTCTAACTCTACAAATCTTATCCCCGGGGGAACTGACGGTTCGCGGTATACTTTTGTCACTCAAAACCCTCTATTCAGTACCATATACAACCTACCGCCAAGAGCCAACCAAGGTCCGAACCAGACTATTGCCGTAGGGTCTACTGTCGCACTGGATGGCAGTAACAGCTCAGATCCGGAACGTGACTATCCTCTAATATACGATTGGTCGTTTGTTTCTGTGCCACAAGGTAGCACGACGGTCATCAACAACCCAAACTCTGTATATCCCACTTTTATACCCGACACGAAAGGAAATTATGTTGTCTCTCTCACTGTAACTGACAGCCTCGGATTATCTAGCCAGCCAGTTACATTAACGGTCACTGCGCTTAATGTCCTGTCGCTTTCAGATGCAAATTTGTGGTTTGGTATTCAAAACAATACCGACCAAGGTGCCAAATTTGATATTCGTACCGAACTATATCTTAATAGTAATCTAATCTCGGTAGGTCAATATGGTTGCGTCGCTGACTTTTCCAAAGACAAATCCCTTGCCAAAGAAGTATCCGTACCATTTTCTGCAGCGCCTCTCGGGCTAGACCTTAAACCTGGTGATACTTTAACGCTTAAAACCCTTGCTAGGGTTGGAACTAATCGTGAGGGATTAATATGTGGCGAAATCGCTGCTACGTCAGGTTTGCGCCTATACTTCGATGGAACAACGGCTCCGTCCGAATTTGGTATAGGCATGAATTTTAATCCAATAACTAATTACTTTTTGTCGTTTACAAAAGGCAATTATCTGCTTAACGATGAATCTCCCGACGGTAATCTAAGGCACGTTGATTCGGTCGCCATCAACTATGAAAATGGTAACCCATGGCGAGATGTTGGTAGTTGGGATGTTCAATTATGACAATATACCATAAAATAATATGTGGTGATTTGTGGATAGATATAACATAGGATGGTGCAGTGAGTTTAATTATTAATAAGAGAGAACAATAGATGGCTATATCACTTAGAGCTGTTGGTACTGCATATGCTACAGGCACAGGCAGTATAACCCCTGCTATCCCAACCGCTCAGGTTACGGGTGATATGATGTTATGTTTTGTTGGCACCAAGCCATATGATGGCGTCAACACGATATCTGGTGCTACCGGTTGGGATAGTTTAGGCAAGGTTACTGATGGCACAGTAGGCGTTGGTAATGGTAGGGGTTCGATGCAAGTCGAAGTATTTTATAAGGTTGCGACTTCGGATACTGAAACGAACCCAACGATTGATAACTCAACCAATAAAGTTTCTGGTGCAGTTGTAATTGTTTTTCAAAAGACCACTGGTACTGGCTGGTTGATTGCAGGAGACGGTGGTGGCGATGCAACTTCAGGGACTGGTTTTTCGGTTACTGCTGGGTCTAATCCTGGGATAACATCTGGTGATATGATAGTGGCTTATGCTGCTTTGATGGATAATCTTCAAACCCAATCATCCATTTCGGTTACCGCTACTAGCGCTACCATAGCCACATTTACTGAATCTCCTGCTACAGATTTAACAACAACTTCTGGTTTTGATATGTCCATGAGCGGAGGTTATGCGGCGGTCACTGCAGGTACAGCCACGGCTGCGCCGGTTTATGCATCTACTTTAGCTGCTGCCGGTACTGGTTCGGCTTATATTGTAAGGTTACGTGAAAATTACTTGCCAACGGTTGCTCTTAATTCGCCTAGTGAGGCCGCTTCGGTTTCAGACACTCCCGCTTTAAACTTCACTGGAACAGATACCGAATCGGACACACTTGAATATAACATACAAATTGACACAGTTAATACATTTGATTCGGCCTCGGGAACGGGTGAAACAATAGTTGATTTCTATCCTTCAGTAAAAGCTATGGGCACGTTGCCGATGTGTGTTGCTACGCCGTATTACACTCAAATTGGTCAAACTTTCAATGCTAATATAGGCGGAACAATCTCGTCTTCGGCATTCCGAATTGGTAAAAATGGTGCACCCACCGGGACAGTGGTTTCAAAACTTTATGCACATACCGGGACTTTTGGTACGACGGGTGTGCCTACTGGGGCAGCATTAGCGACTTCTGCGACCGTCAACGTATCATCATTTAACGATGGAGATATCGTCTCTTTCAGCTATGCAGCTTCACCTTATACGTTAGTATCAGGAACAAAATATGCCATAGTTATTGAATATACTGAAGCTGGATCGACCCAAACAACTGGTATAAGTAATTATGTTGACGATACGCCAGCTCATGATGGCACTACAGTAATTTGGAATAATAACGCAGCTTCATGGGGCGCGACTGCTTCTTACGACACTATCTTTTATGTATACGTAAAAGGTCCTTATCTTTCCAAATTTTCTACAATAGACACTGGCTTTACTGCCGGGCATCCATTTGCTTCAGGGTCGGCTATCGATTACACGGTTCAGTCTGCTCTTCCTCCAAATACATATTATTGGCGAGTAGCAGCTATTGATCCATTAGGTTCAAATGTTTATGGGGCTTGGGCAACCACACGAAGCTTTATAGTAGTGCTACCATTTGCCATTTCTGGTACGTCTAACCAAACTAGCGGTATTGTGTCAGTTGCAGTCAATACTACATTGCAAGCCCAAACTGGCACAATTGCCGGTGACGGCACTTGGTCAATTAGTGGTGTCGCTCAGCCCGCCAGCGGCGATTCAATTACGGTCTTTATCTCTGACGCCGCCTCTGCCGATATTTCTACTGCTATAACAACATATAACGGTGTGGGCGAAATAACCGGCATGGTGCTAGATAAACATGTTTTGTCGATTGGTTCGACGCCAAATCGTAGCATCGTTTTATCTGACCTAGCTAACTATGATTATGACCAAGACACCACGCATATACTGCACAGTGCCAACGGATCACCAGCAACTCTGTTGATGAAGTTTGCCAACGGATCATCATATGTTGATGAAAAGATAAACATTCTAGCCGGTAACACCCTAACAATTAGTGCAACGGAAACTTTGACTGCCTATGACGTAACTATCGGTGGAACTATGGTAGCCAGTGGGGCTGCCACTCTGAACGTTGCCCGTAACTGGGTTAATAATGGTATTTTCACAGCCGGCAGCTCAAACGTAATTTTAAATGGTACTGCCGCCACCCAGGCCTTGTCGGGAACTTTGAACGGCACATCAGCTTTTTACAATCTAACCATTACAAATAACTATGGCACTAGCGCTAGTGACAACGAACGAACTGGCTTTGTCCCAAGTGCCGACTTTAACGCTGCTGCCAAAGTAACCAATAACTATACCATTACAACTGCCAATACCAGAGTTGAATATGAAACTGGTGCTACCTATGAATTCGCTAATATTAACTGGAACGGACAGGCAACTGGTACTAAGATTCAATTCCGTAACTCTGCCACTTCAGCTACCTGGCTGTTAAAAGTTACTGGTACTCAAACAGCTGTTTCTTATGTTGATGTGTCTCGTTCTGATGCATCAGTCTCTGGTGGTACGGCAATTGGCGCTTTTGATGGCACCAACCTAAACAGTGGCAACAACACCAGCTGGACCTTTGTTAATACCAGGATTCGGCAAGAAATAAACTTGTTTAACGGTAGTTTTGCCAGTCTTTCTACCGGCCCTATGTCGGTCGGCTTGTCTAGTCTGAACCCGGTATATAGCGGATCATTAACGAATTATTTCGAGGTTGTCGCTACTAATACTGATTCAGTAAACAGGACTGTATATTTGCGAAATTGGGTAGGCGATGCAATTGTTGCGCAACTGGATATACCTAGTGGTACGTCAACTCCAACTAGAATCAGATCAAGCTCCTTTACGTTCCCTGTCAGTTTAATCACTGTATATACTAACGGCCCTCAGACTACGAGTGCAGGCCAGGTAGTAATAACTGTTTCAAGAGTAATCGTTTACCAAGATACTGGGTCTAATCCACTTACGAGCACCGAAACCCAAATAGAAATAGGTAATTATGAGATTACAAAAAGCAATGCCACTCCTGGCGTGCCTTTAGATTACCCTAAATACTGGTTGGCGAATGATAATAATTGGGATGGTACTAAAACTTTTTATGCGGAAGCATGTTACAGGACGACAGCCACCACTACATATTGTACGTTTATATTGCAAAAGGATGCTGCTGGTGATTTGGCTACCTGGAGCGATGTTGTAACAGTAGTTAATGCGGCGGCATCATCGTCTGCTAACTACCCAATGCTTTCTTCGCGCGTAGCGTTTACGCCAGTAAGCGGATGTAATTATCGTCTCAAGACGTACCGTTCAAGCGGAGCTGGTACGTATAATATCTATAACGCCAAAATTATAGTTGATCAAACGGGCGGCGGAACTCTTAACGGTGCTATTTCTAGTATTTCTGCGCCAACATACTTTATAGACGCAACAACTACTGGTGAATCTACAAACATATTTGGCGTTACAGAAACTGTCCAGAGAGGTATTTTTGTAAAGTCAGACGGAACTAGGGGATATTTTTTAACTGATACCACCCAAACTCTTTATCAGGCCGATTTTGGTACGGCTTGGGATATGTCGACGGCGACTTATAGTGCCGTAAACTATGCAATTAGTGGTTTGACTAGTGTGTACGCTCCATTCTTTAAACCTGATGGAACCAAGCTGTATATACTTGATGATAAGGCTGCTTCTCAGAATATATATCAATATTCGGTTGGTACGGCTTGGGATTTGGGTGGTACAGTCACCCCAGATAAAAACCAGGCTTTGCCCGGCATAGGAACCGAACTAGCGGTCAAAGATTTATATATTACAGCTGATGGTACGAAAGCCTTTGTTGTAGGCTCAGTCAATAATAATGTGTATGCTTTTAGTTTTGGCACTCCTTGGGATGTTGCAACTCTTTCTTATGTTGGATTGTATTCGCCTGGTATAACTCCTGGTGGTATTTGGTTCTCGTCAGATGGTATGAAGATGTATGTCGCGTCCACATCTGCTGTATACCAATATTCTTTGACTACGGCTTGGACTATTACCAGTGGTGTCACAAACGACAATACTTATGGAAGTTTGGCGGATACTAATAGCATTGGAATCTATATTTCACCCGATATGTCTAAACTGTATTCGGGTGGAGCCCAAGATGACAGGTGGAATGAGTTTAATTCAGGTGTTAGTTATACTATTGGGGGCCTTACTGTTCTTGAACCTCAATATCTATTGCAAAATACCTACAAAAATACGACAGGGTTACAAAATTACGATACTGCCTGGGCAACAACCGATTGGCAAGGGGTATCGAATGTCTATTATCACGAAATAAACTCCAGCTCAGATACGGCGGATTTGGCAAAATTACAATATGATCCAAACGGTACTCCGACCGACGTGACTGGATCATCAGCAACGGGTACTGCGTATAGGTCACGAAGCAGTGCGATGACAATGCCGGCTTCGCAGACTATTGATACGTATATTTCTAATGTCCCAGTCTATGCATCAAGAATAATAGTAGATTTACAAATACCGTCTGTACCTACATTATCGACTCCGACTGCGACTAGTGTTGCTATTCCAAACGCAACATTGGGTGCAACGATAACATCCGATGGTGGCTTAGGTATAACCGCCAGAGGAACTTGTTGGGGACTAACACCTTCACCGACTACAAATGCAGCTGCTGAGGGTGGTACAAGTACAGGTGTGTTTAGTCACGCCAGATCAAGCATAACAGCGGGAAGAATTATATATTATCGTGGTTATGCGACGAACAGCAAGGGAACTGCATACTCAGCAGACGGCATGTTGATACCAGGTCCAAATGAATCGGTTCAGTTTGATTCAGATCATGAGACGATTATTGCAACCGGCGGAAGCACTACTAACACCTCTGTTTATCTGAATTTTTCAACAGCTGCCATGGCCTCAACTGAAGATATAACTCCAAAAGTTGAAGTAAGAGATATCGGAACATCGTTCACTGGAACCGCTACTCATACTGGTGATATATTCAATTATAGTCCTGGTTGCCCAAGATTTAGAAGCTACCCAGCTGTAGTTTATGATGCTCCAAATCATAGATTTGTGGCGTTTGGTGGTAAAGATGATACAGGTGCTTACCTTAACGATACATGGGAACTAAAAGTTCCGACGTCTACTAGGGTAAATCCTATATGGAGACTGATGTCACCGAGTGGCACGCCGCCATCTGCGCGCACGGCAATGGTTTATGTGTACGACTCGGGATTTCAGCGAATGATTATTTTTGGCGGTACTACTGCGACTAGGCTTGGTGGTTTTTTCTCGCTTGACTTGACTAGTGCTGATGGTGCTTGGAGTTCGTTTACGCCAAGCGGAACGGTGCCGACAGATCGTTTTACTAGTGCCGGTATATTCGATGCTTTGAATCAAAGGATGATCGTATTTGGCGGTTATACGACAGTAGATAATAACGATACATATTCAATAACGTTACCTTCCAATCTTACGTCTAGCGTTTCAACTCAACTATCACCTGGCGGCACAATTCCGACTGCACGGTCTGAACACGCCATGATATATGATAGCGCTAACCAAAGAATGATAGTCTTTGGTGGATGGGGTGCGGCATTTTATAATGACGTAAAATCTTTGTCCTTAACTTCTGGCACAGAGGCTTGGGTGGCATTGACAGTGAATGGCACCGCACCAAATGTACGTTCTAGTCATGTGGCAATATATGACTCGGTTAACCAGAGAATGGTGACCGGTTTGGGAAGATATCAAGTATCGACAGTTTGGTATTCTCTTAACGATATTTTTTCGCTGGCTATACCTACTGGAAATACATTCACATGGACGGATAATACGGCTGCTGCTGGATCGTTACCAGCCAAGAGGCATGCTGCTGGTGCTGCTTATGACAGCGATAATAAAAGAGCGCTAATCTTTGGTGGTTTCGACAGAACCTTGTCGATTTTAAGCAATGAAACAATAGCGGTCGACGTATCTTCTGGTACTGGTACTTTATATTGCAGAGAATTTAACGCGCTTACAAATCTGACGCCCGGGGATGGAAGTGTAGCTATTTATGATAGCTACAACAAGCAAATGGTTAGATATGGTGGCTACGGTCATATATATGATCTAACCGCCCCTGATGCAACAGGATTTCACCACGCCGAAGCTTGGACATATTCTATGGATCCAAACTCATCGAGTTATAATTTTATAACCAACATAACCCCTGCTACTGGTCCTCTTGCTGGAGAGGTGTCGGCCGTAGTGTACGACTCGAACTATCGTCGATTGGTTCGATTTGGCTCATTAGGATATAACCAGGACCAAAGCCTTAATGATACCTGGACAATGTCACTCGATCCGGCTAGATCAGATTATCATACTTGGATAAGGCTCACTACTACGGGTGGTCCTCCAGCAGCTCGCTGGGGAGCGGCAACTATATTTGATCCGGTGAACTCTAGGATGATACTTTTCGGTGGATGTGATTCTGGACAGACATCAACGCATTATAATGATGCGTGGCGTTTAAGTTTGCCAGATCCCGACAATAGTCCGACCTATACTTGGACTTCAATTAGTGCTGGTACTCCGCCATCGGCTAGGTTTCAGTCAACCAGTATATATGATTCGTCAAATATCAGGATGCTTGTATTTGGTGGACGAACTTCAACCCCTACTTACTTGAATGATTTATGGGAACTAAATTGGGATAATGGGACTCCGGATACGTTTACTTGGACTGTTAGAACGCCGAGCTATTCTCCTACGCTTACGGGAAGGCGCGGTCAAACAACCGTATATGACAGTACTTATAACCGTATGATAATGTTTGGTGGATGGGACGGTTCAACAACTCATTTTAGTGATGTTTGGAATTTTGATGTATCAGCCTTAACTGTCACTGCGTCGTTAATAACTACCTTGGGTACCAGTCCTTCGGAAAGAAGAAGCCACAATGCTATTTTTGATCCAGTGGGTCAGCGTATGATTATACAAGGTGGTAGGGATGGAGCAACGCCAACTGCCTTCCTTAACGATTACTGGCAACTTACGCTTCCCAGCGGGACTACTACATGGACTTGGAGCCAACTACACGGTGTTGTTCACCTTAAAACCAACGTTTCGGTGCCAACATTAACTAATAACACCGGCTATCATTGGCAAGCTTGGTCTACGGGTAGTGTATCGGGCGATACGATAAAAGTCTCTTATGGCGGTAATCTTGAATCCGTATC
Source organism: Candidatus Saccharibacteria bacterium CG2_30_41_52 (assembly GCA_001873625.1). Classification (GTDB taxonomy): domain Bacteria; phylum Patescibacteriota; class Saccharimonadia; order Saccharimonadales; family Saccharimonadaceae; genus UBA1547. The sequence continues at coordinate 90,254 of MNZN01000003.1, read as the reverse complement.
CGACTTTATCATTGGTACTCTCTCGTCTTCTACTGGAATCAAGGTATGGAATGGCACCACATGGAGCTATAAGCCAATTAAAGTCTGGAATGGTACAGCGTGGGTAGCAAAACCAGTCAAAGTATGGAATGGCACCACATGGGTCACAAAGGGTTAAAGCAATGAAAATACGTATAATTTTTACAATAGCTGTTTTATCCGTTATCTCGATTCTCGCTTTTCCAACTCAAAAAGTTTTTGCCATAGACTCTGCGTCGTTACAATCAAAAGGATTGACTTTATCGCCATTACGACGAGAAATGAATATCACACCAGGAACGTCACTTGATGGTAAATTAACTGTGACTAATTCAACCGACAAGCCGATGGTGGTGGATATGGCCGCGGAAGAATTTAGCGTAATTAACCAGCAATATGATTATGTGTTTACCGCGGACTCAAACGTGACCAAGTGGGTAACTTTTAATCCTTCTGGTGTTAATTTGAAAGCAGGTGAGAGTAAAAAAATAGCCTATACAGTCGGTGTTCCAATGACTGCCGGGCCAGGCGGTTTATATATTAGTTTGTTCGCCAGCACTAGTGTTGGCAATCTGGACGGTGGTGCTAATTCGCAACAACGCGTCGCTTCACTTTTGTATATTACAGTAGCCAGTGATGTGCTTGGTGATACAACTCAGGCAGGGCATGTTATATCATTGACTTCACCGTGGTTAGTAAGTGGTAAAACTATTTGGAGTGTGGCTCTGCAAAATGCTGGCATAACACATTATCGTAGTAATTATGAAGTTAAAATCAATAATTTATTTGGTTCAGAAGTCGCCAGCAGTCAAGGTAGTGCCTTGATATTGCCGGGCACGGTCAGACTAGTATCTGATACATTACCATTGCCGCAGTGGCCGGGTGTATATAAAATTGTTTATTCGATTGGTTTAGGGGATACACCTGCAGTTACTGAAACGCGCTATATGTTATATATGCCACCACTTGCGACTGTCGTCGCTGTCGCCATTATTACTGCCTTGTTCTTGGCACCGTGGCGTAGACTATTCAAGAAATAGATATTAATTAGTTTGAGGAACGGCCGTGTAGACTACGCCTACAGAGTAGTTTCCAGCGGGTTTAGCCATGTCAATCTTCATTCCGTATGTGATGGTTGTATTGTCGCCACTTATTGGGGTGGTAACGGTTTTAATAAGTTGGCGACTACTATCCAAGGGCATACCGCAGAAGTTTACAATCGATCCATCGACATTATATCCCCATCGGTTGACATCCTCTAATGGATTTGTTGCAGGATTGCTGTATGCATTAGCTGAAGTGAGCAATGGTGTGCCAAGGTTGTCCATACTTGTGCTAGTAGCGGCACCAATGTAAAGCTTGTATCCCATAACGTCAGTTGAGGTGACCGTGACGATATTGGTTGCAGTACCAAGTGCCCCGCCGTCAATAGGTGTGATTGTCGGTATGGCGACATTACCCCCAACAGCATCAGTCGAAATCGTAAGCGATGTCTCGCTACCATATGGGACGTTTTCGCTGTAAAGACCAACGCCGTATGGTTGAGCATAGCTAACAGCCGACAATGCCAGTACATTAATAAGAGCTAGTAGGGAAACAACTGTCAATTTCTTCTTCATGCTAACGCTATTATAGCATTTCGTTTTATAGGTGTCTCAGGTATCCAATAATTTCAATAATCATAGGATAAATTTGGTTTTGCGCGTCACAAGTTGTAATCCAGTCATTTTTGTCTGGTGCACCGGATACGGCACAACCATCGGTTTTGCCCAGGATGTCGCTTTGTAGCTTGGTTAGGGCGTCGGCATAGTTGCCATTGTCGAGGCTGGCCAGGGCAGCGTTAATCTTGTTGGTTAAGGCGTTCTGGCTATTAATACTATTAAATGTTGTTGTTGGTATGGAAGTAATTGACGTATCCAAGGTGCCTAGTTGTTCAGTGGCCGCTGCTTGGTAAGTGGTGACTGCAATATTAACCGTGCTGACTTCGCTGTCGACTAAACCGTCATTAACGACCAGGCTGGCGGTATATTGACCAGCTTTGTCGGGTACGAAACCGGTTGTCATATTGTTAGTCGATGTTAGTGTAGTTTGGCTGCCTTCAGGAACTGATGTCAGGCTCCAGTGGTAGCTAACAACATCTCCGTTGGCATCCGAGCTTTGGTCGCCGCTTAGATTGACGGTATTGCCAGTAAAGGCCGACTGATTGGTACCGGCCGAAGCCACTGGAGCTACGTTGACAGCTGTAATTGTAGTCGTCACTGGTTGGCTAGCTAGCCCTTTACTATCCGTGACGGTCAGTGATATGACATAATCACCAATCTTGTCGGTAATAAATGATGGATAAGCTGTATCCGAGCCGTCTATCGTAGCGGTGCTACCTTCGGGAACTGAATTGAACGACCAAGCGTAACTTAATGGGGTGTTTTCATTTGGATCGCTGCTGGCGCTGCCGTCGAGGTTGATGGTGGTGTTGAAGGGAATGGTTTGATTGGAGCCGGGGGTGGCTAGGGGGTTGTTCGTAGTAAAAACATCCGATTTGTTATTCGTGTCTCCAGTAACGATATTGTCCATAGATGATACGAAAGTTATAAGTGACCCATCTGCACTGATGGCTTGACACGACACACCTACAAGTCCTTCGGCTTGGCTGGAGATATTAATTCTTGCCGTCAGGCCGGTAACATTATTATGAACAAAACAGTCAGCCCACCCATTCGTGTCTCCTGGTACTAGGTTTGATGCCGTTGAATTAAAAACGGAATATATCCCATCTGCACTAATAGCGTAATAGCCGAAATCGCCAGAATTGGAGTTTGCTTGTGTACTATCGGATGAGACATTTACTCTAGAAGTATCGCCGTTATGTAGATTATGAATAAAAATATCGTAAAGCCCGTTAGTATCTGATGCTACTAGATTGGAAGCAAGTGATTTAAAAATTATATAGCTACCATCGGGGCTAAAAGCAGGGTAGGCAGAAGTATCATTACCTTGGGACCCATTAGATGTAACACTGGCCCTTACAATCTCGTTTGTTTGGCGATCAAAAACAAAAATATCATTCTTTCCATTTGTATCCCCGGGCACTAGATTAGAAGCATAAAAAGTTATTGTTTTTTATATGCTTATGGTATTATATTGTCAGTAATATTAGTATATTAATCAGAAAAAGGATAACGATATGAAAAAAACAAATATTAAATTAATCACAAGGCAAGTAGCTTACGCTATTGTTGGGGCAGTCACAATGTTGGCTTCATTCCCAGCAGTCACTTCTGCAGCGCAACTTACAACTCGAAGTGTTGTTATTGGTAACTCAGCTGCGGCAACTACTACTTATAACTTTACATTTACTACAGTATCAAGCACAACTATCAAAGGCGTCACAATCGAGGCTTGTACTACTGCAAGCGGTACCTGTACAACGCCGACAGGCTTCAGCGCAACTGGATCGACTTTGTCTGGTTCTACTGGCCTAAGTGCAGGTGGCACATGGGTAGTTGATGCTTCAAACTCTGCAAAATTAGCCGCTAACAATACTGGCTCGACTTCAACGACACCAGGCGTTGCAACTCTTAATTTTTCTAACGTGACTAACCCAACGGCTCCTGAAGTATTTTATATGAGGATAACCACATGGGGTACAATTAGTTATACTGGATCAATTGATGCTGGTACTGTTGCAACTGCGACTGCAGCTAACGTAACAGTAACGGCTAACGTTGATGAAAGTCTGACATTTACTGTCGGCAGCACATCTGTAGCGATGACTCCAAGTTTAACATCAAGTACTACTGGCACAGGTACTTCAACACTGGCTATCGCTACTAATGGTACCGGTTACTCGATTGGTTATAGCGGTACAACCTTGACATCAGGTAGTAATTCAATTGCCGCTTTGGCTACTAAGACAGCTGCGGCTACTGGTGGCGCACAATTCGGAATAAACCTTATGTCTAACTCAGCTCCTTCTGTAGGCTCTGCTAAAACTGGGTCTGGCACTATTGCTAGTGATTACAATACCGCTAACAGTTTCACATTTGTTGTAGGTACTGGTAATACACCTTTGGCAACTGGTACTAACACAAGTGATACTTATACGGTTAGCTACATTGCAAATATTCCTGCAACGCAAGCTCCTGGTGCATATACAGCAACCGCTAACTACGTAGCAACAGCAACATTCTAGTTTACAATTTTACATCTAAATAAATATGAAAACACAGCCCCAATATCAGATAGCGTTGGTTAAGACGGTCATGGTTGCGATTATAATCGCCACTATGCCACTAATCAGCGCCGTCCGTGCTGGGGCTGTTCAAATTTCTGGCAGATCAATCACCATGTCGACTTCAGCAGGTGGTGCTGCTGGTGTTACTTATACTCTAGTGACGTCTGCTTTGCCGACCAACGGTACGCCAGTAAAATCACTTCAGATTCAGCTTTGTAATTCTTTATCGGACAGTTGTGCTTCGACGCCAGTTGGTTTTTCGTCTGCAAGTACATCGCTAGCTAGTCAGCCTAGTGGTTTGGGTTCAGCATCTGGCTGGTCTGTAGACACTAGTTCAACTGGGTCGCTTAGAATTGTGAATGCATCAAATTCAACAAACCCCTCGGGTGCTGTAACGGTTGCTTGGAATGGTGTTCACAATCAAACAGCAACAAATGCGACATTTTATGGCATTATTACTACATATTCAAATTCTAACTGGTCTAGTGCAATTGATACTGGTTCAATTGCATTAAGTACATCAACTCAAGTCCAGGTATCATTGACAGTTGATGAAACTTTGACATTTTGTGCTGGTACGTCAATAGCTGGTCAAGACTGTGCTACGATATCGGGAAATTTCGTTGATCTAGGTTATGGTTCAACGACTTCTACGGCGACAGGAACTTCGGTTATGGCAGCTTCAACTAATGGTAGTTCCGGGTACACTATTACTGTCAATGGAACAACTTTGACATCTGGATCAAATACGATAACAGCATTATCTAGTGGTGGAGGTTCAACTATTGGATTAAAACAATTTGGTTTAAATCTTGCTAGTAATAACACTGCGCCGGTTGTTGGTGCCGCAGTTTCTGGTACGGGCATTGGCGCACCAACGACTAATTACGGCATAGACAATAATTTTAGATTTGCAAGCGGTAATACAATTGCTTCAAGCAGTGGTCCAACAAACGCCAATGCTTTTACGATCGGGTATATTGCAAATATTGATGGCATGACACCTGCGGGCGTGTATAATACAATATTGACATATAACGCAACGGCTAACTATTAATGAGGAGAGGTATGATTATGTACATCAGGCTGTCAAGGATAGCGCTAACTTCAGCATTATTATCACTAATGGCGGTTATAACTGGTCCATTGGTTGTAAGTGTCCATGCTGAAGATACGGCTGCACAGGGTGTTCAGATAAGCCCAGCAAAGGTTGAATTAAATGCAACTCGCGGAAAAACTTACATAATTAATCTTAAGGCTTTGAACGTTACCAGTAGTGATTTAAATTACTCTACATCAATCGCAGATTTTGCTTCCGCTAATGAAACTGGTACACCTAGAATAATTGATGATGGCAATTTACCCGATACGGCATCAATCAAGACATGGGTTTCGATTGAATCAGGTTTTACTCTGGGATCACATAAAGAAAAGAACGTCGACGTAACAGTTACGATACCAAATAATGCAGAGGCTGGCGGACACTACGGTGTTGTGCGCTTTTCTGGCAGTACGCCTAATGTTGATAACACAGGTGTTGGCGTCACTGCTAGCGCAGGTACTTTGTTATTAATCAGGGTTGATGGAGATATTACAGAGAAGGCCAATTTGGCATCATTCTTTACGTCTAATAATAATGGAGATCAGAGCTCATTTTTTGAAACTAGTCCGATTAACTTCGCGGTACGTATTCAAAATGTCGGTAATGTTCACGTAAAGCCAACAGGCAATATTGAAGTTAAGGACATATTTGGTAATGTAGTAAGCAGCGTATCTGTAAATGATACAATTCCTCCATCGAGTGTCCTGCCAAATAGTATCAGGAGGTTTGACGTTAAATTAGATAAATCATGGATGTTTGGTATGTATACAGCCGATCTTGCTATGGGTTATGGAACCACAGGCCAAGCCATAACAAATACAATTACCTTTTGGGTAATACCTTACAAAATTATTCTAGCTGCATTATTGGCCATTGCAACGATTATGTTTATTCTCAAGCGCATGCTAAAAGTGTATAATAGGCGCATAATCGAAAACCACAAAAATGAAAATTCAAAAAATAAAAATAACTCCCATAAGAAGAGCTAAAAAGAGGCCTAGCGCCACTGTTAGTAACATAGTCTTGGTACACACTAAACGCCCTGGATTGCGTTATTTTAGGTTAGTTAATCACAAACACACAGGTAAGCTCATTCATTTCAAACACACGTCACATGTGGCACTTGTCGGAATCTTGATAGTCGTCGGTTTCTTTATGTATATCAGCAATGGCGTTACGTATGCTGTTACGTCCGAAGTATCTGTGACTGTAGGAGTTGTAGTTAATGGTCCTCCGCCAGAGGTTGGTGCAACGATAACATCGCCTGTTGATGGTGATAAATTTGTAGACAAAGAAAGATTGGTTGTGACTGGAACATGTCAGCCGAGTACTTTTGTCGTTATTCAAGATAATGGTCAATTAGCTGGGTCAACTGTGTGTACCGAGGCAGGGATATACAACCTAACTATTCAGATACAACTAGGCAAGAATATATTGAGCGCGTTAAATTATGACAATATTAATCAGGCGGGACCAGATACTCCATCGGTTACGATTACTGTTCACAAATCTAAACCTGGAAAGCCAGTTGTCCCAACAACACTAATCAATTCAATCGATCAACCGATTTTGCCCGTAAATCCGTCGATTATTCCTGGTGTAGCATCAGTTATATCGAGTTGCGAAGATTATAGAGCTGGCAGTTTGTCATCTGGAGGCGATGTTCGTATTGCAGTCGTGTGTATTCCCCGATTGTTTGGAAGTAACATACAACAGGTATTAGGAATATTGGTATGGGGTGGTACGCCGCCTTATGCAATTAGTATTAACTGGGGCAATGGTATCGAAAATACGCTATTAAGTATAACCGAGCCCGGATATTACAAATCAAACTTTAGTTATGCATTCCCTGGTATATATCGCGTCGACTTTTTGATAAAGGATAAATCCGGTGAAAGTGCTGTCGTTCAATCGTCAGTCCAAGTTAATGGCAAGGTTGCAACCCCTGCAGGTAATACTAGCAATACAGATGGGATAGAGTGGCTTAAGACTCCTGTACCTTTGTATGTAATTGCAGTTGCAATAACACTAGGTTTTTGGGGTGGTGACATATTTACCCGAGCATTCAGTCTAGGATCATATAAGAATCACGGGGCAAGAAAAGCTCGAAGAGTCTAAACAGATAGTTCGTACAAGGCTTGTATGATGTCGTCGTTGACTCCATCACGAGTTCTGGTGCCGTCAATTTCAATCAACAGTCCTTTGTCGCGGTAGTAATCTATGACTGGCATTGTCTTTTTTTGAAATTCATCAAAACGTGTTTGTAAGACTTCTTCGGTATCGTCATGACGATTTAGCCTGTCATTATGCGTCCTGAGGGCAAGCCACCGATTATATGAATCGTTGTTTGATATATCCAGATAAATTACGGCTTTTAATTGGTGATTTGATTGTTCTAAAGAATTAATAACATCTGTTTCTTCGCCATGCCAACGCCCAACTGCACTCAGGATTAGTGGCTTGTATGATAATTCAGTTTGGCTTAGGTATGGCAAGACGATATTTGCGTAATCATTACTGGGTATAAGCTGACCGTTATCAATATGTTGTTTGATGTTGTCTGATGGTGTGTGCCGCAAGATTTCACCGCCACCGATTAATTTACCACCCAATAAATCAGCTAGACGTTTGCCTTGAACATCTTTGCCTGAAAACGGTCGACCGAATATATTAATCGATCCGGACCCTAGCCAGTGTTTGATGGCGCTTATTTTTTTGTCGTCATGCATTTAATTTAAGTATAACTTATTTGGTAGTTGGTAGGTAGTAGGTAGTAGGTAGTAGGTAGTAATAATAAACAGCCATCTAGCACTCGTTGACACTGAGTGCTAAAGCAATATATAATAACGATATGACAGAGCGCCAAATTAAAATTCTTGCTGCAATTATCGAACAGCACGCAGAAATTGCGGCACCAGTTGGTAGTGTAATGTTAGCCAAATTATTTGGCGTGTCTAGTGCGACAATTCGTAGTGAAATGGCAAAACTGGAGGAAATGGGTTTGATTGCTCAGCCACATACCAGCGCTGGTCGTATCCCGACTGATTTAGGTTATCGTCATTATGTAAATATGATAAATGACGCATACGATGGCACTGAAGCTCTTCCTATGATCGATCGCAGTGCGAAGGCGATTGAGGCCAGGGTATCGACACACGGAAATCATGCTGACCGGGCAATCCGCAGTGCAGTCGATAGCTTGGTTGAACTAACTCATAATTTGGGTATTGCCACTATTGGTGACGAGTTATATATGAGTGGAATCAGTAATTTGTTTTCTCAGCCCGAATTTGCTCAGGCAAATCACGCACAAGCGGTTGCCCGACTTTTAGATAATTTGGAACCTTGGTTGCGCGAAGCCGCCCCTAATGAACCGCTAAACGTTTATATCGGTGCCGAAAACCCAATCGGCAAAGGCAGTGGCGTTAGTTTAATTATCAGTCGTTTCCGTTCGCCATATAGTGATCGAAGTTATATTGGCGTGTTGGGCTCAACTCGCCAAAGCTATGCCAAGGTTATGCGTCTAGTGCGACATGCCGGGGCAATGCTAGAAGAAGTACTTTAGTTATTAGATAGTATGTGGTAGGTAGTAGATGGTATAAAAAAGGAATAAAATATGGTTGAAAAAAAGAAGAATAAAAAAGAATTAGAATTTGAACAAAAACTTGGTGAATTAACCGATGATTTGCAACGTACCAGGGCTGATTTTGAAAATTATCGAAAACGTGTTGATGCCGACAAGGCATTTGCGCGTGAATCTGGACAGGCTAGTGCAATTTTGAAATTGTTACCAGTTATTGATAATATTGAACGATCTATCGCCTATACCCCAGATGATCTAAAAGATAACAAATGGGTGCAAGGTGTGACTAGTTTGGTAAAAAATCTTGAAAAATCACTTGAAAGCCTAAATCTAAAACGAATTGATTCAAATCCAGGCACGGCGTTTAATCCTGATTTGCATGATGCTATTCAAATGGACGAAAACGCAACAGGTGAACATGAAGTTATTGCCGAGGAAATGCAGGCAGGTTATACATTAGGTGGACGTCCAATTCGTCATGCTATGGTGAAAGTAACCCGACAGTAAAACGTAATCATATAACTAAAATTAGCTTAACCAGGGTCCGACCCTGGTTAAGCTAATTTTAAGAGTTTAATCTAATAAGTGATATTGTTGAGCATGTCGAGTATAGTATAATAAACATAACAATAATTAATTAGTCCGATGGTGGGGCAAAATGGCATTAGAATCATTGACACTTGTCGTTAATCCAGGCAGCGCGAGTCACAAGTATGCCTTGTTTTGCGGTGGTTGGCAGTGGGCCAATATTCTATTCGAATTTGTTGATGGTAGAATTGTTGGCAAGATTGAACATGCCGGTCAACAACAATCTAAAACTTATGACGATACAGATTTAAGCAATGTGTCTGGTTATGTGCTGCCGTTGCTGCGTGAATGCGGCGTAATCAATCACGACGATACCATATCTGTTATAGGTATCAGATTGGTTGCGCCAAGTAATCGTTTCATGCAAGATGAATTGATTACTGACGAAATTATAAAATTACTTCAGGATTTGCAATTGGTCGCTCCGTTACATATAACTACGGTGTTGTCTGAAATAAAACAACTCAAAATTACTTTTCCCAATGTTCCAATTGTCGCCGTCTCGGATAGTGCGTTTCATGCTACTAAATATCCGTGGGCTTGGGATTATGGAATTGATACCGAACTCGCTGACAGATTGAGTATAAAACGATTTGGTTATCATGGTATATCGGTTGGGTCAGTCGTTCGTTCTTTGTCTGAAAATAATATGTTGTCACCAAAAATAATCGTTTGTCATTTGGGTAGCGGCAGCAGCGTAACGGCCGTGGTTGACGGCAAAAGCGTGGACACAACAATGGGCTATTCTCCGCTGGAAGGGCTTGTAATGGCCTCTCGTAGCGGTAGCATGGATATTTCGGCAGCATTGGCTATTAAACGCGATTTAAAAATGTCTGACAACGAAATTGAGCAATATCTAAACAAGCAGAGCGGGCTATTGGGTGTCAGCGGTACTTCAAACGACATTCGTCAATTAATCAGCTATGAGGACAATGGCGATCAAAGGGCAAGTTTAGCGTTGAAATTATTTGTTTATCATATACAATTGGCGATTGGTCAAATGGCTGCCAGTATGAATGGGGCTGATTGTTTGGTATTTACGGCAACTGTAGGCGAGCGATCACAGATTATTCGTCACCGTATATTGGAAAACTTGGGTTATCTAGGATTTTATTGCGACAATAATTTAAATGCTGAAACATTCGAGCCCAAAACAGCTACATATGTTAATGCCGAATCCAGCAAACGAATCATCGTAATTTCAACTGATGAAGCTGTTGAAATTGCCCGCCGTGCTGAAAAATATATGCAGGGTTAGCATTACATCACCACCCTCCATCCCCTTAATAAACAACGTCCGGTTCGCCTGACGCGCTAAAAATAAAGTCTAGATTACTTTGTATCCTCCGTAACTCTTTACCACTCAAATATACTTGGATAGCAATGTAACCCAGACTTTATTTTTACGGTCAGTCAAAAGGATGTCTTATTATTGAGTGTATGTAGGGTGGCTAGCGACACGGCTGATGTCACTTACTTTATCCCCAACAGACTGTGGCTGGTAGGTCAGCCGAACGCCACGTGCTGACGAAGTCACACGTAAAGAGTGCTATTTTAATAAATGTAAGTAGCAGTAGCCGATAAAAAGAAATGTATTTTGTCCAACCTAGCACTCTTGACATGTGAGTGCTAATTAATCTACAATGAATATATTGGCAATCTACACACTAGAGTGCTAAAATTATAAGCAATACATACGTATAATTTTTAAAAGAATAGGAGATAAAATATGGGTAAAATTATTGGAATCGACCTTGGTACGACTAACAGTGCCGTTGCCTACATGGTAGCTGGCAAACCAGAGGTTATTGCGAATGCCGAAGGTAATCGCACTACGCCAAGTGTTGTGGCTATCAACAAAACCGGTGAACGTTTGGTTGGGCAGGTTGCTCAACGTCAACGCGTTACTAATGCTAAAAACACTATCTATGGTGTTAAACGTTTGATTGGTCGCAAATTTAGCGACGTCGAAGTTCAAAGAGATTTGGATATTATGCCATACACCATTTCAAAAAAAGGTGATGGAGTAACAATCAAACTAGGTGACAATGAATACTCACCAGAAGAATTGTCAGCTATGATTCTGTCTAAATTAAAAGCTGATGCCGAAGCTTTCTTGGGCGAAAAAGTAACCGAAGCTGTTATTACAGTTCCTGCCTACTTTAACGATAGCCAACGCCAAGCAACCAAAGACGCCGGTAAAATTGCTGGTTTGGAAGTTAAGCGAATCATCAATGAACCAACTGCAGCTGCACTAGCCTACGGTCTAGAAAGTAAAAAAGAAGAAAAAATCGCCGTATTCGACCTTGGTGGTGGTACGTTTGATATCTCAATCCTGGAACTAGGTGATGGTGTCTTTGAAGTTAAATCAACCAATGGTGATACACACCTTGGTGGTGAAGACTTTGACAACCGTATCGTCAACCACTTCCTAGATGTATTTAAAAACGAACAGGGAATTGATCTTAAATCTGACAAAGCTGCTATGCAACGTCTAAAAGATGAAGCTGAAAAAGCTAAAAAAGAACTTTCATCAACCAATGAAACTGAAATCAATTTGCCATTTTTGACCGCTGATGCTGATGGTCCAAAGCACTTTGAATACAAATTGACTCGTTCAAAATTAGAAGATTTAGTCAAAGATTTAATTGATGGCGTCGAAGCACCTGTCGTCAAAGCTATAAAAGATGCTGGTCTAACCGCCAAAGATATCGACGAAGTTGTTTTGGTTGGTGGTATGACGCGTATGCCAGCTGTCGTTGAAAAAGTAAAAGCAATCTTTGGCAAAGAACCTCTAAAAGGCGTAAACCCAGACGAAGTTGTAGCCGTCGGTGCTGCAATTCAGGGTGGAGTCTTGGCTGGTGACGTCAAAGATGTGCTGTTGCTGGACGTAACTCCACTTTCACTTGGTATCGAAACTATGGGCGGTGTTGCAACTAAGTTAATCGAACGCAATACGACTGTTCCTACATCTAAATCTGAAACATTTAGTACCGCTGCCGACAGCCAACCACAAGTTGAAATTCACGTCACTCAGGGTGAACGCGAGTTGGCCGCTGATAACAAATCATTAGGTCGCTTTACGCTTGATGGAATTGCGCCAGCACCACGCGGCGTACCTCAAATTGAAGTTACATTCAACATTGATGCCAACGGTATCTTGAACGTTACTGCCAAAGATAAAGGTACCGGCAAAGAACAAAGTATTACTATTTCTAACAGCGGTAACTTATCAAAAGATGACATCGCCAAAGCTCAAAAAGAAGCTGAAATGCATGCCGACGAAGACAAGAAAAAACGCGAATTAATTGATGTTCGTAATGGTTTGGAAAGCGCAATCTATCAAGCCGGCAAGATGCCAGACGAATTCAAAGATAAAATCAGCGATGAAGACAAAAAAGTAATCACTGACGCTATCGAAGAAGCTAAAAAGCACCAAATTAGCGAAGATAAATCTGAAATCGAAGCTGCTGCCAAAGCCTTGAACGATGCAATTATGCCAATCGGTGCTAAATTGTACGAAGCCAAAGCCAAAGAGGAAACTCCAGCCGCTGAAGGCGAAGCTAAAGCAGACGAACCTGTCGAAGGTGAAGTCGTCGACGAAAATAATAAAAAATAACTAACTAAATAATTATTAGCACTCTTGAAATAAGAGTGCTAATTTTATACAATTGATACAGATGACAAAAAGAGATTATTATGAAGTATTAGGCATCTCAAAAAGTGCCTCTGATGATGAAATTAAAAAAGCCTATCGTAAGGCTGCTGTTAAATATCACCCCGACAAAGACGGTGGTGATGAGGCAAAATTCAAAGAAGTTAGCGAAGCTTACGAAGTCTTAAAAGACGGCTCAAAACGTCAACGATATGATCAATTCGGTCACGCTGGTGTTGGTGGTAACGGCGGCGGTGGCGCGCCAGGCGGCAATCCATTTGGTGGCTTTAATGGCCAAAACGTAAACTTTGACTTTGGTAATGGTGGATTTGGCGATATATTTGGTCAGTTTTTTGGTGGCGGCGCTGGTCGCCCGTCAGGTCCAAGGCGTGGACGTGATGTCGAAGCAACTTTGCAGCTATCTTTTGAAGAAGCAGTCTTTGGTGTCGAAGAAAAAATTGAATTGGATATGGATGATGAATGTTCACACTGTCACGGCACAACTGTCGAACCTGGTTACAGTTTGAAAACCTGCCCAACCTGTCGCGGCGCCGGTCAAGTAAACCGTGTTATGAATACAATTTTTGGGCCAATCCAACAGGCTGCAACCTGCGAAACTTGTGGTGGTACAGGCAAAGTTCCTGAAAAAGTCTGTTCAGTTTGTCACGGCAAAGGTGTTGAACGTCGCAAACGAACAATTAACCTCAAAACCCCAGCTGGTATTGATGACGGTGCGACTATTCGTCTGAACGGTCACGGTGAGGCGATTGGCAAAGGCCAAAAAGGTGATCTTTACGTTCATGTTCGCGTCAAAGCACACAAAAAATTCACACGCGAAGGTGATATTATCTTGTCCGAACAACACATCGGCATGATTGATGCGACTTTAGGAACTGAAGTTGAAGTCGAAACAGTTGATGGCAAAATTATAATGAAAGTTCCGGCCGGCACGCAGTCTGGCACTGATTTCAAATTATCTAACCACGGTGTACCTCATATGAAAAGCGATAAACGTGGCCCACATATCATCAGTATTATTGTCGATACTCCAACAAAACTATCAAAAAAGCAAAAAGATTTATTAGAAGAATTCCAAGGCAATAAAAAACGTAACATATTTTAATCTTTTAGTTTATACTGAGTATAAATAGGGGGTTATATGTCATCATTCTGGTTTATAGTAGCATTTGTATTTTTCATACTGTGGTTAAGTAAAAAACCAAAAGTAAAACCGGGTGATGTCGTCGATCCTGATAAAAAAGATTACACTCGGGGTTATTATGATGGTTATCAGGCCCACAAAAACGGTGCAGTCTATGCTTTAGAGGAAATACCGTCTTTGGATGCAGACGATGCATTATTATTGCAACCAGTTGAATCTCCAATCGAAACCGAAGCTGAAATTGCCGAACTAAAAGAAAAAAACAGTCTAAAAAACATCAACGTTACGCTGTATATCGCCAGCTTTTTATTAGTTGGTGCCGCTGCATTATTTATCGGCGCCGCCATGGACGAATCGATTCGCTTTGTTGGTATTTGGTTTGTAACCATAGCTTTCTACGTAGCTGGCTTGGCGATTTACGATAGCATCGAAAAATTACGTCCAGCTGCCGTAGCATTTACAGGCACAGGACTAGCTCTGATACCATTTACCGGTATGGCAATGTACAGCCTGGTATTGCACGATGCGTCAATTTGTTGGTTTGTCACTTCTGTCATTGGTTTGATTGCATTTATGATCGCTGCAACACGGCTACAAAGCCAAGTTATTTCGTACATTGCAATTGCATTTGGCGCCAGTTTTGCGACCTCCGGTGTCGCTATTTTGCATGTAGGTTTGATGTGGTCATTTGTTGTCTTGATATTGTTTGGCGCATTAATAACATTTATAGCTAGTGCTAAGTCGTCCCTAGTATCAGCTTGTTTTTCTAAACCAATCCAACAATCTAACCAGTGGATTGTGCCACTGACTTTAATCGCCAGTTTATTTGCGACAACCGGTTTATCGACCCAAGATTATGCCATAATTTCATTTGTCAGCGCAATTTATTATGGCGCAGTAGCAGTATCTTCGGTTGAAGACCGCGCAGTTGCAATCTTTTTTGCCAGAGTTTTAGCAAGCATATCTGCGGTGTTAATGACTTATGATATATCATCGCATTCATGGACGTCTGTCGGTTTGGCTATATCGATAATTAGCGTCTTACAACTTGTTGTTTCGGCATTATCGTTGCCAGAACACGTCGCCGGAGATGCAAACAACGAAACATGGCTTTGGCTTGGTTTTATTGCGCAGTTAAGTGGAATGTTATTTGTTTTACAAGACACATCATGGGCTTATATAGTTACCGGACAACTTTTGGTATTACTAACCACCAGTTTCGGGTTATCTTATCTGTTGCGTCGATCTTTGGTAACAGTCTTTGGTACTATTGCCCTTGCTATTTTGCCAGTACTTATAGCTGTCAAAATTATTCAGCCAGTACTAGATTCATATTGGGTAGCGTTAATCTTTATCGCATTTAGCGCCGGTGTTTTGGCGGTTCGCACATATATTGGCCGCACCAACATCAGTTCATTAGTAAAATCATTATTATTTATTAACCTCGGCCTATTTATGGTTGAAGCTTTGATATTAACAGCAAGTGTACCAGATGGTTGGGGATTTGGTATTTGGTTAGCTGCTTCATTATTGCTTTATTACTCGGTATACATCGAACGACTACCTCAACTGATTGTCGCGGCGAATATGTTGTTATTGATAACAAGTCTTTGGTTTGTAAAACTTATAGATGTAGACACTCAGTGGATGAGTATTGTCATTTCTTGGCTAACATTCGGTGCATTTTATGGCGCATATTGGTTGGCTGTTGACATGTCCAAAAAAACCTATGGCGTATATTTTTGGTGGTCAGCAGTTATTGTAACCGGTATTATCAATTTAACTAATTTGTTTGGGTCTAGTTATTACAATAAATCAATCGTTACTATCGCAGGACTAGGTGTAGTTATTGTGGCGCTTGTCCTGGCAATAGAAGGCTACAAGACTCGTCGTTATGCTTACTTTGATGCTGGCGCTATTATGGCCACAATCGGTCTTCAGCGCCTTGTAGGTATTGCTGCACCAGACATAAACTACCTTATATACACACATTGGTGGGCAATAGTATTTGCAAGTCTAAGCTATCTGTATTCTTCTGCCGACAAACAACAAGGATCAAAAATTCGTCTAATTATCGCATTATTTATGGTGTCGTTCTTTACCGGCACAGCAGCTCTTGGGGCAACATATTATAGCGATATTCCGTATAAATCTATCTTCCTGGCTGAACATATCGCCATACTTATTATCGGTTCAGTATTGTCGCGAAAACTCATCACAATCTGGGGAGCGGTCGGTATTATATTGGCAGTTCTGTGGATGCTGGCGGGCTATACATGGGTGATTCTTGGGTTCGCAGCTTTGGCATTGATTGCTTTTGCAGTTTACGCTCTTAATAAACAATCAAAAAACACCAAATAACGCCATTTTTACTCACGTTATAAAATTGACTACTGGTCAACAGATGTTATAATTATATTCTAATGAAAACTGAGTCAGAACTAGCTGTGTATAAAAAAACTGAGAGTAATTTTACTGATTACACTCAGTTTGAGGATACTGCGACTCGTAGGCTGGTTGAAAAAAACGCTTTTATAAATAATGTTAAATATACACCTGAGTATAAATATCCTCGATTTGATTCATTGACACATGAAGAACTGCAAAACGAAAAAAGAACAATATACGAGGCAGTGTTAGAGCTTGATGCTTCAAAAAACTATTCAGATGCCGATTGTGCTGAGACTGAATTATTTGCTCGCTCGCTAGAAGTTCGCCTTAAAAAAATACTATTGGTAGAAGCAGCCAGAAATCTAAACAATAATGCGATTGTGACAAGTGGTACAGAAGTTAATAGGGCTAGTTTTGCAAAATTGAACGAATCTTTGTATGGCAAACTTAACACTCCATATTTTTTGGGAATTATTGCGACTGAAAAGAGCAGATTAAACTCTTTTAATCCTCAATCCGTAGTTGCTGCCGAGATTAAATCAAAACTAAACCAATTAATTGGTGGTGTAGATGTTGGCGGTGAACAGGAAGAAGTGTTACTTGATAAAATATCAATGAAGAAATTACATGATTTTACGAATGAACGATATGCGGATATATTAGCCGTTGTTCCGAATACTGGTGATGATGTGTGTTATGACGTGGCTGAATGTGTAGAAATTATAAATAAGGCGTTAAAGGCTGGTGGTCTAGATCAATATGGATGGGTAGCAAAAGAGAATCGAACAAAGGCGAGGACGGCAACACTTAAAATTGATAATACTATCAATTTACCTATCAATACCCGCCGAACGGCCAAGGGGCTGCGTAAGCTTATTATTCATGAACAAGAAGTTCATGTGCGTCGGGCTGAAAATGGACGCACTACTGGCCTAGAGCCGTTAATACAGGGCACAGCTGGCTATGCAGACATAGAAGAGGGGCTTGGTGTTTTGCTGGCTTTTGCAGTTAATGACGGTTTTGACGATGCTTCTTTTAATGCAACTCGTAATAATTATATTACTGCGGGATTAGCACTTGGGGCTGATGGAAAACCGCGTGATGCTAGGGAAGTGTATGAAATACTATGGCGAATAATCACAATCCAAAATACTGGCGATGATAGTGATGTAACAGACGAAATTCTTGAAAAAGCTAAAAATAAAGCCTATTCGCATGTCGAAAACGCCTATCGCGGTACTCAATTTTGGATGAAGGGTGTTATTTATACTAAATTGAAGGTTTATTACGAAGGTTTGGCGAAAAATGCTGACTTTTTCAAGAAAAACATCGACAATCTGGATGCTGCTTTTAAGGATATATTTATTGGAAAATACGATCACACCGATCCGACCGAAACAGAATTAGTTAAAAGCCTAATTTCACATAAGTAGTATTGACTAAAATAGATAAAAGTGCTAAAATATAAATATAAAATTAGCATAAGGTTTATTGATGAATAGTCACGTAGAGATATTTGGAATTTGTGAACATGTCAGTATTCATGCACTAGGGATCGATAACGTTATCGCAAAGATTGATACCGGAGCATATTCGGGTGCTTTGCACTGTTCAAAGATAAAAGTAGTTATTAGAAAATCAGACGGTAAAAGGGTATTACGCTTTACTCCATCAGATAATCATGCGCATACAACCGAAGTAACAAAATTTGTCAGATCATACGTTCGCAGCTCTACTGGTCATCGCGTAAAACGCTATCTATTTGATACAGAAGTTGTTATAAAGGGAGTGACATATTGCATACGTATTGGTTTATCAAATCGATCCGATATGAATTATGAAATTTTAATTGGCAGACGATTCTTAAGTGATAACAATATCTTAGTTGATGCACGCATTAATCAGGAATTAGATATAGACAGGGAGAAAAAATCATGAAAATTGCAATCTTATCAAACGGTCCTGGAAACTATTCTACAAAGCGTCTAAAAGAAGAAGCGAAGTTGCGCGGTCACGAAGTAACAGTCGTTAAGTACAAAGAATGTTACGCCTCGATCGAGCAAAATAATCCAACAGTTAGTTATCAAGGTGTAGATTTAAGTAAATTCGATGCGATTATTCCACGTATCGCATCATACATGACCAAATACGGCACAGCTATTGTTCGTCAGTTGGAAATGCAAGGTGTTTATACAACATCAAGTTCAATTGCTATTAGTCGTTCACGCGACAAACTCCGTAGTTTACAGTTGCTAGCTAAATCTGGAATT
Source organism: Candidatus Saccharibacteria bacterium CG2_30_41_52 (assembly GCA_001873625.1). GTDB lineage: Bacteria > Patescibacteriota > Saccharimonadia > Saccharimonadales > Saccharimonadaceae > UBA1547. Next base: position 71,254 of record MNZN01000003.1, on the reverse strand, counting down.
GGTATTCCCAAAACTGTCGTTTCACGTAACACAACCGACATTGACGACCTGTTGAATCACTTGGGCGGAATGCCTGTGATTATTAAGTTGGCTCGTGGTACACATGGCAACGGTGTTGTTTTGGCTGAGACTAAAAAAGCTGCTAAATCAGTTTTGCAGGCATTTTACTTGACGAATGATGACGGTACAAACATTTTGTTGCAAGAATTCATTGAAGAGTCAGCCGGAACGGATATTCGTGCCTTTGTTGTTGGTAGTCGAGTGATTGCTAGTATGAAACGCCAGAGTTTGGATGATGATTTTCGTTCAAACCTACATAAAGGTGGCGAAGGCACGATTGTTAAATTAACAGATGAAGAAAAGAAAATTGCTGTCAAATCAGCCAAAGCAATGGGGCTTAACATTGCTGGTGTAGATTTGATGCGAAGTGCCCGTGGTCCATTGATTTTGGAAGTTAATGCTAGCCCTGGATTCGGTATTGAAAAAGTTACCGGACGTAACGTTGCAGGCGCGATTATCGAATACGTCGAGCAAAATGCTAAACGACGTAACAAAAAAGACAAAGTCGGCGCGTAACGTAACCCTGACTGCTATACCGGTACTGTCGTACCGGTATAACACTTCGTCGACTCGGAAATGACTACTTGTAATCATTTCGCTCGTCTCCTAGTGTTATAATATGCTTATGATAAAACGTAAGCATATTATTTTTTAGCATGCGCAAAGACGTTGGCGTAGGATTAATTGTTGCAGCTATGGTCGTGGGAATTATCGCGACGTTTATTTATGTAGTTATGCCGAATTTGCCTCAATCAACTACGACACTGCGATTAGGTGATGGTTTATTCCGTGCGCGAATTGCGTCGAATGATAATACACGGGCTAATGGTTTGTCTGGAGTGACAGAAATGGATGCTGATCAGGCTTTATTAATGGCATACCCCGACGAAGATAAATGGGGAATTTGGATGAAGGATATGAAAATCTCGATTGATATTGTTTGGCTGAATAGCGACAAAAAGGTTGTTCATATAGTCAAGCACGCATCGCCCGAAGATTCGACGTTAAAAACTTATGTTCCCAAAGTACCAGCGCTTTATGTCGTTGAATTGCCAGCCGGAACTGTTGATAAAAAGATGATTACGACCGATAGTACTGCTGTTTTTCAGATTAATAACGCGGACATAAAATAATATGGATGTAATTTTAATATTCGCAGGTATCGCAGTCGTATTATTCGTGTCTTCGTATATGCATAAAAGGCGATTTGGATTGTTGGGTTTGGCATTAGCCACCGGATCGTTATTGAGCGGTATATGGGGTTATGATTTGGGGTTGATTGCAAGTGGCCTAGGGGTGCCGTCAGGGCCTTGGACGACTGCTATTATTTTGTCTTTGTTGATATTATTACCGGCCGGGGTACTACTATTTCATGGATATACGTATAATACTATGTTTGGAAGGATAATTGGTGCAGGTCTGTTTACATTGTTGGCGTTGGCATTTTTGGTTGAGCCATTGGGTCATATTTTGATGCCACACGGGATAGGTGCTGATGTGTATAATTGGTTAACGAATAATCGTACAATTATTATTGGTGCAGGTTTGACATTAGCTGTAATTGATTTGTTTTTGACTAAGCCTGCTCATTTGGCTGATAAACGCCATAAACATTGACAAATTACACCTAAAAATGGTACATTTTTTAGATGCGAGGCCACCCCGTCATACGACAGGGTTAGGCTATCACATTGTTCACAGTTCGAGGCCATAGCTCAGTTGGTTAGAGCGCTTGCCTTTTAAGCAAGATGTCGTGAGTTCAAGTCTCACTGGCCTCACCAAAAAAATACACCCATCGGCTGATGGGTGTATTTTTTTGGTGAGGCCAGTGAGACTTGACTCACTACATCGTAGATGGAGTGAGTGAGAACCGCCATGTCGGCGGTTCGCAAGGCCGGAAGCCTGATGACGAATGTCACCGACTGAGGCGGGGTAGCGAAATTTTCTGAAAGAAAATTATCGTGACCAAGTCTCACTGGCCTCACCAGCCTCCTTTCACCCTAAGCTTAATCTAAGCTATACTAATTTCATGACCCCATGGCTCCTAAAACGCAAAATCCACACATCATGGCTGATAACAATTATGTGCCTAGGGATATTTGTCGGTGTTTTATTAGCTCGTTATATTTATTCCGTTCAAATACCGCACGTGATTATACTGCTAGTCGCGGTTATAGCGATTGTAATTCCATTATGTCGCAGAAACACATATCTAATTCCTTTACTGATTATGGGCGCAATATTATTTGGTTGGTGGCGCGGACTAGTATCGCAAGATGAATTGATGTTGTTTCAACCGCTTTACGGTAAAACTATTTCAATTGAGGGCGCAGTAAAAGACGATATAGATACAGGGTCGGCTAATCAGATGGTTATTCGTCTGGACGGCCTTCAAATGGGCGATAAAACACTACCAGGTACATTGTGGGTGACTGCTGCTATTGGCGGTGATATTAAACGAGGCGATAGATTAGAAATAAACGGCAAATTAGTTAATGGATTCGGTAATTTTGCAGGCGTTATGTATTTGGCAAATATTACCAAAATCATACATCCAAAACCGGGTGATATGGCTAGGATCGTGCGTGATTGGTTCGCTGACGCTGTGCGTCGGGCGATTCCTGAACCTGAATCAAGTTTGGGGATTGGTTTTTTGGTTGGGCAGCGTCGGTCGTTGCCGGCTGATTTGGCGACGGCTTTGCAACTGGCGGGGCTAACTCATATAGTGGTTGCAAGTGGTTATAACTTGACCATACTAGTTCGTTTAGCTCGTCGATTATTTGTGCGCGTTTCTAAATATCTATCAGCTTTATCGGCGTCTGTCATGATATTCGCTTTTGTGGCTATTACAGGTATCAGCCCCAGTATGTCGCGAGCTGGTTTAGTGGCTGGCCTAAGCTTAGGGGCTTGGTATTACGGTCGAAAATTTCATCCGATAGTATTATTATCACTGGCAATTGCTGTAACTGTAATGATTAACCCTGGTTACGCCTGGGGTGATTTAGGATGGCAATTATCATTTGCGGCTTTTGCAGGAGTGATGATATTGGCGCCACTGGCAAGTCGATATTTTTTCGGCGACAAAAAGCCAGGTACGATTCAGCAAATATTGATTGAAACGGTATCGGCACAAATAGTCACAGCTCCGATTTTGATTGCAGGCTTTGGACAATTGTCAAACGTCGCTATAATATCGAATTTGTTAGTATTGCCGTTAGTTCCACTTGCTATGTTATTAGTATTCATTGCTGGTTGTGGCAGTTTGATATTACCCAGACTGTCAACGATAGTTGGAATGCCTGCGACAGGACTGTTGAATTATATGGTTAGTGTTACTGAATTCTTTGCTAATCTACCTTGGGCGACTACTAATGTTCAATTTGTATGGTGGTGCGTAATGATATGTTATTTGGCTATTTCGGGCGTTTGTATATACATGTGGAGATCGACTAAATACAATCTGCGTGACTTTAATCTAGTCGAGTAATCTGTTATCTGGTATAATATGATTAAATATAACGCTAAACAAGACGAGGCTCTCATATGTCTGGACATAGTAAATGGTCTACTATCAAACGTGAAAAAGGTATAAAAGATGCTAAACGAGGTGCTGTTTTTACTCGAATCGGTAATCAAATTGCAATTGCGGCTCGTGGCGGAATCGACCCTTTGATGAACTCATCTTTGTTTATGGCGATTGAAACAGCTAAACAAGCCAATATGCCAGCTATAAATATACAAAGGGCAATTGATCGTGTGTCTGATAAAAACGCCTCCATATTAGAAGAGATTGCGTATGAAGCTATGGGCCCGGGTGGTATTGGAATCATCATCGAAGCGGCAACTGACAATAGAAACCGAACATTCCCTGAAGTAAAAAATGCTTTATCTAAAAACGGCGGTCGCATTGCTGATGCTGGTAGTGTAATGTTCCAATTTACACGCAAAGGCGTTATTCGAGTGACTGCAATAGGCGAGGACGCATTATTGACAGTTTTGGACGCTGGTGCCGAGGATGCTGTCGAAGAAGACGGTGAATTAGTTGTTTATACAGAGCTTAAGAGCCTTGGCAAAGTTCGCTCGGCTATCATTGCTGCTGGACTAAAAGTGGCTGGTGCAGAACTACAATATGTTCCAAATATGATGGTTGAGATTAGTGATGTAGAGACGGCACAAAAAGTTCTGAAATTATTAGATGCAATTGATGAAATTGATGATGTTGTTAATATTCACAGCAATGCTGATATAACAGCCGATTTACCAGAATAATTAGTAAACTTGTAATTAGCTTAGAATAAGCATATTATGTTTCTATGCATAAGCTGTATGTTTTTACGGTATTTCTGTCGTTTTTATTTGCGGTGTTTTTCAACATTCAGCCATCATATGCCGTTGGTGAAAATATTGTTTTTAGTCAGATTCAAACCAGGAGCATTGTGGGCGGTAAGGCTAGTGAAGAGCTGATAGAAATTTATAATAATTCTGACGTCGATGTCGATGTGACGAATTGGAGCGTAACGTATGGTGCGACTGGCGCACTAGATCCATTAACTGGTAATTTAGTGCCGACAAAGACGCTGGTTCATTTTGAACACAGCGTGCCTGTCGTTGGCAATTTTGTTGTTATTCCGAAACGATCTTCGATTCTATTAGTATCCAAAGCATTTGCCGATAGCGATCCAAAGTTTGAATATGATTATATCTTTTCAAGTGGTATAAGTGATAACGGTCGTTGGTTATCTCTTGCTGATGATGACGGTTTGGCAATTGATACAGTCGAATGGGGTACTGACGGAATATCGGTTACTGCTGAGGGCGGCCAAGCGGCTTTGGCACCTACGGAAAATCAATTAATTCAGCGAAAAATGATTGCGCCAGGTGATTTGCAAGACACTAATAATAATTTCAATGATTTTGAGCTGGCATCATCACGAAGTATATATAATCCGGGGTCGATTTATGAAATGGAAGATATTTGTTTGAATATCGCGGATATTCAATCGGTTATTCCTGATGGTTATGTAGCTGATGACGTTAGAAATTGTAGCCAGCCACCAGTTGATATTTGTTTAAACCTGGATAGCTTACAAACCGAATTACCTGATGGGTACGAAGTTGATGTGAATGGTGATTGCATCCAGATAATAATTGATGTTTGTGGCAATTTAGAGGGCATACAACAGGCTTTGCCGGATAATATGGGATTTGATGCTACTGGCGACTGCATAGTGATTGATAGATGCTCAAACTTGCCAGAAATTCAGACAGTTATATCTGATGATTTTGAGGTCGGCCCTAATGATACGTGCTTGCTGGGGTTATTACCATTGCAGATTACTGAGTTATTACCAAACGCCGTTGGAAGTGATGACGGTAGCGAATTTATTGAAATATATAATCCAAATGATAAAGACGTCAACTTGTCGTACTATTTTATCTATATTGGCGCGGATGATGAACATTTTTATAGTTTTCCGGCCAGTTCGTATATCAAAGCGAAAGGGTACAAATCTTTTTCGAATGCTGATATAAAATTTACGCTGGTAAACTCGACTAGCAACGTCCGTTTGCGAGCGATTGATGATTCATTAATCGATAGATCTGACGTTTATAGTAATCCTGATGATGGAATGGCCTGGGCAAAAATAAATGATATTTGGCAGTATACTAACAGACCGACGCCAGGTAGTGAAAATCTAGTCTCGTTTATTGAAGTTGAGAAGGTGATAGTTGTGCCCGCAAAAAGCAGCCTTCAGCCATGTGCGGCAAATCAGTATAGAAGTACAGAAACTAATCGTTGTAGATTGATAGTTGTCGCGACTAATTCGGTGCTAACTCCGTGCAGAAATGGCCAATATCGAAGTGAAGAAACTAATCGTTGCCGTAATATTGCATCGGATGTAAATGCATTGACGCCATGTGCCGAGGGCCAAGAGCGTAACCCAGAAACTAATCGCTGTCGATCGATTATGGCAGTATTGGGGGCTAGTGATTTGGCTCCATGCAAAGCTGGTCAAGAACGAAATCCGGAAACTAATCGCTGTCGTAATGTAATCAGTAGCGTGCCGGCGGCTGCGTATGCACCTGAACAGACTTTTGAAGCATCGAATAATTATGTTTTGTTGTGGTCACTTGTGGGTGTTGGAGCTATAGCGATTATCTATGGAATATGGGAGTGGCGACAAGAGATTGTAAAATTAGTACACCGAATCGGTTCGTTCCGACATTTCAACAAATAGCTTATAATAAAAAGGATATGAGGATTATTGGAATAGATCCAGGAACGGGCATTTTGGGCTTTGGTGTCATCGAGATTATTGGTGGCAAAATGAAAATGATAGATGCTGGCGTTGTTACTACGCCTGCCCATACGCCATTGGATGTTCGATTGGAAGATATTTTTGATAGCCTTACGGAAATTATTGAAAGCTGTAAACCGGACTCTATGTCTATTGAAAAGTTATTTTTTGCCCAGAACGTTACGACCGCAATTAGCGTTTCGCATGCCAGGGGAGTTGCGATGCTGGCAGGCCGTAAAGGTGGATTACCGATAGCTGAATACACGCCACTACAGATTAAACAGACTGTGACTGGGTATGGAAAAGCTGGTAAAAAACAGGTTCAGGAAATGGTTAGAATTCAATTGGGATTATCCGAAGCACCAAAGCCAGATGATTGTGCTGACGCATTGGCAGCTGCGATTACCCATTATCTTATGACTCGAGTATAATGAACATAGCCCCTGCAATACAAATTGTTGGGATTTGAGACAGTCATCTATGAGTTATAAAACTCGTCTTCTTTGGACGAGACATATCCATAGATACGTCGAGTACAAAAAGCTAGTTTTTAACCAGAGAGGACGTTTCAAATCGTAATGATTTGTGTTGTAGGAACTATAGTATGATTGCGCACGTATATGGGATTGTAGTTGAAAAGTTTGGATCGTCAGTTATTGTTGATGTTCATGGCGTGGGTTATGAGGTCCAATTGGCGGCTAATGATTTTGACGTCGCGCAAATAGAATCGAATGTTAAATTCTATACATACCATCACGTTCGCGAACAAAGCCAGGAATTATTTGGCTTTTCAAGTCTGATTGCCAAGAAATTATTTGAAATGTTAATAACAGTTCAAGGTATCGGTCCCAAAGCGGCTTTGGCAATATTATCATTAGGCGAGACCGAGGCTGTTCGTAATGCTATCGCTAACAGTGATGCTGTATTTATAACGCGCGCCAGTGGCGTAGGTAAAAAGACGGCCGAGCGCGTAGTGGTTGATTTGTCGGACAAGGTTGGTCATGCGATTCGAACCAATGTAAAAGGATTAGGAACTTCTAGTGTTATACATAGCGGCGACGAAGCATTAGAAGCTTTGATGGCGCTTGGCTATAATCTCAATGATGCAACAAAAGCATTAGAAGGTATTTCGACTGAACTTTCAACGGCTGAACGTGTTACGATGTCGCTTAGGAGTAAAAGCTAATGGCGATTGAACGAATAATCGACGCCAGTATTCATGATGACGACGCGGACGAAAAGCGAATTGAAGTTACATTGCGTCCAAAATCTTTTGACGAATATATTGGACAAGATCGATTAAAAAACAATCTGAAATTAGCAATCGAGGCGTCAAAAAAACGTGGCGAACCTATTGATCACGTTTTACTATATGGTCCTCCAGGGCTAGGTAAAACTACAATGGCAACGGTTATAGCTAATGAAATGGGTACGAATATTCGCGTCACTAGCGGTCCAGCGATTGAACGCGCGGGGGATTTGGCTAGTATATTAACTAATTTGACTGATGGCGATATATTATTCATTGATGAGATTCATCGTCTAGGTCGCACTGTTGAAGAAGTTTTGTATAGCGCAATGGAAGATTTCAAATTGGATATTATGATCGGTAAAGGTCCGGCAGCGCGTAGTGTTCGTTTGGATTTGCCAAAGTTTACGGTAATTGGTGCAACTACCAGAACTGGTGCTTTGTCGGCTCCGCTTCGTGATCGTTTTGGATTGATTCACCGATTAGAATTTTATAAGCCGGACGAAATAACAAATATTATTATTCGAGCCGCTAATATATTAGGCAGCAAAATACAGCCTGGTGCGGCGCAATTACTGTCAACACGAGCTCGATTAACCCCACGTATTGCTAATCGATTACTTAAAAGAGTGCGTGATTACGCCGATGTTAACGGTGATGGTATTATTGATATCCCTACTGCCGAAGCGGCCTTAGTTTTACTGGAAATTGATACATTAGGGCTTGATCCAGGTGATAGAAACTTAATTACGAGCATTATTGATAATTATGGCGATAACCCAGTCGGACTTAATACGATTGCGGCGTTAACGGGCGATGAAGCTACAACGATTGAAGATTTTTATGAACCATATTTACTGCAGATTGGTTTTATCGAAAGAACGCCTCGCGGACGACGCGTAACTACAAAAGCATTCAAACATGTTGGCCGATTTAAAGTCGAAGCTGAAAATCAACAAAAATTGGTATAATATACTCATGAGTATAAAATCATCATCGCAACCAGATTGCAATAAACCAGTTGCATACGATGTAGATGGGCGTCCTTTATACGCGCATCCATCTGTAGAACAAGTTCCATCAGGCACCACAACTCAAGGTGTTCATTTAATAAGGCCGTCTGAACCAGAGAAGCAAATTATTAGTGAAGAAACCGAATTAAAACACGAAGAATCTAAAAAAACCTGGCCTGAGTGTGATTTAAACAGTGGAGAATACATTATTAGTGTCGTCAGTCGCCACCCGGTTGGACTTTTATTGCCAATTGTTATGGGTGTATTCTTGATTTCGTTGGCGTTCACAATGCTATTCAACTTTGATTTTATTCTTCAATCATTAGATCTACCCGCAGGCACTGTTGATTCATCAATAATACTTTTGCCAGTTTTGGTATTTTCAGGCTTTGTTATGTTAGGTACTTATACTGCATATAGCGTTTATACGAATAATAAATTATTTTTGACTAATGAGAGTATTATTCAAGTAATTCAGACAGGAGTTTTCTCTAAAAAAGAGAAAATGGTCAGTCTGATTGATATTGAAGATGTAAGCTATTCGCAAAGAGGTATAATCGAGCATATGTTTAACTTTGGCATGATTCGCCTGAGTACAGAAGGCGAAGGAACGGTATATCGATTTAAATTTGTCGCTAATCCCAAAGAAGTTATTGCGACACTGAAAAATGCAGTTGAATCGTTCAAAAACGGTCGCGCAATAGTCTAGTTGTTGCGGTTAGTTTTAATGTAGGCGTCTTCATTTTGAAGAGTAGCCTCAAGTGTGTAGCTTTTGCATTTGTTATTAACGCAGTTGGTTGGTTTGTAACTGTACAAACTGTCAGCTGTATTTATTTTGACTCCGTTTGGATCGTCGAATAAGACCGGGTCAACTGACTTTAGGTTATCGCTGCTGATTGTTTGAGGATAATATTTATTTGCAGTATAAAAAACTTCTTCTAGTCCGTAATACATAGAATTGATTGACGTTTTTGCTTGGGCGTCACTAGCAACCATTTCGATGTTATGTTTTTGGATGAAAAATATAACACTGGATATGCCAATTAATATGGCAACAAACATTATTTCGATAACTGTAAATCCATGCGGGTTCTTGTTCATTAGATATATTATAGCAAATAAAGTATAATTAAAGTAAATAGGAAAGAGGGAGTATATGGCAGCAAAAAAGGCAGAACGGGCAGAAATGGGTGAAAAACCTACAGCTACTGAAGGCAAACTAAAAGCCCTTGGATTGGCGCAAGAACAGATTAATAAGCAATTTGGGGACGGTGCTATTCGTCGACTTGGTGATACTAAAACCGTTGATGTTGAACTGGTTAGTAGTGGTGCGTTATCACTAGATTTGGCACTGGGTGGCGGATACCCTAAAGGCCGAATTATCGAGATTTTTGGACCAGAATCGTCTGGTAAGACTACACTAGCTCTTCATGCAATTGCCGAGATTCAACGTAATGGTGGTACAGCAGCATTTATTGATGCTGAACATGCGCTTGATCCTGCATATGCCCGAAAATTAGGTGTTGATACTGACAATCTATTAGTTTCTCAACCGGATAATGGCGAACAGGCACTTGATATTGCTGAAACGTTAGTACGTTCTAATGCAGTTGATATTGTCGTTATTGACTCAGTCGCGGCCTTAGTCCCACAAGCTGAAATTGATGGGGATATGGGCGATAGTCACATGGGACTCCAAGCTCGATTAATGAGCCAGGCACTCCGTAAACTTACTGGAATTATAAGCAAGAGCAAGACTACTGTTATCTTTATTAACCAGATTCGTATGAAGATTGGTGTGATGTTTGGTAATCCAGAAACCACAACTGGCGGTAACGCTCTGAAGTTTTATGCATCTATCCGAATTGATATTCGTCGAACTGGTCAAATCAAAGCTGGTGAAGAGATTATTGGCAATAGAACAAAAGTAAAAATTGTTAAAAACAAGATTGCTCCACCGTTTAGGATTGCAGAATTCGACATTATGTATAACGAAGGTATTAGTAAGACCGGTGACGTTTTGGACTTAGCAGTACTACATAATATTGTTGGAAAATCAGGTGCATGGTTTGACTATGCCGATGCTAAAATCGGCCAAGGCCGCGAAGCTAGCAAAGAATACCTAAAAGAAAACCCAAAAATATTGGTTGAGATTGAGAAAAAGGTTCGTGCAAAAGTAGCTGCAGAATCCGCAATCTAGTAGGTAATTTTACCTATGAAGATAACAGCTATAAACATTCAGGCACGCGATAAAAATCGTGTGAATGTTTTGGTTGATGGAAAATATAGGTTTAGTTTGGATGTGTTTCAAGTTGGAGAAATAGGTCTAAAAGTAGGTCGTGATTATGACGAGTCTCAACTATTGTTATTCGAGACTGAAAGTCAATTTGGTAAATTATATGGGCGAGCACTTGAATATAGTTTAATGAGACCACATAGTGAGCGTGAAGTTAAGGATTATTTATATCGCAAGACTTGTCCAACTAAACTAAAGACTGGTGATGTTAAACCCGGTGTTGCGCCAGAAATTGCTACGCGCGTACTAGAGCGTTTAGTAGAAAAAGGCTACGTTGATGATATAAAGTTTGCTCGGTTTTGGGCTGAAAATCGGTCATTATCCAAAGGCGCTAGCCATAGAAAATTAGTGTCCGAACTACGCACCAAAGGTGTCAGCATAGATATTATCGAACAAGCTTTGTCTGAATCTGGTCGCAATAATGATGATGAAATACAAAAAATCATCGCAAAGAAACGTAATCGATATCCAGATGATCAAAAATTGATGATGTATTTGGCGCGGCTAGGGTTCGGCTATGACGAAATTAAAAAAGCCCTTAATAATAACTCGATCGAAGAATAGATTGATTTTTTACAAATCTTTGTTTATTTGGGGGGTGTTAGACCTGAATGGGTTCAAATATGTCATTTGATTCGATTTGGTTATTGGTAATAATTTTTTAGCAGCTGTTCGGACGATTATTGTCTGGTCGTTTATTTCAACAATTTGTGAACGGTGGATTAGCAGTTCGGTGTCGGACATACTCTTGATAATACCGCGTTTTACTTTTAGCTGTTGAACGATAAAGCTATCGGTGTCGACGCTGTAGCCATCGACTTTTCCTAATTTACGTTTAGTTTCGTCTATAACGTTTAAACCAATCAGTAGAAAACCTAAATCATGTATCTTTTTAATAGCTATGACGTCGTCTAGGCCAATAAACTCATCGTTGCTATCAATTATCATACCCACATCACCAAGCTCGCGTACGTCGGCTATACGTATAAAAGAAGGCCTCTCGGCAAGTAGTGGCCCATCTACTTCATAGGCAATAATTTTTAAATTACTTGGATCGATAACGGGGGATTTTGTAACTGCTAATTGAGTGCCTGTCTGGAGGCCCATAATAGGAGTTCCGATTAATCTTGATCCAGGTAATAACATACTATTAGTATAAGCGTTTTTGGCCGTACCGCCAACTATTCAGAGAAAGGGTTAATCCTGCCTGATGGCAATGATTGATTGGTCGAATTAACGTCGCTTGTTTTGTATCTGTTGAGACGATTTACTGTTGCCTGATCAATTGAGGCGCTGTTAGTAGATTTTTTCGAACTATCACTGGGCGGTTGGGTCAATATACTGCTGATTGTCATTATTGCATAGACTAATCCGCCGGCAATAACAATTATAAATATAACTAAACTCAATTTTTTTAGCGTTGATACGACTGGGGCTAATAGGTGTGCGAAAGAAAAATTCTTCATAATATTATTTTGTGTAGACCTCTATTGTTAATGGATCGACGGTCACGTTATCTTTGGTGCTAGATGATGAAATGCTGATACCGGTGATTTGCATTTTTGGTAGGTTGCTTTCGATTGCTTTAAAAAACTGCAGTAGGCTTCGTATAGGAATCGGATTGTTGAGTGTTATTGTGACGAATTTTGATTTTACGCCACTGATTGTTGCTCCAGCATCATCGCCTGTTATGGTTGGTTGAGTCAAATTATATCCAGCAATCGATATCCCTGTAGACGATGCATATTTATTAAGGTCGCTAATTATTTTATTCTGGTAATTTTGGCTGGATGCAACCAAGGCGCTGGCTTTAGCTCCAATCGGCTGGTTGTTGGTTATTTCTTCGTGTAATTGACTTAGAGCTTGAGAACTGCTGCTGCTTGCGGATGATCCAGAAGTAGTTTGGTCTACTTCGGCCGCGTATTTTGTGAGCCAATCTTGTCCGAAATAAAAACCAACAGAAGCTAAAATAATTAGGATGACGACTAGGGTAATCATAGCTTTGCGCAAAGATGTTGCCTGTAGGCCTGTTTTTGGTTTACGTTGTTTTCTCATAGTGACATACCTTTGTTCACAGTTATACTTACACTGATTTGAACTGGAAATCCGGATGAATCCGTAGGGTTATTTGTGACTGACATAAGATTATAGTTGGAAAATAGGGTAGATTGTGTAAAATTATCTTTCATTAGCGGTACGCTTTCGGCCGTCTTAGCCCTGGCCAAGAGTGTCATCGGTTTACCGATCGTGCTATTGTCGACGACAAGTTTGTCGATAATTATTCCTGCAGGTAGCGCCGCAGCGATACCAGTTACGATGTCGCTGTATGATATTTGTTGGTCCATGATGCTTTTAGCGGTTGCGACACTCGATAGAATAGAATTAAGCTGTTTTTGAGCAACTGAATATAGCGACACTGTCGATTGGCTGTTGTTTTCTAGCTTTTCAATAGCAGCTTTGTTATTGGTCAAGAATATATAAGACGCTCCGAAAGCTAATCCCAAAAACGTGACGCCCGTGCCTAGCACTAGTAAATATTTAAACAGCAGAACATTCGTATGCGCTGCGCGAAGTTGAATCTTGGTTTCTGCGGGTAGTAAATTTATCATTTCCAAATATTTCCTGTCGTTATACTTGCAAGTCCAGCAGCGGTTATATATCTGGAACGGAATTGTTTGGCTGGTTCTGGCAATTTACCGAAATCTAATTTCTGCCAAGGGTTGGCAACGCGAGCCGGCATAACAAGTTCGTTTGTGAAATATTCACCAATGCCAGGCATATTGCTGCCGATCCCGACAACCAACAGCTGTTCAAGTTTGCGATCGTCGCTGATACGTTCATTATAATAGCGCATAACTTTGCGTGTTTCGGTAATAATCTGGGCTAGACTTGGTTCGACGGCACCGCGGATTTTTTCTTGACGAGGTCCGGCATTAAGTCCGTTTAGAACTTTAAGTTGGTGAGCATTTTCCAAAGGAACTTCTAGTCGTTTAGCTATATCAAGAGTAAATGTGTTACCGCCAATTGCTAGTCCGCCAGTAACGCGAACTGCACCACTGTCTAGGACGGCTATATCTGTTGTTGCTGGGCCAATATCAACGATGACGCTTGGTAATTTACCTTCTTCGGAACTTGTGATTAGGCGAGCGACAGCATTCATACCCGGTTCAACTAAGACTACATTTAATCCGGCGCTTTCGGCGGCGGATACGCATTTGTCGACGATTGTTCGGGGGACGGCGCTCATTAGCACGGTGATTTGTTTTTTGGTTCGCTCAATAATCTCGTAATCTATATATAGAGTTGAAGCTGGTACTGGAATATATTGGTCGACTTCTAGTTCGACTGCGTCCTTTAATTTCTTTTCGACATCTGTTGGAAGATTGAATGTTCGTGAATAAGTACGAGTTGTAGGTACGCTGATAACTACGTGGTTGCTCGGCAATGTTCCAACTAGTTTTTCCTTGATGAGAACTTGGACGTTGTCAGCCAAATAAGTGCTGGTTCCTTCAAGTGATTCTTTGACCTTAGCGGGCTCTAAATCAATTGATCCGTAACCAAGTACTAACCATCGTTTGATATCGATGGCCATAATTTTGATACCAGTGTTGCTGATATCAAGACCGATGACTTGTTTATCTTTAAAAAATAGTTTTTCCATTGATGCCCACTAGTGAATTCTGGTTATTATTATAGCATGAGCATATTGCTATAAGAATAACTATTTTATAGTTTGAGCTAGTCCGGCGATTGGTAACATAACACTGGCTGCAATTAATCCGACCATGCTACCCATGATTACAATCATGATAGGTTCAATAACAGCGCTAAGACCTTCGATTGATCGGTCAACTTCTTCTTCGTAAAAGTCTGCAACTTTGACAAGGACGGTGTCAGTTTGGCCGGTTTCTTCACCAACCAATAACATTTGGGACACAATCGGAGGAAAAAGAGGGTTAGCCGCAATTACTGATGAAAGAGTTTTTCCGATTTTTACTTGAGCCTCAGCTTCGATTAGGGCTTCTTCAAATATGGCATTACCAACAGCGCGTGAAGTGACGTTCAACGCTTCCAAAACGGCAACACCGGCCTCAATCAATGCCGAGAAGGTACGAGTAAAGTGTCCAACGGCAACTTTCATGACAATTGTTTTAATAAGTGGAGTTTTTAAAATGATGTAATGGAATTGATATCGGCCTTTTGGCGATTTGATGTAGCGCAAGAATCCATATACGCCACCACCAAGTACCAAGAATATGATGTACCAATATGATGTAATAAAACTACTTACTGCCAACATGGCCATCGTGATTCCTGGTAATTTTGCATCAGCTCCACCCAAATCTGTTAAGATTTTACCAATCTGAGGCACAACGAAAAGCATTAATCCAAAGAATGCTGCTGCCGTAATAAATAACAGAACTAATGGGTATGCCATTGAACTTTTAATTTTTTTGCGCATGGTTGTGCTCTTTTCTTGTTGCAAAGCCAAACGCTTCAAAATATCATCCAAGATTCCGGCAGCTTCACCGGCACGAACCATGTTTACGTAGACGTCATTAAATGTATTTGGATATTTCGCCAAAGCATCACCAAGAGTAGCGCCTGATTCAACGTCATGAATAACACCGACTAATATTTTTTTCAAAAGTGGACTTTCGGCAACGTGATCAGATAGGGCTGTAAGAGCGCGAAGCAGTGGCACGCCAGCACCAACCATGGCGCTTAATTGACGAGTAAACATAACTAACTGATCTGGTTTGATTTTACCAGCACCTAGCATATTTCCCATTTTGCTGCTAGTCATCTTTTCTTTGGTTTCTTGGACACTAACTGGGCGAAGATTTTGTTTGGTTATGGCGCTAATAGCCGTAGCGCGGTCAGGCTGCTCGGTGACGCCGCTTAAAGAGTTACCTTTGAGATCGATAGCGATATATGCAAATGATGGCATATTATTCTTTAGTTACCCTAATGACTTCTTCGAGGGTTGTTTCGCCACGAAGAACTTTAATTAAACCATCAGTTTGCATTGTAACCATGCCCTCGGCAATCGCTTGTTCTCGAAGTTGGTTACTGGTTGCATTCGATACAATCAGCTGCTGCATAGGAACTGAATTATTAAGAACTTCATAAATACCCATTCGTCCTCTGTAGCCAGCCATAGAACCATCGGCATTGTCATCTGGGTTATTGTGATACAAGACATTAATCCCATGTTCGTCGGTTGAAAGTGGAGTATCACCACCTAAACCTTCGGCTGCTGCTGCTTTTTCTAGATTATGGATATAGCTAAAGTCTTGACCTGGTTTTAGGTTAAACATTTTGACTATCATTTCTTGTTCTTCGGCAGTTGGTTTATAGCTTATTCTGGATTCGTGACGAACTTTACGGACAAGTCGCTGACCGACTACAGCACGAACGATACTGGCGATAAGGAATGGCTCAATGCCCATGTCGAGCAGACGTGGCAAACAAGTTGCGGCGTCATTGGTGTGAAGGGTACTAAACACCAAGTGTCCAGTTAGGGCAGCTTGAACGCCCAAATCGGCTGTTTCACTATCGCGGATCTCACCGATCATAATAATGTCTGGGTCTTGACGGAGAAGTGCGCGAAGCCCATTGGCAAAGGTCATTCCGGCTTTGGAGTTAGTCTGGGTTTGGTTGACGCCAACGATTTTATACTCAACTGGGTCTTCGACGGTTGAAATGTTAACGTCTGGGTTGTTAAGAATAGTTAGGATACTAAATAAGCTAGTTGACTTACCGCTACCAGTAGGACCTGTTATCAAAATCATACCATTTGCTTCGGTTAATGATTCGTTGATAGTGGCTAAAGATTTGCCCCAATATCCAAGTGATTCTAGGGATACGGCTTGGTTAGATTCATCCAAAATACGCATGACGGTTTTTTCACCGTCTGCTACAGGCAATGTGCTGACACGAAGAGCATATTGTTTGCCGCCTACTTTGATCTTGAATCTTCCATCTTGAGGGACACGTCGTTCATCAATTTTTAGATTGGACAAAATTTTGACACGGCTGGTTAGTGCGTTTAGAACGTTGCGAGGTAAACGGTTTACTTCTTTTAATATTCCGTCGATTCGGTATCTAATTTGAACAAAACCTTCGCGAGGTTCAATGTGAATATCGCTGGCGTGTGAACGAATGGCGTATTCCAACAGCAGGTTGATTGTTTTTGCGATAGGCGAATCTTCAGCAACTTCTTCGCTAGTAATCGAGTCGTTTTCGTTATTATCAGCTCGTTGAATATCAATAACTTCGTTTAACTCGTTGCTGACGTCGCCACGATAAGCTTCTAGGGCTGCCAAAATGTTTTCATGAGTTGCGACGTAGATTTTAGTATTTGTGCCAATTTCTTTCTCGATAAAGCTAATAGCCTGAACATCATCAGGGTCGTCCATTGCCAAATGGCATAAACCATCTGGGTCAACCTTGAATAATACTGCGTTGTATTGTCGGGCGATACGATCAGGAATTTTATTAAGAATATCGAGATTTAGGTCGTGTGGATTTAATTCAATGTAGGGTATTTGTGCATAATCGGCAAAAGCTCTGGCTAATGTTTTGTCATCGATTAGTTCGTTTGACATTGCCATATCTTGCATGGAGTGCTTTGAACGAACCGCCTCATCTTTCAGGGCGTCAATTTGCTCGGCAGTGATTACACCACTGCGAACAAGCAACTTTTCCATTGTGGCATCGGTTATACGCATACTGCTTGTGCCTATTGTAATCTACAGAGTAAAAAAGTGCTAGATGATATAATATTTTTATATGTTTATAGATGTAAAAAACAAGGACAAAATGAAGGACCTAGGCAAGGCTATTGGAACTTTGCTTTGTGGCGGCGAAATCATCGAATTAATTGGTGATGTTGGTGCAGGAAAAACAACACTCGTCAAAGGTATTGCTGTTGGTTTAGGGATAGACGAAAACGTCCAAAGCCCTAGTTTCACGATCAACCGTGTATATAACGGTAGGGATGGTATTATACTTTCACATTATGATTTTTATCGACTAAATGACGCTGGTATTATGGCGAATGAATTGCAAGAAGTAATCGATGATAAAAATATTGTTACAGTTATAGAATGGGGCGGAGCGGTTGCTGGTATTCTGCCAATCGATAGATTAACTATTAATATATCTGCCATCTCAGAATATTCACGAAAACTTGATATAAAATCAAGTGGTGAAATTAGTCAAAAACTTATGGAAAAAATAACAGAATGATTGTATTTTTAGACACCAGTACGCCAGTTTGTAAAATCAGTTTGTTCGACGGTGGTTGGCGCCAAGAAAATCAATGGCAGGCGGATAGAACATTAGCCAAGGGGTTGCTTGGATATTTGAACAAAATACTTGGCGAAAACAACAAGACCTGGTCTGATATATCGGCGATTGGTGTTTTTGAAGGTCCAGGAAGTTTTACTGGTTTACGGATTGGTTTGACGGTTATGAATACGATAGCTGATGCTCAAAATATTCCGATTGTTGGTGGGCGTAATGACGACTGGCAAGACGAAGTAATGTCAAAATTGAACGCTGGCGTAAATGAAAGAATAGTCCTACCGTTCTATGGTAGTGAAGCTCATATTACGGTTTCAAAAAAATAAAAAATATTGTTATCAATACCACCATCCATCCCACCAAATAAACAAGGGCCGACTCTCGTCGCGCGCTAAAAATAAAATCAACTAAACTATGTATCCTGCGTAACTCGTTACCACTCAAACATACTCGGATAGCATGGTCTAGTTGATTTCATTTTTGCGGCAACTCAAAAGCCCTTTTTTATTCGTTGGAATGTAGGCTGGCTAGCGATAATGTAAGTAGCTAGCCTTACCAAGTCCCAATAATAAAATCGGCTGTTAACTTACCGTAACAATAAACTAATTTGGTCCTGGATTGTCGAGGACTACCTGAACCCATTATATCTTTTGCAGGATTTAATCCTGCAAAAGATATAATGGCGTGAAGGCGATTCCTTTAGGATCGTTCCGCAGACAGCCAAGAACAAATTAGTTTATTATTAACACGTAAGTTAAGTGGCGATTGTTTATTGGGACGAGGGAAGGCAGAAAATAATAAGAGTATTTATTACAATATTTATAATTAGCTTGCGGACTTGACATAAAAAAGGCTACTATATATATAGTCCATTTTTAAGGACTCTGAATAATTTTTGAAACCAACGCACAGGCTGACTGAACTTTTACTACAAGCATTTCTTATACTCTGTATAAATTCTCAGAGAGGTCTTGGCGAGGAAAGGAATAACTATGTTAGAAGGTATTATTGCCGTAATCGCGGTTCTTGTTGGAGTTGGCGGCACAGTCGTCTATGAAAAACGTCAACAAACAGGCGGCAAATTAAAGGCTGAAAAAGAAATTGCTGCAGCGAAAACCAAAGCCAGTGACATTATCCTAAAAGCTAAGGATGAAGTCTTAGAACTGGAAAACGAACGTCGAAACGAATGGAAAAAGACAGAGAATCGTTTGGCCGATCGTGAAACAACGCTCGATCGCAAAATTGACGAGCTTGATAAACGTTCTGAAAAATTACGTGCCGAAGAGCGAGATCTTGAAAGTCTTAAAGGCGAGATTCGCGATATTCGTACTAAACAGCAGGATAAACTTGAAAAAATTTCTAAACTATCCAAGACCGATGCTGCCGAAAAATTGATGCAAATGACCGAACGCGATATCAAACAAGATATGGTTGGTCTAATTAATAAATTGCAAAATGACGCCAAAGAGACCGCCGAAGACGCCGCCCAAACAATTTTAGTGACTGCAATGGAGCGTATGTCGTCTGCGGTCGCCGCCGAGCGAACTGTAACTGCTATTAAACTGACAGATGACGAGATGAAGGGCCGAATTATAGGCAAAGAAGGCCGCAATATTCAAGCCTTGCAACGTGCAACTGGCGTCGATATTTTGGTTGATGATACTCCAGGTATGATTGTTTTAAGTTCGTTTGATCCGATTCGTCGTCAGATTGCTCGTATGAGTTTGGAACTATTAATGAAAGACGGCCGTATTCATCCAGGTCGCATAGAGGAAGTTGTTGCCAAGGCTGAAATAGAAATCAACAAAGAGGTTGATCGTGCTGGCGAAGACGCTGCTCGTGAAGTTGGAGTTGTTGGTATTCCAAAAGAAATGTTGCGTTTACTGGGTGAGCTGAAATATCGTACCAGTTATGGCCAAAACGTGCTTAGGCACAGTATCGAGATGACTCATATGGCTGGGCTTATTGCTGAAGAAATTGGAGCGGATGTTCGCATCACAAAGATCGCTACCATTCTTCATGACGTTGGCAAAGCCGTAACGCATAAGATGGAAGGCAAACACCACCATCTTTCTGGAGAATTCGCACGTAAGTACGGTATGTCCGAAGAGATTGCACACGCAATCGAGGCTCATCATGATGATGTTGAAGCTACAACACCAGAAGCATTGGTAGTTCGTGTTTGTGACGCACTATCAGCTGCTCGTCCCGGAGCTCGCAATATCAGTGCCGAGAATTTCACTGAGCGTATGCGTGATTTGGAAAACATTGCACTAGGATTTAACGGAATTGATAAGGCCTATGCAATTAGTGCTGGTCGTGAAGTTCGTGTAATTGTTAGCCCACAAGCAATTGATGATTTAAGCGCGATCAAACTTGCTCGCGATATCGCGATTAAGATTGAAAGTACAATGCAATATCCAGGAACAATCAAAGTGAACGTAATTCGTGAAACTCGTGCAATTGAATTTGCAAAATAGTAAATTTTAATAAAAATTTATCGCCCAAAGTCGTTTACTATTGGGCGATATTTTATTGGTGGCTTCTAATATATAACCATATGCTTTATTATAAGATGAATGAGCAAACCAGAAATACGTAAGGATTACTTCAAAGACGACTATGTCATTATCGCTCCGAATAGGGCAAAGCGTCCTTTTGAAGTAAAAGCTGCAACGACTATTGAAACAGGCAAGATCTGTCATTTTTGTCCTGAAAACTTTCACGGCGAGACGATTACATATCAAGATAATGGATACAACGGTGAATGGGAAATTGTTTCGGTTATTAATAAATTTGCAGCCTTAACTCCAACCAATGTCAGTGCCTATGGGCAAACCGAAGTTATTATTGAAACTCGTCGACATGGAATGGATATTAATGATTTTTCTATTGACCATATCGTACGAGTTATTAATGCATACATTGATCGCTACACGGCTCTCAAAAGTATGGACGGCATTAAACACGTAATCATATTTAAAAATGAAGGCGGTAAAGCGGGAGCGTCAGTTACTCATACCCATTCACAGGTTTATGCTTTGCCAATTTTGCCAATTAAAATCGAAAACGAAGCTAGAGCTTTTGGAAAATATCGTTTGGAACATACGACTTGTCCGTATTGTGACATTATTGCACTTGAATCTGAACGACCACGCGTTATTTGGCAAGATGAAAATTTGTTTGTTTTGTCGCCATATGCCAGCGATTCTCCCTACGGAGCTTGGTTGATTCCAAAACGTCATATCCGCTTGATTTCAGAACTTACGCACAGCGAAAAAGAATCAATCGGTAAAGCAATGCGTATTGTTTTGGGAACACTAGATAAATACGGCATAGCTTATAATTATTTTATTGAAAACGCCGTTTATGACGAAGATTATCATATGCATATTAAAATTGCACCACGTCCAAATACATGGGCGGGGTTAGAGCTGGGGACTGGCGTGATTATTAATCCGATTTCTCCAGAATATGCCGCTAGGATTTATCGTGATCATGTATTAATCAGAGACGACCCTCGATTCTAAAACCTTAACCGTTGTCGTGGTAAGATATCTAAATGAATACAAGTAAACTTGAGGGTCTTTCAAATACTGAGGTCTCCGCCAGGCGAAAAAATTTGGTTTTAATGAATTACCTAATAAAGATAAACGAAATTTTTTAAAACTAATCTTTGGCTTATTGACTGAGCCGATGATATTTTTATTGTTGGCAACGGTTGGTATTTATTTTATTTTGGGCGATCGCAACGAGGCGTTTTTATTGTTAGCTTCGTTCATTGGGATACTTGGTATTGAGTTTTATCAAGAATCTAAAACAGAGAAATCATTAGAAGCTTTGAAAAACCTGTCGAGTCCTATACCTGATGTTATTCGTGATGGTAAAAAAATAACTATTCCTGGACGTGAAGTAGTTGTTGGTGACATCATGTTTTTGTGCGAGGGCAGTCGAGTGCCGGCGGATGCCATATTGATATCAGCCGAAAATTTTAAAGTTGACGAATCGTTATTGACGGGCGAATCAGAGCCGGTCGAAAAACATATTCGCGTATCTGATGTCCAAACGAATGGTGTATTTTCGGGCACATTGGTTGTTAGTGGGCACGGCTATGCTGAAGTTATTGGGATTGGTAAGGATACTGAAATTGGCCATATTGGCACATCACTTAATTCTATAAAAACTGAGAAAACTTTATTACAAAAAGAAGTAAACAAAGTTGTTAAATTTGTTGCAATATTGGCAATTAGCGCATCAATTATTCTTACTTTTATTTTTTTGATTAATAGAGGTGATTTGGTTCAGGGATTGTTGGCTGGATTGACCTTGGCTATTGCAATCTTGCCCGAAGAATTCCCTGTAGTTTTGACTATATTTTTAACTTTAGGCGCTTGGCGTTTGGCAAAAAATAACGTTCTAGCTCGTAGGGCGCATGCGATTGAAACCCTAGGTAGCGCAACTGTATTATGCGTCGATAAAACAGGAACTCTTACCGAAAATCGGATGAAGGTTGCCATTATTATTGATGCTGACGGTAATGTATATAGCGATAATTTTATTGACGCAAGCGAAGTTGTTAGGTATGGTGTTTTGGCGTCTCAACAAAACCCATTTGATCCAATGGAAGAAGCATTTATTTTAGATGGTAAACAGGTTTTTGGTGATGTTGAAAAAATTTATGAAAAGCAGGGAATTATCAAAGAATATCCACTCGAGGATACTTCCCTATCAATTGTTCATATTTGGGGTAGTCGTAATCAGGCAAAAAGGATTGCATTAAAAGGTGCTCCTGAGACGGTTTTTGATTTGTGTCATATTGATGAAAAAACTAAAAAAGAACTTGAAGCCAAAGTTAAACAATTGGCGGGTCAAGGTCTACGCGTGATAGCTATCGCAAAAGCTAAAGTTCTAAATAATATTCCAACCGATCGTCATGATTTTAAATTTGAATTCTTGGGTCTAGTCGGATTGGCTGATCCGGTCAGAAAAGAGGCCTTGCCAGCCGTCAGAATGTGTCTTGAAGCCGGCATTCGAGTCGTTATGATTACTGGTGACTATCCAGAAACCGCGATAAATATTGCCAAGAAGATTGAACTAAAACGCGAAGGTTCTATTACGGGTCCTGAGTTTGAAAAATTATCTGAACGCGAAAGAATTGAAATTGTCAAGACTATATCGGTCTTTAGCCGCGTAACGCCTACGCACAAGCTGATTATTGTAAATACGCTAAAGAAGGCGGGCGAGGTAGTTGCGATGACTGGAGACGGCGTAAACGATGCTCCAGCCCTAAAATCTGCGCACGTTGGCATAGCAATGGGCGCTAGGGGCACAGATGTGGCTCGAGAAGCTGCAACGATAGTTCTGTTGGATGATAATTTTGCATCAATTGTTCATGGTATACGGCTAGGGCGTCGAATATATGACAATCTACAAAAAGCTATGTCATATATTATTTCAGTTCACATTCCTATCGCGTTATTGTCGTTGCTCCCCGCTCTTTTTAGATGGCCATTGGTTTTAATCCCAGCTCACATTGTTTTTTTGGAATTTGCGATTGATCCAAGTTGCACGATTATTTTTGAAAATGAAAAAGAAAGCCATGACATTATGAAGCGTCCGCCACGAAAATTATCGGCACCAATATTTAGTACTAGAATGGTGATTGAAAGTTTAGCACAGGGCTTCTTAGTCGCGTTGATTGTTATTGCATCGTATAGAATACTTCTGGATATGGGATGGGACGAAGACAAAGCTAGGGGAATGACATTCCTGATTTTGGTAGTAGCTAATATATTTTTAATATTAGGGCTATCAGGCAAGCAAGCGATAGCAAATATTCTACATCGCGAGAATATGGCGATGGTGACAATATTATGTATAACCTCGGCATCTTTAATGTTGATTTTCAATATTACTTTTTTGCGTGAATTGTTCCACTTTAGCCCGTTGACATACACTGAAGCTTGGTTGGGAATAGCGACAGGCGCTTTATCGGTATTTGGAATTATACCAATCAAAAACTTCGTAAAAAGGATATATAATAGAATCGAATCAAGGGGGTAATATAATGCAACGAACTCGCCGTCGATTGGTAATTGATACGATCTTATTAGTTCTGACATCTGTAATTCTATACATGTATGTTGCGCTGAATGTTCCTCAATCTATAAACCATATCGTCAAGATTGGTATTGATGATCTAATTCCGCGCCTACCTGTTTTTGTAATTCCTTATCTGGCATTTTTACCTTGGTTATATGGCACACTAATCTTTGCGTGGTATAAAAACCGCCATTTTCATCAGCTAGCTTATTCGTTCATAATCATTAATCTAATTGCGTTTTTTGTTTATTTAACATTTCAGACTGTTGTGCCTCGTGAGATTATAAATTCAAATGATATTTTTTCTAACATATTACAATTTGTTTATAACAATGATTTGCCATATGCAGGGTTTCCAAGTTTACATTCAGCCTTGTCGGTATCGATAGCGACGTATTTTGTTATAAGAAAAAGCAAGTATTCATGGGCCACAGTATCAATGGCAATTTTGATAGTAATTTCAACACTGTTCACAAAACAACATTTTGTTTTGGATGCTATCTCAGGAATGAGTTTGGGCATTTTGGTAACATGGGCAGTCTTTCGTTACATGCCCAGTAAAACTACATAAACATAAACATTGAGATTATAATAAAACAATATGGCTAACATAATCCAAGTCAAAGATTTAAAGAAATATTTTGGTAAATTACATGCCGTCGATGGAATTGATTTCAACGTAGAAAAAGGCGAAGTTTTTGGATTTTTGGGACCAAACGGTGCTGGCAAAAGCACGACTATTCGTTGTATGATGGGGTTCAATAGGCCCACTAGCGGCAGTATTAAGGTGTTCGGTTATGACATGTCAAAAGATTCTGACATCGCTAAGCAACATATCGGTTATCTGCCAGGAAATGTGAAGTTATATGACAAATGGACTGGTTGGGATCATATCCGGTTTTTCGAAAATGTTCGTGGAAAATCAGTCAATGTTGATAGCTTAATTGAACGCTTTGATTTTAATCCAAATGCTAAATTTAGGCATCTTTCTTCGGGTAATAAACAAAAACTAGGATTGATTTTGGCATTAATGAATGAGCCAGAATTGTTAGTAATGGACGAGCCAACTGTTGGCCTGGACCCGTTATTGCAATACGAAATTCATAAAGTATTGCTAGAGATGCGCGATCGCGGAACGACAATCCTTATTTCGTCACACAATTTACCAGAAGTTGAACGACTGTGTAATCGTGTTGCTATTATCAAAGAAGGAAAATTAGTTGCAGTTGAAAGCATCAAAGAGTTGGCTGATAAAAAGATGCATAAAATTGAAGTTCATTTTAACGACAAATTTAAACCATCTGACTTTCAGGTTGAGGGTGTCGAAACTGTCGAACAAGTGGCTAACGGTTTGTTAATTACAGCTGGAGGCAATTTGAACCCGTTGCTGCGAGCGCTAGCGAAACATAATGTGGTTGATTTTGAAATAACGCACGCATCATTAGAAGATGTGTTTATGAAGTTTTATGAAAGGGCTAAATAATGTTTGCTTTTGCTAAACGGATGCTACGCGACAAATATATATCATTTTTGGTTTATTCATTGTCGGCTGTCGGGTTTATTGAAATGTACATTGCGCTATTCCCATCGATTAGTCAGCAAGCCGGTCAAATTGATCAGATGATTAAGTCGTTTCCGCCAGAGTTTTTTAAGGCTATGAATATGGATCCAAGCGCTCTATCCTTTAGCACGCTAGAATCGTATCTCTCGACTGAATATATGAGCTTTTTGTGGCCAATATTGGCAATCGTATTTGCGATTTCAATGGCAAATTACATATCAGCTAACGAGATAGACAAAGGTACTATCGAAACACTAGCATCCTTACCTGCAAAGCGAATTAGAATTTTTATGGAACGATATTTTACGGGCTTGCTGTTAATAGCCGGTTTTAGTGTTATTAGTTTGTTTGGTGCGATACCATTTGCAATATTGCATGATGCTAATTTTATACTTAGTAATTTTGTTACGGCATCTGTTGGTTCGTTTATGTTTATATGGGCGATTTATTCATTGGCAGTTTTGTCGTCAGTTGTATTTTCTGAAAAGGGTAAAGCTAGTATGGCAACAAGCGGTATTCTAATTTTGATGTACGTCATAAATATAATTTCGTCACTAAATGACAGTCTAAAAGATCTTAGTTATGTTAGCTTCTTTAATTACTTTAGTGGGTCAGAGTTGTTAGCAAAGAATATATACCCTGAATATATATTCTTGGTATTTGGCGGATTTGCGATAATTTCGACAATTATTGCTGCGATTTGGTTTAATAATCGCGATTTGTCGGTTTAATTGTTACGAATTGAATTAATTGAAATAATATTAAGCATCAAGTTGTATTATGGTTGGTAATGGTAGTAATGAAATCAGATAACTTATCGGATTCGCAAATTGTTTTATTAGTGCTGCGTGGCGATAATGACAAATACGCTTTGATAGTCGAAAGATATGAAGCTAAGCTACTTCGATACGCTAATTTTTTAGTGAAAGATTATGATATCGCTTCGGACTTAGTTCAAGATACTTTTATTAAAGCGTACATAAACCTGAATGGTTTTAATACTGACAAGTCGTTTTCGTCATGGATATACAGGATCCTTCATAACGAAGCAATGAATTTGATTAAGCGCAACAAAAAATCGACGACTTTTAGTGATTATGGTATGACTGGTGACGAAATCTCTGTAAAATTTTCTACTGATAAAACTATCGATAGTAATTTATTAAAAGATAGTGTCAAAAAATGTACCAGCAAGGTGAGTGTTAAATATCAGGAGGTTTTGGCTCTATACTACTTTGATCATTTAAAATATGATGAAATAAGCGACATATTGCGTATACCAACCTCTACCGTGGGAGTCAGAGTAAAAAGGGCGAAGGCTGAATTGAAAAAAATATGTCAAAGCGATGGAGTGAAATATGAATAATATAAAACGAATTAGTTCCATTGAAAAGAATGTAATGGCCCAGATAAAAACAGGCCAGGCTAAAATGCATCCCAAGGTGTATTTTTCGATATTCAATACTATCGGTGTATTGATGATAATATTATTCAGCTTTGTGAACGCCTCTGTTATGAGTTTGGTTGTTTTGTGGTTGCGCATACAGAGTGCGCAGGGACCCGCATATGGTGCAAAGCGCAATCTAACTAATATGGTTGATAGCTTCCCTTGGTGGGCTTTGCTAGCGGGGGCTGTGTCATTAATAGCTGCAATCTACTTTATTCGCAAGGTTGGTAATTTATACAAAATGCGATTGATTCATTTAGTATTGCTGATTATTGCTGCGTCTATGGTGTTGGGCTTTGCGTTATCGTATAGTTCTTTACCTAGTTTTTTCAACAGACACACTCCGGCCAGTATGATTTATATGCATAAATGAAATAAATAATCTATTTCGTTTGTACTACATATGCCGGAAGGAGGCAAAATATAATGAACAAAATATTAGTATTAGGAAGTGGGGTATTTACCTTAGCTGCAGCAGGATTAATGCTGGTCCCAAATATGGCTCAGGCACAAAGTGGCAACGGCAATATTAACGGTAATGGTGGTGGATATGGTTATCAACAGTCTATGGCATCTAAAGCGGAAGTTTTAGGCATAACCAGTGATCAATTAACTACTGAACTTGAAAGTAAGACGTTGTTACAAGTCGCTGAAGAAAAAGGCGTTAGTGCCGATCAGTTACACGCTGCAATGCAAACAGCTGCCCAAGAACGATGGGAAGCTAGGGGATTTAGCCAAGAAGAAATCGCTAGTCGTTTGAAAGATATGACAGAACGACAAGCTGATTGTGACGGTACTGGCACCGGTAATGGTGGCGGACAACACGGTCGGATGAACCGATAAATACAAAAATAATATAATAAAAGAAAAGGTCAGTTTATACTGACCTTTTCTTAATTGTTGGGGTGAAAGGGCATCGTCTCACTTTGTTCGTTTTTTTAATCTTATAGATAAAGGACTCAGTCACGATAAAATTAGTTCCTAATTTTTCGCGACCCCGCCTCAGTCGGTGACGTTCGTCATCCGGCTTCCGGCCTTGCGAACCGCCGACGTGGCGGTTCTCACCTTCGACCATGGCGAAGGTTGGGTCCGTCAGCGCCTACCAAATAAAAAAGACTATCCTGCGGATGGTCTTTTTTATTTGGTCGGGGTGAAAGGACTCAAACCTTCGGCCTCTCGGTCCCAAACCGAGCGCGCTATCAACTGCGCCACACCCCGGCGTCAGAGTTCGCTTTTTAGTTTGTTATCGAATGAATTCGATAACTTCACTTTGTTGGCGACTCCTCCTTTCGAATTTTCAAACAGCTAAAGCTTGGTTTAAAAATTCGTGGAGCTGCAATCACAAAAATCACAGAACAATAAGGATTATAACTCAATTCAGATACGATTTCTAGTGTTAAGTAGCGAAAAGTTATTTGTCAGTTACGTCGTAAAAGGCTAAAATAGAACTGATGACTATTTTTCGACGAATTTTTGGACTGAACAGGTCAGCAAATAAACTAAAGACAACTGATTGGTTATTTATCGCAGCTGGCTTAGCTGTATTTTTAATAATTACATTATGGACTATTACAAAGTCATCGATTTGGTTTGATGAAGCTTTTGGTGCGTATCTAATCCGATTTAATTTCTGGGATATTGCTATATATACCGCAGCCGATGTGCATCCACCACTTTATTATTGGTTATTGAAATTATGGAGCATTTGTTTTGGCAATACCGAACTAGCACTTCGATCTATGAGCGTTCTGTTCGGTGGCGTATCGATTGTATTTGGATATTTATTAACTCACCGTCTATTTAATAAAAAAGCTGCCAGAATAAGTTTGATATTCATGGTCTTGGCGCCAATGTTTGTGCGCTACAGCCAAGAGATGCGAATGTATACGTTGGTGACTGCAATTGCACTGGCTGCAACATATGTATTGACGTACGCAATTAACACCAAGAAAAAAATGCCATGGATTATTTATGGCGTATTAGTTGGATTGGGAATGTGGGCGCATTATTTCTCGGCGATTGTTTGGATTGCTCATTGGGTTTGGCGAGCTGACGCAGTCAGGCGAATTGCTAAAAAAGGCAAGTTTATTAAAACATTATTTTCTAAACAATGGATTATGGCGCATGTTATCGCGATTGGACTATTCATTCCGTGGTTACCATTTTTCGCAAAGCAGATGTTTACCGTTCAGGCTTTTGGTTTTTGGATACCATCCGTAACGCCTGATACGCTGGTTAATTTTATGTCTAATGTTGTTTACTATCAGGATTCTGGCAATATAACCGGTTGGTTAGCGACTGTATTTTTGGTGGTATTTATCGCAGTAATAGTATTGGCAATTCGAGTTTATAAAAATCAAAATGAAACCGAGCGTCAAGCTTACCGGTTAATAATGACTGTAGCTTTTGTTCCAGTTTTAATACTATTCTTTGCATCTATGCCGCCGCTTCGATCATCGTTTGTTGATAGATATTTAGTTCCATCAGCGCTAGCTATATCGTTATTTCTCGGCGTAACTTTGGCGTTTAGTATGAAGCTTATTAAATCAAAACTATCTATCGTTGTGATTGCTATTGTCGCAGGTATGATGATGGTTGGCGTGTCTAATGTATGGCATTTGGGAAATTACAGCAAAACTTCGAACGCATCTAATAATACTAGACAAATCTTTGAAGCGATAGTTGCTAAATCTGGCGAAAATCAGCCGATAATTGCTGATTCACCGTGGCTATATTATGAAGCAGTGTTTTATTCAACCGATAAACATTCAGTTTATTTTATTGATGCCAATACGCAATATCTGTACGGATCGCTCGATATGTTGAAGTATAATGATTATCATAAAATCAAAGATATTAATGTGTTTACGTCTGAGAATCAAATTGTTTGGTATGTGGGGTTGCCACGGGGCGCTGATTTCAAGACTCCATACCCAAATTGGAAACCAATCCAAGAAGTCGCTGTGAATGATTCTATTAACGGCAAGCCGGCTTATAAAGCTATACAATATAGCGTTCAGAATTAACGGTATTTATACTATCTGGGTCGTTTCATTGCGGCCTTGCGGGCAAGATCAGAAATGCGATCGTCAAATGTATTTCCTTCAAACCGACCGTATTTATTAACGGCTGCTTGTTGAATCAAGTAGTCTGCAATTGATGGGTTTTTAGGCAATAAGGATCCGTGCAGGTAACTTCCAATGACGTTTTTATATCTAGCACCTTCACTGACATCTTCGACATTGTTTCCGGCACCTAATCTGACGCGTCCAAGCGATTCAACTTGGTGCCCTAAATACGTTTGGCCACTGTGATTCTCGTAACCTACAATGTCTCCGAATTGCTCGCTATGAGTAATGATATTTCCAATCAATCGTTCTGATTTGCCGAAAGTCTCGACGTCGAGTAGTCCGATACCTGTAATTACTTCACCGCTGGATGTTTTGAAAAACTTTCCAAAAAGCTGATAAAGCCCGCAGATAACTAACATTGGCGTGCCGTCGTCAGCGAGTTTACGTAGATCTGGTCCGATTGCAATTAAATCATCTTGAATTTTGCTCTGTCCGCTATCTTGGCCACCGCCACCGACGATAATATCGACATCAGTAGGGAATTTGTCGCCAGGATTATATTCTAATAATTGAGGCATATATCCGTGCCATTGAATGCGTCGCAATAATGTCAGTACGTTGCCGCGATCGCCGTAAATATTCATATCGCGTGCGTATAGGTGTAATACTTTTATAGTTTTATCGTTCATTATTTCACAGCCTCGACGTGGGTTAGTTTTGCAAGGCATCGGCGTATTTCTAGCATTGCGGTATATGTACAGTAAATTCGTTTTGAACAATTTGGATTATCGGCAATAAACTGTTTAAGTGCCTTTTTCAGGTTGGTTTCGGCGACTTTGAATGGAACATCGTCATATTGTAATCGTAAAGCCATATCATATGCGCGAATGCCAGATACATAATCAATACCAGCTGCGCGAAGACTAGTAAAATCAACATCCCACAGCCATGACATGTCGCGGCCATCGGCATAATTGTCATTGATAGCGATCATTGTTAAGTATTCGGCTGGGTCAAAAGACTCTAACCCTAAACGGAATCCGGATGGGTTTTTGACAAGCACTAGTTCAATCGGCTGTCCTTTGTAGGTAAGTATTTCACCGCGTCCGAATGCTGGTGTGATTGAAGACAAAGTTTTAATTAGTTTTGACTGATCTAATTTATCGCCAACAATCGCACGAACAAGTGCCAAGGCGGCAGCGGCGTTAAAAACGTTGTAAATACCTGTTAACTTTAAATTAGTGCTGACGTCGGTGCCGTTAATTTTAAATACCGCAAAATCATTTACGAAATTAGACAAAATAACGTCAGCATCAATACCGGAACTTTGTTTTGAAGTGTGCGAATGCAGGTTATCGTCGCTAGGAAATATCGACAATAGACTGTCGTCTAGTCCAAAGAATCGAACCTTTTGTTTATCGAGTGATTTGGCGATGTTTGCAATTAGACTATCTTCACGATTTAGTACGACCGTATTAGTCGTTGCGGTTGCTATCTGACTCAGTAGGGCAGCAGTATGGTCGATCTCGCCAAATCTGTCTAATTGGTCGCGCATAACGTTTAGAATCAGGCTAAATCTAGGTGGTACTTTTTCGACAAAACGCACAGCATGAGCCTCGTCCAGTTCTAGTACGGCTATATCTGCGTGCAGACGTCCGTGCATATCAATATCACCTAGTAGCGCCGCGGCAACGCCACGAGTAAAATTACTGCCGGTGCGGTTGGTGAATACCTTTAATCCTTGGCTTTCTAATAGCTCCACTACCATTTTAGTGGTTGTAGTCTTGCCGTTGGTGCCGCTAATCACGACTACACCCATTGGTAGGCTAGCTAAAGTAGTTTTTATGAAATTAGGGTCGATATGTTCAACGACTAGTCCCGGCAAAGCTGATCCGCCGCCTCGCAATTTGGCAACTTTTCGGACTGCTTTACCTATAATCGTAACAAGAGGTTTTTGCATATGGTCTATTATAGCATCGACGGAGTGAGTGATAAAACTTGTTTACAAGTTTTTCCGAACGAGGAGATGTTACATTAATGTGTCAGCATTAATATAACGTAAGAGGATATATTTTTGCACTTTACTCGTCTTGCTAATGCTATAATAAAAACATGTTTTTGGTGGGTATATTGTCTTGGTGGTACGGCAACGGATTATTTAGCCGTATACAGTTAGTTTTGAATCGTTTGAAAGCATCAGCTGATTTCTTTTCAGTCGGTTTGCTATTGAATACACTTTTTTCTCCATATAAACAGATTTCAGCCGGCAATGTTGATGGACCGATTGGTATTCGCTTGAGGGCATTTTTTGATAGGACGTTATCGCGTATTATTGGAGCAATTATCCGTTCCTCTGTGATTATATCTGGATTGATTATAATGTCGATACAGACGATTTTTGGAATTGTAATTTTATTATCTTGGTTGATAGTACCGATGTTGCCTGCGATTGGACTCATCATGTGGGTGATTGGATGGGTCCCTAAATGAATGATTTGAAATTCAATTACCGAAGTTATCGCAGCGAAAAAGCGCGAATTAGTGTTAGATTTAGACCTTCTTCGGTTATTGTTTTGTCAATCTCGACGATACTAATGGCGATAACAGGTATCGGATTGGTGTTTGTTGAGTCCGAAATTGGTTGGGTTTTGATTGGTTTTTCGGCGATTCCAGCTATGGCGGCCGAATGGTACAACGGTGAATTACATCACATGGCCATTGCTAAGAATCCAAAAACAATCGATGATGCACTGTCGGCTGACATATTGGGACGACTACACAAAGAATCATCACCTCGTGATGTAGCGACGATTATCGGTCAAGTAGCCGGTGGTCAATTTTTTGCGGCTAGATTTGGGATTAGTTCAAAGTTTTTGCAAGAATTAACCTCAGATAACAAAGGTGATATGCAAGCTGTTTGGCAAGATGCATGGGCTTTACGTGAACAGACAAAGAGTAAGAATATGTCAGCAGCAGTTTTGTTGGTGTCTCTTGTCAGATGTTCGCCAAATACACAAACGCTTCTTAGCCATTTGCAATTGGGCGTAGACGATTTGATACAAGGAATTCATTGGTATAATCACTTGCGTGAATTAATCGATAAATCTAAAACGATACGTTTTACTGGTGGGTTTGCTCGTGATTGGTCGTTTGGATGGACTCCACTTTTGAATCGTTTTGGTCAGAATATTAGCCGGCAGGTGAGATTGTATGATACTCAGTCGCATAAGTTGGTGGCTCACGATAACTCATTGCGTCAGTTAGTCGATATATTTGGTAATGATGGGCGTCAGAATGCGGTCTTGGTTGGTCCAGATGGCGTCGGCAAGACTCAGATTGTCCATGCTTTAGCATCAAAATTACTAGACGGATCTGAAAACATCCCCGAAAGCCTTAAATTTAGACAGGTATTTATTTTGGATGCATCGTCATTGATTGCTGCGGCACCAGGCAGAGGAGAATTAGAAAAACTTATCCCAAGCATATTGAACGAGGCTTATAATGCAAAAAATATTATTATCTGTTTAGATAATGCACAGTTGTTTTTTGAGGATAGTGTTGGGTCGGTTGATGTAACTAATGTGCTGATGCCAGTCATCGAAGCTGGACATTTGCGCATTATATTGACTATGGATGAACAACGATATTTGCAGATTAATAAACGCGATCCAAAACTTATAAATAGTCTGAACAGAATTACAGTTGCCCCAGCATCTCGTGACGAAACGATTGATGTCATGCAGGATTTATCAATTATGTTGGAATTTCAAAATCATGTGACGTATATGTATCAGGCATTGGTCGAAACATATCGATTGGGTGACAGATATGTTTACGATTTAGCTATGCCGGGAAAAGCTTTGCAGTTGTTGGAATCAGCCGCACACTACCATGAAAATGGACTAGTAACAGCCAGATCTGTTCAGCAAGCTATTGAAAAAACTATGGATATAAAAATTAGTATTGCGTCTGGCGATGAAGAACGCGATAAATTACTTCATTTAGAAGAATTGATTCACAAACGAATGGTCAACCAGGTTCGAGCTGTAAGTGTTGTTAGTGATGCCCTCAGAAGGGCTAGGGCTGGTGTTTGTAATCAGAATCGTCCAATTGGTACGTTCTTGTTTTTGGGCCCAACGGGCGTAGGCAAAACCGAACTTGCCAAAGCGCTGGCCGAAGTATATTTTGGTGGTGAAAATCGTATGATTCGATTAGACATGAATGAATATACTAGTAGCGACGATGTGGCGCGTTTGATTGCTGATGGTGTTGATAACGCCAATAGCTTGACCGCCAGAACTATGAAACAGCCGTTTAGTGTAATACTACTAGACGAGATTGAGAAAGCTCATCCTAATGTATTGTCAACATTACTGCAGTTGTTAGATGAAGGTATCTTGCGCGATGTTAAAAATCGAGAGGTAAGTTTTAGGGATGCAATTATTATTGCCACCAGTAATGCCGGTGCCGATAGAATAAGGGAATATATTGATCGAGGTCATAATATTGAACGTTTTGAAGAGCAATTTGTAAACGAGTTAATTAGCAGTAATCAATTCCGACCAGAATTTTTGAATCGCTTTGACGAAATCGTTATGTTTAGACCTCTCGATAAAGCCGAGCTGTTGCAGGTTGTTGATTTGATATTAGATGGGGTGAATAAAACGCTGGCGCTACAAAAGGTGACTGTTAATGTTGCCGATAATGCAAAAAAATACTTGGTTGAGGCCGGATATGACCCTAGGTTGGGCGCTCGACCGATGCGACGAGTTGTTCAGCGAGCAGTTGAAAACACAGTTGCTAAACAGATGTTGTCAGGTAACGTTGAAGCAGGAAATGTTATTGAAATTAGTTTAGACCAAGTCAAGCAAATACTTGAAACGCAAGCCGACGCTCAAAGAATCATTGAAGGTTAAAAATTACTTAGATAAGAAGTCGGTGGATGTACTAACTTTGTAGCAATAATCACCAGCTGGGTGATTAAAAGTTATTATGTAGCTGTTGTAACCGTCACGGCTGTCAGTTTGAACTGGGGTATAGGTTGATTCGCTATCACTGGCTGCTGATTTGTAATTGACACATAATTCATAGTAATAGGTCGTAGTTGATGTACTGGGATTAAAAGTTCCTTGCGTAACAAGAGGAGTTTTGCTATTCGGAGTATATTTTACTAATTTGTTGTCAACGATTTTTTTAGCATCGCCAGTCACGCTAATGACGCTCAGGTTTTCAGGTAGTTTGTTCTGGGTATGAATATAAGTATCGATACCTGATTGTATGTAGTTTAGGTTATTGTCGATAAGTCGGTCATCACGAGTCAATTGTGCATTTGTAACTGGTCCAATGAAACTAAGTGTCGATATTATACCGGCGATGATAATCATGAAAACAATGTAGAGTCGGCGGAATTTTACTAGTTTTGCTGGCAATAATGTACGCAAAAACGTTACTGCATACAAAACTACAACTATCATTTCGCTATATAAGGCGATTTGAGTGTTAGTAATGTCAGAACTGCTAATCATTAGTTGTACTAATGAAAATACGATTGCGATTAATGCGCCGATGCCGAATAATGCAAATAAAACAGCGTAAATAATCATAATAATTGATGCGGCTCCAGTTTTGTGTTCGGGCTCTTGTTTTGAATAAAAGATGTCGCAGATTACTGATATTGGCAATAAAACTAATACCGCAGCTGTTGCATAGGCGCTAAAATCATTATTATTGGTTGGGTTCATGAAATAGGCAATAACACTGGCTGACAATAGAGACGCTGCAAAGATGGTTAATCCCCAAAAGGCGTATGTGAGCCATTGTAAGACTATAATTCCTGGAGTATTAATCTTGGGTTCTACTTCGTTTTTCATCGTATATTTTCCTTTTTAAAGAATCTTATGATGCTTATATTATGGTTCTGATTATAGCAGATGAATGTCTAGTGTTGTTTGCACTGGGTTGGAATTGGTCACGGTTATTTTCTTCCAGAAAATACATCTACCCCGCCTCGCTTGGTCGCGTTCGCAATCCAGGCTCCGGCCTTGCGCAGTGCAGACTTGCACTGCTCACCAACGACATTTTTTGTTTCACAAAAAGTCGTTGGTCGATCCAATCCCTGGGTGTCAAAATAAAATAACTAGCCCTGCGGGTTAGTTATTTTATTTTGGTACCCTGGGTTGGAATTGAACCAACGACCTTAGGCTTAGAAGTCCTCTGCTCTATCCACTGAGCTACCAGGGCGTACCGTGTTCAGGATATCCCTAAACTGTTGCCTAAATAATCGCTTACCTTCGGTAGTTTTAAGATATCTTTCTCTGCGCTGTGCATCTGATTTTAGAATATATGATTCATATCCTATCAGTATAACGGGCAGATATTTACTGGTGGTTGTTACGTTTCCGCATTCGTGTAATCTCATTCGTGATTTGAGATCTTTGGTTGAACCAGTATATATCTGACTATTATTCATTCTTAAGAAATATACGTAATACATCTCACTGAAAACTATACTTGATTTCCACTGCCATGTCATCCGACATGGTCCTGTCGAATGACAGGAAGCTACCAGGGCGTACCAATCTAGGCTATTATAGCAAATTTAAGTTTTAAGATGTTGATAAATGGTATAATTAAGGGTGAGGGGGAATTAAAAAATGACAGAAATTATAGATAACGGTCCAAGTCCACTTGTTACTGGAATTGAGGCTGCAACGATTGAAAATACGAATTATCGAACTACTTTATGGACAGGCAGTAATCTTCAAATCACGTTGATGTCGATTGAACCAGGACACGATATTGGACTGGAAGCTCATCCAACACATGACCAATTTTTACGAATTGAACAAGGCCAAGCAACCGTTAGTATGGGGCCAAGCAAGAATGAATTACGAGTTTGGCAGGTTGGTGACGGTGATGCAATCGTTGTGCCGGCCGGCACTTGGCACAATCTGATTAGCAATGGGGATGTTCCATTGAAGGTTTATTCGATTTATGCACCACCACAGCACCCACACGGAACGGTACATGTGACCAAGGAAGAGTCAGAAAAAGCCGAAGCTGCAGAATAGAGAAAGAGCGGAGAGAAAGCAGTCGGATAAATCCTCCTTATTTCCGCTCGGTTACAAAAATAAGCAAGCTGATTTTTATTGCCCGTCGCTTCACGAACTCTCATCCGTTCTTCGCTGTTCAGCGAATCGCTACGATGAAAGTTCGATTTTCGACGCGTACCAAAATAAAAACCGTATCTAATGATACGGATTTTGTTTTGGTGCGGGCGGAGAGAATCGAACTCTCATCGTTTGCTTGGAAGGCAGACATATTAGCCTTTATACGACGCCCGCGCGTTTTTATATTATACCAGAGGCCATAAGTCTATGGAAGAACCAACCAGGGTCCGTCCCTGGACAGACCCTGGTTGATGCAGAAGGTCATACAAAGGCGAAGCTTAATGTATTTTCATATCTCTTTATATCTGTTACAATATCTTAGTCCAATCATTGATATGGCGAATGTAGCTCACCTGGTTAGAGCGTCGGGTTGTGGCTCCGAAGGTAACGGGTTCGATCCCCGTCATTCGCCCCAAATAAATAGACGACCTGTGAACGGGTCGTCTATTTATTTGGGATGTTTGATGAGATTGAACCTGCGAGGTAGCGGATGAGCAGCGCAAGTCTACACTGCGCAAGGCAATGTTACAAATGAATTATATTTATTTGACTGACTTGCGGGGTTGCGGAACGTGACCGATCTCTGTTATTTACGTTAGCTCTTTTGCTGACTTTATCGTATAATATAAATAAACAAGGCAAAATAAATATGGACATGAATAACCACATAGTAAAACCTGATGATGATGGAAAACCATTCCATAGCCACGGCTATGCTGTTGTAGCACACGGCGATCAAATTGGATCTACCACTAGCATATCCTTTGAGCAACGCCAATTAATTGATCGCAATCGTCGAATTATTGATAATTATCAAAGGTCCACTATTGGTGGAAAATATGGAGAATTACGAGCCAAAGCAGTCATTAACAAAGATTTAAATCGTTCAAGTATTCGTCAAAGAGGTGCATTGCAACAACCTGGTAAAATTGCTGGACCCAGACGTTTTAGCGAACCGCAATCTCGGACTTTTAATCCGTACGCCTAAATTTCTCGCAGGGTTTCAATATTTGCACCGAGCGTATTTAGTCGATTTGCAAAATCTTCGTAACCGCGGTTGATTGAATAGACATCGCGCAAAATTGATTGTCCAGGAGCTGCCAACATTGCTAGTAATATAACAACAGATGGGCGCAAAGCTGGCGGGGTAATTATATCAGCTGGTTTCCATTTGGTTGGTCCGGTTATGTAAACTCGGTGTGGGTCAACTAATTCAATTTTGGCGTTTAATTTGCTTAGTTCTGTAAAGTAAATTGCGCGATTTTCATATGACCAGTCATGCACCATTGTTCGGCCTTCTGCTACGGTTGCAATCAGGCCCAAAAATGGCAAATTGTCCATGTTGACGCCAGGGAATGGCATGCTGTGTAATTTATCCTTGGGTGCATGCAGTTTTGAATGTAATGTTCTGACGTCTACTAGACGTGTTTCGCCGTTTCTAGCTGGATATTCGTCACCGACTTCACATTTCAGACCCATACCATCAAGGATGGCTAGTTCAATTTCAATAAACTCGATTGGTGCACGTTTGATGGTTATTTCGGAATCAGTGACGATACCAGCGGCAATCAAACTCATGGCTTCGATTGGGTCTTCACTCGGGTAATACTCGACATTTTTGTTGATGCTACGTATACCGTGAATTTTTAATATAGTTGTACCGATGCCTTCAATTTTGACGCCTAGCTTTTGCAAGAAAAAGCACAAATCTTGAACCATATAATTAGGACTGGCGTTTCGGATGGTGATCTGTCCATCATACAAAGCAGCCGCCATGATTACATTTTCGGTTGTTGTATCGCCACGTTCAGTCAATAAAATAGTGTGCGTAATAGATTTTTTAGTAACAGTTGCGTGATAATACTCACCAGTCGCCTCAACATTCAATCCAAAAGGCGCCAGACCTGTCATATGTGGTTCAACGGTTCGTGTGCCAAGATTGCAGCCACCAGCAAATGGTAGTTTGAAATCTTTATATTGGTGGAGTAGTGGGCCAAGTAGCATAATGACCGATCGAGTTTTCTTGGCCGCCTCAATATCCATATTATCTAGTTTTAGGCGTGCTGGTGGAGTAATTTCAAGGTCATTTTTGTCGTTTAGCCAACGAACTTTTACGCCGATACTTTGTAATACTTCGATGATGCGATTTACTTCCTCGATATGGGCGACGCGTCGTAGGGTTGTTGTCCCGTGGTTAAGAAGACTGGCGCAAAGCAGGCCAACTGCAGCATTCTTACTGGTTTTGACTTCAATTTCGCCTGATAATTTCTTGCCACCATTGATACGAAAGTTTATTTTGCCTGATTTATTTAGGGTCACAAGTTCACTTGACAAAACGTCACTAATGCGTGCCAACATCTCAAGGCTGATATTTTGGCCGCCTTTTTCGATGCGATTAATTGCACTCTGACTAGTGTTTAAGGCTTTTGCCAGTTGAGCCTGAGTTAGTCCGCGTGACTGTCTGGTATCTTGAATTAGGGTTCCGATTTTAACTTTATAATCATCATTTGTCATATCATTAATAATATATCAGTCATGATATACAAGTCAATGAGATGTTGGTATATAGTAGATGATATAATCATATTAATAGGTTTAGGAGGTTATGTTAATGAAAGACAAATTGATTGCCGATTATATTGCCGGTGAAGAGGTCAGGCAACGTGAAGGTCTTGAATTAATTCCAAGCGAAAATTACGTCAGTCGTGACGTATTGACGGCGCTCGGTAGTGTTTTAACTAATAAATATGCTGAAGGTTATCCAGGTAAACGATACTATGGCGGCCAAGAATATACTGATAAGGTCGAACAATTAGCGATTGATCGTGCAAAACAATTATTTGGTGCAGATCATGCCAATGTTCAACCGCACTCTGGAGCACCAGCTAACGAGGCTGTGTACAGTGCTTGGCTAGAACCCGGTGATACGGTCATTGCGATGGATTTGGGCCATGGAGGGCACTTGACGCATGGCGCACCAGTAACGCGTAGTGCCAAGTTGTATAATTTTGTGCGTTACAAAATGAAAGACACAACAACTGGCGAAATTGATTATGAAGAATTGCGCGAACTAGCAATTAAACATAAACCTAAAATTATTCTTGCAGGATTTAGTGCATATCCGCGCGAGCTGGATTATGCGAAATTTGCTGCGATTGGTAATGAAGTCGGTGCGCTTTTGATGGCGGACATGGCGCATATCGCTGGTCTGATTGTTGCGGGCGTTGCCAAGAATCCATTTGATTATGGTTTTCATGTCATAACGACGACTACACATAAAACACTTCGTGGGCCAAGGGGTGGAATGATATTGACGAAAGGTATTGTCAGCACACCACTTAAGGCGCCTGAAAAGACGATTGCAAATATTCCAACCTTAATCGATAGAGCTATCTTTCCGGGTATGCAAGGTGGTCCTCATATGCATTCTATTGCAGCTAAAGCTGTGGCATTTTATGAGGCTTTGCAGCCAGATTTCAAGGTATATGCACAGCAAATAGTAGATAACGCATCAGTGCTAGCTGATGAGCTTAAAAAGCATGGCTTTTATTTGGTTACAGGTGGCACAAGCAATCACATGATGCTGGCTGATGTATATAAGAGTTTTGGTATTGATGGCAAGACTGCAGAAGTAGCTTTGGATTCTATTGGCCTGACATTGAACGCCAATGCGATTCCTGATGATACATTGCCTCCATTTAGGCCAAGTGGTATCAGGTTGGGGACACCGGCAGTTACGACCCGTGGGCTTAAACAAGAACATATGGTTCAAATTGCCAGTTGGATGAAACAGGCAATTGATAATCGCGAAAAACCAGCTGAATTAGCTAAACTTCGCAAGCAAGTTGTCAAACTGGCAAAATCTTTCCCATTACCTAGTGATAAATAATTAAGACGATCAATAAAAATACCCGCTTTTTATAGCGGGTATTAAAATCTATATTTTTTATACTATGTCAAAGGTTCATAGAAGTTGCTGCCAGATGTGGCTGCACCAACGTAGACATATACTGTTCCAGGTGTACTAAAGTTGTAGTATTTAATCCTACCACCAGTAGTTAGACATGGAGCTGTTGCAGCAACAGTAGACAAACATGAATATGATACTGTTGTTAGTCCGTTTGTTGAGTCAATTGCTGTTCCGCCAGCTACGATTGAGATACCTGCTGGTAGTCTGGTCGTGCCGCTGTATGCAGCAATTGAAGCAGCAGTTACAGGGTATGATCCACTATTATCAGCAGCCATGATTTCAATCACGGTTTGAGCTGATTGTGCGTTACTTAGAGCCTTTGTTGTATTAGCTTTTGCTGTAATACCAGTATAAGAAACTATTGTGATAGCTGCCAAAATACCGATAACAACGATAACGACTAAAAGTTCGACGATTGTAAAACCGCGTTCTTTTTTAATTACGTTAGTGAAATGTGTCATTTCTATTTTGCCTCCCTAATTATTTATATAGTGAACTGATAACATTATAATTTACATATTTTATAAACACAAGCACAATAAATATATTTTTCCACAAATTAAATACCCGCATTACTGCGGGTATTTAAAAGCTATTAGATATATAGTCTAGCTAGCTGGGTAAGCTGGTGTGCTTGAAGATGTCATTGCACCTACGTATACGTATTTAACACCTGGAGTTCCTGTGAAGTCCCAGTAAGTAATACGTCCACCTGTTACCGGAGAAGTACAGCTTGTCAAACAAGAGTAAGCGACAGTCGTTAGACCGTTAACTGCTGTAATCGTTGTAGTTGCTGCATCGGCAATAATTGTGATACCTGCAGGTAATTTAGAAGTTCCAGTGTATGTACTGAAAATTCCGAATGTTGCTGGGTAGTATCCCAAATCAGCGTTGTAGATTTCAGCAACTTGTTGTGCTGATTGTGCATTGCTTAGTGATTTGGTTGTATTAGCTTTTGCTGTAATACCAGTATAAGAAACTATTGTGATAGCTGCCAAAATACCGATAACAACGATAACGACCAAAAGCTCGACGATTGTAAAACCGCGTTCTTTTTTACGATTGATATTGTCTAAAATCATGTATGCCCCCTAATTATTGGTTATGGTTATAATATACTACATCGACCATATGTAGCACAATAGGTTTAATTGTCGGCGTAAAATGATATTTCATCCAACGAGTACCAACCATTACTGCCACTCCTATAAATGATGTCCCCAGCGGCACTGATGTCTACTCTGGAAGCTGCACCTACACTTACGCAACTGGATAGGACTGTCCGAGCGGGCCTATAACCAACGGGAAGATTTGCTATTACAAGACCTGATGTCATTGTGCCTGACTTAATAAGACCATGAAGGGTGACTATGCCGTCTGAGGACTTGGTGTAACTTGGGTATGAGTATGGCGTTCCGTAGTAAACCCAGCTATTTTGGAGTGACATATTCGTCCAATTAGTGAAGCTTGCTGGATAAAATATTGATTGAAGCGATAAATAGCCATTACCGCCGCCTTTTGCTTGGATGCCATTAGTATATATACCGATAAACCCAGATCCACCAGTATTATGCTCGGGAACGTGATGATATTCTGATGGGTAAGCACCGTCGGGTAATGTGGCAATTACTGTGCTATCAGTTACAACACCGCTTTTAACTAACCCCTTAGTGTGTACGCGACCATCGGCATCAATTGCATAAGCTGCTGATGAAAACGGCGGCCCATATGCCACCCAACTGTTAGCCATTGCTAGGTTTGTAAATATATATGGAGTATCGGACGCCAGGAAATTAATATTTTCAAGTGATAGCCAGCCTGGGTCACTTGGGCTAAGAACAGCAATATCGCCATTAGCTTTGATGTCGACACGCGATCCGACGTTAGGATTTGTTTGAGTTTGGAACAATAGTGTTTCTGATGGTCTGTATCCGACTGGTAATGTCGCTATGATTTCACCTGATGTTATTGTACCCGATCTTTTAATTAAGCCTTTTAACATAACTACACCGTCTTTGGTGCGTCTGTAGCCTTGGGTATTGTATTCATAACCATAATTTACCCAGTTATTTTGCATGCTAAACGAGGACCAGGTTACATCGCCCGTAACGGTCGTATTATTATTCGGACTAATTTCACGAACAGTACCAGATTGACTAACGTCTCGACCAGCTATGGTGCCAGCGGCGCTGATTGTGACGCTTACATTACTGGTTGTTTGCAAGGCGGCGAATCTGATAGTATCTGATTTAGTGCTATCGCTGGCAATTGAATTCGGTACTACTGAATTAGTTGTCGAGTAATAATTGACAGTGAAACCGTTAGCGGCTATGCCATCAACTAAACGTTGGTCTTGAGTTTTACAAATAGCCCCTGATATACCAGGGTAGCAGCTTGGTTGCTGCCATGGAGCGCCAATAGAACCACCACTACAACCAACCGTTGCATAATTTGAAGGTACAATAACGCGACGCCATAATGTGTTATTTTTGACAAAATAAACAGTATTTAACATGACGGGCGGGTTCTGGTTGACTTGTGGACTATTACAGGCATTTGGTTGCCCAGACATATATAATAAGCTTTGAGTTGTATTTAATGGGTTGTTAGTCGTTGCATAACTATTCAAAATTAGCATTGTTCCAGTTGTGGCGCTGGAATTATGGAATGCCGTAGTGTCGTTATTATATCCTTGAGGCGCCGACAAGGGGATATTATTTGTTGCCAATAATCCGCCACTTAATTTAATATCTGCCGCAATACGGTCTAGCGCATCTTGAACGTTATAAGCAAGCGCATTAGAACCTCTGGTTGACAACACGTCACCAGTCATACTGACGATTGCGCTAACGAAAATGCCAATCATCAAAATTACAATTGGTGCAACAATCAACATCTCGACTAGCGAAAATCCGCTTTTCAAATTTACATTTTTATTATGGTTTGACATAGGTCGAATTAATTACTGTTTGTTGAGGGTTGCCATATTTCAAAGTAACTTGGACTTTTGTCACTGTCATAGTTGAACTGAATGGGCAAGTAATATCAACAGATACAGTTACACTGGCGAGTGTGTCGACAGTGATTACCTGATTGCTGAGTGGTGACGATGACGTACAAGGATTAGTTGCAGAAGCCTTGTAGCGTTGCAAATAATCGTATACAACGTTGCTGGCTTTGGCCGTTGCACGAACTTCACCACCGTCTTTCATAATTAGGCTATAAAGCTGATAGCCTGACATCAAAAATGCCGCTGCAATAAACAGT
The DNA here is from genome assembly GCA_001873625.1 of Candidatus Saccharibacteria bacterium CG2_30_41_52. Taxonomy (GTDB): domain Bacteria; phylum Patescibacteriota; class Saccharimonadia; order Saccharimonadales; family Saccharimonadaceae; genus UBA1547. Next base: position 26,439 of record MNZN01000003.1, on the reverse strand, counting down.
GTGATTAATAATTCGACTGCTGTAAATCCTGATTGTTTTTTCATATTTTTCATTGATTCCTACTTGTTACTATGTTTACTGTATTATCTGACTCAAGTCTATAGTATAGATTAAATTTGGTGCATTCTTGAGATTCAAGTGTGCAAAGTGATCCATCTTTCATTAGTGGTTGATAAACGTATTGATCAATGGTGGGTAGTGGGAGCACGCCAGATATTGTCTGGGTATTATTTGTGGCAGATATGAACGTTAATGCCGCATCGGTTACATTTGGAGCAGTAATAGATTTTACGTCAATATCACGCAAAACGCGTTGCATATTGAATGTTGAAAACCCATTAACTGTAAAAGTCCCACTACTCGTAAATGTATGTACGGTATTAGCACCAGAAGTTGTAATTGTACCTCCCGTTGCGGAAACGAAACCGGTAGGGTAAGCGATAATTACTATCCCCGAACCTCCGCTACCTCCATTGTTACTGGCATTTGCACCACCTCCTCCGCCACCTGTATTTGGCGTGCCGCTAATTCCGATAGAAGTACTACCAGCTCCACCACCACCAGATCCACCTGGTAACCCAAAAGAGCTTGCTATGCCACCACCACCACCAGCGTAATACGTTGGAGTGCCACTAATACTACTTAGATATCCGTTACCGGCAGTTGATGTTGAGCCATTTGTGCCACCACCTGCACCTCCGCCCGAGTCAACGCCGGAACTGGCCGTACCACCTGAATAGCTTGCATTTGCACCACCGGTTCGGGATGTGTTTATTGTTCCAGTTCCACCTGTTGCTGTTATGCTATCAAATACAGTACTGCCGCCAGTTCCAGCTGTACCAGCTATAACGCCAGCGCCACCGTTTCCAATAGTCACTGCCTTTATGCCTGTAGTAGCTGTGTATGTTGAGTTATAAACAACCGTTCCGCCTCCGCCTCCATTGCCATAATTTACACCACTGACACCACCATTGCCACCACCACCACCACCAACAGCCAATACTTGTATAGTTTGGCTGGATGCTCCACTAGATGTCAATGTTGTAGATGGGTATCGGCCGACACTCATACTGTAATCAGACCCGGTAATATAATAATTCTCAAGTTGAGTGGCGATTGTTTCAATGTCAGTTTTGCGTTCGCTATCGCGTGCGCTAATTTGTGATGCGCGCAAACTGGCGACGCCAAGGGTAAGTAAAGTTCCCATAATAGTAATAACAATAAGTAATTCTACGATAGTAAACCCACGACGCTTCATCCCGTTACAAAAAAAACTACGCGAACGTCTATCTATATTAACTACCCTCTGTTTTGTAACGGGATTCATATCTATAATCATAAACGTTTTGGGGCCTAATCGCAAGCGGTCCGTTAGTTACTAAATTGTCAGAGGCTCTTGTTCGATTTGAATTCGGAACTTGTCACGGACTTGGCCTATTATTTCATCACGTGCAGCCAGCAGGTCGTTGTATGAGGTTGCAGATTCGTTAATTAATACGAGTGCGTTTTTGTCATATACGCGCATACCGTGTAAAAGTTGACCTTTTAATCCAGTTTGTTCGATTAGCCAGCCAGCGGGGACTTTATAACGACCATCTCCCATTTCAAAAAGTGGAATGTCGGGATTAATTGCGCGCAAAGCATCCAATTGCCAGTTTTCGACAATTGTATTTTTGAAAAACGATCCAGTATTTGGTGATATTTGTGGGTCGGGCAGTTTAGTACTGCGAATAGCGATTACAGCGTTTCTGATTATCTCTTGGGTAAAAATTTGGATATTATTTTCATCAAGATATTTTTGCAGCGCGTCGTAAAATGGTGGGGTCGGTAGGTTTTTTGATAATTTTAGCGTTATCGAAGTAATGACATATCGTCCAATGGATTCGTCGCGGAAAATGCTGTGACGATAGGCAAAACGGCAATCGTCATTTGTTAATGTAACTAATCTGTCTTCACGACTATCATAGGCTTCGACCGATTGCAGAGTATCGGCAATTTCTTGGCCGTATGCACCAACGTTTTGAATCGGAGTTGCACCCGCTGTGCCTGGAATCGCAGACATTGCTTCGATTCCGCTCAGTCGCATATCCACAGCACGTTTGACGACTGAATCCCATTCTTCGCCAGCACCAACTTTTATGGTCGTAGAGTTAATATCATCAGCAACAATTTCAAATCCAGGAATGCGCATGCGAACGATAATGCCGCTAAAACCTTCGTCCTTCGCAATGACATTACTGCCGCCGCCAATTACAAATATAGGTAATTTTTGAGTTTTGGCATTTCGGTAAACCTCGGCCACTTCCTCTGATGTGCGCACCTCTGTCATAAACCTTGCAGGGCCACCAAGTTTCATGGTTGTGTAGTTTTTGAGCGGAATGTTTGTGTGAATATCCATATGGTAATTATTATAGCCCATTTTTGGCATTTGGAATTTGACTATTAGCTATTGACTCGAACAGGATGCGTTTGCCATATTCCAATAGCTACCTTCCAATAGCCACTCATGGTATAATTACCCCTGATATGCACCCGTAGCTCAGTTGGATAGAGTACCTGGCTTCGAACCAGGGGGTCGTAGGTTCGAGTCCTGCCGGGTGTACCAAAATAAACAACTCATCATCGATGGGTTTTTTATTTTGTCTAAAACTAATTGACAGCCGTTTTTATCGTATCGACTAATATGAACAACTAAGGTGTTATCATCTGGATATTTTTTGCAAGGTTAAGCCTTGCAAAAAAGGGTTTGACACTAGTACCGTTGTGAAATTTATAAACTTGTATCAACAGGGGTAATAGTGTACAATTAGTTTTTGTAAAAGAGAAAACTCTTTGCAGATTTGTGGGCCAGTAGCTCAGCTGGTTAGAGCACCTGCCTCTTAAGTAGGTTGTCGAGGGTTCAATTCCCTCCTGGCCCTCCAAATAAAAATGACCATCCGTCAGGATAGTCATTTTTATTTGGAATGTATCCAGCAGGGAATTGAAACCTCGACAACCATTAAGTTGTCTGAGGCGGGGTCGAATGAATTTTCAAAGAAAATTACAGGTGACTAATTCCCTCCTGGCCCTCTCTTCTTTGCTATACTAACTGCATATGTTCAAGTTTCTAAAATACCTAATCAATAGCCTGAAACCAATACAGCCTCTTCATGTGGCTTTTGACTCGGGCGATAGGCGCAAGCCGACGATTATTTTGTTGCATGGTATTGCGGCGACATCAAAAACTTGGGTTCCTTTGATTAAAGAATTAAATACGAATACTCATCGAATTATCGCCATAGATTTATTAGGTTTTGGAAAGTCGATAAAACCGACAGATTGTAAATATACAGTTGATGATCACACGATGTATGTTCGTAAAACTATCAAAAAATTGCGGATAAAAGGTAAATATAAAATAGTCGGGCATTCAATGGGCTCAATTATCGCGGCTCATTATTGTAACCTCTTTCCGAGCGAAATCGATCGGGCATATTTGCTTAGTTCGCCACTGTATCCAAACGATCCTGAATCGAACATCATTGCTCAAAAACGTAAAGATTTGTATTTAAAAGCCTATGAATTTATCTTGCAAAACAAAGATTTCACAATTAATAACTCGCAATTTATGCGCAAGTTATTACGTATCGAAGATGGTATTGATGTAAACGAAAATAATTGGAATAGTTTTAAATTATCGTTACAAAATACGATAATAATTCAAGATGCCTATAACGATATTAAAAACGCACCAATATCAATCCATATTATCTATGGCGCAATGGATGAGTTTTTGGTTCCTGAAAGTATCGATAAACTGGCAAAGTTCAATCACGTTACGGTAACTAAGCTGCTGGCGGTGAATCATTTATTAGGTGCCAGATTTGCAAGCGTAGTTGCTAAACAAATCCTTGAATCTGACATCTAGTAGTCATCTGTTATTATAGATATATGAAATCATATAGTCCGCTAAAACCAGGCGACGAGATCAGAGTTGTTGCTCCGTCTCAAAGCATGCGCGTTAATTCAAAACGTCAGTATGATCGTGCTCAAAAACGGCTTAAATCGCTAGGCTATAAAATTACTTTTGGAAAATCGATTAAAAACGTATTAAATTTTGGAACTGCCAGTGCAATTAATCGTGCCAATGATATTAATGATGCGTATCGTGATAAAAACGTCAAAGCGATATTGGCTATGCAAGGCGGTTGGTTGGTTAATGAAACGTTGCCGTTAATTGACTGGAGATTAGTTAGCAGTAATCCAAAACCTATGATTGGTTTTTCAGATATAACAGTTCTGGTTAATGCTGTATATGCCAAGACCGGCAATATAGGCTATCTTGGTCCAACCTATCATATTATTGGTGCTATGGCGGAATGGAAGTATACGTTAGATAGTTTGGCTAGTATATTAATCCAAGAATCGAATATTGATTTAGTTAAAAGCAAATCTTGGCAAATCTGGAGTGATAAAAAAGGTCACAAAACTAAAAAGTGGCAAGTTTTGCAACCAGGCGTAGCCGAAGGAATACTAATTGGTGGTAATCTGGGATCGTTTTACTTGTTGCAAGGCACTGAATATCAACCGAGTTTTAAATCGAAATTTATTTTAGCAATCGAAGATGATGACGAAGCCGGTGTATATACAGCCCGCGAATTTTCAAGGCGATTTGAATCGTTATTGCAATTGCCAAATGTTCGCAAAAATTTGCAAGGTGTAATTATTGGACGATTTCAACCGAACGGTAAGGTTTCTGAAAATGATATTGTCAATATTGTCGCATCAAAACGACTAGGTGGCATACCAGTTGTTTCTGGAGTTGATTTTGGACACACATTACCAATGCTAACTTTGCCAATTGGCGGAAAAGTAAAAATATCAGCCTCTGACACGGCGATCATTACTATTGTTAATTGATAACGTCAGGTTGTTCAAAAGATGATATTATTAGTTGCAGGCAGATAATAAATAATCTATAGATTAATTAGGAATATAACGACTCGTTTATGACTACACACAAGCAATTGGGCGCAAATGGCCACCAATTAAGCATTCAAATAGCAGCAGCTAGGGCAGCGCAAGCCAAAGAAAAAGACATTGCTGTTCAGCGTATTAACGTTGCCGGTGTAGGGCGAGAAGTATCGTCGGCATATGAACAACTTCGAAACGCTGCTGAATACTTGCAAGAACATTTGTTGATTCAAAATGCGATTCGTCGTTTTTTTGTTCGTAATCTGTCGTTCCAAAATAACACTGTTATTAGCAAGCCAATTGCCGAAGAATTAATTATTGAATTAATTCAGGCCGGTTATATTGAAAACGATACTCAGCCCGTAGAAATTATTGAAAAACTTGGCAATATTGTTCAAAAGCATTATGGAAATTATTGGCGTCTAAAAGATTCTGGCATCAAAGCTAGTTTGGCCCAAAAATGGACATTAGATTTGTTATCAGTTGAAAGCGAAAAACTGATTATTGATGACACAATTCAGTCAATTTATATTCGTTTTGCGTATCAGCACTACCAATCTATACTTAAAAAAAATTTATTTATTGCAGATAAGTCCGAAACAGCAAATTACGAGGCCAGTTTGTATGTAGCTGTATATAAATCATTACTAAAATCTGATATTGCCAGCGTTCGTTTTGACATGCAGCGACTTTATAATATTTCAGATGTAAATATTATTGAATATCTAAGTTTCCACCAAAATATCGATTCAATCTTTGAATCAGAACTGACTGAAAAGCTTACCCGACATATCAATAAATTTGGTGCGCCACTTAGAATTCTAAAAAATATGGTCGAGGAAAACGATGATCTAAGTGATCTGCTGACTAATAGTGACCGTTTCCATACTGCATTTTCAGATCAGATTCAAAAAGAATATAAAGAAGCTAACAAAAAGCTAAACAGTGGTCTAATTAAAAGTATCATTTTTCTTATAATAACCAAGAGTCTTATCGGCGTTGGTGTGGAAGTTCCATATGATATGGTGACTATCGGATATATTTTGTGTACACCTTTGATTATAAATTTGTTAGCACCAGTTGTTTATATGGCCGTTTTGCGATTTGGACTTAAACTGCCGGGCACTGCTAATACCAAGGCTATCAAATTGTATGCAGATAATATGTTGTATGGAGATCAAAGCCAGATTAACTTATACCCAACATCTAAAAAGACCAAATATCCGGTTGGATTCAAGGTTGCATTTATTGTTATGTTCTTGCTGGTGTTCGGTTTAGTCACAAACATACTGATGAGATTGCAATTCAATATCGTTCAGGGCGCTATATTCTTTATATTCTTTGCAACGGCAAGCTTCTTGGGCTTTAGGTTGTCAGGATTTGTACGCGAATTAGAATTGGTCACTGCAAAATCAGGTTTGATCATGACACTACGTGATTTTCTATACATGCCTTTCATCTTGTTGGGACAATGGGTTTCGGAAAAGTACAAAAAGGTTAATATCGTAGCCTTGGCACTGGACACAATTATTGAATTGCCACTTAAAACCGTTCTTCGTCTAATTAGACAATGGGCAGAATTTATCAACGAGAAAAAAGATGAGATTTAGTCAGTGTACAAAAGTTTTACTGCTGAACAATATAAAAAACACATGAGCCTGCCCGATGATTATCGCGTTGATGGCGTACTTTGTTATGGTACTTTGTATGAAGAACGTATGATTGTCGAATTGCAGGAATTTTTGGAGGAAATGGGTATAAAATTCGAACTGAATTATTTGGCTAATCCATTTTTACGATTTGCACGCGAACTACGAATTGGTGATAAGAAACTTTGGTTTATGATTGGCTATGGTGGTGCTTGGATAAGTGAGTATTTACATTTTGCATGTCTATTTGGTAGTAAAAAGAATATTCTAGTTGGATCATGTGGTGGATTAAAACAAGGTATACAAACAGGTGATTTTGTTATTCCTATTAGTAGCTTTGCCGAAGAAAGTTCAGTCCGGTTATATAATCGCGAAAGCCCAATTCAATATGCTGACGAACAACTCAGCGATTCATTAAAAAATCGATTAGCTCGCGAACAGGTTGATGTTTGGTGTGGACCTTTGGTTACTTGCCAGGCGATGCTGGGCGAAACCGAAGATGATGTTAGAAATTGGTCAGCCCAAGGTTATTATGCGGTAGAAATGGAATCTTCAACTGTCTTTGCGGTCTCGAAACATTTTAACGTTCCATCGGCGGCATGTATGTATGTTGCTGATAATTTAATCGAACAGCATACGGCATTAAGTGATGATTTTGCAATTGAGCACAAGGCACGTGAACAAAAGCGTCACCAACAACTAAAAATTGTCATCCAAGAATTATTAGCATAGATTTGCTGGTAATAAAAAATACGAGCCGATTAGAGCTCGTATTTTTAAATTTTCTCTTCTAGATTTTACCGTAGTCGCCTGATGTATCAGTTGATATGTGCTGCGTATTATCAACTTCAGCTTTCCATGCCCAGTTATCAATTTCAGGTGTGTCAATACCAAATTCTTTGATGTAATCAATATTGTCAAAAAGTTTTTGCTGGTATTTGTTGACGATTGCGTGAGCTTCATCGGTCGATATGCGACCCATTTCTGCCATTCGTTCAAAGATTGCCATAATGATTTGATAACGGCTGGTTTTATTGCGAGCGTGCATGTCAAATGGAGTAGTTGTACTGCCACTTTCGATATAGCCGCGAACATCAAACCTTGAAGCGTCGACATTGTAATTGAACAAAGCAGATTTTATTGTTTCGGGGTATCCGTGGAAGTTACAGATAACCGGTTTATTGGTCGTAAAGAACTCGTTAAATTGATCTTTGCTGATGTGGTTGCGGCCTTGACCGAAACCACGTGCGGTAAGTGAACTAACGTTAATACAGCGGATGCGCACATCTGGCCATTCGCGTTTAGCTAGGTCAATTGCAGCCATGATTTCCTTGGTTGGATAATCACCAATACCAACTAATACTACGTCTGGATTTTCATCACTTGCAAAGTCCCAAACCATAATTCCGGTTTCGACTTGTTTTCGAGCCTGTTCAACGGTCAACCATTGTGGCTCGGCTGTTTTACCAGCAGCTACGACGTTAATTTGTTTAGTTGATGATAGCATTTTTTCCATAACAATCAGCGTACTGTTGGTATCAGCAGGAAAGTAAACGTCAACAAAATTACCATGACGACGCAGAACGTCATCAATAAACCCAGGGTTTTGGTGGCTAAAACCGTTATGGTCTTGTCGCCAAGCCGAACTTGTCAAAATATAATTTAGTGATGGAAATGTGCCGCGCCACTTAAAATCTGCACCGTGTTTGAGGAATTTGGCGTATTGGTCTACCATACTTGAAACGACTTGGATAAATGCCTCGTAACTGGCAAATACTGAATGTCGTCCAGTTATTGTATAACCTTGAGCTAAGCCTTGAAGGTTGTGTTCGCTAAGCATTTCCATGACACGTCCATCTGGTGACATGTCCATATCCCAGTCTTCGTGTGGCCATACCCAGCCGCGTGATGTTGCACTAAGAATAGCATCTAGTTTGTTTGAATAAGTTTCATCAGGAGACATCATTCGGAAGTTGCGGTTTTCGGCGTTCAATCTGAATACATCTGCTAAGTATTTTCCAGTTTGGATCATACTGCTGGAAAGTGTTTCTCCAGGATTTGTTACGTCGCTTGCGAACTTTTCAACTTCTGGCAAATTCAATGGTTTATATACTGCGTCTCCGCCACGTGCGTGAGGTGACATACCCATTCTTTGGTGAGGTTCTGGAACAACATTTTTGACGAAATCGCCGAATCCAGTCTCGCGGTTAAATAATTCTTCGATTTTGTATGATCGCAACCATTCTTCCAACATTTTTAATTGTTTTGGATCGGTCTTAGCTTCGGACAAAACGACTTGGTGAGATAAACAGTTGCCTTCAATTTTTTTGCCGTCTAGGACTTTGACGCCAGACCATCCCTTGATGGTGCGCATAACAATCATTGGCATTCTAGGTGCGACAATTGGTTCGGGCGATTGTTTGATACTCCAAATTAATTGGTGAGCCCATTCCAATGTTGATTCCATTTGTTCGTCTAGGTTATCGCCGCTGACGATTCGCGGTTCATAACCATAGCCTGTAAATAAGGCAATCAATTCTTCATCGCTCATGCGTCCATAGACTGTTGGTGCTGAAATTTTATATCCGTTCAAGTGCAAAATAGGTAACACGGTACCATTAGTCCGAGGATCAATAATTTTATTGATGTGCCATGCGGCACATGATGGGCCAGTTTCATTTTCGCCATCACCGACCAAACAAGCAACAATCATGTTTGGATTATCTAAGGCTGCGCCGTATGAAGTTGACAACGAATAACCTAATTCGCCACCTTCCAAAATTACACCTGGAGTGCCTGGATTAGAATGGCTAGGGAAGCCGTATGGCCAGCTAAAGTTTTTGCAGATGTATTCAATGCCTTCATAGGTATGGGTAGCAGCAGGGTAAAATTCACCTAAACTGCCCTCCAAAAAAAGATTAGCTTGCAGCGCCGGGAAGGCATGTCCCGGGCCTAGAACAAACATCATTTCTTGGCCATATTTTTTAACCAGTTTATTTAAATGAGAATAAGCAAAGTTAACACCCGGACCAGAACCCCAGTGACCCAGCAGTCGTGGCTTTACATCATCAGCAGTCAATGGTCTTTCTAGTAAAAAATTGTCCTGCAAAAAAATTTGTGCAGCAGTTAAATAGTTAGTGACCCGCCTGTATTTGTCGAAATCCATTTTCCACATCCCACCTAGTTAAATATATATACTTATGGTTAATTGTAACGCAGTGACTGGTGTTTGTACAACACTTATGCTAACATTTGGGCTGATAATTTGTTAAGATATAGTGATGAAGATTCTGGACGGTTTAGAATTAGCTGGATATATCAAGGAGCGCCAATTAAAACAGGTACGCGCGCTTCGTTTATCGTGGCGTGTTATTCCACGGTTAGCGATTGTATATACCGGCAATAACCCAGTAATTGATACATATATTCGTCTTAAAAAAATATATGGTCAAGATATAACTGTTGAAGTTGATGTTTATAATCCTTCTGATTCTGAATTGATTAGTCAAATTGAAACACTAAATCGTGATGACAATGTTCATGGAATTATTATTCAGTTGCCTTTAGCCGATCAGTCGCAAACCGCAGCAGCAGTTAATGTGGTTGCGCCTGAAAAAGATGTTGATGGTTTGGGATTGCAGCCAATGTTTATACCGGCAACCGCTATGGCAATTGATTGGCTATTGGCTGGATACAATATTGAATTACGCGATAAAAAGATTGCGATTGTTGGTAATGGTCGTTTAGTAGGTGCGCCACTAAATAAACTTTGGTTAAGTGCTGGTTTTGATGTATCAGTTTATGATAGTAAAACAATTGATTTGGCTGGTGAATTAAAAAACGCCGAAGTAATTGTTACGGCAACCGGAATCCCTGGTTTAATAACTGACTATATGATTAAATATGGCGCAACTGTTGTTGATGCTGGCACAGCAGCCGAACACGGCAAAATCGTAGGTGATTTGAATGCTGATGTTCGCGAACGCCAAGATTTGACTATTACACCAATCAAGGGCGGAGTTGGGCCATTAACAGTAACTGCATTATTTGATAATGTCATTAACTCAGCTCGCCGAGTTGCAAACATAAAAGGTCAACAAGATATCTAGGCTATGTTTAAGGCTTCTTTGACGCGTCCGACTACTTGTCGTGGTGTCAAATTAGCTTTGACGATGTAACTGTGAATCCCAAGTGATCTAACTTGCTTTGGAGATTCTTCTTCGCCAAGGTTCGTTAGGATAATAACTGGAATGTTTTTTCCCCATTCGTGTCCGCGAATAATTTCGAGTGCCTCGGCGCCATCCATTTCAGGCATCTGTAGGTCAAGCAATATGATGTCTGGCAGGAAAGCTTCGACTAGTCCAACGCCACGCTTACCATTATTGGCTAGTTGGACATCGAATCCGTCCGCTTCAAATTTCATGCGGTACATTTGGCTAATAACAGAGTCGTCTTCGATAATGGCTATTTTGGTCATAATACTCATTATTGTACCACGTTAAATAAACGTATTGGTAATGCTTTATTGATGGATTCGGGGTAGAATAGTAACATGATTCAGCTCATGCTTATGGTGGTGGTTATAGGATGTTTTTTGTTGGGAGTTTTAGTCAGTTTGATGTTCTTTCAACCAGTCAAAAAGTTCTTTGAAAGTCTAATAAACAGCGTCTTTTACCAATATAATTATGATAGCGACGAGTTTTTTGCCAGACTAAATCGTACTCTTACAACTACAACTGGTTTACGAAGCTTAATGGAACGTGCCGCTTTTGAAATAGCAACGACTATGAAAAGCGAACAAACTTTTTTCTTTGTGCATACATCGGAAGGTCATTATATTACAGCTGGTACTACGCATCACAGTCATTTGCCGATTGAAGATGCTTTACAGCTGCAGAACATTAATAATAAAAAACATGGAGTCATTGTCGCGTCGCTACTAGACAAAGAAAGCCCAGCTCGTCGATTAATGGTGAGTCATAGGGTTGAGTTGATATTACCACTTTTGCAGTCTGGCGTGATGGGCTATTTGTGTTTGGGTAGACGATTATCGTCGCACTATACAATGCGTGATATCAAGGTTCTTAGTACAATTGCTGACGAATTGGTTATTGCTATTCAAAATACACTATCTATTCAAGAAGTCAGAGATATTAATGCAACATTACAGCAGCGAATTGAAAATGCTACTAAAGAATTGAGGTCAAGTAATGTTAGATTATTGCAATTAGATAAAGCTAAAGATGAATTTGTCGGCATGGCAAGCCATCAACTGCGTACACCTTTAACCAGTGTTAAGGGCTATATTAGCATGGTTTTAGAGGGTGATGCTGGCGAAATAACAGCAACACAGCGTCAATTTTTGGATGAGGCATTTGCTAGTAGTGAACGCATGGTTCATTTAATTGAAGATTTTTTGAATGTTTCCAGAATCCAAAATGGCAAATTTATTATCGATAGACATCCAACCGACTTATCGAAAGTAGTTGAGCAAGAAATTGAAGGCCTGGATCCTAGTGCAAAATCGCGTAATTTGAAATTTGTGTACAAAAAACCAAAAAACTTCCCAATGATTGACATTGATGAAAGTAAAATTCGTCAGGTAATTATGAACTTTGCCGATAACGCACTTTATTATTCGCACGAGGATTCAGATATTAATATCAATTTGTCGGTTATGGGCGATAATGTTGTTTTCATTGTCAAGGATACTGGAATTGGAGTTCCATCAAACGAACAAGAGCAATTATTCAGTAAATTCTATCGTGCTAGCAACGCACGTAAACAAAGGCCGGACGGCACAGGAGTCGGTCTATATCTGTCTAAAACTGTTATTGATGCGCATGGCGGTAAAATCATTTTTGATTCGATTGAAGGCAAGGGTAGTACGTTCGGATTTAGTTTGCCAATTAAATAGCTATAATGATCCGCTAGTGCTGATTTTGATAATTTCGTAAATCATTAAGATAATGAATAATACAATTCCTGTAGTTATTAATATAGGTCGAATGACAGTTTTACGATCAAACCACCATTGAGATAGTTTTGAACGATTAACAGCAGAAATACGCGTAATAACCGGACGAGTCATTGCAGCCTCTGGACCTTGGTAGATTTTGTTTCGTTTTTTCTTTTGCTTTGCCATGATATTTTAATTATAACAAAAACCACCCCAGCTTTACAGCGGGGGTGGTTATGGGCCTGAATCGCTTCAGAGGTTTTGAGCGGTCAGACTCGAATTATCGGCGGTTTAGGGAAGTTACACGACGGCTTGCTAGGTAATAACCTGCAGCAGTTGTCATTGCACCAAGACCCAAAAAGGCCAAAATGTTTTCACTAGCACCAGTGTGAGGAAGTTCAGGAACGTTTTGACACTGTTTTGTAACAGTTACGATTGCTGAATCGGATTTAGAACCATTGTTAGTTTGTGCTTCGGCTGTGTTTGTCAAAGTGTTTGTGCCACAGATTAGGGCATTAACACCGGCAACTTTAGCATTAAACTTGACGAATGCGTTTGATCCGGCTGTGTAATTACCAATGTTGATACCACCAAGGGTAAGGTTATCGCTAATTGTTTTTCCAGTTGGATTGCTTGCATTTTTGATGGTTGTTGAACCAGCAGTGTAACTAATGTTTGCAGGTAAAACGTCTTTGATGACAACGTTGTTTTGGTCAGTTGTACCACTGTTGATGTATTGAATACGGTATTCAAGATTGTCACCAGCTTTAGCAACGACACTCTTTGACCAGGTTGTTGAACCAGCAATACGAACTTCTTTAGAAATTGTAAAGTTTGGTTGGTCGGCCTTCACGCGGAAGGTTACATAACCGGCAAAGTGTTCGCAACCAGGTAGGTCACCGTTCAAACTATCAAAACCAAGGTTTGCACCGGTAGTAATGATGTTGTCTGACAAAGCTTGACCATTAGTTGCACCAAAGTTGTGGATTGTTGCAGAACCAGGTACGAAACGTAGGGCAATATCGCCACCAGTAGTGTTACTGAAGCTAATATCATCCCAAACTACGCCTGGGTTTGCGTTAATGGCACCTACGTAACCAACGGCTTTGACATCAGTGCTGCCTTTAACGACAACAGCTGGGATTTGAGCTTGGACGTATGCACCATGTGCAACACCGACGCCACTGGCGTTTAGGTTAGTTGCAGCATTGTTGTGGTAGTAAACATACACGACGTATTCATGACCAGATATAAGGCTGATTGAATCGGCATATGCAGTATTACTTGCGGTTGCTTCACGTACTTGAACGAAATTTCGTTCATCACCGTGAGATGGGTTATCGATTATTGAGTTGAAAGTTACATGATCAGCAGGGTTTGCGATCGTGTAAGTTGGGCGACTTGGGCCCCAAGCAAACAAAGCTGCGGGGATGATGATTGCAGCTGCGACCATCGAAAGTATCGCGGTTAATTTTTTCATAATTCTCCTTTTCTTGACCGTGCTTATTGCAGGTCAAATTAATAAATAGGGTACTAAAAAACAAATGAATTGGCTTGGTGCTAGTTGTTAACTATTAACCCCCATCATTCGATAGGGCGCCATTGGCGAAATCAGATCATTACAACAAGTGCATGTCGAGCCTGAGGCTCAGGAATTTACTCTACTGCGATTCGTTTTACAACAAATCAAGCAGGAATAAATTCCAGGGACATATATAGTCAGTTTAATAATTTACCTTTCGGACGTGTGCGCAGTCCAAATCGGGCTGCGCACACTATCCATATTAATGATTAACTATCCTTAATACTTAATCAGTAACTACACCATTATTGGTGCCACCCTCGTTTGGTTTCGGTGCTGGTGGTGTAGTTGGGGCTGGTTTGGCCGCTGGGGCCGTTACGCCAGTTTCGCTTCCGGGACGGTTAGTAGGAGTGTCAACGACACCTCCACCTCCGACCTTAGCAGTTGGGACAACTGGTGGATTCGCATCAGCTGGACGAGTTTCGGACACTCTTGGCTTGGTGCCGCGTCCTGAATCTCTGGTATTATCCGTTCCTGGTCGCTGGTAATCATTAGGATTACTCGACTTGGAGTTAGGTGGTGGCGGTGGAGGCGTTGGGTGATGATGATGTTCATCGGTGTCACCTTTGTCGTGGCCTTTCTGATCCTTATGGACCGGATTACCACATCTTGCTAAATAAGCCGTGACTCTTCCGTCACGATGCCTTACAACAATAGCCTTCACGTTACCAGTGATACCTTTTTGTCCGTCAACAACAATCTTACCTTTGGACAATCCCGAGTTATACCATGTACTTGGAGACGGCAAATTTTCGATTGATACATCTGAATGCATCACTTCGAAAATTACGTCTTGGTACAATTTGTTAGTTGCCTCATTAGCGCAACTATCGGTATCCGAGATTGCATTTTGGTCAACTTTAGCCCAAGCTTCTGGTGATAATTCAGACTGAGCGATATCAAGAAGATAAATCTTCTTGTTTCGATACATCTGTAAAGCCTCGAGGGCTTTTTCATTATTCTCAGAACTTTTACCGAGTTTCGCTTCTTGAACAACCTTTAGACCTTCAACATAAAGTTTGTTGTCTTTAGTTTCAAAAGGCGCTGCTTCCATCATCCAGGTTTGACAAACTGAGTTATCGGGAACAGTTTCGGGAGGGGTATCGTTTGTTATTGTCACTTTTTTCGATGAAGAAAATAATGCAACAAGTCCCAAAGCTGCTAACACGCAGATTCCAAAAATTATCCATTTCCAAACCGGTTTAACGGGTTCGGAAGTTGGGGATTTTGGTTCTGGGATGCGCGTCAAAGCTACTTTTAAGGCTCTGTCATACTGATCTTCGTTGCCGATAGCAACAGCAGTCTTGTACAGAGCCATCTTAAGGGCTGCTGGTCTAGAATGCTTGACGCTATCTTCGTAGCCGTCACGATAAGTCTCAAAAAGGTAAAGACCTCCTTTAACGTTATCTTCAGGCGTGGCATCTTGAACTTTTTTTGAAGCACCTAGGGCTAGTAAACCAGCCGCTAGTTGTTTTCTATAAAAGTTATCTTTTTTGCGTTCTTGAAAGTATTTCTTGAACGCGGCAACCCATTTGGTATAGGTAACCTTAGCTTTCTTCGGGGCCCTCTTGGACGCCCTAAGAAGCTTTTTGAGCTTTTTCATACATTTTCGGTTAATGACATACTGGTAAACCAGGATGAATTAACTAATTAGTTAACGTGAATTATACGTTTGTGGTTTAATTGACTCTATTTGTTGCGTGGCATTTGATGCGTTAAAAAATTGTAATGCAGCTTTAGCGGTAGGTTTGATTACCCTTTGGTAAGCAAAATAGCCGATAATTGCATAAATGATTATTATAACGATAAAAAACATACGCTCAAAATTTTTTTCAGTCATAAACTTTTTGTATTTATTAGCCAATTTCACTCCGAACATTAATTTGTTCGTTAAAAATGAAAGTGGGCAAGGGATTACGCTATACGCTTCATACGATTTATATAGCAGCATTTGCGAAGTTTATCACACTGATCCGTATTGGATTTGTATGATTTAGACTTCGATTGTTTCTTGTTGCGCGTTGGCTTGTTCTTCTTGAAAAAATCAATGAGAAAGTTACCAACAGGGCCACCCTTACTTTTTATTTTAGTCATAGTCTCTTATCTTTTTTGCCCTAGGTATAAATACCCAGTTCAAAAGGAAGATGTAAATTATTTAATTTATAAACTTTGACCGTTCACTTTAACTTATCAGGGCTGTTATAGCGACACTCGATTAAGAGTTCTTATAACGATGCCTCCGCCAATCTAGTGAAAGATTGGAAATTGTACTCAGAAACCTTCTATATATCAATTATTAAACAACAGATACGTGTCATATAGACATGCACTGTAATGATCTGACTTGTTAAACTACCTCCGTCACCTCGGGTCCTCACACCTAAGACAACTGATGTGGTAATAGTATCACAAAATAGCCAAAATGTCAATGCTTAGGACAATGTAACGGGGTGTTTTACAAGTAGTGAGGGGCAATTAACTAATCTGTAACTGAACCATTATTCGTTTCGCCAGAAGTGTTAGCCTTGGTTTCTACCTTGGGCGGGGTTGATTCAGCTGGAGTAGATACAGTTGCTTTGGGTTTAGTGCCAGTGCCAGAGTCTTTTTCAGGTCCATCACCGGGTTGTCTATAGTCGCTTGGATTACTGCTTTTCTCTGTTAAATTATGTTTTTTATCTTTGTGGGTTTCGTGTTTTGTTGTATCTTTTCTGGTTTCTTTTATGATAATGACATCCTGAGCAGTGACGACGTTGCCACATACGCCCAATATGTACAATAAATTGCCATTATGGAAATCAATAATTATGGCATCTCGTTTGTCTGTAACAGTAGAAATTATAATCTCACCTTTGGTATTGACGTAGCTATTGCGTCCAGAGACAGGTGCTAACCCGTATCTGATGTCAGCGTCTTTAAGTTTATCCATGATATAGCTGGCTTCGTTTGTCGCCAAATCAGTAGCGCAACCATCACTGGTTATTAGTTGTTTTTTGTCGATATTTACGATTTTTTTGTCAGCGGCTTTGTGAATAGATTCGGCAAAGTAATCCAAAGTTGCATTGTCATTATCGATTTGGTCAAACCAATTAGTTAAAACATCACGAGTGTTTGTTTTTTCGCCAGTTTTATCAATTTCAATGCCACCTGCAATCCAATCGCCATTTTTATGGTCAATTCCTGTCATTTCCCAGGTAGAAGCGCATTTTGGTTCTGGTAAAACAGGTGATTCATTGTTTTGTTTTGATCTGAAACCTTCATAGTAAACAACCAAAGCTGTAGCGACAGCTAGGGCGCCAATTAGGTATTTTTTGTAAGAGTTTTTATTTTCAACGTTAGTTTCGGTATCTTTTTGTAGTAGTTCGGTCATATAATATAATTCCTCTCCCACTCGTTCGCTTCACAGCGTTTTACTGATGTAAATAATTTATAATAAATTAGACTATATGTCAATTATCACCTACAATTTATAATACAAAACAACCTCAGATATAACCACTAGTCAAAACCGGTCTTTTTTGTTACAATCGTTTGGTAATTCACGCCAAGGTTTCATCGTTTAACGGTGAGAACTGCAAGTCTGCAGTTCGCAAGGACGGAAGCCGGATGACGAACGTCACCGACTGAGTCAGGGCCGACCGCGATTCCAAAGGAATCGACGGGTGGCAGGGCACCAAGGCTGTCCTGCAGTAACAACAGGCTATGAATCTATGCAAGAGTACATCACAACAATATACGGTCTCATCGTCTAACGGTTAGGACACCAGGTTTTCATCCTGGCAATCCGGGTTCAATTCCCGGTGAGATCACCAAAGAAACAGCCTCAGCCTTGTGCTGGGGTTTTTTCTTTGGTATTTTTTTAACCGTTGTTATTGTTAGCGGCAGGTATCATGGCGTAGTCGGCTCAAGCGACACAATCAAGGTTCGCGTAGTCTGACATACATCACTAGACGTTCTGTTGTAATTAGAGTAAACTAAAAACAATAAACATAAGTGATATATAATAGGTTTCAAAGATGGCGCACGACAAAAAGATAATAGTGGGTAACTGGAAGATGAACCTCGATGTTCATGAGGCTAGTTTGTATTTGTATCAATTGTCGAAATTGGTCAAGGTACATCGAGATGTCGAAGTCGTCTTGGCCCCAACCGTCTTAACACTACAATCACTTAGCCTGCAGGTTAATTTACGACAGTTTAAACTAGCGGCTCAAAACTTTTATTGGCGCGATCATGGGTTTTTCACTGGTGAAGTGTCGGCTACTCAATTACGTGGTATTGTCCAATTTGGTCTAGTCGGTCATTCAGAGCGCCGACATATTTTTAATGAAACCGACAAAGAGGTCCGCAACAAGGTCGCAGCAGCAATCCGCAATCATATTCGCCCAATTTTATGTATTGGTGAAACTGCTTGGGAACGAGCAAATAATGAAACCCATGATGTGCTACATGATCAATTGATTGGTGGTCTATCTAACATTACTAGCGAAGAACTAGACCAGGTAATTATTGCTTATGAACCAGTTTGGGCGATTGGTGATGGACAGAATGCTAATCCTGACGATGTAACTAAGGTTGTCGGCATGATTCGCCGACAAATTGAGCATTTGTATGGGGCGGCAGCAGCCGAATCAATTCAGATTCTTTATGGTGGTAGTGTGACTCCTGATAGTGCAGCAGCGTATTTTGCGATTCCGGGTATCGACGGTTTGTTAATCGGTGGATCAAGTTTG
Source organism: Candidatus Saccharibacteria bacterium CG2_30_41_52 (assembly GCA_001873625.1). Classification (GTDB taxonomy): domain Bacteria; phylum Patescibacteriota; class Saccharimonadia; order Saccharimonadales; family Saccharimonadaceae; genus UBA1547. The sequence continues at coordinate 7,566 of MNZN01000003.1, read as the reverse complement.
GACGCACGTGCATTTAATGAAATAATAGAAAAAGCACATAAAAGTTCAGCGGAAACTAAAAAAGAGTAGGGGTGGAATAAATATATGAGAGATCTTGATTTTGATGAACTAGACCGAGCAGTGAACTCATTAATTACGAGTGCTCCTGTTGCAACTAATAATGATTTGCCAGAAAAAACATTAGAACTTGAACCTGGTTCTCCCGAAGATTTAATTACAGCTTCAACTACATCGCAGCCTGCCGCTGTTGTTGTAACACCTTCAATTGCATCTCCAATGGTTGCTAGGCGCAGCACCGGACGTTTCATGGATGTTGTTCCGCCATCATCGAGTACTAGAGTTGCTGTTGCTGCCCCTGAACGTGTTTCTAGGGAAGGTGCGACAATCGCACCTGTGGCTCCGATTGTTTCAGCGCCCGTTGAGCCTGCGCCCGAGCCAGTTGAAACACCAGCTATAGCTCAAAAGAACGATTGGCCAGATCCAATTGATTTTAAGGGTCTCGATTTGAATGAAAACCCAGAAAAATTAACAGTCGAACCAGTTGTTGAAGATAATGAAGATGCTGATATTGATCAGATTAATAATGAAATTACAAATACGATGAATCAATCAGTCAGCGAATCGCTTGACTCGCCATTCATATCTGGTACTAAAGTTGAAAAACGCCCATTGGGTGCATTCTCAGATGGTTCGACGGCAGCTACCGTACAACCCGAACCAACTGCTGATTTGCCAACGCTAGACAGTTCTTCGTTATCAACCGAAGGTATTGCAACGGTTGTTCCAGCCACACCATTCCCAGCTGAACTTTCAGAAGATTTGTTGTCTATTGAATCAGGCGAATCAGTTGAACAGCTGGCCGCAGTCGAAGCTGTTGCTACGCCTGCCGCAGGACCTGTCGAAGCAGCATCTGTTCTAGTAGCTGAACCTGTTGTTGCTGCTCCAGTTGCGCCTACTATAACAGTGGCGGATAATCAATCAACTACTTCAAATTCAATTTCTCAACAATATACCGAACAACCAAGTTCTGGCGATCAAACCACTGGTGCGATTTATGATACCGATGCTTATCACAAAGCTTTGGTGACTCCATCTAATAAAAAATCGAGTTGGCTATGGGTACTTTGGATAGTTATTTTGCTAGTTGTTGGTGCCGGTGCTGGCGCCGTTGTGTATTTCTTTGTATTACCTAGCCTATAATCTGTTTTTTAGTCTATAATAGATAGTAATGGATTTACTTGATGGGCTAAACCCGGCGCAAAGTGAAGCGGTGCAGACAACGTCTGGGCCGCTACTTATTTTGGCTGGTGCCGGAAGTGGCAAAACAAAAACGCTAACTCACCGAATCGCGTATTTGATTGCACATGAATCGATTTGGCCTGATAATATTTTGGCTGTGACATTCACTAATAAAGCTGCTCGCGAAATGCGGGAACGGTTAGGATTATTGTTGGGACAAAATAGTGAAAACCGTGGTTTTATGCCGTGGATGGGAACTTTTCACGGAATTTGCGTCCGTTTACTGCGAATAGAAGGCGAGGCTATCGGTTTGCCGCGTAATTTTGTTATTTATGACGAGGACGATAGGCAAGGTCTGATTAAACAAGCCATGAAACAATTGCAAATTGGCGATAATGAGATAAAAGCCAAGACAGTCAGCGGTTTAATATCTAGTGCAAAAAATGAGATGGTTGGGCCTGATGAGTACGAATCAACCGCTCAATTTCCTTATCAAAAAAACATTGCCAAGATTTACAAAAAATACGAATTACTTCGCAAAAATGCTGGCGCGCTTGATTTTGACGACTTGTTATTAGAGGCAGTACGGTTGCTGCGCGATGTGCCTGCAGTCCGCACAAAATGGCAAACTAAATTCAAACATATTCTAATTGACGAGTATCAGGACACAAACGCGGCTCAATATAACATTATTAAATTATTAGTTAATGACAGTCGTAATATATGTGTAGTTGGCGACGACTGGCAATCGATTTATTCGTGGAGGGGCGCAGATTTTACGAATATATTGAATTTCGAACGTGATTTTAAGGGTACGAAAGTCATCAAACTTGAACAGAACTATCGCAGTACAGGCAACATTTTGGATGCTGCCAGTAGTGTAATCACAAAAAACATTCATCGTACCGACAAAAAACTATGGACGGCGGCAGGTCCAGGTGCGCCTGTGCAAGTTCACGAATTGTTTGATGAGTCCGAAGAGGCTAGGTTAGTTGCAGAACGCGTTGCGTCACATGTAGCCATGGGTGCTAGAAAATTTGGTGATTTTGCAGTTTTGTATCGTACGAATGCTCAAAGTTACACTTTGGAACGGTCATTTTTGCAATTACATATTCCTTACCAAATTGTTGGCGGCGTTAGGTTTTATGATCGCAAAGAAATCAAAGATATAATTGCATATTTGCGACTAATTTATCAGCCTCAAGACCGCATGAGTTTTAGTCGTATCGTCAATGTTCCAGTTCGTGGCGTTGGTGCTATGAGTTTAGAGAAATTCTTAATTTGGCAATCTGAAAACGATATGGATATAATTACGGCTTTGGCTAACGTCAATCAAACCAGCACAATTACTGCTAGAGCAAAAAGTGCTTTGTTGACACTGGGCGAAAAATTGCGAATTGTGCAATCAATGATTGATACATACAGTCCGATTGAACTAATTGAAAAGATATTGTCGTTAACTGGGTATATGGATTACATCAAAGACGGCACACCTCAGGTAGAGGACCGTGAAGAAAATATTGGGTCATTGTTGTCTGATGCGCAAACTTTTGCATCATTACCTGATTTTCTAGAAGAAGTTGCGTTAATGTCTAGTGCTGATAACAGTATTGACGGTCAAAAAGTTACACTTATGACATTGCATGCTGCAAAAGGTTTGGAATTTCCTGTAGTATTTATTGTAGGCATGGAAGAGGGGATTTTGCCGCATGCCAGAGTTTACGAAGCTGGATTGGCTGAACTAGAAGAAGAGCGACGTTTGGCATATGTGGGTATGACCAGAGCCCGCGAAGAACTCCATCTGACCTATGCACAAAATCGTATGCAATTTGGGCAACGTAGTTATAATCCAATGTCGCGATTTATTGCTGATATTGGTGATCAAGTTGCATTATCATCGCCAGCTGAACCACGAATTGTCCCCGAACAGGAATTTTATAGTGATGAACTATTTATAATCGGCGAACATGTGCAATCAGCGACATTTGGGAATGGCGAAATAGTTGAGGTTGATGGTTTGGCGATAACGATAAAGTTTGATAACGGTACTACTAAAAAACTTAATGCCGAATATGCTCGTCTAAAGAAAATTTAATAGCTAATTACATTAGCTAACGTAACTATTATTTGCTATAATTATATCAATCATTTTGTGGGGTATAATGCGAGTCACACGAACAAATGAATAGTTTAATACGTAAATCAGCCACGCCATTTGGCGCGCTAGTTTTGTCTGTGCTGTTTTTGATAGTCATGGCTGTTATTGCTATTTCAGGGGTGACGAGTGCCGCCAACAATAACACTCCAAAGAGTGGACGACTAATTACTATTCACGATCGTGGAACTGAAAAGGTTATTTTGACCCAATCCGCTAATATAGGTGATGCGCTAAAAGATGCTGGTATTGTAATTGACAGTAAAGATGCCGTTGAACCGGCTGTTACAGATAAACTTGTTGCAACTGACTATCAAATAAATATTTATCGTGCCAGACCGGTCATTATTGTTGATGGCAACACTAGGTCTAAGGCTATTACGCCATATCAAACAGCTCAACAAATTACCAGTAGTGTTGGCATTAAATTATATGATGAAGACACAACTGTATTAGAGCGAACGACTGATATTATTGCCGATGGAGCCGGGCTACAACTAACTGTTACACGTGCGACGCCATTTGCATTCACTTTGTACGGCAAAACTGCTATTGTTCGTACTCAATCCAGAACGATTGCCGGCATGTTGGCAGAAAAGGGTATCAAATTAGCCGCTAGCGATCGCGTATCATTAGGACTAGATACGAAAATTACCGAAGGGCTGGCTGTTCGAGTATGGCGTGAAGGCAAGCAGACAATCACAGTTGATGAACCAATCGAATTTGAAGTTGAAAAAATCAAAGATGCCGATAGAGAAGTTGGTTATTTGTTAGTTAAGACAGTCGGCGTAAAAGGTTCACGCAGTGTGTCATATGAAGTAACAATTCAAGACGGTGCAGAGGTAAAGCGAACCGAAATCGTCAGCATTACGACTAAACAACCTGTAAAACAAGTTCAGGTTATTGGTGCAAAAGGAGATTATACAACTCCAGGCGAAAATGAAACAATTACATGGAATTTCTTGATTGCCAACGGTTTTACTCGAAATCAAACGGCTGGTATTATGGGAAATTTGATGCAAGAACATCATTTTAATACAACCGGTGATGGTTTGGCTCAGTGGACTGATGGACGAAGAGCAAAACTATACAGTATGCCAAACCCAAATAATATCTATACCCAACTAAGCTTTTTGATGAGCGAGTTAAACGGTGGTTATGCGGGCGTTCGTGATGCTATCAAGTCTACAAACTCAGTAGACCAAGCTACATATATTTTCCAGAATCAATTTGAACGTTGCGGTATTTGTATGGAAGGCCAACGTGTGCAATATGCATATAACGTTTTGGCGAGCCACTGATAATGGCGTTGCAAAACGATAAATCACTTGGGCAACATTGGCTTCGCGATCGAGACACGCTAGCGCACATTGTTGACTGTGCTGAACTTAATTCAAACGACACAGTATTAGAAATTGGTCCTGGTCTAGGTACATTAACCAGTGAGATTTTACGTCGTGCAGACAGGGTAGTGGCTGTTGAATTTGACAGCGAACTAGCACGCAAACTACCATCGCAATTCCCTGGTAAAAATCTAAAAGTTATAACAGGGGATATATTGAAATTTGATTTATCAACAATGCCCGTGGGTTACAAAGTTGTTGCCAATGTCCCCTATTACATTACAAGTAAAATTGTGCAGACATTGATGACCGATGTAAATAAGCCATCGATTGCAGTTTTGCTGGTTCAAAAAGAAGTTGCCGAGCGTTTGGCAGCAAAACCAGGCCAAATGAGCATTTTGGCAGTCAGCGCACAATTATTTGCCGAAGTTACATTGGGCGACAAAGTTCCAGCCGTTTTGTTCACGCCGCCGCCAAAAGTTGATAGCCAAGTTGTTATTTTGAAAACTCGTCAAACTCCGTTTTTGACTGATGTAAATGAAGCAGACTTTTTCCGTATCGTTAAAGCCGGTTTTTCGGCAAAACGCAAAAAACTTCGTAGTAGTTTGTCTGGCGGATTGAAACTATCAAAACCAGAAGTTGAAGAGATTTTAGGTCGAGCTGGCATTAGCCCTGACAATCGTGCCGAGACGTTGAGTTTGGACGATTGGGTTCGATTGACTCGCATTGTTGCCAGGTAATGCTTGTGCTAAAATAATTCAAAAGGACACACTTAAAAAATAATGAAGATAAATCGACTTGGTGTCCGTGGTTTTACTATTACGGAGTTGCTGGTAGTTACTATAGTTATTGCAGTCTTAGCTTCATTAACTTTTATTTTATATACAGGCGTACAAACAAAACTCATTGACGCTAGCATATCGGCCGATGCTGAGAGCATGAACTCTAGTGAACTTTTGTACAAACTTTCACACAACTCGATTGCAAAAGCTTATTATTCTGGTAATGGTCCGGATAGTGAATTAAACTTTTCTCCTAAAACTGGAAATATTATCGACGTAGTCATCAGTGGCAAAGAATTCTGTATTCGGGTTTATAATCCAAAAGGTACTAAAAATTCAATATATAATGCATATCAAGTTGAATCAAGGTTGGGGTTATGTTATGAATTGCCACCTTCATATGATGCCGCATCTGCAGCAACTCCATCTGTGCCTGACGCTCCAAATATAACGGTTGCACTGGACGGAAGTAATATTGTTGCCACAATAGCACCGGTAACTTGTGCTGTTGGGACGGTTCAATACGGTATCAATAGTCGTACGAATGATGGAGCTTGGACTGGATTTACGGATTGGTCAGAGGTAATAACGGCCTCTCAGGCTGTTAGTGAAGGCGTTAAATATGGATATCAGGCACAGGCACGTTGTTATATTAGCGTAACTGCTGTTTATGGTGATGCAGCTGTAGGTATAGAAAATACGTACACGCATTTATTTGCACCGTCAGCCCCAAATATAACTGTTGCTCAAAATGGCGGTAATATTGATGCTACGATAATTCCTGTTTCTTGTACTGTCGGAACAGTTCAATATGAAATAAATAATCGAATTGATAATGGCGCTTGGTCTGGTTATACGACGTGGTCGATCGATACTACCGCAACTCAAGTTGCAACTGGTGGCGAAGGTGTTAAATACAGTTATCAGGCGCAAGCACGTTGTTACGTAGGTAATAATGAGCTAAGCCCGATCGCAACAGGTCCAGAGGGAAATTATATTAGTCCAATTACAACTCCGTCAAATCCTATCGTCTCGGCGTCAACGACCGCTGGGTATGTGACAACTTATTCGTGGGGCGCTGCATCTTGTGCGTCGGGTACGACGGCTAGGTATCAATATCGTTTTATTATTACGCCATCAGGTTATGATTCGGACTGGGTTGCAATAGGCGGAACTTCGATTGATTTTTCGACTTCAACAGGCGGAGAAACCTATGACTTACAAGTGCAAGCTCAATGTTACAACGATAATGCATCGAGTAGCTGGAGTGGCTCTGGATCGGCTAGCTATTTCTGTGTTGGTGATGCAAATCCAATCGCAACATCAATATCTGGTTATTGGTCAACTGCTCCATCCGGGTATTTACTAGAAGATGGCTCAGCAATTTCGCGTACGACATATGCCGATTTATTCACTGCTATTGGTACGACATATGGCGCAGGTGATGGTTCAACGACATTCAATTTACCAGATTCTCGCGGTCGGGTTGCTGTAAATAAGAATTCGACTGATACTGAATTTGATACTTTGGGTGAAAAATATGGCGAAAAATCTCATACTTTGACTGGTGCGGAAAGTGGCGAAAAAGGCCATAATCATGCACAGGACGCACATAGTCACGGCATAAGCGACCCTAGCCACAGACATACTGCTGCGGGTGGAAACTTTAGTACCCCCTCTGGTAGTTTTTATGGTTTGGCAACAGCAGGTCAGTCTACGGGTTCTTCGGCAACAGGAATTACTATAAATAATGCTACCGCCACTAATCAGGCAATTGCATCTTCCAACGCTTCATCGGCTCACAACAACATCCAGCCCTCAATCGTTGAAAACTTTGCAATAAGATACTGATGATATATTTTGATATATAGTCAAGTTGTTTATAGTATTGTGCTCGTGCTAAAATATCCTACAAAAGGGTGCGTTAGAATTGCATGAATAATAGACAATCAAATCATGGTTTCACAATCATCGAACTATTGGTGGTTATTATTGTCATTAGTGTTTTGACCGTCCTAACGATGGTTATATATAGCGGCATTCAAGC
>MNZN01000004.1 GCA_001873625.1 Candidatus Saccharibacteria bacterium CG2_30_41_52 | reverse complement strand
AGTGCTGCGGTGGACACCGCAGCGATTGGCCACTGTCTGCAATGGTAATTGCTCACGAATTAGCAATTGCATTGCAAAAGCTCTCGCTTTTGGTAGGTTAGGGTTGGTAGAATAGGCCATAGCAGGCCTCCTTTCTGTAATTATGTAGTTGTAAATACAGTATACGGAGTGCCTGCTTTTTTGTTTAGATAGGTTGCAAAGGTGGTGAGTTGTTACGTAGCGATTGACTAAAGATAGTGTATATGCTATAATATAACTATATGAAGAATCCCGAAATTGTATACTATAACGCAACCGAAGAACAAGCTGAAATGGCTTATGAGCGATCTCAAAAAACTGGTCGCAGTATAGATCAAGAATACAAAATTATGGGCATTTTATCTGTTGAGTCTGAAAAATCATCTGTTTCAGAAAAATCGCAACAATCCAATGATCGTCAAAAGAATCTTAACCTGAAAAAAGCTATAACGGCATTTTCTAAAGCTTCAAAATTAGACGGTTTGATTCGTGGTATTGAATCTGGGCATCCAGGTATAGATGTAAAATATGGTACCGAAAAACTTGATACTATTAGCGAACAAGAAAAACGTTATCGCAAATTTGGTAACCAAATGCTACGTGGTGCAATCGGATCTAGTATCCTTAGTGAATTAGGTTATCCAACCGAAATTGAATCAGACGAACAGGCAAGTGCTGTTGCTGATAGTTTCTATGGTGAAATTACTGGTCCTCAGAACAAAAAAGTTCGTACTAGTTTAAATCGAAAACTTACAAAAATATTAAAATAACATAACCAGTTTGACACTGGTTTTGCTATAATATTATTGTGAAATATTTCTTTGGATTACTAAAGCTTGTATTAATTGTCTCGATAATAGCCTTTGCTGTCACTTTTTATTACAAAGATAAATTAGTTAGTATATCGTCTGACGTTCATCCAGCTACATTAAAGGATCCGGTGCAAACTCCGCTCAAAAGTTCGTACAAGATTACTTTTCCGTATAACCAATACAGCTATGTCGTAAACCCGCTTTATGATTACAAGATTACTGGCGTTGTTGTCAGTAAATTCGATTACGATCCAGCTGAAAATGATGCCGAAAAGGTGATTAGATATGATTTGTGTATGGCGTGGGGCAAGAACGTTTCAGACAGTGTTTACCTGTCCCCTAACATCAGTTTTTCACAAAATCAGCGTTTTTGTAATTACAAATACTCGCAGGATATTGGGTTTAATGCAAATCAAATGTCGAACAATCACCTAGTTACGACAAATGAATCTATTTTGGAAAAACTAAAAACGATTAGTAATGGTGATGAAATTTCGATAACTGGTCAATTGATAAATATGACAGCATCTGGTACTGGCAATGACAATTCGGGACTAAAAAGTTTGACCTGGAATAGCAGTACAACTAGGACTGATACGGGCGCAGGAGCTTGCGAGGTGATTTATGTTGAATCAATCGACATTTTAACGTCTGCACACGAACAGGGCAATCAAATCAATACATACGCGATGTATGCAATTGGTGCGATATTTGCTCTGCTCTTCTTGAAACTATCTTTCATAGTTTTATTCTTGAAACCTGATAAAAATATAGTGAGGCCGTAGAGGTCTGATGCGCAAAATAGATTCAAGGTTGGCTGGTTTTACTATCGTCGAGTTACTGGTTTTAATAGTAGTTATTGGTACTTTGGCTGCCATAACGATTATCTCGTATACAGGTATTAAAAATAAAGCTACTGTCGCTTCATTGGTGTCTGATTTAGATGGTGCATCTAAACTACTATCAATGCATTAAGTATTAAATGGAATTTATCCAGCTAACCCAGCTGGTGCAAACAATGGAAATGGTATACCAGCTAGTTCGGGCACAACATATGGTGACGACTTTACGACATCAACAGGCTTTTGTATTACGGCCACTAAGGACTCAATTAACTATAGAATTACTAATAATAGCGTCGCAAGGTTGGGCATTTGTTCGGGTCCAGGACGAGACAGATTCTCGGTGATAAAGTGGGCTTCTGGTAATGTGGGCGCTGGTGCTGTGGCTGGGTATAATTTAAATGGTTATGGAAATTATCGGATTACTGACATAAATCCATGGGGGGGTATCGGGTACTGTTTGGGACGTTAGTAATCAAGATGTGGCTAGCGATGCTGATGGCGGATGGAACGGCACCAGTTTTGCTATAGATAATACTAAAATGTATAGGTTCTCTACATTCGTACGGCGAAAAACTATTGGCAGCGGCAGTTTCTATCTTGGGTTACATGGTACTCCTAGCGCAGTACTAAACAGAAGCGACGGTGTGTCAAATGCTAACCCGTACTTTTGCAACAGAATATGGTGGGGTAATACATACCAATGGTATCTTGTTACCGGGTATATCTGGCCGGCTGGTAGTGGTACTGGCGCTGCAAATGCGGATTCGGTCATATACACAATGACTGGAACTAAGCTTTATTCTAACGGGGACTTTGTCTGGCAACCAACTACAACTTCATCAGATCATCGTTCGTACCTGTACTATTCAATCGATACCACGACAAATCAACAGTGGTATCAACCGCGCGTTGATGTCGTTGATGGGACCGAACCGTCGATTAGCGAATTATTAAACGACGCGTTTTAGCAAAATAAAATAGCGACCGAAGCCGCTAAAAATTCTAATGTGGTGGGGGCGGTTGGAGTTGAACCAACCACCAAAGCGTTATGAGCACTCTGCTCTAACCGATGAGCTACGCCCCCTCGTCGAAATGGGCTAAGGACATTCCTACATCGTTGCGTACAACGATGTTTTCATGTCGCCGCCATTTCTTCTCTCAACAAAACAAACAGCCAAAGCTTGGTTTGTTCTGTTGTATATGGATATTATAGCCTATTAACCGTGGCTGGGCTATAATAACAACAGGCTAATTATGAAAAAAATAAAAATTCGTCATATCTATTACGTAATTACGCACAAGTATTTAACTGCTAACAATGCGGTTATTGGAATTGCATTGATGATTGCAGCTGGTTTCGTATGGGGATCGATGGGCGTAATGCAGCGAAACTATAATTTGCAAAAAGAATTAGACGACAAATCGCGTCAGTTAATCGTGGCACAACTGGACACAGACAATGCCAAATTAGAACAACGTTATTACAATACAAATGAATACAAAGAATTAGCAGTGCGTGAACGATTAGGTTTAGGAACGCCAGGTGAGAGTGTGATAATTTTGCCACCAAATACAAGGGCGGCCAAAGAAGCCGATAAAAACTTGACGTCTGCGACTACGGTAAAACAAGCACCTATTAGTAATTTTGGACAATGGATGAACTTTTTGTTTGGCCGAAATAGCAAAAGCATTTCCGGCTAATTAGGTTGCAAAACCAAATCATATCTGTTAATCTGGTATATGTATCGCGGGGTGGAGCAGTGGTTAGCTCGGATGGCTCATAACCATCAGGTCGGTGGTTCAAATCCACCCCCCGCAACCAAGAAAATACGATCACGAAGGTGGTCGTTTTTTCTTGCTTATATTTTTCTGCGAAGTTTATCTTGATGTTGGTTGTGGGGGGGTGGATTTGAACCACCGATTTCTGATTTTTCAAATCAGAAATATCGCAGGTATCGCTCCATCCGCTGAATAGCGGATTCCGCTCCTCCGTTCAAAAAGGGTCGAAAGTAAACTTTCGCTTCCTTTTTTCACTTCGCCAAATCCTGATTAAATAACCAAAATAGAAAGTAAAATTTGTAGGGGACGGTTCCCTATTTTTTCTAGCTTAACTTCCCTGCTGCGACTCGTACAGCTTCACTCCAGCTCAAAAAGGCATGTGGGGTAGAGGCTAGATCGTGAGCGGTTAGGTAAAACTTAACAGCTAATGTAAGTTCGTGAATGATTTCAGCGGCGTGTGGAGCAACAACTGTTGCGCCGATAATAACACCTTTTTTGTCGGTAATAATTTTGACAAAGCCATCACGAAAATCAGATGTATTGCTGCGGGCGATAATGTTCAATGGGGCAATTGCTTTATTGATAGGCAAGTCGCGTTTAACGCAATCATCCTCGTTTAGCCCAACAGTCGCAATGCCAGGGTTGGTGAATATGACTTCGGGTGTGGCGGTGTAGTCGGGTGTGATTTTGTTGCGATGCAAAATGTTATTTGCAACGACATGGCTTTCCATAAGTGCGGTATGAGTATGGCTATTATTACCTAATACATCACCAGCGGCAAAAATATGCTTAACATTGGTTTGCAAATATTCGTTTACATCAATCCCCTTTGCCGAGAATTTAATTCCAGCATTTTCCAATCCCATATCAACATTCGGTACACGACCAGCGGCAATTAAAACTTCGTCAACACGAATCGTTTTTTCCGTACCAGCACGTGAAATTATGACACGTTTTCCTAGTCCTTCTTTTTCAACCGAAACGACGCGTGAATGGGTTAGGGTGGTTACGCCTTTCTGTTCAGACAAAACTCGCTCCATCAATTCGCCAACTTCGTTGTCATGGTGGGGTAATAAACGACCAGCTTTTTCGGCAATGTAAACTTTTGTGCCGAATATCGCCATCATCTGAGCAATCTCAACACCCGTATCGCCTCCACCAATAATCATTAAACTTTTTGGTGGGCGAATAGTCTCTAAAATTGTACGAGGTGTTAGGCATGTAATTGTGTCTAGTCCATGAATGTCTGGTATAGCCCATTTCGTGCCAGTTGCTATTAAAAAGTGATTAGATGATAGATGGCGACGATTTACGCTGATTTCATTTGGTGACAAAAAGTGAGCTGTGCCGCTAAGAGCGTCGATGCCCATATTTTCATAATAATTACGATTACCACCAGCACCGGTTCGTTTGACAGCTAGCTCTTTCCAGGTACGAAGCGAAGGGTAATTATAGCCGATAGTTGCTGTGCGTAATCCAAATCTGGCGCCGTGCCTGGCTTCGTCGAAAAGGTTAGCGGCGTGTAGTAATGCCTTGGTTGGAATATCACTCCAATTTGGTGAATCACCGCCAAATGTATCTGATTCAATAATAGCTACGCGCTTGCCTTCACGTGCAGCAATTGTTGCGGCTGCGCTACCGCCGGCTCCACTTCCGATTACAATTAGGTCATAGTCAAATTCGTATTTTTTAGCCATATTAATTTCTCCTTTTTGGTTAAATGGTAATTCTATGTTGTTCATATAAATAGGCAGCCTCGGGATGATAAATTTTCAGATGACGGGTAGTGACGATACGAATATCTTGACTGGTCACTTCGGGATGTTGTTGTAGCCATTCGATAACTTTGTCGCAAACTGCGGCTGCAGTAGATTCGGCGTGACCTTCGGGCGTACGAACGCTTAGGCAGGCAGCAACTATACTGGCGTGTAATTTGGCACGATTAAATCGTTCAGATTGACGCTTGCCACCGCGTTTAATGATATCCACCGCCAAATCCATATTAAATGCCCCCGACGACAGTGCTGCCTAAGATTTCATAAACATAAACAAAGAACACCAACACTAATAGGCCAGAACCAGCAGCAAACTGCAAGAAATATTTGTTGGCTTCGCGCCATTTTTGAATTCGTCCAAGTGTATGTCCGCTGCCAATCATTGCCCAAACTACAACCAGTGACATCATGGAGATAACAGTGTAAATAACGATGCCAACCATTTGCCAAACTGCAGGTAATTGAACTAGCGTTAAGGCGCTGATGATAATTGGTGCAACGATGAAGAATGCTTCGCCAATGACACTGCTAAGGCCCAAACCAAATGCCTCGGCACTAATTTTAGTCGATTTAGTTCGCTCGGTTAGATAAGCGGCTACACCCCGTGGAATCCATAGCGTAGTCCCCTTTTCACGGCGATAATAAAATAGCCAAATCGATATGGCGTCGCCGATTAGTAATCCGCAAACAGCAGCCCAAACAACTTGTGGTGTATCGGTACCATAAAGACTTAACATTACAAATGAAGTTGACGACAATAACAAGACGGTCATAACTCCAGCACCAATTACAAAACTAGTCGTTAGCCGTAATAATTTTGCGTTTGATCGTTTTGATCCAATCGTGTGTCCGCTCAGTAGTGTTAGTACGCTAACGCTCAATTGAAAGCTGGCATGAATAAGGCCGGCGAGAGCTACGATGGCAAGTGAGACGGGGATATCCATATTGTTTATTTTTTATTGTTTTCCTTATCTCTAATTTAGCATAACCACCACTAATAGACAAAAGATATGGTCGAATATGTCAAAAATGTATTGCTTTTTTATGCTATTTATGCTTAAATAAGACTATAAAACAATAAAAACAAATAAAAGGAAACAGCAATGGAAATGGAAATTCAATCAGGTGTTATCGAAGCGGTAACTAAGAGCGACATATTGGGGCTACAGTTAGCCACATGGGAACGCGAACGAAGTTCCGAAGAGTTACGCGAACGCGTCACTCGCCGATTAGCTGAACTTGCGTTTGTTGAAGAAGATTTATAAAAACTGCGAGTCAGTAAAAAAATAATCTCATCGCTTGGTGGGGATATTCTAATAGTAACGACAAGAATATCGGCCTTCGGCCTACTCCGCTCATTCACTAAAAAATGTAAACATAACTGATTATTTTATTCAAGAATTGGTCACGATAAAATTCGTTCCGAATTTTTCTCGACCTCGCCTCAGTTGGTGACGTTCGTCATCCGGCTTCCGGCCTTGCGAACTGAAGACTTGCAGTTCTCACTTGTGACTTAACGCCGTTTCACGGCGAGTCACAAATTCAATTCTTGTCGCCAGATTACCAATAAAATAACCCCATCTTTTGATGAGGTAATTTTATTGGTAGTAGCGACAAGAATTGAACTTGTGACCTCAGGCTTATGAGTCCTGCGCTCTAACCAACTGAGCTACGCTACCTCGTCGGAATGGGCTATGGTCATTTCGTTTTGTCGCAGGCGACAAAAGCTTCATGACACCGCCATTTCTCCTCTCGCTAAATCAAACAGCTAAAGCTTGGTTTAATTTAGTGTAAAACTACAAATCGCAGGTTTTACGAATTGTACTAGATGATTGTAACAAAAAACAGATAGCTTTTCTAGACGTGTTAAATTTTGCAGGATTTAATCCTGCAAAAGAGGTCAGAGGCCGATATTCTTGTCGTCATTTGATAGGTGCTAGCAAAGTGTTAATTTTTTGCAAGGTTAAGCCTTGCAAAACTCTTGCAAAAATTAATAAAAACGAATCTAGACTTACGGTAGTGACTAAGCTGTTAATTGTTGCAAGGTCGGACCTTGCAAACAGGGAAAATGTGGTGGAGTATGTTTTTTGGGAGGGTTTTGATGGTGTGATGAAGGGGGGTTGAGTAGTATAATGGGGGTATACCACGTGATACTCACTGGTCTGTTATGCCGAAGGGTAAAATGGATTAAGCGTCCCTCGCGAACGGTCATTGTTCAAACTTGTCTTCGGATATTTTGCCAGAAACGGGTGAAATAGACGGGCAAAAAATCAGATTTCGTTTCTCAATTAAATATATTTGAGGACTTTTTGTATGAATGATGAACTCTTTTTGAACGAACGAATTAAGGTGTTGGCGGTGTTTGGTGGAGGTTTAAATCCTTGTCGCCCATTACGTTTTAGGCGAATCAACGGTCGGGAAGTTGATATAACCGAGATTGGCTTGCGCCATCCTAATATGAAGGGCAAACGAATGGTGCATATTTTTGACGTGACTGACGGGCAGGCAGATTATCGATTGGAATTTGATGCTCAACAGCTGACTTGGCATTTAACTCGTGAGGCCGATCATGAAATATAATCCTGAAGAACCTCAGGTCATACATGTTGATTTAAATTCGGCATTTGCGTCGATTGAACAACAGTCTAGACCACTGTTGCGCGGTCGACCGGTTGCTGTGATTAATCGTCGGGTTGAAAACACCGCGATTGTAACTGCCAGTTACGAAGCCAAAGCGCGTGGTGTCAAAGTTGGCATGAGATTTGCGGAAGCGGCTAGATTGGCGCCAGGTTTAGTGGCGATTGAAAGCGATCCATTAAAATATCGTTTTGTTTATAAAAAATTAATGGCTATACTGAATGATTATTCGTCGGATGTTGTGATGAAAAGTATTGACGAGGGTGTAATTGATTTTCATCATATCCCCAATCACCGTCCGCTAATTGAAATTGGGTACGAAATTAAACAGCGTTTGCGTGATGAAGTCGGGTCGGCGATGCGTTGCAATGTTGGAATTGGTCCGAATCGTTTTTTAGCTAAAACTGCCGCAGGATTACATAAACCGGATGGGCTGGATGTGATTACGGCTGATAATTTAAGGGCGACTTATGAAACGATGAAACTGACAGATTTAACTGGCATAGCCGAACATATGCAGCAGCGATTAAACGCGGTTGGGATTGACACACCGATTCAGTTTTTGGACGCAAGTGCGGTGGCTTTACAAAAAGTTATGTTTAAAAGTATATGCGGTGGGCAATGGTATGAACGATTGCGTGGGTTTGAGGTTGATAATTACAAAACAGTAACTAAAAGGGTTGGTCGGCAATATGTTTTAGAAGATCGTAATTTAACGCATGCAGAAATAGCATCCAGGTTGCATCATTTGTGCGAATCAGTTGGTTCGCGGTTGCGTGGGCAGCATAAATTGGCACGCGGTGTCTATGTTTACGCCAAAACTATTCACCATCAATACTGGCACGGCAGTCAGATGTGCCAATTGCCATTTTATAGCGATCAAACAATCAATTCGATTGCTCAGCAATTGTTTTTTAAGGCACCTGGTTTAATCAAAGAAATTGGTGTTCATTGTTATGGATTAGTTGATGATGACGACAGTCAGATGAGTTTGTTTGGCGACATTTTAGCTCGCGAACATCAGCTGGTCGATGCGATTGATG
The DNA here is from genome assembly GCA_001873625.1 of Candidatus Saccharibacteria bacterium CG2_30_41_52. GTDB lineage: Bacteria > Patescibacteriota > Saccharimonadia > Saccharimonadales > Saccharimonadaceae > UBA1547. Next base: position 9,837 of record MNZN01000004.1, on the reverse strand, counting down.
GTATTAATCAGCGATTTGGCGATCGGACTGTTCATTCAGCTAGCACGCTGGATACGGGTGAGTTTGTGAAATCAAAAATACCGTTTGGCAGTACTCGTTACCTTTAATTATGGTAAAGTATTATTAAACATAATCAAAATGGTGGATATCAATTGATCAAACGATTAGCTCGCAAAATCCGAAATCAACACATAGGTTTTACTATCGTTGAATTGCTGATTATGATGGTTATCGTCGGGATTCTAGCCTCATTCAGTTTTAATCAATACACTGGTCTTAAATTATTAGCTCAGAATACCAAACGCCAAAATGATTTGAGTGGACTCAGGACTCAATTAGAGGCCTATGCTGCCGAACATAATGGGCTTTATCCGGCTACTACGACTAATCCGACTACCAATTGGAAAACAATCGATGTTCGAACAGATTCCAATTGTTTCAACGGGTCTAAACAGGTTGATTGGGTGCCAGAATTGGAACAGCCATTGCCACAAAGTGTGTCAAACACTGGTTCGGATGCTGGAGTAGATGATAGCCCCGGTTGTTATTTGTATGCCAGCAACGGTACTCAGTATGTGTTGTCGGCTTGGAATATGTTATCAAAGCCCAAAACTAGTACATTGTTATACAGGCGTCTGGGTTTTAGATCGTTTCAAACTCCAACCTCAACTCAATTTTACAGCTGTAACGACAACGCCATAGGTGGTATCAGTCAGGGCCATTATGATATTGAAAAAGATTATTACAAATTTTCTTACACGATTTCAAATATAACTGATTGCGATGAAACTCCGCCACTAGGCGTATAAGGAGGTATTAAATAATATGAATAAAACTGTTATCCTAACTTTCGCGATTATTTTTGAATTGGCGGGGAATTATGTGCCAATGTTGTTTGGCGAGACTGATATTTTCAGCGCTTGGGGAATTTTGGGCGGACTAATCGGTGGATTATTCGGTGTTTGGGTTGGTGTAAAAGTTTCAAAACGATTTAGTGGATACTAAATAAACATAAGCTTGTATACTATAAATATGGACAAGTATGTCGTAGCGGTCAGTGGTGGGGTGGATTCGGTGGTTTTGTTAGATATTTTATCTAAACAGCCGGGTCTGGAATTGATTGTTGCCCACTTTGATCACGGCGTTCGATTTGATTCTGGCATTGATGCTATTTTTGTGGCGGGACTGGCTAAAAAATACGGTTTGCCGTTTGTGATGAAACGTGAAGAATTGGGTCCAGATGTTAGTGAAGAAGTGGCGCGTAATAGGCGATATAAATTTTTGCGTTCGGTTGCCAAAAAATACGACTCCAAACTAGTTACGGCTCATCATGCCGATGATGTGATTGAAACGATTGCTATTAATCTGGTTCGCGGTACCGGTTGGCGTGGTTTGGCAGTGTTGGATTCGGACGTCGTTCGTTTACTGACGGGTATAAAAAAATCTGAAATTATTGAATATGCTGAAATGAACGGTTTGAAGTGGCACGATGACAGTACAAATTTTGAAAACAAATATCTGCGCAATCGCATCCGTCACCATACCAGTAAACTACCTGATGATAAAAAACAACAATTATTGAGTCTGTGGACTAAACAAAAATCACTAAAAAAGCTGATTACTATAGAGTTGGAAAAGCTAGTTGGCGATGGCCCTACGTATAGTCGTTATTTTTTTATTAGCATTGATTCATCAGTTGCTACGGAGTGTTTGCGTCATATCGTTAATGCGCGTTTAACTCGTCCACAATTGACCAAGGCTTTGCACGCTATCAAAACAGCTATGCCTAGTAAAACATACGATGCCGGAAATGGAGTTAAAATTAACTTCACCTCTCGTAATTTTACTGTTGAACTGATAAAATAGGTAAATAATATCCAACTGAGATGACTTATTGAAAGGAATACTTAATTAATTATGGCAATGAAAATACCTGCGGCAAATAAAAAACCGAGCAACCTGGTGCGACTATCCCTATTTTGGTTTATAGTCGCTATGGGGATTTTGATTGGTATTACTTATTTGTCGCCACAAGACAATCTAAAAGTTGTTCCAATTTCGGACGTAATTAATCGGGCTAATAATGGCCAAATCGCAAAATTAGACATTCAGGGTGATGAAATAAAAGTCACTGTTAAGGACGGTAAAACAGCAACTGAAAAGACGACAAAACAAGCTGACAGTAGCATTCAGGCTCAGGGCTTAAAAGCCGATGCACCAGTAGAGATTGCAATTACGCAACCATCAACAACAGGTGATACATTATGGAATCTGGCAATCATTATTGTTCCGACAATTCTAATTATTGGTTTCTTTACATTCATGATGCGTCAAGCTCAGGGTCAAAACAATCAGGCACTTGGTTTTGGTAAATCAAAAGCAAAGCTTTATGGTTTAGACAAAGAAAAAGTTGTGTTTACTGACATTGCTGGTAATGAATCTGCAAAACAAGACCTCGAAGAAGTTGTTGACTTCTTGAAACATCCAAAAAAATACGAAGCATTAGGTGCCAAGATTCCACGTGGCGTATTACTAGTTGGTAGCCCAGGAACAGGTAAAACTATGTTGGCACGTGCTGTCGCCGGTGAAGCAAACGTACCTTTCTTTTCGATATCTGGTTCTGAATTCGTTGAAATGTTCGTTGGTGTTGGTGCTAGTCGCGTACGCGATTTGTTTGCCAAAGCTAAAAAGAATGCTCCAGCAATTATCTTTATTGATGAGATTGATGCCGTTGGGCGCCGACGTGGTAGCGGTATGGGCGGTGGACATGATGAACGCGAACAAACATTGAACCAGATTTTGGTTGAAATGGACGGATTTGATACAGGTGCAAACGTTATTGTTTTGGCTGCAACTAACCGGGCCGACGTTTTAGACCCAGCACTTTTGCGACCAGGACGATTTGACCGACGCACGAACATTTTGTTGCCAGAACGACGCGATCGCTTAGCGATTTTAAAGGTTCACTTTAAAAACAAACCGGTTGATGCGACTGTAAACATGGATGCATTGGCTGCAAAAACTGCTGGTTCATCAGGCGCTGATTTAGCTAACATTACTAACGAAGCTGCCATTGTTGCTGCTCGTCGTAATTCTAAAAAGATTAGCAATAATGATTTAACTCAAGCATTCGAAAAGATTGCAATTGGTCCAGAACGCAAAGCTAAAATTATGAACGACCGAGAAAAAGAAATGACAGCTTATCACGAAGCTGGGCATGCGATTGTTGGACACGTATTACCAGACAGTGACCCTGTTCACAAAGTAACAATTATTCCACGCGGTGGAACAGGTGGCGTTACTTGGTTCTTGCCACCCGAAGATAAATCATATACTAGTATTATTGAGTTCAAAGATGTTTTGGCACGTGCACTAGGTGGCCGTATCGCTGAAAAACTTGTTTATGGTAAAGACAGGGTCACGACTGGTGCTGGTTCAGATTTGCGTCACGCAACTGGAATTGCCCGTGAAATGGTTATTGAACAAGGTATGGGCACAAAATTGCGCGACCAAGTTTTCCATGAAGACAATGGCGGAATGATGTTTGATCGTATGACTCACGAACGACCATATGGTGATGACACGGCTCGTGAAATTGATAATGAAGTTGCTGATTTAATCAAAGAATCTGCTAAACGCGCCGAGGCTGTGATTACTAAAAACCGTGCCAGCCTAGATAAACTAGCAAAAGCATTGCTAGCCGAAGAAACCCTTGATGAAGAACAAGTTGTCAAGATTTTAAAGGATACTGTTCTCCCCGAGGAGGCTAAGCTTTACTAAGCAAGGCGGTTAAAAAAGAATGGGACGCATACAAAGCACTGTAGCACGGGCCAATATAAAATTACCTGTTAAATTAGCAGCAGTCTTATTGGCTGGCTCGGCATTGCTTTCTAGTGTCTTGGGATTGATTCGTGATCGTCAATTAAACGGTTTGTATTACAGCACATACCCACAGGGAATTGACGCATATACAGTCGCGTTTTTGATTCCAGATTTCATGTTTTTTATATTAGTATCTGGTGCGCTGAGCGTATCTTTTATTCCAGTATTTAATCAACGACTAGCAGATGGCAACAAAAAATCTGCCTGGGAATTGTCGACCAGTATTTTGAACCTGATGGCAATCGCGACATTGATAACAAGCGTTTTGATAATTATATTTGCTGATCCATTGGTTCGATTTGTGGTTGGTCCAGGCTTGGACGAGTCAAGTCGCGCACTAGCAATCAGTATGATGCGAGTAATTGCGATTAACCCATTCTTGTTTTCAATTGCTACTGTAATTACCAGTATGCAACAGGCTGTTGGACGTTTTACGTTCTTTGCAGTTGCGCCAGCTGTTTATAATATCGGCATCATTATTGGTGCGTTCTTCTTTACAAACGGTATCAACCTATTCGGATGGCAGATATTTGAAGGCGGAATTATGGGCGTAGCGCTGGGTGTTGTGTTGGGTTCGGTCATGCAATTACTAATCAGTTGTATTGGATTGTTTGGTATGGGATTTGATTACAGGTTCAAGATTTATTGGCGCAATAAAGGCTTTTTAAAAGTCTTGTCATTGTTGCCAGCTAGGTCATTGAATCAGGGAATTAATTATGTAAACAGCATTGTCGAAACTAACTTGGCATCACGCATGGCAGCTGGTTCGATTCGTGCTTATCAACAGGCGTCTAACTTGTCGTATGTGCCAACCAGTTTAATCGGTGTTGCTATCAGTACTGCTGCTTTTCCAAAAATGGCTGAACGATTAGGTCAAGGCCGACCCGATTTGTTTAAAAAAGAATTGCAGGCAGTTTTACGCGTTATTATTTGGCTGACATTACCAGTGACGATAATCGCATTCTTTGGACGTGGCTATTTAGTAAACTTTATCAAAAATGGTGGTGATGTATTGATGTCTGGTATCTTGGGTATTTTGGCAATTTCAATTCTGTTCAGCTCGATTTACCAGATTGCTGCGCGTAGTTTCTATGCTCAGCAGGATACCAAAACTCCACTTTATATATCATTCGTCGCAATTGCGCTAAATATTGTGTTGGCGTTATGGTTCACATTCGGTTTGCAAGCAGGTATTTATGGGTTGGCATGGGCAGCGTCGATTGTTTCAATCGTACAAGTTGTTATATTGCTAGTCATAATGTCTAGACATATCAAGGGACTGTTTGATTTAGTTTTTGTACATGCGGTTGCACGTATGGCTAGCGCAACTGGTTTTATGGCAGTTATAACATATATTTGTGTTACGGTATTTCCACTTAGTGCAACCGACCACAGTTTCTTGGCTAGTTTTCCAAAATTCGGTTTGATTGTTGTGATATCTGGACTTTCTTATATTGCGCTAAGCCGAATGTTGAAACTGGGTGAAGTTATGCCGGTTATTACCCTATCGAAGAAAATTTTATTCGGTGGTTTTAGGAAAATAAAGAAATGATTTCTAAAAACATTCGCAATTTTTGTATTATTGCTCATATCGATCACGGCAAATCTACACTTGCTGATCGCATGCTGGAATTAACCGGCACTGTCGAAAAACGTGATATGAAATCACAGCTGTTGGACAGTATGGATTTGGAACGCGAAAAGGGAATTACAATTAAATTAGCGCCTGTTCGTATGCAACATAAAGTTGCTGGTGAAAGCTATCAACTAAACCTTATCGATACGCCAGGTCACGTTGATTTTAGTTACGAAGTTAGTAGGTCTTTGCAGGCTTGTGAAGGTGCAGTGTTGGTCGTTGACGCCAGCCAGGGGATTCAAGCGCAAACACTTGCGAACGTTTATCTAGCGCTGGCTGTTGATCTGACGATTATTCCAGTACTGAACAAAATTGATTTACCAGCGGCTGATGTGCCACGTGTCAGTGCCGAGATTATTAATTTATTGGGTTGCAAAGAATCTGACATTTTGAAAATTAGCGCCAAAACAGGCGAGGGCGTAACCGAAGTTTTGGACGCAATTGTCGATAAAATTCAACCGCCACAAGGTGATGCAACTGCGCCAACTAGGGCACTCATTTTTGATAGTTATTATGATGATTATCGTGGCGTTATTTTATACGTTCGCATTGTTGATGGTATGGTCAAAAAAGGCGATACGATTGAGATGATTGCAACTGGCGCACATGGGTTGGCATTGGAAGTCGGCATATTACATCCATCTAAAAAAGAAGTTGAAGGCTTGGCAACTGGTGAAATTGGCTATATTGTAACTAACCTTCGTACAACTCGCGATGCTAGGGTCGGCGACACAGTTACAACTAAACGGTCATACACATTGTCGCAATTGCCTGGTTATAAATTAGTGAAACCATTTGTTTATGCAGGATTCTTCCCTGTTAGCAACGATGATTACAAAGATCTCAAAGATGCTATTGAAAAACTAAGCCTTAGCGATTCGGCGCTGCAATTTGAACCTGAAAACTCACCAGTTTTGGGATTTGGTGTCCGAATTGGATTCTTGGGATTATTACACATGGACATTATTCGCGAACGATTGGAACGCGAATATAATTTAGATTTGATTGTTACTAATCCATCAACGGATTATCATGTTACACTTTCCAGTGGCGAAGAACTGGACATTAAGAGTGCTAGTAACTTGCCAGACGCCAGCAGAATCCACGAGATTCGCGAACCTTGGATAAAAGGCGAGATTGTTGTGCCCAAGGCTTACATCGGCGCAGTTTTGCAATTGATTATTAATAAACGTGGCATTCAAAAAAATCTTAGCTATATTGATGAACGGGCGCTAATTAGTTTTGAAGCTCCACTAGCTAATCTACTAACTGATTTTTATGATCAATTAAAGTCAATTACTAGCGGTTATGGGTCATTTAATTACGAACTTGATACGTATAGGACTGAAGATCTTGTAAAAATGGATTTTTATGTGGCCGGTAATATGGTTGATGCGCTTAGCATTATGGCGCACCGCAGTGAAGCTCAACGATTGGGTCGTGAAATTGTCGATAAGTTAAAGGAAGCTATTCCGCGTCAAAATTTCCAAGTTGCGTTACAGGCGGCAATTGGCGGTAAATTTATCGCACGCGCAGATTTGTCCGCATTCCGTAAAGACGTTACAACTGGTTTGTATGGTGGTGACGTATCACGCAAGAAAAAAGTATTAGCTAAACAGGCCAAAGGCAAGAAGCGTATGAAACGCTTTGGTAAAGTCGATATTCCATCCGAAGCCTTTACGGTAATGCTCAAGCGCGACTAAAAAGATAATTCATAACAATTTTCTATTAGCTATCACATTTATTAAAATAAGCTTAACCAGGGTCCGACCCTGGTTAGAACAATTTAAGGTGAAAATAGATGGTAGGCCTATTATTATTTGTCTGTTAGAGTATGTTAAATATATAAAACTTGTTAAAAACTTAAGAATGGCTGTATTATATATCTATGCCAGGTCGTAATATAGTAAAAAGGTATGATACTAACTCTTATTATCATGTCTACAATCGCGGGGTTGAAAAGCGAGTTATATTTTTTGACGATCAAGATTATGCTGTGTTTGTAGCGTTATTGAAAAGGTATCTCGATACAGGCACAGATGATGGCAGTAGAGGGAGACCATATATTGACGTAAAAGATGGCGTCGAGGTAATGTCGTTTTGTTTAATGCCTAATCATTTCCACTTACTGTTGTATCAGATTGAACTTGGTGCAATAACAAAATTGATGCGCGCAATTTGCTCGTCCTACGCAACATACTTTAATAACAAATATAGCCGCGTAGGTGCGCTTTTTCAAGGTAAGTTTAGGGCGGTGCCTATACTTAATAAAGATTACTTGCATTATATTAGTCGATATATACACCGTAATCCTATTAATTATCTTAGTTGGGAGTGGTCAAGTTTGAGATATTGGCTGGGTGACAAAACTGCTTCTTGGTTAAATCCTGACAGAATAAATGACATGGATAAAGAACGTTATCTTGATTTCATACAAAATGACGAAGATTTTATTAATAGTATTGAAGAGATATCTGAAATTACTTTTGATATTGCCTAAAGTGTAGCCATTAATAAATCATATTTGTTATTACGTGGTGTTGTCTATTCTAAATAAGTCCAACCAGGGTCGGACCCTGGTTGGGAACCTGGCTGGAGTAGTGATGGGGGTTACTAGGAGTTGGGAAATAGGAAATAGGAAGAAAAAATGGGAGTTTGAAGCTCCCATTTCCCATTGCCTAATCCCTAGACCCTAACTTGCCATTGCGCGTTTGACGCTGGCGCTTCGATGTACGTCTGAAAATGTACGAGCTTGTGCAAACAATGCTTCACGTTTTAGCTTGCGTTCGATAGCCCAGGCTGGTGGTTGAACTGGCTGTGGTTTGACACGTGTGACATATCTTGGATGTGCAATTGTTGGCGCCGCAACTGTTAAGGTTGGCGCGACAACGGTTGGCTTGTCCAGACTAATTAGTTCATCGGCAAAGTTCTCTAATGCTAGTTCTGTTACTGCTAATTCAGGAGCGATTACGGGTTGAATAATGACAGAATGAATAGCACGACGGGCTTTACGTGCAACCTGAGCGCGTCGAATCAGAACCATGACAATCGATAGGTTGTAAAGGACGACAATAGGTAATGCTATTAGCAGGCTAGTTACCAAGTCATAAGTAAATGGCGCTAACAATGCAATTACTAGGCTACCAAGGATAATCCATTTTTCAAAACCAATTAGTTTTTTTGGTTTTAATGGTTTAATATGATCGATAAATGTAATTAACAGTGGCAATTGGAATACTAGGACGAATGTAATGATAATGTTTGTAATAAATCCTAAATAACTGTCAGCTGATATTAATGCGTTTAGCCCGCTAACTTGAAAGCCTGCAAAGAATTTCAATGATTCGGGCAAGATTACGTAAAAGGCGAATGCTGCACCGGCAATCGCAAGCAATGATGATATAAACGATGTTGTGTACACGCGTTTTGTCGATAAGGCTTGGCTAAACGCCGGCCTGACGAACATGATTAAGTTATAAACCAAAACAGGGATAGTAATGGTCAATGCACCCATGAAACAAATCTTCATAACAAAGGCAAAGCTGCCCGCAGGGCTACTGTAATAGAGGGGTGCGCCTAGTGGAGATCGAAGCAAGTTCAAGATTGGTTCATAAAACAAATAGACTAATACGCCGGCACATACCATTGCGATAACAGAAACTAAAAGTCGCATTCCCAATTCGCGAATGTGATCTTGCAATTTCGTCGCTGGACGTAAAAGCTTTGCTGATTGACCCACTAAACCACCACCTTTAGATTATTTTTTAGAAGTTTTTTCTTCGTCTTTTTTGTCGCTGTCGTCACCGTCGCGGAAACCTTTTTTAAGTTCTTTGCCGGCTTGGCCAACGCCACGAGCTAGTTCTGGAAGCTTTTTGCCACCAACGAACAATACAACTACCGCAAGTACGATCAATATAATGATTTCAGTTTTTCCTAGCACAATAATCTCCCTCTTTATGTATATTACTACTATAAATTATAGCAAAACTAAAAGGTTATGCAAGTGACGATGAAGTTTGCATAACAGTGGTAATTTAATCGTATAAAACTCAAGACCTTTGCAACATGCTGATCGGCACTCGCATCTGTATGCCTAAGTGTACTCGTTTTTGGTTGTAATAGTCTAGATAAGCGGTTAGCTTATCTTGCTGGCGGGAGAGCGGAACGCTCACCTGCCAGCAGTAACCAATGCATTCTGTTTGAACTGTACGGTTGAAGCGCTCAATGTGAGCGTTGTCGTTTGGTCGCCCCAGTCTAGTATGACGAGTAGCTATGTTGTTTTGTCTTAAGACTTGTTCAAAGTAACGACTGTATTCTGG
>MNZN01000007.1 GCA_001873625.1 Candidatus Saccharibacteria bacterium CG2_30_41_52 | reverse complement strand
TTTTTTCTTCAGGACAATCGGCAATGATTTTTATTCCGAATATTATTTTACTTTCATCTGACTTGGAATAAACTACTATCCCCTTTTCATTTACCGAAACTTCATCAACCATGAAAGCCTCGCTTGTGGAAATATTAACTTCGTAAATAAAAGGGATTGCTTCGTCCCCCATCTTCAGTTTATTGGTTTCTTTATTATATGTAATAACCTTACCCACAATCTCACGAATCTCACCTTTTGGCGTTAACGTTTGTCTGATACCGGAAAAATCAGGACTTGGCAATAAATATTTAATTGGAGTAGGAGTAGGGACAGAAGTAACTTTAATTTCATTTGTAACTGATTGATTGTTTATACTAATTCTTCTCGTTGACTTAATATATATAAAGATAAAAGAACAAACAAGTGTAATGAGCCCAAAAAATATTATTTTCCGAAGTATTTTAGAATATTTCATAGTTTAAGATATGTAATATATTAATGACAAGTTGGACTTTGAGAACCTTGCGACTGACAATCTTGATAACCATAACAAGTATTAACGGTTTGATTGCATGTGGCTGTGCTCCCTGCGGTGCAGGAGGGAAACGAACCAGACTTCCAGCAAAGACCATCTCTATTGGTTTTGTATCCTGGCCAGGGATTTGGTGTCGGATATGCTCCACACGAATTATTTGTCCATTGTGTTTGGTTAGACAATGTTATCCAAGTACACACATAATTTACATTATATTCGACTGCCCCGCTACAATTATAGTCGAACGAGCCATCTCCTCGGTTAACTTTATAATATGAGGTTTGTCCAGGTTTAGCAGCGTTGTTGGAATCATAACAATCTGAAGCATTACTTACATACCCCGCCGGCATCGACCCTCCAACCGTACAATAATAACTGGTAGTACCCGATGTTCCATACGTATCGCCGTCTGCATCACGATATACGGTGATAGGAGGTCCGTTGTTAGTATCTGAAGGACAACTCGGTAAGTTACCCGGACAAGTTTCTGCTGGGTCACAACTATTAGTTGAGGATCTACAGGTTGTCCCAGATGCATAATTCTCCGTACATGTTCCTGATCCATTACAGGTATCATTAGCTTCACATCCGCCACTTTCCGTTGCACAAACTGTCCCATTTGCAGCATAGCTATTGGCTGGACAGGTATTGGAAGAACCAGTACAGTTTTCAGCTGGATCACAGGTGGGATTGGCACCTGCTGCTCGACATTGAGTTGCACCTGAAGCATAGGTAGTATCAGCTGGACAGGTGTTTGATGATCCAGTACAGTTTTCTGCCAAGTCGCAGGTACCGGTTGATGAACGACAAACAGTTGCACCTGAAGCATAGGTAGTATCAGCTGGACAGGTGCCTACTGACCCAGAACAAGTTTCAGCCAAATCACAGGTGCCAGTTGATGAACGACAGGTAGTACCAGCAGTTGCATAATTCTCCGTACATGTTCCTGATCCATTACAGGTATCATTAGCTTCACATCCGCCACTTTCCGTTGCACAAACTGTCCCATTTGCAGCATAGCTATTGGCTGGACAAGCGTTTGATGAACCGGTACAAGTTTCAGCAATATCACAGACTCCAGCTGAAGAGCGACAGGTAGTCCCTGATAAGTAACATCCAGTTGTTGTATTGCAACATACACCAGATGTACATTGTTGACATCCTCCACAGTTACTATCTTGTCCATCTATATATCCATCTCCATCATCATCTAAGGTGTTGGAACAAAGATTACTACAGACTCCATTTACACATCTGGCATTTTCTCCTCCTCCACATGCAGCTCCCACATTAACAACCGTACCATTGACGTTACAGTTGTTTGATCCTAAAGCACATCCTTTGACTGGACCTTGAGGTTGTTGACCACTACAGCTGGTTGCTGTTGCAGCAGTACAATAGATAGATCCACTATTTGCTTGCCATGAGTTGGTCCACCAGACATTTCCTGCAACAGGAGCATATTGATATTCAGTCCATGTTGCTCCCGTACAGGTACTTCGGTCAGCCGCTGAACAGTAGGTATTGGTTCTTGTTGCTTGACATGCTCCATTAGCTCCTGTATAGCTTCCATAAGCACAGGTATATGCAGTTCCTCGTCCGGAATCTGTAGGACAAGAACCACCAGAACAATTTTCTGCCACATCACAAGCTCCGGCTGAAGCTCGACATAAAACTGTGTTATTCACATTTGAACAGACACCATTACTACAGCTGTCAGTTGTACAAATATTTCCATCATCACAAGAAACAGATAGTCCACTAGTGTTACATGCACCAGATCCATTGCAGTTTCCATCAGGACCTATCCGATTGTTTCCTGAACAGGCATTGTATGAGGCTGTACATTGATTGTATGGATCTGTTCCAGCTGTAACATTGGTTACAGCAACACATGACCCTCCGGAGCATCCTCCTCCAGATTGACAAGTACCGGCTGTTGCACAAGCAGATGAAAGACCTGTTGTATTACATGCACCAGATCCATTGCAGTTTCCATCAGGACCTATCCGATTGTTTCCTGAACAGGCATTGTATGAGGCTGTACAGTTATTATAAGTATCTGCTCCTGAGGCAACGTTAGAACAATTTGCACTACTTCCGCCACAATACTTACAAGCACCACAGGATTGTTGACCTGAAAGAAAAACGTCGGTTGGACAGCTTCCACTACCATTACAGTTTTCCAACACATCGCAGGTTCCAGCAGATGGCCGGCAAAGATTGCCCGCCGGAACATTACAACCTCGTGAAGTTGACCCGTTTGCTTCACAGTTGGCAGTTGCACCATTACAAACATATGGCGTTCCTGCTTCTGTTCCTGTGCAGTTATAACCGGTGCGTCCACAGCTTCCTGCCCAGCTCACAAAACACTGGAATCCAGGTTTAATGGCTGCATCATTATCATTACAATCCAACTGTCCTGGTCCACCGGTCAACTCACTTGCTCTTTTTGCCGTTGCCGTTGGTCGGGTGAAAGAAAACTGTTTGGTCACTCCTCGATAAGTATCATTGTCATTATCAACGTACCATAAAGGCATGCCAATTTTAATTGATGCACCATTACCGAGCTGGATGATGGATCCGCTTGTAAGTGTAATTTTCCCCACGGCAATTGTTTGATTTGGTAATAGTGTTAGCGTTGCACCGCCAGTTATATCCAATTGAGCGACATTAGCATCTGTTCCCTCACCTGATCCCGCATCGATTCCATCATTTGATGCAGGGAATGTACAAGATGTGTTAAGCGTTGCAACATTTGCCGTAGTTGTGGTAGGACAATCAACCGCAAAAACCTTAAAATCCCCAACTAAAAAAACACCGGTTACCAATAATATACTTAAAAATAATTTTTTTATTAACATTTTTATCGTAAATATATCTCAACTCTGCGCTCGCCAGTATTGTCCGTACTTAAAAAAGTGAAACGATATTTTTTGATATAGCTTTCATCAACCATCCGTTCGCCTTCCCAAACACCATCGTTCACTGTCCCTTGAATCATTTTCATTTCAATTTGGATTGTTTTTGAATCTGTTTCCACCTTCAAAATTGATTTTTGTACACCACTTTCACTGGTCATTTTTAAACCAATTTTTTGCTTTTGACCAATGGTTGGATCATATGGATCAAAATAACCGCTGGTGACTTTTGGTCCTGGGAGATTCTTGCCTGACACGGTAAAATCAATTTTCCCACCTTGACCAAATGTAATGGGTTTAGAATTATTAATTTCTTCTGCAGTTAAATATCTTGTATCAGAACTAATTGCTTGAGTTGACTCATTAAGCGGAATATAGGTGATGTTTAATGGAGGTTTATTTTTTCTATTCCCACCGATTGATTCAACCGTTTCTTCTTTTTGTATGAAAGCTTTTTCCTGTGGAGATGGAGTTTCTTTATTTTTATTTATTAACATCATAAGTTCAACTACAAGAACGATAAATAAAATTAATAAAAATAATCCCAACAGTTTAACTGAAGCACTTCCTGAGCTTGATTTTTTATCCACAGATATCATAGATATATAACTAACTATATATTATAAACAAACAATATGTCAATAAGAACAAAGAACATGTCATCCCGAGCGTTTTTTCATGTCATCCCGAATCCCGCTCAGCAGGATGAGGGATCTAACATTAGATATTGTGTCATCCCGAGTGAAACGAGGGATCTTACGTTAGCCACTCGTCAGATTCCTCGGTCATCCCGCTAAGCGGGATTCCCTCGGAATGACATATTTCCAAAATTAGTTTATAATCAAATTAACCATGAAAAAAAACCGCGGTTTCACCTTTATTGAAATAATTATTATTATTGCAATCATCGGAGCAATCACTACTTTAGTTGTTCTCGCTATTAATCCAACTAAACAACTGCAAAAAGCCCGCGATGGAAAAAGAAAGTCCGACCTGGCAATTTTAAAACAAGTTTTAGAAGATTGGTACAATGACAAGGGTTGTTATCCCAAGCCTTATCAAATTGGCTATGGTTATGAAGTTGGTGGGACATGGTATGACAATCCTGACCCTACAGGAACAAATAATGGCGGAATAATGAAAAATGTTTCCATTTCTTTTATGTGCGGCAGCGAACCTAGTTCTCCGTCACTCTCTCCATATCTTTCTCCACTACCTTGCAGTCCAAACCATAGCAAAATTAAATACAAAACCACTGATTATGTTTATCAAGTTTTGTCCGGTGAAGTTGGATGCCCTCAACAATACAAAATTTATACCGGACTGGAAAATGTTCTTGATCCAGTGATCTCAAACCTTGGTTGTATTGCAGGTTCTTGCGGACCAGAGCCTGCATATGGCTATAACTATGGAGTTAGCAGCCCACAGTCAACACTAAATCAAGCCGCAACACTTTATTGTTGTTATGTCAATCCTGGAGTCTGTAATGTTTGCGGCCAAAGCACAATGGAGTGCGAAAGTTCAGGCGTTTGTTTATCAACGGTTTATACCAGTGCTCAAGACTGTTGCACTGCCCATCCTGGCGGATGCCCAAGATAAATAAAGATATAGAGAATAGAGACTAGAAGCTTGAAGATAGATCTTGAAGTTGGAAGATGGAAGGCTAGAAACAAATTAGAAATAACATAACTGGTCGGCAGTAAGCAGTCGGCAATTGGCAGTTTCTTTTCCCAACCCCTAACTACTAACCCCCTATCTCCTTACTTATTCGTATATTCGTTGATTTAGGATTGTCTTGTATTATTCGTATCATAGAATATTATAAATTTGTTGTTGACAGTTAAATAAAATCATGTTTAAATTATTATACCCGTCTTAGTTGATTTTTACTATAACAATCATTGCTAAATCAACTTCGAGGGATATATAGTAACCGCAAAACAAAATGTCATCCCCGTAAAGACGGGGATCTAGTCTATAATTACCTTATTTATAATGTATATTGTGTCTGGATTCCCTCCTACGAGGGAATGACAAAAACGGACATTTCGTTTTGCATCAACTATATACTGATCGCAATTTCAAGTGCGAGAATTATAAACACATTAATTT
>MNZN01000008.1 GCA_001873625.1 Candidatus Saccharibacteria bacterium CG2_30_41_52 | reverse complement strand
TACACCAGCGGTTCAGATACTATTATGGTGTTCAGAAATAGCGGAACATTTACGGTATATTAAGGGGGATCATGAAATACTTAAAAAATAAGCGACCTATCAAAAAGAATTTTTCTACCAAAAGAAAGATTGTTATTCACAATAGGCTTATTCGTACTATCAATAATAACAAATTAGCCTCTGCTATTTTTGTAATCTTATTAATAACTGCTATCTATATCGGGTATCTATTTATCCAAAAATACTTAGGCGATAGTGCCGTTCAGGGCGTAAATCCGATTATTGTGAAAGCTAATTCATTAAAAACTCAAGCCGTTGAATTGCTACATAGCGACCCATCAAAATCAAAAATATTGTTTTTACAGGCTCGCGAAAGATACCAAGCTGTTAAAGACACAAACAATATCATCGACGTCGAAGCTCAATTGTATCTGATCGAGCACGTTTACAAAGCCAAATAATTTTTCTACTATCTACTAATTTTAGCTTGTTCTAATTCGTCTATATGCAAATTTTGCAGCTACGCGCCATTTGGTTGCGGCATCACTATCGAATCGATAAACTTCGCCGTTTTTAACTTCTGAAATTAACACCAAAGCTGGGTTATAGGGGACAAGCGTGCGATAAAACATTAAATCTTCGTCATTTACATGTTTGCGACCAGGAAAAACTTCAATAAATTTACTGCGGGCCGCTTCTTCAAAATAAGTAGGGCGGCCTTTGGGCGGAATAAATAATTCTGATTTTAACCCCATACGCGCAATGATTGTTTTAATATCACTTAATAGTATTTTTGATTTACCAGTGACATATAGATATAGTTGTTTTTTATTTGTCAAAAACAACGTTGCTTCGGCTGTGTGACTGACTGGCACCCGAAACACTATTGCCTGGCTAACATCAGCTGTGACACCAAAACCCTCTTGGATCTCACGCTTTAGCGCTAATTCATCATACATTTTTTCGCTCATATTATTCCTATTGTATCACTTCTAATTAACACTTCTCAAACATAGGCATATTACCTCGTCCTCGACTAGATATATCTAATCAACTACAATAATAGTGATGGACTTTGCAAAACGATACGCTAATTTAAATAAAGCTCAACAACAGGCAGTTGATACAATCGACGGCCCAGTTATGGTCATAGCCGGCCCAGGAACAGGCAAGACCGAATTATTGAGTGTGCGTACAGCAAATATACTACGATTAACTGACACTTTACCGGAGAATATTTTATGTCTCACTTTTACTGACAGCGGCGCAAATGCGATGCGCGAACGATTAACTGAAATAATCGGCAAAGAATCATACAAAGTTTCCGTCCATACATTCCATAGTTTTGGCAGTGAAATTATCAATCAAAATGGCCAATATTTTTATCAAGGTGCTCACTTTCGCGCCGCCGATAGTTTAAGTAGTTACGAAATTATTCGTCAAATATTTGAATCACTTGATTACAATAACCCAATTGCAGGCAAACTAAACGACGAATACACGTATCTGTCGGATAGCTTAACTACCATATCGGAACTTAAAAAAAGCGGTCTTACTAGTGATGAATTATTGAAAATTCTAGATGAAAATAATGCCGTGATAGAAAAAGCCGAGCAGTTGTTGTCGCCAATATTTGCTGAACGAATTTCAAAAAACACCGCATTAAATGTACAAAAACATATTGAAGCAATCAGAAATAGTAATGGAGAAGTGTCATTGCCAACTATCGTACCGCTTTCAAGAGTTATTGCTGATTCCTTGACGATAGCCACTAATGATGCCATCGAAACAAATTCAACAAAGCCAATGACAGCTTGGCGTAATGCTTGGTTTAAAAAAGACGAAAAAGATAATTTTGTCTTAAAATCACGCGATCGACAAATAAAATTACGAGCATTAAGTTTTGTATACGAACGATATTTGGCCCACATGCAAGAAGCCGCACTTTACGATTTCGATGACATGATTTTGCGCGTTGTTCACGCTATGGAAGTTTTTCATGATTTACGTTTCAACCTGCAAGAAAAATACCAATATATTATGGTTGATGAGTTTCAAGACACCAATATGGCACAGATGCGCATTCTTCATAATCTAACTAATAACGTCGTTCAAGGCGATACCCCAAATATTATGGTCGTAGGTGACGATGATCAGGCGATTTATAGCTTTCAAGGTGCAGATATTAGTAATATTATTGATTTTAGAACCAATTATCCACGCGCTTCGATTATTACATTAACCGATAATTATCGATCGACACAAAACATTTTGGAAGGGTCACGAGAAATTATTTTACAAGGCGCAAATCGTTTAGAGAATTTATTTGATGACGTTAATAAACAACTTACCGCCCACAGTAAACATGCCAATCAATCAGTTAATTTGCATGAAGCTGAATCGATTCACAGTGAACGCAAATGGATTGTCGAAGATATAAAATCACACATAGCATCAGGTCAAAACCCAAATAGTATCGCTGTTTTAACTCGTCGTCACTACGAAATTAATTCACTGCTGCCATACTTTTCGCGAGCTAAAATTGCAGTAAACTATGAGCGTCGTGACAACGTTTTAGACCAAGCTCCAATAAAATTTATCGAACAATTATCACAGTTTTTAATCGACTTAGGCAATGGAAATCATGACGCAGCAAATGCATTGTTACCAGAATTACTGGCACACGCTGCATGGGGGATTCAACCTATTCAGATTTGGAAACTAAGCGTCAAAGCCTACGACAGCAGATCTAGATGGTTGGACATCATGGCAGTCACGCCTGAATTTGTACAATTACACGATTGGCTAATAACTACATCTCAACTAATCTTTGATATGCCGCTCGAACAAATACTTGATGTTATTATTGGCAATCCAAATTCAGTTGAATCAACTGATGAACATCCTTTTGTAAGTCCACTATATAATTTTTATTTCTCGAACAAAAAACTGAATGATAACCCAAATGACTACTTGATATATCTAGAGTCATTGCGTTCTATTCGCTCAAAACTACGCGAATATAGACCAAATGAGGTACCGACATTGTCAACATTTATTGAATTTATTGCCTTGAACCGTAAAATAGGCAGCACAATTAGTATTATGCGACAATCCATCGAAGCCGATGATGCCGTAAATATCATGACCGCACACAAATCCAAAGGTCTAGAATTTGACACCGTGTACGTCATGAACGCCATCGATACAGTTTGGGGCGAACGAGCACGAAGCCGAAACCGATTAATTAGCTACCCCGAAAATTTACCATTAATGCCAGCCGGTGAAAGCGACGATGAAAGGTTGCGACTATTTTTCGTTGCTATTACGAGGGCTAAAAAACAATTGAACATAAGTTACAGCCTTAGTGATGACGATGGCAAAAAAACACTTAAAGCGGCATTCTTAGTCAATAGCAAACGGGAAGTCAAAACGATAGATTCACCAGAAACTTCACAGCAGGCAATCGAATCAACTGAGCTAGCGTGGCATCAACCACTGACTAATTTGTCGAATGCTAATATGCGCGATTTATTATTGCCAACACTCGAAAATTATAAATTGAGTGTGACGCATTTGCATAATTTCCTGGACGTAACTCGCGGTGGTCCAGCGACGTTTCTACTAAACAATTTACTGCGTTTTCCATGTGCCAAAAGCCCGCATGCCGCCTATGGAACTGCTATTCATAATACTTTGCAGAGTGCTCACGTGCATTTGACATCAACCGGCAAGAGACAAGCTGTCGAAGATATAATATCAAATTTTGAATCAAGCCTCCAAGACCAACACTTAAGCAAACATGATTTTGATAATTTCTTACAAAAAGGCAGTGATGCACTTAGCGCATTTTTAAGTGAAAAATATAATACTTTTGCAATCCAAGAACAAACGGAGCTAAACTTTTCAAGGCAACACTCAATCCTAGGCGAAGCGCATATAACAGGGTCATTGGATTTGGTAGATATTAACAAAACCGACAAAACGTTTGTCGTTACGGATTACAAAACAGGTAAGCCTTCAGCAAATTGGAACGGCAAAACAGAATACGACAAGATTAAACTACACAAATTTAGACAACAGCTATTATTTTATAAATTACTAGTCGAACACGCCCGTGATTACCGCGACTACAAAGTCGTAGAGGGCGTAATCCAATTTATCGAACCAATAATGTCCGGCGATATACTTTCATTAGATACAGATTTTAGCAACGATGATATTGAACAATTTACAAAATTAATCAATGCAACCTGGTCGCATATCACAAAATTAGATTTGCCAGATATATCTGCCTATGAACAATCATACAAAGGCATTTTAGCTTTTGAACAAGATCTGATTGACGGTATAATATAGCAATGACTAATTTTTGGAACGATTTACCTAAACCTTTTTTTATTTTAGCTCCAATGGAAGCTGTGACTGATGTTGTTTTTCGTCATGTCGTCGCAGCGGCTGCAAAGCCAGATATATTCTTTACCGAATTCGTAAATGCCAGCAGTTATTGTAGCCCCAAGGGCGCAGCTAGTACTAAAGGACGTTTAACCTTTACAGACGATGAACAACCAATGGTCGCCCAAATTTGGAGTAATAAACCAGATCAATTTGCGCAAATGAGTATCGGTATTGCTACACTTGGTTATAAGGGAATTGATATAAACATGGGTTGTCCAGACAAATCAGTCGTTCATGGCGGATCTGGTAGCGGGTTAATTTGCGCTCCAGAGCTTGCCGGCCAATTAATTGCAGCGACTAAAACCGGAGGTTTACCCGTCAGTGTTAAAACTAGAATTGGTGATAGAAAAGTCGAAGAATGGCGTGACTGGTTAACATATTTACTAAAACAAGACATTGTTAATTTAACGATTCATTTGCGAACTCGCAAAGAAATGACCAAAGTTCCAGCACACTTCGAATTAATACCCGAAATTATGAAATTACGCGACGAGATTGCACCTCAAACATTAATCACAATTAACGGCGACGTTCGCGATAGGCAACACGGGATGGAATTAGCTCAACAATATGGCGTAGATGGAATTATGATTGGCCGCGGTGTTTTTATGAACCCATTTTGTTTTGAAATCGAAAAACGCGAACATACACGGGACGAATTAATTGCACTATTAAATCTGCAGTTAGATTTGCATGATAAATACGCGGCCGAATTAGAGCCACGCAAATATGACCCATTGAAACGATATTTCAAGATATATATTCGTGACTTCTCAGGTGCTAGTGAAATTCGCGATCAGTTAATGCACACAAAAACAACCGATGAAGCCCGCGCTATTTTAGCTACGGTGACGTCGTCGTAACTGCGCAACTTTGAGTCTGACTTGGTGACGATCAACCATTTGATAAGCTTTGTCGAGTTCGATTTGATTAGCGGCGTTTTTACGGAGTTCGATTGCACGGTCCAATGCGGCCTGTGATTCGGCCTCGATTATTTCATCCGAGTGAATTGCTTCATCAACCAGAACTTTGACGGATTTATGCAGAATTTCGACAACTCCACCGGAAATTGCCAAATGCTCTAATTTATCGTCAGAATCATCTTTGCTATAACGAATAGTTATAGCGCCCGGCACAGCCAAAGACACTAAATGTTCGTGGCTTGGGTATACAGCAATTTCACCCTCTGGGGTCGGAATAATAACCTCATAAACTTCTTGATCGATCTTTACACCAAGTAGAGTAACGAGTTTAAAATTCATTATTAGTCCTTTTTGCCTGACAATGTACCATTAACCATGTAGAACCAATCTTCTGGTTTATGATCGTATTTTCCAGCTAGAATATCGCCGAAATCTTTAATAGTGTCTTCTAACTTAACATAGACGCCTGGGTTTCCAGTAAACTTCTCGGCAACGTGGAATGGTTGCGACAAATATCTTTGAATACGTCGAGCCCGAGCCACGGTTTGTTTCTGATCGTCAGAAAGTTCTTCCATACCCAAGATTGCAATGATGTCTTGCAATTCTTTGTATTGTTGCAATACGCGCTGGACTTCACGAGCGACCCGATAATGCTCCTCGCCAACGACTTCTGGATCAAGGCTGGTCGAGTTACTATCTAGCACGTCAACAGCCGGATAAATACCAATTTCAGTCAACGCGCGATTCATAACAACAGTCGCATCAAGGTGAGCAAATGTTGCTGCTGGTGCTGGGTCAGTTAAGTCGTCAGCTGGCACGTAAACGGCCTGGACAGAAGTAATCGAACCTTTTTTTGTACTTGTGATTCGTTCCTGTAATGCACCCATTTCTTGTTGCAAATTTGGCTGATAACCAACGGCAGATGGCAGACGGCCAAGTAGGGCAGAAACTTCGGCACCGGCTTGAGTATAACGATAGATATTGTCAATAAATAACAGCACGTCTTTGCCTTGGTCGCGGAAAGTTTCAGCCA
Source organism: Candidatus Saccharibacteria bacterium CG2_30_41_52 (assembly GCA_001873625.1). Classification (GTDB taxonomy): domain Bacteria; phylum Patescibacteriota; class Saccharimonadia; order Saccharimonadales; family Saccharimonadaceae; genus UBA1547. Next base: position 177,856 of record MNZN01000008.1, on the reverse strand, counting down.
TAGCCAGACCAGACAAAGCAACACGCAAACGAGCTCCTGGTGGTTCATTCATTTGCCCAAAGACTAGACTGGTTTTACCTAAAACGCCGGCTTCTTGCATTTCGTAATAAAGGTCATTTCCTTCACGAGTACGTTCGCCAACACCAGCAAAAACCGAGTTGCCACTGTGAAATTTGGCAATGTTATTAATAAGTTCGGTAATAAGCACCGTTTTACCGACACCAGCACCAGCGAAAAGCCCAACCTTGCCACCTTTGACAACTGGCGCAATAAGGTCGATTACCTTGATACCAGTTTCCAAAATTTCAGTTTTATTTGATTGTTCAGACAGGGCAGGTGGGTCACGATGAATTGGAGCACGCTGACCAGTTAAAGCAGGTTTGCCATCAATTGGATCACCAACAACGTTAAACATACGACCTTGAGTTTCATCGCCAACGGGAACGCTAATTGGTGCTCCGGTTGCAATTACTTCGTCACCACGATGTAGACCATCAGTTGTAGTCAAGGCGATAGCACGCACACTGTTTTCGCTTAAGTGTTGCGCGACTTCTAACGTCAATGTAACGCCATCACGTTTAACATGCAAAGCATCGTAAATTAACGGAATCGTTCCTGCAAATTCTACGTCGACGACCACGCCCACGATTTGAGTAATTTTACCTTTGTTTTTCATCATATTTTCTCCTTTATTATTCATTCAAAGCCTCGACTCCGCCTGATATTTCGGCAAGTTCCTGAGTAATAGCACCCTGTCTGGCCTTATTCATAGCCAGCGTCAAATCATCAATCAAATCGGTTGCATTATCAGATGCATTTTTCATAGCCAACATTCGCATGCTATGTTCGCTGGCTCGAGCCTCTAACAGTGCTTGAAAAATCTGAGCACCAATTAAACGATAGGCGATACCGTCAAGAACCGCATTTGCACTAGGCTCATACGCCGATTCATCTGTATATTCAGACTTATCAGTAGCCACAAACCCAGCTGGTAATACTCGAACAGCTTTGACATCTTGTTTAATGCTGCTAACGAATTCAGTAAAGATTATATCAACAGCATCAACTTCGCCCGATATGAATTTATTGCGAGCCGTTTCTAAAATTGTACTAAATTCTAGACCCTCGGGGCGGTCAGGTAGGTCTTCGTATGAACCAATGATATTAGTACCTTTAATTTTTGTAGCAAATTGCGAAGCCTTACGACCAATTGTTATTGACTGGTTTTTAATGCCTGACTTATCATCAATTTGTAACTGTTCGGCATACATTTTGACGACGCTACTATTGTATGCGCCGGCTAAACCTTTATCGCTAGCAATGACGATTATCAATCTATTCTGAACAGGCTTGATTACAAATAATGGATGGTTAGACGTTGTTGTATGTCTGGAAAGTGCAGTCAAAAGTTTACGCGCAGCCAGTGTATATGGCGCCGATGCTTTGGCTGTTTCCTGGGCACGACGCATCTTGCTGGCAGCAACTAGTTGCATGGCTTTTGTAATTTGCTTGGTATTTTTTACCGAGCGAATTCGCAGCTTTAGAACTTGAGTTGACGCCACGTTTAAGCCTCCTCGAATCCTTTGGCTGCATGGGTTGCGGCTTTTTTAATAATCTTCAATTGTTCTTCGGTTGGCTTATCGCCCTTATTAATCTCGGCCATTTCTTTGGAGCGTTCAGCTGATAAATGAGATAACATAGCAGCTTGCACATCTTTGATTTTACGTGAGCTAACTTTATCAAACAGACCATTTGTAACTGCATAAATGCTGGCAACTTGTTCCCAAATACTAGCAGGTTGGTATTGTGATTGTTTTAGCAGTTCCGTCAAACGTTGACCACGTTCAATTTGGTTGCGTGTCGATTCATCCAAATCGCTTCCAAATTGCGCAAAGCTGGCAAGTTCCCTAAATTGAGATAAACCAAGTTTAAGGTTTCCACTGACACTTTTAACGGCTTTCGTTTGCGCTGCACCACCAACACGAGATACTGAAAGTCCGGCAGAAATTGCTGGTCGAATACCTTGATAGAATAAATCTGTTTCAAGGAATATTTGACCGTCAGTAATTGAAATAACGTTAGTAGGAATGTAGGCACTAATATCGCCAGCTTGAGTTTCAATAATCGGTAAAGCAGTGAGTGAACCGCCGCCCAATGCTTCACTAAGTTTAGCTGAGCGTTCCAATAGGCGTGAGTGCAGGTAAAAGACGTCACCAGGGTATGCTTCACGTCCTGGCGGACGGCGAAGTAAAAGTGACATTTGGCGATAAGCCACAGCATGCTTGGTTAAATCGTCATAAATGATCAAGGCATGTTGGTTGTTGTCGCGGAAATACTCACCCATAGCAGTTGCGGCATACGGCGCAATATAAAGCAGTGAAGCGGGATCAGATGGGCTAGTCGCTACAACAATTGTCTGCTTCATCACATCTTCTTTTTTCAAACGTTCAATCAAACGAGCTATTTTCGAAGATTTTTGACCTATTGCAACATAGATATTAACCACACCGGTATTTTGTTTGGCCTGATTAATCATAGTATCAATCGTCAAAGCTGTTTTACCAGTTTGGCGATCGCCAATAATCAACTCACGTTGACCGCGACCGATAGGGAACATTGAATCGATTGCAACAATACCAGTCATCAATGGTTCATGGACTGATTTACGGCCCATAACACCGACTGCTTCACGTTCAACTAAACCAGTTTGTTTAGTTTTAATTGGCGCACCACCATCGAGTGGACGGCCAAGAGGATCAACGACACGACCCAGTAACTCAGGCCCGACCGGGACAGACAAAACAGCACCACGCAAACGAACTGTATTACCAGCTGACACCAACGAATCAGAGCCCAGTAGCACGGCGCCGATTTCGTCTTCCATCAAGTTCAAAGCAAAGGCTTCAACAACACCGGATGGCGTTTCAATTTGAAGCATTTCATTATAACTGGCATCACGAAGTCCACAGACCCAAGCCACGCCGTCGCCGACGCGTACAACGATTCCAACTTTTTCTAAACCCTCGCTGGTTTCTAAGCCTGCAATCGCATTGCGAAGGTCCTTACTGAGTTCTGCTACTGATATATCTGGCATGTCTAATTCCTCATCATTTCTTATAATTTGTCTTTAGTGTAATTAGTCGTTTAGCAATAGTTGTGTCTAGTTCTGTATCAGTAAATTCTAGTTTTACGCCCCCAAGAACACTTGGATCCAAATGTTCAGTTAAGCGTATTTTTGTTGCATCTGTATTTCGGTGAATCAAGTCAATCAAAGCCGTTTTAGCAATCTCGTCGAGTGTATGTGCCGACGTAACATTTGCAATAACCACGCCCTTCAAACTCATCTGATATTCAATATCACTAACCAACATCGACAGTTCTTTGGTCCGTTTTGTTTCAATCAAATATGCAGCCATTTGACCAGCTAGTTTTTTTGCATCAGCGCCATTCATTAGCGAATCAGCATAATACTTGGAAAGTTTTTGGCGAGATAGACGAACAACCATGCAGAATTATTTATCTTTCTTTAAAGCGTCAGTAATTATCGTGTTATCAATATCGTTCGATACAACTTTTCCAACAACTTTTTCAGTAGCCATTGTGACTAGTTCAACCATTTCATTATGCAATGCGTTTTTAGCAGCCAACACGTCTTTGTCAATTTGATCGCGAGCCGAAGTAGTAATTTGATCCGCAAGTTTTTTTGATTTTTCTTCAGTTGCGCTCAATGTCGCAGCTGATTCTACTTTGGCTGTTGCTACAATTTCATTAGCTTCAACACGAGCATCATTTAATAATTTAGCAATTCGCTTTTCAGCATCAGCCGCACTATTATTGGCCTTTTCAGCCGCTTTGGCGCCAAGTTCAATCTTTTTTTGACGATCATCAACCGATTTAACCAAGAATGGATAAACGAATTTTCCAAGCAGCCAAACCATTATTATAAAGGCAACTATCTGGAAAATTAACATTTTCCAATCAATACCAAGAATGCCAGCTAGACTTTCGTCTGCGGCTCCGGCATTAGCAAATTGTTTTAATATATCCATTGATAATTACCCAATCTTGATTAAAGAACTTTGCCAATAATAGCGACGATCATACCAATAATGGCAAGTGAGTCACAAAAAACGATTGCTGTAATCATTAGGGCACGAATATCGCTGACTTTTTCTGGGTTACGACCCAGAGCGCTTAGGCCGCTTGCACCGATAAGTCCGATAGCAATAGCCGCGCCCATTGCTGGGATTGCGTATGCCAATGAAAATGCTAATCTGTCCATGTTATTATTTCTCCCTATTCGCTGTTCGCTATACGGCGAAAGCTAATTATTTTATTAAACTTATATATTTCATTCCGGTTGTACGGTCATATTAGACGTAACAACGGTGGAATGTTCAGATTGAGCTGGTTCTTCGTGGTGACTAACGGCCAGGGCGGTAAATATCAATGTCAGCACAAAGAAAACATAAGCCTGAATAAAACCAATTAGCATTTCAAATACCATAAAAATTGGTAGTGCAACAACCGAGAGATAACTTGTTAATAAAGTAATAACAACTAACAAAATTTCGCCAGCAAATGCATTACCGAATAAACGCAGTGCAAGCGATCCGCCGCGGGACACCTCACCAATAATTTCCAAAATACCTTCAAAAGCACCGATTGGATTGCGGAACGGATTGCGTAAATAGCGTCCAACGTTGCCCAATATACCCAAGTGTTTGATGGCATAAATCTGAATTGAAATCACAGTTACAAATGCTAAACCTAAAACGAAATTCAAATCAGACGTCGGGCTACGAAGCAGGGGAACGCCACCGATTTTTACAGTATCCAGTCCAGGCAAAACACTTAACCAATAATTAATTAGTATTAAAAAAAATATCGTAACTGCCAAAGGTATTATTTTGCGCCCTAGTTTACGGTCGGGAATGATATCTTCGATTTGACGAAGTAAGCCTTCAAAAACCCATTGAACCAAGCCGACAAAGCGATTGTATTTTCCTTTTTTGACTTTAGTGCCAACATAAAACATAACACCCATAGTAATAGCTGCGCCAAATAGGCCAGTTATCATCGAATTCGTAACTGCAAAATCACCAATCGTAAATAGTGTTTGGGCAGCAATGTCAATTTCCAAATCTAGGGATGCAAAATTAGCAATCATTTCTTTCTCAAAGCCCTAAGCTGTATAAAAATTAGTATTGCGCTAACCAAAAAACCTGTCGGAACCATAACAACAGTCCACCACGGAACGGTGTTAAATAAGTGATCCAATCCAATGCCTAAAAACGTACCACCGATGGTCGGAACAAAAGCCCTCCATGTGGTGTCAATCATAGTGATAAGCAACAGTTGTATCGCTGGGCGCGCTTTTTCTGCCGTCCTATCGCTTGTTTTAAGCGACCATAACATATACTCTTATTGTAACAACTAAATATGGATTTGTACAGATTATGCCGCGTCGAAATAAACCAATTAAACACGTCTATAGAAATGTAAAGCCTGGCGCAACTTGCGATTCCAAGCGTCAATTTATTAATGAACGCGAAGCCGTCAAAGCAGCCGAATTTCAAATGCTAGTCAACCTAAATTTAGAACTTGCAGTATATCAATGTGACGCATGCTTCAAATGGCATCTGACAAAATCAAAAAAATAATCAGAACTGATATTGACGACCATTACCACTATTATATAAGTAAACAATCTCAGCAGCTGTTAAAGTTTTATTCCAGTAAGCAACTTCGTCAATAACACCGTTAAACACACGTGATGGTGTTGTACCGGCCAAACCTCTAGCGCCAATAACTATGTTAGATGAGTTAGACGATACACCGCCACTCATTATTATATTTTTTTCAGTAGCACCGTTGACATATATTTTTTGATAAGCGCCATCATAAGTCATCACAACATGATACCAACTACCGGCCACTGGTTCAGTTGTACCATTAATCCATTTCTCTTGACCGCCAATTATAACAAATCCGCCCCAAGTATCTTTTGTTCCTGACTGATCGCCAAGATGCGTAAGCAAAAATGACTCAGTTGCACCATCATTTTTAGCAACTATGCCACGATCAGTGTATGCGTGAATAACACTAGCTGGCTTTACCCAAGCGCTAATAGTTATATTATTAGTAAACGTTACCCCAGAAGAGGCATTAACTTCAGTATAACTATTGGAGCCGTTATATAATGTGCCATTATTAATCTTACCGGCAACATAGCTAACATTGGAATTGATTGATGAATAGCCACCAACACTATCAGCTGGATTGCCAGACAATTCATCTAACTTCCAATATGATATCAAATTATTAAGCAAGCTTTGGCCATTGGCGATAGCATTATATACCGTAAATAAGCCACTAGATGTAAAGGTGTGGATAGTATTACCGCCCGAAGTCGTAACCGTACCGCCAGTTGCCGTCATAGAACCTGTAGGGTAGGAGATTATTACTATGCCACTACCACCATTGCCGCCAGTATATGCTCCAGCGCCACTTCCACCACCACCACCACCAGTATTTGCTGTACCGGCAACTCCATTACCAACACCACTGGCTTTTGCGCCACTTCCACCGCCACCGTTTCCGCCCGCTCCAGGTGTCCCAGTATCATGGGCACAACCACCGCCACCGCCGCTATAATACAAGGAAGCTCCCGATATTGAATACGCCAAACCAACACCGCCATTACCTCCAACGCTTGGATTTCCAGCCGTAGCGGTGCCACCAAAACTACCAGCACCACCTCCACCACCACCACCCCAGCCATAAACCGATCCAGCTCCACCTCTATTTCCTTGAGCAACTGGATACGAGCCACTGGCCGTACCTACCGCGCCAGAATCTGCAGGGCTACCGCCACCACCACTTCCACCGGCCAATCCGGGAACGCCATTGCAACCACTAGGACATACCCTTGTCCCACCACCACCACCGCCATACGCAATAACACTACTAAACGACGAACTACCGCCAGTCGAACCAGGGGTGCCGCTATTATATGTCGGCTGTCCATTACCTCCAGCGCCAACCGTGACCGCGTACGTTTGTGGCAAACTAGAAATTGCAAAAGCGTCGTTATATACCAAACCGCCACCGCCGCCACCGCCGCCAAAAGATCCACCACCGCCACCACCACCCACGGCTAATAATTTTATTGGAACCGATGGACCAATTATAAAATTGCCGTTATTTGTAAATGTATGAACAGTATAACTACCATCGGTTGTTATAGCACCACCAGTTGCCGTCACTGTACCGGTAAGATACCTGATAATTACCACGCCTGCACTACCTGCAGTTGCTACCGCACCAGCGTTCCCAGCTGTACCTCTTAATGCATTGCTCGAATCGCCCGGTGTAGTTCCAGATCCGCCTGTCAAAAGGGGATAGGATACGTGTGCTGGATTATAGTATGACGATCCGCCACCACCACCGCCCATGGTGTTAGACTCACTATATCCACCGCCTGATCCACCAAAATAGCCGCCACCACCAGCGCCACCATAACCATTTATTCTTGGCCGACCGCCTTGTAATACTCCTTGTCCACCAGTAACATTGGCCGAATCGCAGCTAGCATCAGCCCCAGCTGCCGATTGGCTACCCCCTCTACCGCCATAAGCAGCTTTCCCGTCATAAGGAGAATAGCCGTTTTCACCACTCGCTGCACCACCAGCTCCACCAGCATTGCCAGTACCGGCACGACTACTTCCGCCACCGCCGCCACCGGCAGCAATAAGCAAAGCATTAGACTGTGAAATACTCGTAGTCATGAATACACCAGAATATCCGCCACCACCGCTACCATACCTATTATTGGTATCATTATTAGACGCACAACCACCGCCACCGTTTGCACACTCAACATAACCGCCATTATAGCTATTGACGACGCCGCCACCACCAACTACGACTGAATATGTCGCATTATTTGCAGAACTTATTATGCCATTGGCCGCACCACCCGCACCACCAGCAGCGCCATAAGTCCATCCACCAAGAGTTCCACCGGCACCGCCGCCGCCCCAGGCATAAACTTGTGCTGAATATCCAACAACAAAAGATCCACTGCTAGTAAATGTATGAATAGTATAACCACCAGCAGTCGTAATAGTTCCACCAGATGCGTTTATTGAACCGGTAGGGTAGGATACGATAACAATGCCCGACCCACCAGCGCCACCATTTCCGGTTGCATAGCTCCAACCACCACCACCACCGCCGCCGGTATTTGGCGTTCCGGGGGTACCAACATCAGCACCATTTCCACCGCCACCAAGACCACCAGCACCACCAAGACCACCACCACCGCCGCCGCCATAATAGACTGACGTTCCAGATATGTCATATGCCAAACCAACACCGCCTATTCCACCCTGATTCGCGCCAACACCAGCAAAACCAGGGCCACCAGCGCCACCGCCGCCCGAAGCACCATTAGTGCCCAGTGGGCCTCCATTATTACCCTGGCCATATGTTCCAACGCCCGAAGGACAGGTAACTCCACCGGAAGCAACACAGAAATAATTTTGTCCACCACCACCAGAACCACCACTCAGGCCAGCTGAGTAGGTAACACCACCAGCCGAGTGAGCACCGCCTCCGCCACCAATTGCAACCAATGCACTAAACGATGAGTTTCCACCACTTATACCTCGTGCTTGATTACCGGGCACACCTCCGCCAGCACCAACAGTTACAGGGTATACTTTTTTTGACACATTGTATGAATCCATATAAACAATTCCGCCACCGCCACCGCCACCGCCAGTCGAACCACCACCCGAACCACCACCAGCCACGACTAATACTTTTAATGATGTCTCTATTGGAAAAACAGTAAAGGTGCCATTGCCAATAAATGTATGGATAGTATTTTGACCAACAATAGATACCGTACCGCCTGTTGCAGTCAGTGAACCAGTAGGATAAGAAATGATTATAATACCAGTTCCGCCGTCACCACCGACACGTGCTGTCGTACCTGCAGCATAACCTGCACCACCGCCACCACCACCGGTATTAGCAGTACCGTTGCCAGCTTTAGTATCAGAAATAGTACCAACTCCGCCACCACCTATACCACCGACATCTGCAGTTCCGACACCGCTTCTTCCGCCACCACCTCCGCCGCCGCCATAATACGCAACGACACCAGATATAGCACAGGCGATTCCATCTCCGCCTTTTCCTAGGTTTGTGCCCGCAATATTAGCACCGCCGCCACCACCGCCATCGTCACCATTTCCATTACCACCAGCGTAACCTTGTCCAGCAGTACCCGCGCCACCAGTAGCCCCAGCCGCGCTACCACCACCACCGCTACCCCCGCTAGTTGGACCACGAGGATCTGCGCCACCATGGGCACCGCCAGCTCCGCCCCCAATAGCAGTCAAAGTCGAGAATGTAGAATTTGTTCCAGGTTCGCCCCTTTGAGGAGTGTTATTCCAACCGATACCACCAATTCCACCAGTACCAATCGTTACGGAATAAGATTGTGGATATATCTCCAAAGCAGACTGATAAATCACACCGCCGCCACCGCCGCCACCACCAATGATTCCGCCACCGCCGCCACCACCACCAACTACCAATACACTAACAGAAGGGGTGTTTACTTTATAGACATTAGTTTGACTATATTGACGCCATACACTGCCATCTGAGGAACGCAGCAATTTAACCATACCAGACGAATTGATAGTGCTGGCCTTGCCGGCCGCATCGAGAGGCGGCAAACCAATCGAAAACGTAGATACAACATTACCATTAACGGTCACAAAACAAAGAGGATTAGACGTACCAACAGGGCAGGTGAAACCAGACAACTGCACCCCTGAACAATCAGTATTAGGAGTTAGCGGGTTAGCATCCGACCATTTTGGAACGCCATTATTGTCCGCTAAACATCCCTTGGCGTAGGCAATTCCAGCATCACCAGCAGCCTTAGATAATTGACCATAATATTGAGCAGTTAAAGTCGATCGGACAGCTGCTGTTGATGTTACAGATGCTAATAACACAGTCAACATGACTATGGATACAATTAGCACCGTAGGCAATGCAAAACCACCCAAACGCCTAGAATTCATAGCTAAATTATAGCATAAGCATAGATGAAAATAACACTAAAATAATAAGATTAATTAGCCAATTTGCAAAACTTCGCCACCAATTGCATTGCGGAAGAATCCGTCGTGGCTTACGAATATCACTGCACCGGCGTATTTACCAATTGCGGTTTCCAATTCTTCGATACTTGGCAAATCCAGGTGGTTTGTTGGCTCGTCTAAAATCAGAAGTTGAGGATCATTTGCTAGCATCGTAATCAACTGGAAACGAGCTTTTTGACCGCCAGACAGACGTGAAATTGGCGTTTTTCCATCACCGTCGACAAACAAATAATCACTCATCAAATTACGGACTTTTGTGGTCGAAATTGAAAGATTTCGATCTAAATACATTCTTTCAATCGCATCTTCCAACGGCAAATCGAAATAAGTAGGGGACACTTCTTGTTCGTATACACCGATTCGAATATGCTTATCTAATGATATTTCACCCGCAAAAAGCGTCGGCCCTTTTTCGCCCAATAACGCCTTGATGAGTGTAGTTTTGCCGCATCCATTTCGTCCACGAAATTCCAATGCTTCACCTTCGCGAAGGTCGATATTAACACCTTCAAACAATGGCTTATCATAACCCAACGATACGCCACGAGCCGTTACCAAAACGTGCTTTGACCTGGATTCTTCGCTTTTGAAGTTCATTCTGATGTTTTTGGATTTAAACTTATCATATTGCGCAGCAACTTTATAATTTAAATTAGCAGCCGATTCTTTATCAATCCAAAAAGTTGGTTTTACTTTGGCTTGTAATTCTTCTAATTCGGCACGTGAACCCAATTCCAAACGCTTAAACTTTTGAATCGTACTAGGATTGCGCGATTTTTCTTTTAATCGTTGATAGTCGATAACTTTTTGCTTCAAGTTAACAATCCGCTTTTCGACCATCTCAAAATCGTTCATTTGAGTGCCAGTCGACACAGCATTTTGCTTCAAATAAGCATCATAATTTCCTTTGTAACTTTTGTTTTCACCGTCTTTTAATTCAATAATACGGTCGACTTCATTCAAAACATCGCGGTCGTGAGTAATAACTAACATGGCTTCACGCGCATTCTTCATCCATTCAACATATTGTTCTTTGGCTACATAATCCATGTGGTTTGTAGGCTCATCAACCAGCGCCAAATGCGCGTTACTATGCATAACTTTAACGACTTCAACTAATCGTTTTTGACCACCAGAAAGGGTAGAAAAGGCACGGTGAGCAACACCTGGCAACTGAAAATTATCCAATTCACGTTCGATTTTCTCTTCGATTTGGTAAAAACCTTTGTCATCAAATCGCATCAAAGCTTGCGTATATTCTTCAATTTTATCCATGTCTTCACCCATAGTTTCTGGATAGGTTTCGATTATATGGCTCAGGTCGGCATATTCAGGCAAACCCGATAAAACATACTGCAAAACCGTTAGGTTGCCCATATCATGGTGTTCCTGAGCAGTAGAAACCACGACGACACCGCGTTTATAAATAACCTCACCTGTAAAATCCTTGTCAGTCCCAGCCAAGATTCCAAAAAGCGTCGATTTGCCAACGCCATTTCGTCCCACAACACCAACTTTTTCGCCATCATCAATACTAAACTTGATATTTTTCATCAAGATTTTAGGTCCGAAACTTTTTTCGGTTACTGTAATATCAGCAATCATTCACAGTAGCATACCACAACAGAGGTGAAATTGGTAGTATTGCCTTAATACAGTCGAGTATTTTGACACACTTCACTTAGCAATCCCCTGGAACCCAAGTCTGACATGGCGCCGGGGCCCATGTTCAGACCTGGAGTGAAGCAGGATTGCAAAGTGGAGTGTGTCAAAAGACGAATAAAATTAAGGTATAATACCAGCATGAGCTTACGCCACAAACAGCACGATACAATATATTACACCTACAATAACAATCCAAAATTACCGGTTATCATCATGATTCATGGATTTCGCGGAACTCATCACGGTATGGATTTAATTGCTAAACGCTTAAACGAATATATGGTTATCGTGCCAGATTTACCTGGCTTTGGTGAAACAAAACCTCTCGCAAATGAACATTCAATTGAAAATTACGTAAAGTGGCTCAATAAATTCATTATTGGATTGAACTTATCTAAACCACCAATTTTGCTGGGCCATTCATTCGGCAGTATCATAACCGCCCACTACGCAACCGAATATCCAGAAACAATTGAAAAACTAATCTTGGTTAATCCAATTGGTTCGCCGGCACTAAAAGGGCCAAAAGCTATCATGACTCGACTGGCGATAGTCTACTACTGGCTAGGTCGCAAATTACCAGAACGTCTTGCTACTGCGTTATTATCATCAAAACTAATCGTTCTGATAATGAGCAACACGATGGCCAAAACCAGCGACAAAGAACTCCGAAACTTTATCCATAATCAACATTTGACGCACTTTAGCTCGTTTACGAATAGCCAAGTCGTGGCTGAAGCTTTCAACGCATCAGTCAAAAATACCGTTCGTGACGTCGCCCATAAAATATCACTTCCAACGCTATTAATTGCAGGTGATATTGACGACATTACGCCAATCAATGAACAACACGAATTGTCACGCATTTTTTCTAATGCCAAGATTGAAGTCATTAAAGGCGTAGGCCATTTGACCCATTATGAAACGCCCGAAATAGTTGCGGACGCAATTGTAAAGTTTACGCGTTAATTAAATCTGTGTAGATCTCTTCGAATCGTTTTAGCGTATGTTCCAAATCGTGAGTATTGGCAATCGATATACTTTCTAGGCTCATTTTTTTGCGTAGTGTAGGATTGGTAATAATTTTTAGCAAACTTTCGGCGATTTGCTTGTCATCATCTTGATTACATAAAAATCCATTACGTTCGTTTTGGCATAATTCCCACAACGCACCGGCATTGACAGCCACTATTGGCTGACCCGATGCCATAGCCTCTAAGGTTGCAATACTCTGCAACTCGGCAGGGGATGGCATACAGTAAACCGTTCCGACTTTATGTAGTGCAACTATTTCTTCATCACTAACTCGTCCAGTAAACGTAATATGTTTTGACAGTCCAGATTCATACGCCAGGAGTTTGAGATTGTCAGCATCGGTTCCGAAACCAACTATCAATAAATGTGCCTTTGTTTTAGACAATATTTGCTCAAACGCTTTTAGCAAAACAAATAAGTGTTTTTCAGCGTCCAATCGTCCGATATACGAAATAATCGGCACGTCAGTTGGAATTTTAAACTTTTCCATAATTTCCGATGACGGAGCACTAACCTCAAAACGACTCAAATCGATACCATTTGATACAGCTTCGATAGGCGACGTAACTTTATCAACAGATGATCCAAACATTTCAATAGCGGCTTTGGTTGGCAAAGTAACATAGTCAGCCTTGGAATGAAAACGTGCACCATATCGTTTCAACATATAGTTAATCGGCCTAGCTACTGGTGCTAATAACTTTAGATTGTCCATCAAGTTCTCAGGCATTGCGTGATTGGTACTTACAATTGGAATACCGTTTTTGTTACCGATCTTCATAGCGGCTTGACCGATCATCATTAACATTTGAATGTGAATAATATCAGGCTGAAATTCATTAATAATCTTTTTTACCTCTCGATAAGGCGAAAGTGAAATCATAAAGTTTTGATAAAAAGGGAATGGAATTGCCGCAGTTCGAACGATTGCGTAATTTACATCAACTTCTTTATATTTTTTACCAGTTTGACTAGGTGCGATTACCAGAACGTCATGTCCACGAGCAGCCAACCCCTGAGCAAGGTTACGACTAAATGTCGCCACGCCATTAACAGCCGGCCAGTGTAAATCGGAAGCGATGAGTATTTTCATATATGAACGATTATAACATGCCCAAGTTTATGAATAACAGTTATCACAATCTGTTACAATATCAATATAATGGCACAAAAAAAGAAACAAATTAACAAGCCCAAATCCGTCGTTAATCGCCGAGCTTCTTTTGATTATGCCCTGGACGAAGATTTAGTCGTAGGAATCGCCCTAACTGGTCCCGAAACTCGCGCCGCCCGTGATGGTCACGTCCAATTAAAAGGATCATTCGTTACCGTTCGCGATGACGAATTATGGCTAAATAATGCTAGTTTCAGTCTCAAACTTAACGAAAAAGGCAAAGTTGGCGCCAGGTCAATTGACACTTCACCACGAAAATTATTAGCTAAACGCAAACAAATTGATGATTTATATACTCGCAAACAAACCGGCATGAGTATTGTGCCAACCAAACTGTTAATAAACGGTCGCTACATCAAAGTTGTCATCGCCCTCGGTAAAGGTAAAAAGAATTATGACAAACGCGAAACCCTCAAACGCCGCGATCAAGAGCGCGACGCAAGGCGCGCAATAAAAAGCCTTTAGATATAGACCCATCCTTCCTCTCACTAATACACAACAACCTACCTCGATGCGCGCTAGAAATAAAGTGAAACGAACTTTGTATCCTGCGTAACTCGTTACCACTCAAACATACTCGGATAGCAATGTTCAGTTAACTTTATTTATACAGCATCTCACTGGGTTATTTTATTATTAGTACTCAGAGGATGGAACCAAACCTAGCTATCTTTCAATCGAGTATTCCGAATCGCTCAAAAATAAAAGAGGCTGTCGAGTTGCCGTAAAAACAGACTGTTTCGTTTCCTGGATTGTCGAGGACTACCTGAACCCACTGTATTCAGTGGCGTGAAGGCGATCCCTTTAGGGTCGTTTCGCAGACAACCAAGAACAAAACTGGCTGTTTTTAGCGCGCAATGAGAGTGCCTCTTGTTTATTGGGCGATGATGGAAGGCGACAAAGATAACCGAATGACACGCTTTTGTATTATAATTAAAGCAATGAAACTTTATTCATGGAACGTCAACGGGATTCGTGCAGTCATCAAAAAAGGCGACTTTCAGACTTTTATTGCCGATCATCAACCCGACGTTTTATGCCTCCAAGAAACCAAAGCCAAACAAGGCCAAGCCGAAATTGATTTGCCCGATTACGAAGAATACTGGAATAGCGCCGAAAAACCTGGCTACAGTGGTACGGCCATATTTAGTAAAATCAAACCCTTATCTGTTATTAACGGTTTTGCCGATGCTATTGCTGAAAAATATAATCTAGCCGACGATAGTTATGGCGATCCCGCCAAAGAGGGCCGTGTAATATCAGCTGAATTTGAAAAGTTCTGGGTCGTGACGGTTTATACTCCTAACACCAAAGATGACTTGTCACGACTAGATTTGCGCCATAAACAATGGGACCCAGCATTTTTGGAACATATTCTAGAGCTTGAAAAGTCAAAACCTGTGCTATTTTGCGGTGATTTAAACGTTGCACATAACGAAATAGATTTGGCGAATCCAAAACCAAACATTGGTAAACACGGTTTCACAGACCAAGAACGATCTGGTTTTGACGCACTTGAATCAGCCGGCTTTGTCGACACATACAGGGACAAATATCCCGAAAAAGCCGATGCATTTACATGGTGGACCCACTGGGCGAACGCTAGGGCCCGCAATGTCGGATGGCGTATTGATTACTGGTTAGCTAGCAAATCTATCGCTAAATTGGTCACAGATGCCAAAATACACGCTGATGTCATGGGATCAGACCACTGCCCAGTCAGCATAGAGGTTGATTTTTAATGGAACATCCATACTGGCATAAACAAACCACCGACCAGCCACTTTATCCAAATATTGAATGGTCCAAGCCCGAACAGCGGTCTAAATCTGGTCGTCTGGGAATTATAGGTGGTAATAGCCTTGGGTTTGCAGGCGCTGCCGAAGCTTATCAAACAGCCCTTAAAACCGGCACTGGCGAGGTGCGCGTATTATTGCCGTCAGCTCTTAAGAAAAATATACCGTCCAGCATGACTGATGTTTTGTTTGCAGACACAAATCCATCTGGCAGCCTGTCGCGTGATGCAATAATTGAGATGAAAGCAATCGGCGACTGGTCAACTGGAATCTTGCTAATCGGGGATGCTGGCCGTAATAGCGAAACGGCTATTTTATACGAAGAATTTGTCCGTGATTATAAAGGGCTACTAACAATCACTCGCGATGCAGTTGATTTGCTAAAAAACAGCAGCGACGAATTAGTTGAACGCCCAAATACGTTATTGATATTATCCTTGGCACAACTTCAAAAATTATTTTCTGCCGTTTATTATCCAAAAGTAATAACGTTTAGTATGCAACTGTCTAATCTGGTAGAGGCATTACATAAATTTACAATAACTTATCCTATCAGCATCACCGTATTGCACCGCGATAATCTGTTAACCGCCAGCGGCGGAGAAGTGACCAGCACTCCATGGAGTGATCCAATGCTAATTTGGCGCGGCAACACCGCCACAAACGCCACAGTTTATTGGCTTTGGAACCCATCAAAAACACTTGAAAGTGTTACCGCTAGTTTAGTAAGGAAATAGATTTAATTAATACCTAACACGCCCTCTCTCAAGGTCCAATAACCAATGTCCGGTTCAATTTGCTCGCCAATAATAAAGTTCAGTCAACTTAGTAGTCTGCGTAACTCGTTACCACTCAAACATACTCGACTAGCTAGGTCGCCTAAACTTTATTCTTCCGGCAAATTAAAAGGACACTGATTATTACCTGGTTCGATGGCGCTTCGATGACTCCAAAATATCGCTAGCCTCCGACTCGACATGAATAACAAAACAACCTGTTGGATGGCCGTAAAAATAGTTAGTTTCATTCCTTGATTGGCGAGGACTACCTGAAACCAACTATTCCTGGGTTGAACCCAGGAATAATGGCGTGAAGGCGATCCCTTTATGGGTCGTTCCGCAGACAACAAAGAGTGAAACTGACTATTTTTTAACGCGACAGACGATTGGTTGTTGTTTATTTATGGCAAGGAGGAGGGCAAGGCCCCCATGTGAAATGTTTTTATAAATTTGGTGGGCAAGAGGGGACTTGAACCCCTACATCCTTGCGAATACCAGATTTTGAGTCTAGCGCGTCTACCATTCCGCCACTCGCCCAACAAATTTATTAAAACATTAAATTACAAAGTAATTTCGTCTACCATTCCGCCATCCGCCCACAAATATATGTAATTTAAAATAACACTTATGTTAATAGTAGTTACTACCAATATATTGTACAATAGAACGCATTAGGAATCTACAATAAATGAAGCCAGACGAACCTAAAAGCGACCAAAGAGGGGAACCACTGTTGCCACAGAGGTCTATGGCTCGTGCTCCTGAACCAGCAAAAACTCAACAAAATCAGGACGCTGCGGCTAACGTTATTCGCACTAAAATCAACAATCTTTACGACACACAAGCCACTCTAACACCTAACCCTGTAGCAGACGAAAAAGCCACTCAGCTAGAAGATGTTAACCCCTACCAAAGAACTCATACCGAACATACGTCTCCATCGGCTGAACAATGGAAAAAATATCACACAGCATGGCAAGATTATTATCAAAGATATTACGAAAATTATTACACCCACCACCTTCGACTAGCAAAACAACAACAAGCCGTTGAATCACAAGTGTCCACTTTACCCGCCGAAGAACACAAAGGTTATTTTACCCATCAGTCTGAACCTCAGCCCGGTATAGACGAGGCTCCAACAACCGAAGAAGCAATGTTTGATTTGCACCAACAACTACTAGGCAAGGTACAAGATTCAGCCCGCAAAGTTAAACAAAGCCGACATTTCATGCCAATTTTATCTGGTGTAGTCGTCGTACTGATATTTTTGTTTTTGCAATATAACCGAGTGTTAATTGCCAATGTATCCGCATATATCAGCCCTGGCAATATCGATCCTCAAAACATTATAATCGACCCCAACAGCAATTTAACCGTAACCCCAGAACCCAGATTAATAATTCCAAAAATCAACGTTGATGTACCAGTCGCGTATGATGTAGGCAATGATTATAATTCGCAAATGACGGCCATGCAAAATGGAGTTGCTCATTTTGCGATTCCAGGCGCCAGCAGCCATCCTGGACAGATTGGCAATACTGTAATTGCGGGTCACAGCAGCAACGATTTATTTGACGGCGGAGAATATAAGTTCATATTTGCACAGTTGGAAAAATTAAACAAAGGCGACACAATCTACGCCAACTATAAATCAAAACGATACACATATACTGTGACAAAAAAAGAAGTCGTTGCACCAATTGACGTCAACAAATTAGTTTATGCGATTACCAAACCAGTTTTAACACTACTAACTTGCACGCCGCTAGGTACATCCACTAATCGATTACTTGTCACAGCCGAACAAATCAGTCCCGACCCAAATCTATCAGCCGCAGCGCCCGTAGATACAGTCGACAACAATTCGTCAATCCCAGGTAGTTCACCAACATTGCTAGAAAGATTATTCAACTTTAACTGGAATTAATTTCTAGCTAAGGCAATATCATCAGGACGCGTTGCAATTGGTAACCAGTGCCGGTTTTGTTGATGCTATAAATATATTTTTCATTATGAGTAAGAGTCACATCTTGGCCAGTTGTTACTGGTGCAATTACGTGGCTATTTGTGCCGTCAAATTCATTGATAATCAAACTACCGCTTTTATCTGACCATAGATAGCTATCATCTAACCATTTCAATTGGGCAACGGCACCAGCGCCCGTAATACTCGATGACGATAGGTTATGATACTCGATATCATAAGCGGTATAATTTGCACCGGTTTGAGTTAGAACGTATTCACCAATCGGACTAAACGACAAATATTGAACATTTTCTTTTATCGCATAGGTCGCGATAATCTTCATACTGGTAGAATTATCACTAATCGAATTCGGGTAACTTCCGCTCAAAATATCGACTCTTTTTCCGTCAGATATTACGATATAGTCCGAATTGAAATAGTGAGAGGTGGCGATATGTAGAATCGCATTTTTATCAGGCTTAGTTCGCAGAACGTGAGCAACCGTATCGCCATCACGATATACACCCGCTACTTGTCCACCGACCGTCGATATGTCAACGCCGATATAGGTAATAATGTTAGTTTTATAGATTTCAAAACTAGTAACATTACTGATTAATGGTTTTGATATAGTTCCAGCCGACAGATTCAATTTGCGAATATCAGTTTTATTTAATACGTAAAACTCATTACCGCTCGTGCCAGAAAAAACAATGCTGCCAATAAGGATATTGAAAATTCTTGTGATATTTTTGGTTAATTTTGCGTCTTGAGTATCCAAGACTAACCACTCTTCTAGTGCGGAATAATTATGTTTAACTAACACATATCTGCCGCCGTCATCCCATTTCGCAATCTTGAACACATGTTCAACACCAGCTTTAGCAGCTTCGCTGTATATAGTGGCCGGAATAGTTAATTTCGTTGATCTCACAGCATCAGAACTAAGGTCAGCCAAATCGAATACTGGGGCATTAGATTGTTGTTGAACAATCATACTGCGACCTTCTGGTGATGCTAATGACGAATTAACAGTGTTATAGTTTAAAACTGACTCAACCGTCATTTTTTTGGGAATCAAAAGAGCATAATTAAGCCAAGTAATAGTGCCAGATTTTACATCGATTGTTTTTTGCCAAGGTTCGTAACCATCGCGAGTCATTGTAACCTGATGTTGACCAGCCCGTACCGATGTTTTATTTGGCGTCTTGTCCCCAATCTCGACTCCATCAACAGATACCGTCGCGCCGGATGGGCTAGTCCCAAATTGCAAAAAAGCATATTGTTCAATACGTCCATTATTAGTATCAAACCTAAATCCAAGTACAAAGAAAATAATAAACGTGGCTACGACGACAACAGCAAAAGTCATAAACGCATAAACCGCAGTTCGTTTAATCAATATTTTATGTTTTAAAAGCCACTGGTACATATATCTACACCATTATAGCAAGTCACATACATTTTTTAACGAGATGCTTGTAAAATTCGCAAATTATACCTAAGATAGTGATAGTACCTATGTTGCTTAAGCTGCAACAAAAAAATCAAGGAGTCTGCGGGAATAAAATGAAAAACGAAAAAATCGTTACCATAAATGGGCAAAAATTTGATGGCGTTTCTGGATTGCCGATTGGTAAGCCAGCGCTAAATGGACCCGCTATCGCCCACACAATAGCAAATGCTTCGGATATACATTCAATAACTCAAAAATCAAAAACTTTATATCGAAGCGCCACTCAAAAACCAGCCTCTCATACCGCGCCAATGTTACGCAAAGTCGGTCGCAGCATGGATATTGCTCGCAACAAGAACGTGGCTCACTTTGCACCACTTAAAATCGCACAACCTGAAACCCAAATAGCATCAAGACTAGCCACCAAACAACAACCTGACATCGGCCCATCTAGACATCCACTGGCCGCTAAGGTTGACAATATGCGCATGGTTCAACAACAAAAACCAGTCGCCGCAAAACCTTCAAAAATTATCAAAGAAGAAGCCATTGCCGAGGCATTCAATAAACTCGCTGAACACCAAACCATCGAAAACAAAAAAACTAAACATCGCTCTAAACAATTAAATACATTTCTACTTATTGTCAGTGTAGTTTTATTGGTAGCTATTGGTTATTTTATTTACTTGAATATTCCTATCTTATCAGTTCGCGTTGCTGGCGCCCAAGCCGGTATTAGTGCAACTTTCCCCGAATATCATCCAGATGGATTCAGTCTGAACGGCCCAGTATCATACAGCGATGGGGAAGTAACAATATCTTTTAAATCAAACTCAAATAATTCAAAATTTGTCATCAAACAGATCAGAAGCTCTTGGGATTCAAGCGCTGTAAAAAATCAAGTCAGCAAAGATTCCAATGGCGCAGTCGTCAACACAACCACTGAACGCGGATTAACGCTTTATACATATGATGGAAATGCCGCCTGGGTAAATGGCGGTATTTTATATTCCATTTCTGGCGACGCACATCTTTCTGTCGACCAGATACGACGTATCGCTACGAGTTTGTAGAACCTTCTTTTCTATCATCCACTACCACTTGTTTCATTCCACAGCACACTCTACGTGTGACTTTGTCAGCACGTGACGTTCGGCTGGCCGTAAAAATAGTTAGTTTAATTCCTTGATTGGCGAGGACTGCCTGAACCCATTATTATTTTGCAGGATTAAATCCTGCAAAATAATAATGACGTGAGGGCGACCCCCTTGTGGGTCTTCGCTTGACAGCGAACCGCAGACAATAAAGAATTAAACTAACTATTTTTTTACGCGTCAGACGATTGGTTGTTGTTTATTTGTGGCGAGGAGGGGGGGTTATAGCGTGACAAAAAATGATATAATAACACCATATGACAACTATCCGCACCCGCTTCGCCCCAAGTCCAACCGGTTTTATGCATGTCGGTGGTGTTCGCACTGCTTTGTTTGCATGGTTGATTGCTCAAAAAAACAATGGTACGTTCATCCTTCGTATTGAAGACACCGATAAAGCTCGCGAAGTCGACGGTAGTATCGCCCAAATCGAAAAAAGCCTTCATTGGCTAGGTATTGATTGGACCGAAGGTATCACTGTCGGTGGCCCATACGCACCATATTTACAATCAGAACGCCTAGATATTTACAAACAGTGGGCGCAAAAATTAGTCGATAACGGTCGCGCATATGCCGATCCTTATTCTCAGACCGAACTAGAAGAATTCCGTAATGCTGCCGTTGCAAACAACAAAGCCTTTTTGTATCGCGACCATCGGCCTGAAAACCCTCCTGTATGGGATGGTACACAACCGCTAAGATTCAAATCAGACCCAAAATCATGCAAATGGACCGATGCTGTTATGGGCGAATTATCAACTGGCCCCGAAGCAATCGACGACTTTATATTGATTAAATCCGACGGCTATCCAACCTACAATTTTTGTCACATCATCGACGATATGTTAATGCAAATTACGCATGTTTTGCGCAGTCAAGAATTTATTAGCTCAACGCCTAAATTCTTGAATCTATACGAAGCTTTGGGTATTGAACGACCAATCTTGGCAACATTACCATATGTTATGGCGATTGATGGCAAGAAAAAACTTGGCAAACGCGACGGTGCCAAAGATATTTTGGAATATGACACAGATGGTTATCTACCAGAGGCGATGATGAATTTCTTAGCCACACTAGGTTGGAACGATGGAACTGAACAGGAAATCTTTACACCATCAGAATTAATTGAAAAGTTTTCTCTAGATCGAGTCCAAAAAAGTCCAGCCCGCTTTGACGAAAAGCGCCTGCTTTGGCTAAACGGACAGTGGATTCGCAAATTATCACTTGATGATTTGTTTGAGCGTTGCACTATTTTTTGGCCAGAATCAGCTAAATCGATAGGTAATAGTGCAAAAAAACAAATATTAATGCTAGTCCAAGACCGACTCAAAACACTTGCCGAATTGCCAATGATGACATCTTATTTCTTTGAAGAACCAACACCTAATTGGTCAATGGTTACTGAGAATAATCAACTTGGAAAAATGTCACGCGACGAAATTGTATCATTACTAAACAGCGCAAAAACAGCTCTGTCTGAATCTAACTTTGACGCAGAATCGTTACAAAATACCCTAAATTCATTGCTCGAAACAACTGGCCAAAAACCAGGCATATTATTCAGCCTAATTCGTCTAGCTGTATCTTGGGCGCCATTTAGCCCGGCACTAAACGAAACTCTATCGGCGCTCGGAAACGACAGGGTACAATCACGTCTGCAATCGGCTATCGAAACAGCTTCTAATTAGTCTTTCACAAATCTCTATCTTTTTGGATATTGCGTTATAATATTATACATGTTGTAACACGTTAAGAGCTTTTCTTTTTTACTCTCTCAATGGGGGTTATATGAGAAAGATTGAGGATATTTTTGGAATGTGTAACCCCTTAACGATAAAGCAAAAAAAAGGGTATCAATACTTTCTGTATTGATTGGACAACAAATGGCACTAACGCCAAATCGAATAGATGAAGCAATAATCGAGCCTACTAGCCATAAGGAGACATATTATGACCCACTCGTAGTTAGTGCGTGTTTTAGGTTGTTTTATAGCCAAAGAAAATTTTATGACGGGTTAACAGCAACAGCAGATAGACTAAATAACCCCCAACAATCGAGTTGTTAAGGTTAAAATTTATACCAACAACCGGTTGGCTATCGATTTTCGATAGCCGCCCATTACTTTTTTATAGACACAAAAGGCTTATGTTTCTGATATAATAACACTTAAGTTATGAAGTTATTTAATGAACTGCGTCAACCTTGGGCTCGATTTATACAATGGATTGTTAGACACTACAAATTAGTACTAGTTATTAGCGGTATTGTTATCGTTGGTTCCGCTGCCGCTGTGGTGCATACAATTACGACCCAAAAACCAACTTCAGCTATAGATAAACCAATAGTAAAAGTAGTCGAAAAACCAAAACCTGTAGTTCCTACAAAATATTATTCACCACTTACAGGTAAATTAGTCGCTAATGAAACCGCCACAAAACAACCGGTTACTGGCGTTATGATTGAAAATAGTCCAGACGCTAGACCGCAATCAGGCCTCAAAGACAGCGGGGTAGTGTTTGAAGCTATAGCCGAAGGCGGCATTACCAGGTTCTTGGTTTTGTACCAGGCTGAAAAACCCCAACTGATTGGCCCGGTTCGCAGCCTACGATTATATGACGTCGACTGGTTAGCGGCCTTTAATTCCAGCATTGCACACGTTGGCGGCAGTTTATTTGCACTAAACGAAATTCGCAACGGCAGTTATCGCGATATCGATCAGTTCTTTAACCCTAACAGTTATTGGCGAGCAAGCGATCGCTACGCACCACATAACGTCTATACCAGTTTTGCCAACCTAGACGCATTAAATAAATCCAAAGGCTATACGTCATCAAGCTTTACCGGATTTACTCGTGTCGACGGCAAAGCTAGTACCAAACCAACCGCCACAAACATCGACATTACAATCAGCAGCTATCTATATAACAGCAATTATATTTATAATGCCAAAACTAACACTTATGCCAGGTCTCAAGCCGGCGCACCACATACCGATCGTGAATCTGGTCAAATCACACCAAGTGTTGTTATTACCATGCGCGTTAACGAAACGACTGAACTTCAAGATGGCTATCGCGAAGCTATTACGACAATCGGCAGTGGCAATGCCACAATCTTTCAAAACGGCACAGCAACAGCTGTAACCTGGCATAAAACCAGCAAAACCAGTCAAATTACGTTCAAAAATGCCGCTGGCAAAGATGTGCCCTTAGTTAGTGGCCAAACTTGGATAGCAGCAGTATCGAATGACGGCGGAGACGTAACGTGGAAGTAAAAAAGATGCCAAAACAGGCGACTCATTTTTGGACTATATTCGTCAACCGTACACTAGCACTAGTGTTAGTGTCACAAATCGTCATCGCAATTGGCGTTGGTGTCGCGCTAGTATCGCTTGAAATTATTACTATCGATTCAAAGATGCTATGGTATGTCGTCGGTGGACTTTTTCTAGTTAATTCAATAGCCAGTTCACTAATATTTGTTTACGTCATTCGACCAACTCGCGATTTATTGGCCGCAATCATCCACGTGTCGGGCGAACAACCGGCCTTGAAGCTACCCGACCTAAATGCCAAAAAATATGAACGTACTGGTTTTAGCGATGCATTGCAGACAATTTATGGACTTGCCAGCAAAAAAGACGCAGCATCAGATATAGCTACGACTAATTCGCCAGTTGTTGCCGCTTCGGCAATTACCGACGCACTCGATAACGCAATATGTGGATTCGTAACTCTTGACCACAAAAGAGCTATCACTTACGCCAATAAACCAGCTCCAGTACGCATCGATACTAGCGGCATGCAAACTCTAGAATTACTATTCAATGACAGCGACTCACTAAATTCATGGCTGAATGCCTGCGAAGAACATTCAGTCCACGCCGAGCATACCTGGACACGTATCCCAAATCGATTACCAGACCAAGAAGATAGACGATTCTTTGACGTTATTGCTTCATATCAAAAAGGTGCCACCGCCGAAACTGTTTTGACGTTGATTGATCGAACCAGCCTGTACATTGTCGATGAAGAAAACCTAGACTTTATCGCATTTGCCGCCCACGAATTACGTGGTCCGATTACTGTTATTCGCGGCTATTTGGATGTTTTGGGCGACGAGTTGGAACCAGTTTTCCAAGACGACCAACAAGAATTATTCCGCCGTTTGGTCGTATCATCTAATCGTTTATCTGGCTATATAAATAACATTCTAAATACATCGCGTTATGACCGCCGACATCTTAAAGTGCACTTAGTTGAAGATTCAGTCGCAGGGGTTTATGACATGATAAGCGATGATATGAAATTACGCGCCAGTTCACAAAACCGATTATTGTCTGTCGAGCTGCCAACTAACTTACCGACTATAGCCGTCGACCGCACCAGCATGAGCGAAGTATTTGGCAACCTTATCGATAATGCCATTAAATACAGCAACGAAGGTGGTGTGATAAACGTCACGGCGGCCGTAAATGGCGATTCAGTAGATATTATGGTTGTCGACCACGGTATCGGCATGCCCGAAAGCGTTGTCAGTAATTTGTTCCAAAAATTCTACCGTTCACATCGATCACGAGAAACAGTTGCTGGTACTGGCATCGGTTTGTATATCAGCAAAGCGATTGTCGAATCGCATGGTGGTACAATCAGTGTACGCAGCCAAGACGGCCTGGGATCGACCTTTATCGTATCATTGCCAATATATGCAACAGTTGCCGACAAATTAAAGGCGGGCGATGGCAACAACGAAGGCATCATGAACGAAGGTAAGGGTTGGATTAAAAATCATTCAATGTATAGGGGTTAGATAACATGGCAATACACACAGTTTTATGTATCGAAGATGACCGTTTTATCGGCGAAATGTACGTCCGAAGCTTGAAAAAAGCAGGCTATGACGTAGATTGGGTAGTTGATGGCAATGACGGCCTTATAACGGCTCGTAACAAAGATTACGACGTAATATTACTGGACGTTATGTTACCAGAACGTCGTGGCACTGATATTTTGGAAGCTTTGCGCGGCAAAGAAGATCTAATCCCTCATTCAAGAGTAATTGTTTTAACGAATTTTGAACAAGACGACGAGTCACGCATAGCAATGCAACAGCATGCCGATGCTTATTTAATCAAAGCCGAAATCACACCTAAAAAATTAATATCCGTCATACAACAGCTTGACGGCATGACACCTGAACCTCAAGTTTAAGATAGGGAATCGGTCACGATATAATTTGTTCCGAATTTTTCTCGACCCCGCCTCAGTCGGTGACGTTCGTCATCCGGCTTCCGGCCTTGCGAACCGCCTACGTGGCGGGTCTCACCCGGATTGAATGTATTCAATCCGGCCACGATTCCGGAGGGAACAGCAAAATAAAATACTCATCGGCTAAAGATGAGTATTTTATTTTGGTGATCTCACCGGGAATCGAACCCGGATTGCCAGGATGAGAACCTGGCGTCCTAACCGTTAGACGATGAGACCATATCTGTTATTTTAACGTTATTCTGCACTTTTTCATATCTCTTATTGTCGCGGACAGCCATGGTGACCTGTCACAATAAAATTCATTCTGAATTTTTTGCGACCCCGCCTCGCTTGGTTGCGTTCGCAATCCAGGCTCCAGCCTTGCGAACTGCCGTCGGGCAGTTCTCACCGCTAGACGATGAGACCACACTTGCATTACTTTAACAAATAACAGTAGTGGTGTCTATAGTCTGTACTGTTATATTATTGACATTTTATACTATTTATGCTAGTATACTACTATTCGTTATCTCGTCAAGAAATAACAAAGACCATTAACAAGTCAGATCATTTATGCACATAACTAAAAACTAGTGCTATTAAATAATTAATTTAACATAATCGTTTATTAGGGTTAACAACCCAAAAACAGAACACTATCGTTTATTAGTTAATTTTTAAAATCAATAATATGAAAAAATCATATTCGTTCGTAAGTACAGTCCTAAAAATTTTCCTTGGTTTCGTTGTTGGTGCCCTCATTGGTTGTTCTATTATCATTCTCGCTATTGGCTGGGTAAATCTGATTTCCAATATAATCAAACCGCAGCAAACAATAGTTGTGCAGCCTGTTAATAACATTTCGCTAAATGACAATCAAGCTTATAACTTAGGTTTGTTAGATGGTAGAATGTTAGCGGTAATAGACGGCGAGGATAATTCAACCACATCTGGAAATAGCGAAGTAACAACCTTTGTCCGAACTTTTCAAGTTCAGGCCAAAGACAACTTTGACATTTTTTGCAAAGACCCCGACAACACATCACTGTGTTATGGCGGTATCGACGCAACAGATGGAAGTTTATACAAGTTTAACTTTGCTGGTAAATTTGGCCAAGCCAATCACGATACTTTCGACCAATTGGTCGTAGGCGAGTGGTACACATGCAAGGTTATACCAGACCTACAAAGTCAGTTGGATGATGTTTATTACGTTATTTCTGCTTGCGAAATAGCTTTCTAGTTTTTAAGTAGGGTATATATGGCTGAGATTTATTTCTCGCCATATATATCCAACTGTGAGTTTCGACTCGTTATGTGCCTATAAATGATTTGACTTTTATCCGACACCCGTCCTTAGTAGGCGGGTGTTTTTATTACCTTGACTTAGCGCCGTTTTTATTCTAATATATAAAGATTGATTATCCGTAATTGAATAGTTACGACCATTAAAAATCAAATCATTAAAGTACACGTCTGAAACGACGGGTGCCATATAATTATTTAATATAATTCTTTTTATACTGGTGATTCCAGGGCAAAAAAGAAACAAATATATGAATAAACGAAAAGTTTTTGCTAGATCAGCACAAGGATTTGTCGCGCACAACAAAGGCGATACAAAAAAGAAGGTGACTCATAGTCAGGTCAGGCATGATTGCCTAGCCCTAGCGTACGATATTTTGTACTTAGGCGACTTTCTGCCATATCCCGAAGCTTATCTAAGATTTTATGAGAACATGTGTGTCGATTACGAAAAAGTTGACAAAAAACATGATTTCAAAAAATGCTTGTCTAAGACAATCATTAAAATGGCGTCTGATAATCTCGAAAAAAAAGAAGCAGAGATTAATCGAGTGATAAACAAAGCGTTCGATAGACTAGAGGCCATGACTAAACCGCCAAAGCCTAATATATTATAAGCACCCGTTTAGTTCCGAAGAGTTTGTCAAATCGGCAAACTCTTCGTGAACTGCCGAGGGCAGTTCGACGTGTACGTTTTAATGATTTGATTTATCTATAACCAATCCAAACTTAGAGTTCCGGATAATAATATTGACATAAAAAAGTACTTTTTTATAAAATAGATATATGCGTAAAAATATTAAAACTTTCCTCAAAAACAACAAAACCCTCATTATTATCAGCGCTACGTCTAGCGTATTAACTATATTCGTTCTAGCCATAATTGCTGGGACTCTAATTATTACAAATCCAAGGTTAATCGGTGATTTTCTATCTAAAATGCAAACCACTGGTCAATCAAAAACAGTTTCAGTCGATTCCAGAGCCGAAGAATCGAACGTTATAAATGCTGTCGCCAAAGCTAACCCGGCAGTTATTTCAATTGTCATATCTAAAGACGTTCCAACCTATGAACAGTATTATCAACAATATAATCCATTTGGCGATCTTTTTGGTAGTATTAATATCCCTTCACAAAAACAAACTGGCACCGAAAAACAAACTATTGGTGGCGGATCAGGGTTTTTTGTAACAGCTGACGGATATATTGTAACCAATAATCACGTCGTCGAAGATTCAACCGCACAGTACACAGTCATTACAAATGACGGCAAAAAATATGATGCTAAAGTTCTAGCCAAAGATTCAACATTAGATGTTGCGGTATTGAAAATCAGTGGAACCGGATTCAAATTTTTAACTTTTACAGATTCAAATAAACTACAACTAGGACAATCGGCAATTGCTATTGGCAACGCATTGGCCGAATTCCAAAACACAATTTCGCTTGGCATCATATCTGGACTTTCTCGATCAATCACTGCCGGCACTAATACAACAGGTGGTACAGAACAACTCGAAAATGTTATTCAAACTGACGCCGCAATTAATCCCGGCAATTCCGGTGGACCGCTATTAGATATTAACGGCAATGTAATTGGAGTAAACGTTGCTGTTCAAAATGGCGCCAATAGTATTGGCTTTGCATTGCCAAGTAATATGGTCAAATCTATTGTTGATTCTGTCATCAAAAATGGCGAAATTATAAAACCGTACCTTGGCGTTCGCTATGTTCCAATAACTGACGCTATCAAAAAAGCTAATAATCTAACCGTGGATTACGGTGTATTGGTATCAAAAGGCAAGACAGATGCAGAATTAGCTGTTATTCCAGGATCGCCAGCCGACAAAGCCGGAATCGTCGAAAATGACATAATTTTGGAAATTGACGGTACAAAACTAGATTCAACTAAATCATTGGCATCAATTATCGGACAAAAACGAGTCGATCAGACAGTCACTTTAAAAATCCTACACAGGGGGACCGAAAAAGAGGCAAGCGTAAAACTTGAAAAAGCACCAAAAAATCCATAATACACAAAAAACAGTTCTCTTTTATTCGCATCACTAGTGTTGTATTATTATGACACAAGTAGCAAAGGAGGAAATCTTATGCGAACTGATAGACAAATTGCGCAATCGCTTCTTGAAAGCGCCGGCATAACAATCGACGGGCCTAATGATTACGATATGCAGGTTCATAACGAAGAACTATACAGTCGTGTTCTTCGACAAGGCGCCATAGGACTAGGCGAATCCTATATGGATGGGTGGTGGGACGTACCAAAACTTGATCAATTTTTTGAAAAAATTATTGGCGTAGATTTGGATGAAAAAATCAAAGGCGATTGGGGCATACTTTTAAAAGCGTCACTGGGTATTATTTTAAACGCTGGACGCAAGTCAAAAGCATTTCAAGTCGGGCAGGCACATTACGATATCGGCAACGATTTATACCACGCAATGCTTGATAAGCGTCTAGTTTATACCTGTGGCTACTGGAAAGATGCTAGTAATCTAGACCAATCCCAGGACGCAAAACTTGATTTAGTTTGTAAAAAAATCGGACTCAAAAAAGGCCAAACGGTGCTAGATATTGGTTCTGGGTGGGGAAGTTTCATTAAATTCGCGGCTGAAAAATACGGCGCAAAAACGACCGGTGTGACTGTATCAATCGAACAGAAAAAACTTGCTGACGAACTAAATAAAAACCTACCAGCAACAACCATACTTGAAGATTACCGTGATATTAATCAAAAATTTGACCACGTTGTATCATTGGGAATGTTTGAACATGTTGGTTACAAAAATTATCGTACATATATGAAAGTTGCTCACAAAGCGCTCAATGATAATGGATTGTTTTTACTCCACACAATTGGCGGCAATAATTCGACCCATAGTACAGATCCATGGTTAGGAAAATATATATTTCCAAACAGTATGATTCCATCAATACAACAGATTAGTAAATCGATTGAAGGATTATTTGTTATGGAAGATTGGCACAATTTCGGACCAGATTATGACAAAACATTGATGCAATGGTACAAAAACTTCGAAAAAAATTGGAATAAACTAAGTGTAAATTACGACGAACGATTCCACCGAATGTGGCGCTACTATTTATTGCAAAGTGCAGCGGGTTTCCGTGCTCGCAAATTGCAATTATGGCAAATAGTTTTATCTAAAAATAACGTGAGCGACGTGTACAAATCAATTAGATAATAGCAACCCAATAATTATGGCTGTGTCAGTTGAAGATTTAAAGAGACTAGAATGTATTCGGCATCAGACCAATATAAATATTTCAACTGGTTGTCATCCGCGATAAACAAAATTTTGATTTCACACCACTACTTTGCTATCACTACGACAACGTTCAAGAGTTTTGTAGTACGACTGGCGCCGCAACCCTTAGGCTTTGTGAAAACGAAGCTATATAAAGATACGGCTCGGACTGAAAATTCCAACAGTGTATAATAAACAAGCATATGATTAAAAAAATCAAACAACAAATTCCGCGATTGGTTGAGTTTGCAAAGAAACATCGATTACCGCTATCAAGCGCGACCATAGTCATTATTTTAATTACAGCTTTATTTACAGCCATTCCCGTAGTTAGTATAAATAACGTAAAACTGGTTAATTTAGGTGCGTCGGTTCGAATTGACTTAGGACAGACTGTTCAATTAAAAAACGGTAGCGTGACAGTAAAGATTCAGCGTTTTATAGATGATTCTTGTCCCGATGGCAGAAAATGTTTTGGGCCTAAACAAATAACCGGCGTAGTATATGATTCCCGAATAGACGGACGTAAATTAAGTGTCGATTCGTTTAAAAAGATAGCCAATTCGAATTATCAAATCGAAACCGTGTCTTCGGACTATAAAACCTACGCTGAGATAAAGATAGTAGGTAGTAGGTCATAGATGGTAGATAAAAAAATAAGTATTACCGTTAAGCCAAACAGCAAAAAAGGCCCATTAGTTGAAGTGAAGCCTGACGGTTCATTGATAGTTTACATACGCGAAATAGCAGCCGACGGCCAAGCAAACGACGCATTGATAAAACTATTATCAAAACATTTCAAAGTTGTAAAAACTAAGATTACAATCGTCCGTGGTCACACATCAAAACACAAAATCGTGTCTATTGTTTAGCTAGACGTTCAATTAAATACGGTTTGTCTATTTTTGATGAACTTATATCATCGCTAACACGATATATTTTTAATTGTTCGGGGCTATACGGTTTAATGATTTTATAAATCGAATTCATATCGCTGATTGTAGGGCTCAACCAATCAGCTTCATCTTCGGGCCTAACAATAACTGGCAGGCGACTAGGAATCATCTCATTATCAGTGTCGCTAGCCGTAGTAATTATTGAACACATTCCCCAGGTGATGCCATCAGGATCAGTCCAAGTGCCATAAACGCCCGCAAATGAGAACAATGATTGATCAGCCGTTTGAATATAATATGGAGTTTTGCCGGTTTCTAAATTTTTCCATTCAAAAAAACCATTGGCAGGAATCAAACAGCGCTGTTCGCGAATCGCGCGAGACCAAGTTGGTTTGTCGAAAATCGCTTCTGATTTGGCATTATAAGTTTTGTAACGAAAGATAGAATTAGTATCCTTGGCTTCTGCCGGGACAAAACCCCATTTCATCGATTCAATCTGATTAACGCCATTGCGATTAACAATTACAACCACTGACTGTGCAGGATTAATATTGTAATGAGGTCGAACGCCTCTTGGTACGCCGCTATCAGGCGCAAATCGTTTGCTAATTTTGTCTATTTCGTATAATGCGTACTTTGAAGTCATATCGTAAGTATAGCGCATAACAGGTGAGAGACATGATAAAATTGATAGATTGCGTATGAAGATATTAATTGCAACACATAACCTAGCAAAGCTTAAAAGATATAATAAAATTTTAGGCTTAATAGATAATATTGAAATTGTCTCTTTAGCAGACATAAATATTTCTGAAAAAGTCGAAGAAAACTACGCCACTAACACCGAAAATGCCCTACATAAAGCCAGGATTTACGGCGAATTATCAGACCTAATTACCGTCGCCGCCGATGAAGCTTTGATGACAAACTTTTTGCCAGATAATGAACAACCAGGCGTATACGCTCGCAGATTCTCTGCCGACAAAACAGAACTAACCGATGACGAAGTAATTGATGTTTGGCACAAGATTTTTGAATTATATCCTCAACCCGACAAACAATTCATTTGGAGTTTTGCAGTCGCATTTTATAATCCCAAAACTAAATCCAGCGGCGTACAATGTGTTGAACAAATATCATACACATCAAGATATTTTTCAACAATTTTGCATCCTGGTTATCCAATGTCGTCATTCCTATCATCAGAAAAAGACGGCAAACCATATACCGAAATGACTGACGCCGAAAACGAATCTACTGATATCAAAAACTTTGCAAATTTTGTTTCTGTGTTTAAAAGATGGCTGGAACAAAATCTTTCATAACACCCGTATTCTAAGAGTAGCAATTTGACTTTTAAGCACAAGCGCGATAGTGTAGATTCAACATTACATACTCTTACGGGAGATTACATCAATGAAATTTTCGAAAAAAAACGCAAAACAAAATACAACCGAGCTTCGCGGTGAATTATCACGAGCACACTTAATAATTTCTTTGCTTTCGTTAATTGCAATCGTACTTTTGATCGTCGGATCAACTATGGAGGTAGGGTTTGATGCAAATTTGTCGACTATCGCCAGCACTTTTTTGGCGCTATTAGCAATCGTATCTTTGTGTATATCCTATAACTTGTTCAAGCACAAAAAATAACTATTTGATTGCGACTAATTCTATATCAAAAACCAAATCTGAATTTGGTGGAATATTTGCCGCTGCACGTCGTGATCCATAAGCCATTGCAGCTGGAATAATCAATCGACGAGTTCCGCCAACTTTCATACCAGGTACACCAATTGTCCATCCAGTAATAACTTGGTTCAGTCCAAATGTTGCTGGACTGCCAAAATCATGCGAGCTTTGAAAAATCGTACCATCAGATACCAAAGCACCCGTATAATGCGCTTTAATGGTTGCGTCCTTAGTCACAACTTCGCCCGTACCTTCAACTAAATCAATAATTTGCAAATCTGCAGATGGAACAGCTGGTTCAAATGCAAATAATTTTGTACCTTCGAGTTTTGAATTATTCATAAATCTATTATGGCACAACAAACGACAGCCACATATTGCAAAAAACAAGCACAACCATCATAATGTCTAACAGATTAGCGTAAGAAGTAGGGGGCAACATAAAACCAGTCACGTTAACAGCTTTTTGGCATCGCCGAATCTGCGAGGCGTCTTTTTTGATAGCTGCAGCTGTTATTGCGCTGTACTTATGGACCACCTACGGAACCGCACCAGGACAAGAAATAAGATTATTAGTCGGTCTGCCAGCCGTTATCATGGCCTCTGTCGTCGCTATAATCAGCCTGACGACATACATTCGCGTTCCACAAAAAAGCGCTTTTGCAGTTGATCTTATTATTTATCTGCTTTTAATCGCAACGTCCGCCGCTCTGATAGTCACCACTGGCAATGCATCATCGCCATTTATTGCTACCTGGTTATTAGTCAGCGTATTTGCCGGTGTTTTCGGATTATGGGGGACATTGCCAATATTAATCGCTACCAGCACTTTTACGGCCATTCAATTTATTAACGCAAACTTTAAAACAGAGGTAATAGTTGCGATAGTATTCAGCGGATTATTACCTATGATCGCCGGTTTAATCATATGGCGTAGCAAATCAGACAAAGACGAATCAGGCAGTGATGCCAGGGCATACAAAAACCTTGCCAGCGAATTAAACGAAGTCGCCAGCAAATCAGAAGTAGTTATTAATGCCATCGGTGATGGAGTTATAGCTATCG
The DNA here is from genome assembly GCA_001873625.1 of Candidatus Saccharibacteria bacterium CG2_30_41_52. GTDB lineage: Bacteria > Patescibacteriota > Saccharimonadia > Saccharimonadales > Saccharimonadaceae > UBA1547. The sequence goes on along the minus strand of MNZN01000008.1, from coordinate 143,136 downwards.
ATAATCAAGGTGTTATCCAGCTAATAAATCCAGCCGCTCAACAAATTATTGGATGGGGTAAACAAGACGCTTTGGCATTAAATTACAAATCCGTTCTTCAATTAGTCAATCAAAAAGACGAGGCATTAGACGCCGCCAGCGACCCGATTCAACAATCGCTTAATATCAACCAGCAAATCCGTACAAATAATCTGACATTAATGACTAACAGTGGCAAAAAACTAATGATTTCACTAGTAGTTTCACCGGTCGGAGAAGTTGGGTCTGGTGTTATTGTGGTTTTCCATGACGCAACCAAAGAAGTAGCCGAAGAACGCGAACAAGCCGAATTTATTTCAACAGCCAGCCACGAAATGCGCACGCCAGTTGCATCAATCGAAGGCTATTTGGGATTAGCTATAAATCCACAAACAGCCACAGTGGACAGTAGGGCACAAGATTATATCTTAAAAGCTCACGCCTCAGCTCAACACTTGGGCAGATTATTCCAAGATTTATTGGACGTATCCAAAGCCGACGATGGTCGCATATCAAATAACCCCAAAGTCGTCGATATTGTAACTTTCTTGCACGAAATCGTTCAAGGACTTGAGCAAAAAGCCACCGAAAAAGGCCTCAAACTAACATACAAACCAATGCCGTCAGACACGAAAGAACGTCATATAACTCCTGTATACTCTGTTAATCTAGATAATGATCACATACGTGAAGTTGCTAATAATTTAATTGAAAATGCTATCAAATATACACCAATGGGCGAAGTCGTCGTCGATGTTAATGGCGATGACGATCACGTCGTAATTAGCGTCAAAGACAGTGGTATTGGTATACCGGTCGAAGACATGCCACATTTGTTCCAGAAATTTTATCGAGTCGATAATATCAATACTCGCGAAATTGGCGGAACCGGACTTGGCCTGTATTTATCACGCCGATTAGCTGAAATTATGGGCGGACGCATCTGGGCAGACAGCGCCTACGGCAGTGGTAGTACGTTTTACGTTGAACTACCTCGAATCAGCAGCCAAGAGGCTAATCAGTTAATTGAACAGGAAGCCTTTAAAGCTCAGCAAGAGGCCAACCAAATAGCTGCTTCTCAACCTGAACCTAATCCAGCAATGCAAGATAAGGTTTTTGTTCAATCACAGCCCGCACCTGACGTTCCCGCCAGACCAGTTGCAATTCCTTCACAATCAGCAGCCCCAGCCCAGATCTATACTCAACCTCCAGTTCAACAAGTTCCAAATCATACTCCAACAGTAATTGAATCTCCACGAGTCATACCATCCGCCCCAACCACTACTCAATCTCAGCCAACCGAACAGCCTAATGCTGCCGTAAAACCAGCTACATCAGTGCCTAGGGGCCAAGCTTTGACCCCTGAACAGATTGCCGCATACGTCGCTCAGCAGCGCGCTCTAGCTCAACAACAAGCAGCGCAGCAGCCAACACCTCAACAGTCGAACATCAGACCACAAACCTTATCTATACCGGTAAGGGAACCACGATAGTGAGAAGAATAAACATAAAGGCTATGGTATTTCCTAGCTTAACTATAGTACAATGGAGACAAATATGACCAAAATTATGTTAGTTGAAGATGATAAAAGCCTACGAGAGATCTATGGCATACGTTTAATTGCCGAAGGCTATGACATCAAATCGGCAGGTGACGGCGAAGAAGCTTTGGCGATGGCCATTAAAGAACGCCCGGACCTAATCATCAGCGACGTTATGATGCCTAAAATCAGCGGATTTGATATGCTAGACATCTTGCGAGCCACTCCAGAGACCAAAGACATCAAGATAATCATGATGACAGCCCTTAGCAGTGAAGATCAACGCGCACGCGGTGAATCACTAGGCGCAAACCGCTATCTAGTTAAATCTCAGGTTGGCATCGAAGATGTCGTTCGCACAGTACATGACGTTTTGGCTGATGCGCCAACCGCAGCAGCGCCCACAGCTTCACAATTATTTGGTGCTCCAGCATCATCTGCAACTGTCGCTAACCCTCAATCATTTAGTTTGCCAGCTCGACCAATGTCTGCGCCAACACCTACAGCAGCACCAGCTCCTGCCCAAGCTACATCTACTCCCGCTGCTCCAACTACAGTTTACACTCCAGAACCAAGCGTTCAACCATCAATGATGCCTCAACCAACTGCGCCATTTTCTTCACCAGCTCCTGCATCATTAGGCGCCCAAATGACTAGCCCAGTTCAACAACCAGCCCCAGCTCCCGCACCAGTAGTTAATTTATCTCAACCTTTTACGCCTCCCCCTGTGATGCCAACACCTATGCCTGAACCAAAGCCAGTTATAACTGCACCAAATATTGACATGTCACCTCAACCAGCGCCAACATATGCGCCTACGCCAGTCATAACATCTGCACCAGCTCCAATTTCAGCCCCAACTCCAGCTACTGCGTCAACACCTTTTCAAGACGTAATCGCACCACAACCATCAACAACATCAGCTCCTGATATTGCAGCTTTGATTGCCCAGGAACTAAACAATAGACCTGCTGCGGCTCCACAAAACCCAGTTCAGTAAGCGACACCGCCCGCTAACCCTGTTATACTGCTAATATAATGATTGAACAACCTTCTAAAACTTTACGTCTAAATAAATACCTAGCGCTTCAATTAGGCGTATCTCGTCGTGAAGCAGATAATATGATCGATGCCAAACGAGTGACAATTAACGGAAAAGCTACCACTTTGGGCGCCCGTTTTAGCGATGGTGATAAAATCGCCGTTGATGGCAAAGTATTGGGAAGCAAAGTCGCTTACAGGTATGTTGCCTTGAACAAGCCATCAGGCTACGTCTGTTCACGCGCTCAACAAGACGCCAACCCAACTATTTACGAAATATTACCGCCTTCACTACATGACCTAAAAACCGTTGGACGTCTAGATCTAGACAGTAGCGGACTAATTTTGCTATCAAATGACGGTGATTTCACTTACGAAATGACACACCCTCGTTTTTCAAAAGTAAAAATCTATAACGTCCGATTAGAAAGTGCCTTGTCGCCACTACACCAACAAATGATTAGCGATTACGGTGTAATTTTGGAAGACGGACCAAGCAAAATGCAACTAGAACGAATGAACGAAGTCGACCGCAAAAGCTGGATTGTCACCATGCGTGAAGGTCGCAACCGCCAGATTCGCCGCACCTTCGGCTCACTTGGTTATACAGTTTTGAAACTTCACCGAACAAACTTTGGTAACTACGCCATTGGCGACCTTGAAGAAGGCAAATTCAAAATCGTCGAAAAGCTATAGGTATTAGGTAAATCTCGCTTATGTTCGCAACTAAGCGCCATCTCTGTTATAATAACTCAATATTATGGCTTCAAAACTACCTACAGTTGCGATTATTGGTCAAGCGAACGTCGGCAAAAGTTCGCTTTTTAACAGACTCGTCCGTTCACAACAAGCAATCGTAGCTCGTGAAGCCGGTACTACTCGCGACAACGTCATCGGTCGCGTTGAATACCAAAAACACAGTTTCTGGCTAGTTGATACCGCTGGCCTTAAAGACCCAGAAGATGATTTTGAAGCGTTAATCCAAGATCAAATCGAAGAAGCCGCCGCAGCCGCTGATATTATTTTGGTTGTCGTCGACAGTAGCCAATACCCAAGCGATTCAGACCGACTTGTCGCCAAAAAAGCTTTACGAAGCAAAAAACCAGTAATTTTGCTAACCAATAAAGCCGACCTAAAAGAAAGCCTACCAATCGACGAATTCCGCAAGCTTGGTATCAAAGAAATCATCCGCACCAGCGCCGAACATAATCAAGGCATTGTTGATGTTTTAGACACCATTGTCGACATTATTCCAGCTAAAAGTGAATACATTCCAGATGACATTTTGCGAGTTGCCCTAATCGGCCGCCCAAATGTTGGTAAAAGCTACCTATTCAATACGCTTGCCGGCAAACAACAGGCCATCGTCGCCAACGTTGCCGGTACTACTCGCGACGTCAACCGAATTTCAACCCGTTATGGCGATCGTGACATTGAATTAATTGACACTGCTGGTATGCGCAAACCAGGTAAACAAGAAGTTGGAATTGAAAAATTCAGCGTGTTACGTACTTTGGCTGCAATCGAAGAATCCGATATTTGTTTTCTATTAATGGACGCAAACGAACTAAATACCCAGCTTGACCAACGCATCGCCGGTATCATTGACGAAGCAGGCAAGGGCATGGCAATTGTCATCAGCAAATGGGACAGCGTCGAAGGCAAAGATGCCTACACTCGCGATGAAATCGCTCCTAAAATCACTCGAACTTTCGATTTTACTCCTTGGGCGCCACTTATTTTCACTAGCGCCGTCACTGGTCAGAACGTTACAAAATTATTTGACCTAGCAATTGACATCGATAATCGACGCAAACAACAGACAAAAACTCGTGTTTTGAATGATTTATTGCAAGAAAGCATCAAACGTCATCCACCTGCAGGCCTTAAAAATACTCATCCAAAACTTCGCTATATGGTTCAAACCGACACAACACCGCCATGGTTTGTAATTTACGGTTCTAACCTTAAATTCCTACACTGGAGCTATAAACGATTCTTGGAACGCCAAGTCCGCGAAACTTATAACTACACCGGAACGCCTATAAAATTCAGCTTCCGCGATGAAAAACAAATCAAAGCCAACCGTAAGAAAGCCCAACTCGAAAAAGAAAAGCTAGCGCACGAATCGGAGGAATAATAGTGAAGATTATTTTTGCTCAAGGCAACCCAGGACCAGATTACGCCGGAACCCGACACAATATCGGATTTATTTCTATTGATACACTAGCGAATAAACTTGAAGCTGGATGGACCAATAAACCAAAATTCCATGCCCTAATAGCCAATGGCACCATAGGTAGTGAAAAAGTGCTATTTATTAAACCAACCACCTTTTATAACGAAACTGGCGTATCTGCCCGAAAACTAATTGATTTTTACAAAATAGACCCAGCCAAAGATTTGCTAGTCATTCACGATGATCTGGCATTACCATTTGGAACCATTCGCGTACGTGGACGGGGAAGTGATGCCGGTAATAATGGTATCAAATCACTCAACACTCACTTGGGACCAAATTATACCCGCATTCGCGTTGGTATATTAAACGAATTCCGCGATGTAATGGGCGACACTGATTTTGTCGTATCAAACTTCCGCAACGCCGAAACCCGCCAACTGAAAAAAACCATCATCCCACAAATCATCGAAATAGTTGAACAGTTTTGCGACAACAAACACACTCACACCAGTTATAAGATTGGCTAATAGCTATTGGCTATTGGAATATGGCTTCGCTGTACAGCGAATTAATCTCACTACTAAATAAGTAAAAATGTCGACTTGCCGTGACAATAATAAGATCGGCTGTTAACTTACCGTTAAAATAGTTTGTTTTATTTCTTGATTGTCGAGGACTACCCGAACCCACTGTAATCAGTAGCGAGAGGGCGATCCCTTTAGGGTCGTTCCGCAGACAACAAAGAATGAAACAAATTATTTTAAACGCGCAAGTTAAGTGGCGATTGTTTATTTGTCACGACAAGTCGACAAATAAAAAAGCGTTCACAGCAAGGGTGGGCATCGCTGTGAACGCTATTTTACCCTTTAACCCACCCGTGGGTATGCGCAACATTCTCGATCAAATCGCAGAAGTCCGCTGGTTAAAGGGATTAGTATATATACAACGCTTTGTACTCGAAGTACCATTTCTTAAGGATGGAGGGTAGTCTACCTTAAAAACACATTGTATATAATCTAACATTTGTGAACTTACCGCTTGACCATTAATTATAGTTGTGATGGATAAGCGAGCGAAGCGCAGACAATCCGACAGAGGTGAAGCCGTAGCTTCATCGATGGAGGATTGGCGCGATGCAGCCGCTTAGTTGCACAAATATAATTGTATTGCCAGGCGGTAAGTTCACTATTAGAATAGGGGGTATAAGGTGCGTTTGGTTAATCTCGCAATGTAACCAATCGTCAACAATAGTAGCACGTATTTGACATAAAGTCAACACTTAGCGACACAAATCATATGAAAATCAATACCATATCACCCCAAGACAATAATTATTTACAGATTATATCTACTATTGCTAATCCACCGAAAAAGTTTTATTTTATTGGAAAGCTGCCTGAGAAACGGACGCCAACTGTTGCAATAATCGGATCCCGCAAACCAACAGCATACGGTAAAGAGGTGACTTATCAATTAGCATACGACCTAGCACGACACGGTATTATTATTGTTAGCGGTTTAGCACTAGGTGTTGACGGTTTAGCGCATAGGGCAACCATCGATGCCGGCGGTAAAACCATCGCAGTGATGGCTAATGGGGTAGATATTATATATCCTGCAGCTCATATGGGCCTTTCTAGGGACATCTTGGGCCATGGTGGCGCTATTGTTAGTGAATATGAGCCAGGCGTCGAGGCGCGCGATTTTCAGTTCTTGGATCGTAACCGAATCGTCAGCGGACTATCTGATGCGATTATAGTCACTGAGGCCGCTGCTCGCAGCGGTACATTATCAACAGTAATGCATGCTCTGGAACAGGGGCGGGAAGTATTTGTCGTACCTGGTAATATAACCAGCCCGCTATCAGCCGGTTGTAACAATCTAATCAAACAGGGCGCGCATCCAATTACATGCGCCAATGACGTCATCGAAATCATTGCCCCGAGCTTATTACAGACTCAATCATTACTACCACTAGGCTCTACACCGTTAGAATCAAAAATAATCGGATTATTGCAATCTGGCATTCGCGATGGCGAAGAACTGCAAACTTTATCAGAGGTAAACGCCAGCGAATTTTCATGCGCCATTACGATGATGGAAATATCTAGCACCATCCGCGCGCTAGGTGGTAATCAATGGACATTAAAACGCTAGTTTTGAGCGCCTATGGTAAAGTTGTTGTTGCGACTGGCACTAAACTAACAGAAGTTGAATTGTCTCCTAATTGTCCTGCATTATTTTGACCCCAACAATAAGCCTTATTATCACTGGCAACTGCACAAGTATGTGTAGAACATGTAGCAATAGACCTTAGAGTTTTACCACTCAAAGCACCAGTCATATCTACTGCCGTAGGGTTACCTCCGGTAGTAGTACCGTCGCCAAACTGACCACCATTATTTTGGCCCCAACAGTATGCACTACCACTACTTGCAATAGCACAAGTTGAATTTTCACCAGCAGCGAGAAACGTAAAGGTCTTGCCACTAAGTAGACCCGTGGTGACTGCGGCAGGGGACGTGCTACTTCCTACTGCGTAATTGCCCCAGCAGTATAACAAATCGTCGGTGGCAATTGCACATGTATGACCCTGTCCTGAAACAATTGTTTTTAGAGTTTTACCGCTAAGAACACCTGTCATATTAACCGCAACTGGAACGTTACTGTCAACGGCAGAACTATTTCCTAATTGACCCGCATAGTTCCAACCCCAACAATAGCCTTTATTGTCAGAAGCTATTACGCAAGTATGAGCATAGGATCTGCCATCAGCAATCATTTTTACTGTCTTACCGCTCAACACCCCAGACCTATCAACAGCCACCGGAGCATTGCTCTGAGTGTTATTACCATTTCCAAGTTGACCTTCAACGTTACGACCAAAACAATATACATTGTCGTCAGATGCAACAACACAACCGTGATAATATTGAGAAGCTATTTTCTTGATAGTTAAACCATTTAAAGCACCAGTCATATATAGAGAGGTAGGGGAATCAGGACCTGAGGTAGTATTATTGCCTAACCAGCCCTGATTATTACTGCCCCAACAGTACGCCAACCCTTCCGAAGTTAACGCACAAGTATGATCTTGCGAGGCCCTTATATCTACAAGTGTCTTGCCGTTTAGGGGACCGCTTGTATATATTGGCGTTGGCACAAGGCTACCTGCACCCGTATTGTTCCCAATTCGGTTACTTGCGCCCCAGCAATAACCCAAACCATTAGACCCAATACCGCATGCGTGATAATCTCCGACAGCAACTCTTTGCCACGGCGATTGACCAGGAGCTAAGTGCTCGGACCAAACACCGTCCATTACCGTACCAGTTACTGATGATATATATGATGCGCTAGAGCCAGCAGCGGTAGAAGTAGCACTTAAATAATAGTTGTCACCGTCAACAGTGTATTGATAAATTGTACCTGTGCTTTTTGATAAACCCCTACCGCCGTTTGCAGTAACTTCAGACGATGGGTATGTACCATTTGTGGCCTTGTCCATCTCAAGTTGAGTTGATGCACTTTTTAAATCAGACTCTAGTGTAGCAGCGGCGGCTTTTTGAGTTATACCTGTATAAGAAACTACTGTTAACGCGGCGAGTATACCAATGACTACAATTACTACTAAGAGCTCGACTATAGTGAACCCTGATCGTTTCGACTTTCGACTGTTGGCTTAACATATATACACTATGTATATCACCCAAATAATATAAGCACAAGCATTAATTAAGAATGCCCTATGATGTACAAATCTATTACGTTCAAATATTCTCCTAGGTTTACAAATCAAAACAAGTTGCGTAGTATAAGGCATTGTCAATGAGCAAGAATTTAGTAATCGTAGAGTCACCAGCCAAAGCAAAAACTATCGAGAAGTATCTGGGTAGTGATTTTACAGTACTTTCCAGTGTTGGCCATATCCGTAGTATCGTCAAAAAAACCAGCGACGGCACACCGCCAATTGACGTCAAAAATGACTATAAAACAACTTACGAAATTGATATTGATAAAAAGAAAATTATTTATGGGCTAAAAAAAGCCGTATCTGCCGCCGACACCGTCTGGCTCGCAACCGATGAAGACCGCGAAGGAGAGGCGATTGCCTGGCATCTTTGCGAAGTCTTGAAACTCGATACCAAAACAACCAAACGTATCGTTTTTCATGAAATCACAAAGAGCGCCATCGAAGAAGCTATTAAAAACCCACGCACGATTGATATGGACTTGGTCCGGGCTCAACAAGCTCGACAAATCTTGGACCGTTTAGTTGGTTTTGAACTGTCACCAGTCGTCTGGCGCAAAGTCCCTGGCGGTAAATCTGCCGGTCGAGTTCAATCACCAGCCGTTAGACTATTAGTCGAACGCGAACGCGAAATTGATTCATTCAACGGATCATTTACATTCAAAGTTATCGCTGAATTTACCCATAACGGCGATACGATTAAAGCTGAGCTACCAGGAAAATTTGATACCGAATTAGAAGCAACCGAGTTTTTGAATAGTTTGATTGATTCTACATTTACAGTATCGGGCGTCACTACCAGCCCAGCATCACGCAATCCTGGCGCGCCATTTACAACCAGCACATTGCAACAAGAAGCTAATAGCCGACTAGGTTTTGGCATCAAAGCTACAATGTCCAGCGCTCAAAAACTTTACCAAGAAGGTAAGATTACCTACATGCGTACTGACTCGGTCACGTTAAGTGGTCAGGCGATTGCCATGGCAGCTGATTATATTAAATCTCAGTTTGGCGAACAGTATAGTACCGTGCGAGCCTTCAAAACCAAAAGTGCCAGCGCTCAAGAGGCTCACGAAGCCATCAGACCAACTAACATGCGCTTAGAGCGCGGCAGCAGTAATGAATACGAACAAAAGTTATATGACCTGATACGTCGTCGTACGCTCGCTAGTCAAATGTCGCCAGCTAAATTAGAGAAAACTGTCATCACTATTGCGATTAGCAGTGGTAAAAATGTTTTTGAAGCCAAAGGCGAAGTTATTATATTTGACGGATTCTTGAAAGTTTACGGTGGCAGCAAAAAAGACGCCGAGATTTTGCCGTCTGTAACAACAGGTGACACGCTAAATCTAGCGTCTGCCGGCGCTCGACAGGTGTTTGCACGACCACCAGCTAGATATAGTGAAGGTAGTTTAGTTAAAAAACTTGAAGAGTTAGGCATTGGCCGCCCATCAACTTATGCAACTATTATTAATACTGTTCAAGTTCGTGGTTACGCCGAAAAAGGCGAATCCGAGGGCAACCCACGCGAAATTATTACATTAAATTTGAAAAATAACTCCGTAAAACGTGACATCATAAGTGAGAAAACTGGATCTGATCGTGGAAAATTAGTCCCCACAGCTGCCGGCGAAATAGTCAGCGACTTTTTATCAGGTCATTTTGAACAAATTGTTAATTACGGATTCACCGCCGAAGTAGAATTGGGCTTTGACAAAATAGCCACTGGCGCCCTGGCACGCAACACAATGTTGGATGGTTTTTATATTCCATTCCATAAATTGATTGAAAACTCAGGTGGAATAGACCGTAGTTCAGTCGCCAAAGCCCGCGAAATCGGCATTGATCCTAAAACAAATAAACCAGTCATGGCACGTTTTGGTCGTTTTGGACCAATGTTACAACTTGGTGGCGGGGAAGGTGATGAAGATAAACCACAATTTGCTCCAATTCCTGCCGGACGTAAAATCGAAAACGTCACCCTCAAAGAAGCTTTACACGCCTTTAAATTGCCTAGAATTGTCGGAACTACCCATGAAGGCGCAATAATCAAAGCCAACATTGGCCGTTTTGGACCATATATTCAAGTCGATAAAACATTTGTAAGTATTAAACCACTTGACCCACACACAATCACCCTAGACGAAGCCCTAGAATTATTCAGCGCTAAACAAAAATCAGACGCTGAAAAAAATATTACTGACTTTGGCGATGGCATTAAAGTATTAAAAGGTCGTTTTGGTCCATATATTACTGACGGTGTTAAAAATGCCAAAATTCCAAAAGGCACTGAACCATCAGATATAACCCATGAACAGGCCAAAGCACTGATTGCTGATGCGCCTGCTGCTAAAAAAGGCCGATTTACCCGCAAAAGCACGACGGTTAAAAAGCCGACCGCAAAACGAACCACCAAAGTCAAAACTCGACGTAAAAAAGCCTAGAACACTATTTACATAACATGTCTACTTCATGCTATAATGAGCACAGTATACAAAATGTTTGACATTATAAAAATTATATTTTATAATTAATGTAAATCTAATAGAAAACTATTTCCGAAGTGGGCAGAGAGCAACATGAGCATTATGAGCGATACAGCCGAAAAAGAACAAACAATCGACCTTCAAGCCACAGTTAAAGACATTTTAAGTATCATTGATCAAGAACGTGAACGTGAAATTATTACACGACGTTTCGGACTTTATGAACGCCGTGAAACACTTGAACAAATTGGTGAACTATTAGGCATTACACGCGAACGCGTCCGCCAATTGGAAAAAGCAATTCTAAACAAGCTCAAAACCGCGACTGAGAGCGGCAAGGTAACATCAATCAACTCGATTGAAAAAGTTATTGTTCGCAAATTAACCGAACTTGGACGCATCGCTCGTGTCCAAGATTTAACTAGCCATCTGTTAAACAACACCAGTGACCAACGCGAACGCGCTCACGTTGCATTTATCGCCGAATTAGCACCAGGCCTAACCGTCGTAAATGAAAACGACAATTATTTCCATAGTGTCGGCATCAAAGATTACGGTGATGAGAAAAAAATACGAGCCGAAGTTGATGAGATTGTTGCAACTATTAAAAAACACGGCGAGCCACTAACAATCGAACAATTGCATGATCAGTTGTCGTATGAACACCCAGATCATGTTCGTGCGCTTGCTAGCGTATCTAAATTACTTGCTCACCTCAAAGATAGTTGGGGACTAGTAAAATGGCCGACCGTCAACCCAAAGAACATTCGTGACAAGATATATGTCATCTTGGCTGAAAATACTAAACCAATGCACTTTTCAGAAATTGCTGGATCTATCAAAGACAGTAGTTTTAAACGCAAAAACGTTACAACTCAGGCCATCCACAACGAACTTATCAAAGATAACCGATTTGTTCTAATTGGTCGTGGTATCTATGCGCTTAACAGTTGGGGTTTTGACCGCGGAACAGTCGCTGATATCATCGCTGAGGTTCTAAAGCAATCAACAACGCCTTTACACCGTGACGAAATCGTCAAACGCGTTCTAAAAAGCCGCCAGGTCAAGGAAACGACTATTTTGTTGAACCTACAAAGCAAACCTCAATTCAAACGTGTAGCCAAGGCAACATACGCTTACGAACAAAAATAACAGGGCGTTGCCAAGTTGCCTCCCTAGTGAGACAATAAAAGAGTAACCATGGGCGTAATATCATCTATCATAACTTTTGTACTACAGTGGTATGTATGGCTGCCAATCGTTCTTGTTTTGGCATACTTAACTTGGCGTAATTATCGACGTATAGACGCTGTCGCTAATGTAGACAGTGATTTATTGGTACTTGAAATCCCAAAAGCCAACGATAAAAGCGAATTAGCCGCTGAACAGTTATTTGCCAGTCTTCACGGAATCTTACGCGACGAAGACGAATTGCGACTGAATAAAGGCGTGCAAGAACATCTAAGTTTCGAAATTGCATCTGTTAATGGTCAAATTCGATTCTATGTATGGGTACCTCGCAGCCTACGAAGTTTCGTTGAGGGTCAGATTTATTCACAATATCCAACCGTCCAAATTCGCAAAGCCGACGAGGATTACGTCATGCATGAAGCCGAACATAGCGTTGTTTACTCTTCCGAAATGACACTTACAGCTAGCGAAATGCTACCGGTCAAAACATTTCAAAACTTTGAAGTCGACCCACTAGCCGGCATTACTGGTGCGCTTGCAAAACTAGAATCAACTGGCGAAGAAGTCTGGATTCAAATCTTGACCCGTCCAATCGCCGACGAATGGCACAAGGCGTCAGATTATTGGATAAAAGGCATCAAAAAAGGCCGATCATCATCACTAGGCACCGAAGGCTTTTCATGGATTAGCGGCGTATTGCGGGCTTTCTGGACGCCACCAGAGGCAAGCAAGGGATCAACCAGTATGCCAAAGGAACTTTCGGACCGTGACAAGACTAGAATTTCGGAAGCTGAAAAAAAGGCAACCAAACTTGGTTATCAAGTAAAAATTCGATTAGTTTATCTAGGCGATAGCACCGTCAACGCTCGTTTGCGTATGCAAGCCATCGTCGGAACTTTTAAGCAATTTAACAGCACTAATTTAAACGGTTTCAAGATGTCGAATGCTAGTTTCATCAAAGAAGAATTAGCCGCGTATCGTAGTCGATCATTTGTCGACAACGGCTATATATTAAATATCGAAGAATTAGCCAGTGTATTTCACTTGCCACACACCAACGTCGAAACTCCAAATGTCGTTTGGGCCAGCAGTAAAACCGCTGAACCACCTTCAAAGTTGCCGATTATCACTGGCAATAGAGAAATCGACGAGAACATCAGTGCGTTTGGGATGACCAATTTCCGCGGCATCAACCACCAATTTGGTATGTTGCGTTCTGACCGCTCACGTCACGTATATATTATTGGTCAGACTGGCGCCGGCAAGACCGGAACTTTGGCATTATTAGCCCTGAGTGATATTTTCCACGGACATGGCTATGCGATTATTGATCCGCACGGTGATTTTGCGATTGATAATATGCGTTTTATTCCTGGTAGCCGCCTAAAAGACGTTATTTACTTTAACCCAGCCGATACCGCTCATCCACTAGGATTTAACCCTCTTGAGGTCACAAATCCCAACCAAAAGACAAATATCAGTTCTGAGGTTATTGGCGTTTTGAAACGTATGTTTGGCGAGTCATGGGGACCCCGTTTGGAATATATTTTACGCTATACTCTGTTGGCCCTGTTGGATCGTCCATCGACAACAATGCTAGATATTACACGCATGCTAACTGACAAAAAGTTCCGCGCTGAAACCCTTAGCTATTGCCAAGACACGGTTGTTTTGAACTTTTGGAACGTTGAATTTGCCAGTTGGAACGATAAATTCGTGGCCGAAGCAATTTCACCAGTATTAAACAAAGTCGGCGCCTTTACAGCTAACCCGATTATTCGTAACATCATCGGCCAACCTAAATCAACTTTTGACATCCGCAAAATTATGGACGAAGGTAAAATATTAATCGTCAATCTGTCAAAGGGCCTAATAGGTGAGGACAATGCCGCCATCCTAGGAGCATTCCTGGTGACTAAGATTCAACTGGCATCTATGAGCCGCAGCGACATCGAGCGTATCGAAGACCGCCGACCTTTCTATCTGTACGTCGACGAATTCCAAAACTTTGCAACTGATTCGTTTGCAACAATTCTATCTGAAGCCCGCAAATATGGTCTGAACCTGACCGTTGCTAACCAATACATCAGCCAGATGAGCGAAAATGTTCGCGATGCCGTATTCGGTAACGTCGGCACTATGATTTCATTCCGTGTATCAGCCGACGACGCGCCAATTCTGGCAAAACAATTTGAGCCTCAATTTGAACCAAATGACTTACTGCAGATGCATAATCGTAACTTTATTATCAATATGGTCATCAAGGGCGAAAAAGCTCCAGCCTTTAATGCTACCACCTTGACATTACCAGCCCCACAAATCGATAACACACCTGCAATAATTGAAAATACTCGTCGAAATTACAGCCGTGATCGAAGCGAAGTCGAAACTGAAATTGCCGAAGCAATCAGACCGCCTGCAAGCCTTCAACAGCAGCCTATATCTCGCGCCCAAGCAATCAAGTGGCCAATAGGTATCAGGCCAGTTGGAACGCCCGAAAACACGCCAGGACGTAATATATCACAACCAGGTTATGACGGAGTAGCCCAAAAGCCTCGACGTAAACGATCACGCTCGCGCAAGAATAAAAGCACTCAAAATCAACTCCAACAAAATCACAACAATAATATCGATTTGCTTCAGATAAAACACTAGTCTGTAAAACCTATAGGGGACTCTGTAGACAAAAATAATAAACCGCTTGAACTAAATATCTTAGTTTTTGAATTATCATCCCTGACGTCATGGTGCTAATATTTTAAGCAGCATATAGAACAAATATAGAACATTTGTATTTCAGCCAATAAATCAATCTAGCGACCTCAAACAGTAAGCCGCAAAGCCTTTGATAATAAATAATATTTACATACGTACGTACAGATTAACAAATAAATATAATTATAGGAATCGAAGCACACAAAAACAAAGGACATACACACAAACAATAGAACGTAGTGAACGCGCAGGCAAATAAACCCGCAACATAATACAAAACGAAGCAATGTGAGTTTGTGATTCAAACATAGACTTAACGTCGCACAATATATCTTTTACGACATTGAATATATTGTCATAACAGGTATTCGAATACGTCTGTTATATGGTACATATCCTGTGTTTCGCTTTGAGAGTGGGGGTTAATACTTCTACTGATCAATTACACTGCATTATTTATATCGTATTTGTTATTTTTATTATTTAAATAACTACGTTTAATATACGTGCGTCAAAATATATGCACATATTCAGCTTTAATGTCATTTTCACAGTTTTCCACAGCCTATGCTGATTTTAAGCTTGACTCTCCTACCTGCCGCCTCGCCTATTTGCTTTTTCTGAAATGTATATTAGAATATGTTTTTTTTGTGTTTTTAGATATGTATGAATATTACTAATTTTAGAACAAATATAGAACACCGAGATAGTGGAGCGGAGTAGCCCATTTTATATGCGTCCGTCTATTTATAAAAGGCTTTGCCACTAACTCGAACGTCTATATAGCCCGGGCTAAAGCCGCGACTAGCCAAATACTTAACTGCCCTGTCCATATCTTCTATCTGCTCCCCTGATGGGCGATCAATTGATAGTTTTATAAATGAATTACCACCCTTGAATTTAATATCAAGTTCTCGTGTCGTATTAGGTGGCAACACGGCTTGGGTAACAATATAGCCACTAGTCTTGGCTTCGGCCACGACACGGCCTACAAAGGCCAAGAAACGGTTACTAATGACCGCCTCACCCGCAGTAGGTGATGCGCCGCTGTTATCTATAATCTGTACCGTAGGCGCAGCAAAATAATTCTGCTCAAACGATATACCTTTCGAATCAACATAATACTGTTTGTTATTGATCTTCCATCCAGCCACCGGTGTTCTCATCGTTACGGCAAAATCAGTTTGACCGATACCCAGCATGCCTTTTTGGGCGACACCAGACACCTCTGGCATTTTGTTTGCCAGAAACGTATTCAATGCCGACTGATCCAACAGAAAGTGAAAACGGCCCAAAGGATTAATATCCAAATATTCCTGGATAACCTTGCTATAACGGTCTTTATCGATTGATTTTGATATAGTCACCGACGGCACACTAATAACCACCGCCGCAGTAAAGTTACTAATCAAAGTCCACAAGAAAGCTGATGAAACTATTACGATAACTAGCGCTCCTAGGACTTTACGTCGGTGATTAGTCAAATTATGCGCATGAGTTCTAGTAGACTCCAAATCAGATTTAATACCGGCGCTAGCCATATTATTTGACGTCGTGCCAGTTAATGTTCGATTACGACGAAATATATTCGGCTCAGATTGTTGTGCCGGTGGACGAACGTCATAATTAACCGACCTACGCATAGGTATATCAGATTTCTTTTTAGTAAATAAATTCATCCCGTTAGAGCTTATCCTTAGTTATAAAAATTCTTTTACCCGCAGAAATGACTTTTATATAATCTCTAACGGGACTAGCGCATAGTTCTTATGATCATTATAGTCTATTTGATGGCAGATATAATCATATCCGCGACATCACGCGCTGCATTCGGACGCACGAACGATGCAAACGCTTGCGCCATCTTGTGCGCACGTTCAGGATTAGACAATACATCACTAACTGCTGACACTAATATCTGGGGATTATCTAGCATTTTATTGTCATCCACAACTACCACAGCGCCTTTCTTTAAATAAACGGCCGCGTTTTTCAACTGATGTCCGCCTGTTAATTTGCCATTTGGCACCAAAATAGTTGGTTTTGCTAGTGCCGCCAGTTCCAAAATCGTTGTTGCGCCAGCACGAGTTACAACAACATCCGCCGCACCTAATAGCGACGCCATATCATTTGATATAAACGAGTGTAATTGAAATCTATCACTATTTGGCGGCGTAATTGATCGTAATTCGTCATATTGGCCTGTCCCGGATACCAAAACGACTGAACCTAAACACAATAATTCGTCCAACATTACCGTTACAACGTTATTTATTCGCCCAGCGCCTAATCCTCCACCAGTTACAACTATTAGGGGATAGGCAGTGCTAATCCCCCACTGTTTTTTGGCATTTTTCATTTCTTCATCTGAGAATTCGTGAAAATCAGATGAAATTGGAATACCGACATAACGCGACTTTCTGGCGGGATAAGAATAAAACTCCAAAGGCGCACCAGTGGCAATTAAAGTCGCCCACTTCCCTAGTACGCGATTAGTTAGCCCAGGATGAGCATCAGAATCGTGAATAACTAAAGGAATTCGCAATATTCGGGCCGCAATTCCTACTGGCAAACAAACGAATCCACCTTTTGTAAAAACAACGTCTGGGCGCCAAATAACCAATTTTATTAAGCTTTGCAAAAAGCCCAAACCGACCAAAAAACTATCTCTGATATTCAAAATTACCACTGATGGCCACAATAATTGGCGTATTATCGATACGTGATTATAACGACGGTATTTGCCAGCTAAAATAGTACTGACCGGAATACTGCCGTCAAAATGGCTCATTATAGCACGTGACTGAGCTGCGAATTTCATATCGCACCAAAATTGGATTTGTGCCTTTGGGTAGGACTTTTTAAGCTCGCGTAGAACCGCTACGACCGGTGTAACGTGACCGCCCGATCCCCCGCCGACTGCTAAAATCTTCATGTCGTGCCTCCTTTAATCTTGATGGATGAACTGTGTAATGTGATAGCTGGAAAACTAGTCCTAAAGCCGCAGTAATGAATAGCATACTAGTTCCGCCAAAGCTCAGAAGTGGCAATGTGATGCCTGTTAACGGAATAATTCCTATCATAGAGGCTACATTAAGAATAACATGCGCGCCAAACCATCCAAAGACACCCGCAACCAACAGTTTCAACCTAACATCGACTAAATGATCCATTAGCTTTAATAGACGCATCAAAAGCGCCACAAACAGCACTAATATTGTAACAAGCCCAACAAAACCAAAAGTTTCGCCCATAATCGCAAAAACTGAGTCATTAATAGCCTCTGGCAGATAGCCAGTCGATTGAACGCTATTGCCTACGCCGACACCGAATAGTCCACCCGAACCGATCGCTAGCTTCGCCTGTTCAACGTGATAACTATCAGAATCGCCAGTTACAGATGTATCGTCACCCTTCAAGAATGCCGCAATACGCTCCATTCGATGTGGCGCGCTAACAATCACCAACCCACCAATAACAATCGCCAAAAGTGCAATAATAACAGTGTTTTTAATATTTATTCCGCCCGCAACCAACATGGTTACAATAATGCTGACCAAAGCAATTCCAGTACCCAAATCCTTTTGAATAATAACAATAAATAATATTGATATACCAGTTAGAATTGCTAGTGGTATCAGTGTTGCGTCTTTATCATTCAACTTGCCCTGACGAACTTTCCCGCCCAAAAATCCTGCCGTAAATATCAAAATCGCAAATTTCAACATCTCGGCGGGCTGTAAACTACCTAGTGCCCCCAGGTTAAACCAACGAGTTGCACCCAAAGACTGTTGCGCTATACCCCAATGGGTCCATCCTGCAAACGCTAACAGTGCACAAGCACCTAAGGCTATTATTATTAACTTACCGGCATGTTTAGTTATCAAGGTGTATGGAATTAATGCTAGAGCCGCGAAAGCCGCCAACGCAAAACCTAAACTAAACATTTGCTTAACAAAAAAATACGTACTATCGTAATTGCTGCCATAGGCATTGTTCAAAACATTGGCACGCTGTGGTCCAATGGCATACATAATTACCAGTCCAATTAGCATCAGAAGGCCCATGTAAAGGATAATTTGGTAATCAGGACGATGACGGCGTATTGTCGTCATATTAGCAAACTGAGCTTCCTCAGAGAGAGCCGCAATAGTTTTTTGGCGCCCCAATGCCGTCACGGTTAGATATTTCCCCCAGCCAGGGCCAGAAATACACCTATAAATGCCATAACGTATCCAATAACCCAAAAACGCATAGTAACTTTTGTTTCAGGCCAACCGGTAGCCTGCAAGTGTTGATGAAATGGCGCTGAAATAAATATCTTACGTTTGAATATGCGCTTGCTTAAGATTTGAATTAAACTAGATCCAGCTTCGGCGACAAAGACTATTCCAATAATCGGTAGCAAAAACAATGTATTAGTTAGCATCGCCACAACACCGAGCGAAGTTCCGAGCGCGAAGCTACCAACATCGCCCATAAAAAAACGAGCAGGATAAATATTAAACCATAGATAACTGAGTAACGCTCCAACTACAGTAAAACAAAAACCAGCCAAAAAAGTTTGTGATTGGAATAAAGCAATTGTGCCAAAAGCACCATAGCTAATTGACAGTAATCCGCCAGCTAGGCCATCAAGTCCGTCACTAATGTTAACAGCATTACTTGTAGCTACAACTACAAACGCAAACAAAGGGATAATCAACCAACCCAAAATGTAATCATTCAAAAATGGAACATGGACAGATGTAAGCCCAAGTTTCGTAAAGAAAAACCAACCAAGTGCTAATCCAATAGTTAAAATCATAATAAATTTCAAACTTGAACGTAGTCCAGCAACTCCGTTACCATTGCCGCGAACGTTAATAATATCATCTAGTAGCCCAACAAAAGCACCACCAACCAAAGCAGCTAGCGGCAACCATGTCTGCCCCCTGTTCATATTAAACGCCAACGTCATAATCGCAATCGCCAGCACGAATATAACTCCAGCCATGGTTGGAATATTGCGTTTGAATTTGTCGGCATGCAATTTGTTAAAAATTTGCAGCTTTTCACCAGTCGTACTAGTCGTACGTTGTTTTTTCCAAAATTTATATCTATAAGCAAGAAATGTATAAATTGGCGTAAATAACATAGCAAGCAAGAATGCCCCTAAGCTCAACAGGAAAGTTCCGGTAAGTTCACGAGTCAGTTCAGTTAATAATTTATCCATATTACCCCTTTGGTTGTAGTTTTATATAGTCAAGCATCCAGTTAGAAATATCAGTAAATATCGGCAAAGCATCTCTTGCTCCTTGTAGTGTTTTATGGTCACCAGATACCTGTACCATTATGACATATTTTGACACGTTTTCGGTGCCGCCGTAACCCAAATACGTACCGACTGTCTCATCTGTAGAATAGTTGCCGTTTATAATCACCTGCGACGTACCAGTCTTACCGCCGATATAATATCCAGCTTTATCAACGCTTGAAAAGAATGTATTTCGAGCAACGTGAGTCATTTCCCGCACCTGATCAGCAGCCGATTTTGAAATTGAAGTCGTAGGAGTACTAGGTTTGTCTGGAATATATTTTCCATCTTTATCAACTACACCGGCCAATACCGTAGGAATATAATATTTGCCACCATTAACAATCGAGTTAAATGCCGCCGCAACTTGAACCATAGTAACGTCCAATCCCTGTCCAAATGCCATATTCGAATAACGCACCGCGTTGCCTTCTTCGGTTGCTGGCGATATGACCGTACCCTTAATCTCACCTGCCACTTCAACACCGGTCAATTGGCCTAAATGAAACTTATTATAAAAATAGTCGTACATAATATCGCGAGCCCCACGAGTAATACTTTTACCATCCCCTAACCTTTGTGCGACCGTGACAAAACCGGTATTAAGTGACCAGTTCAAGGCATGTTGGAATGTAATCGTACCAGTTTGACCCAATGTAGCATTTGATATTATGCGATCATCAACTTGAATATAATCCTTATTGTCATAAGTTGAATTAGCCGTGACTACGCCCTTATCTATACCGGTAGCCATAGTCAAAGTTTTAACGTCTGAGCCTGGTTCATATGGGGCCGATACAACGCCGTTATTAAATGCCGCAGCATCTTTTACTTCATAAAATTTAGATGGGCTATAAGTTGGTAGATTTGCCATGGCTAATATTTTGCCTGATTGTGGGTCCACCATAATTGCACTGCCACGAGTTGCACCAGTCCTTTTTAGTCCATCGTCCAAAGCTTGCTCGACATGAAATTGAACGTTACGATCAATACTAAGAACAATATTCTCACCGTTCACAGCTGGTCGATTGATGTTATCGTTCCCAATAGTCAACGGCACATCACTAACGTCCGTAACAGATTGCAACAATCCATCTACACCTGTCAATCGTTTGTCTAATTTGCTTTCAACTCCATAGTTGGCAATGCCTTCAAAGTTCAAATATCCCAACGTCTGAGCCGCCAATGAACCTTCGGGATATACTCTTTCGGAGACTTCTTGGAATCCGATACCGCTTAAATCTTCGGCTTTAATTTTGTTGGCCTGCAATCTAGTTACTCTGGTTGCCAAAATTTGATAACGACTATTCTTTTTATCTAATAATTCCTGTAGATTTTCGCGAGCATTACCACCAGCTATACGCTTAACCGTATCTATAATTTTGTCGTCTTCATTCACAATTAATGGATCAGCAAATACCGTATAGACATCTTGGTTCATTACCAAAGGAACTGGAGTCTGACCGTCCAACGCATAAATAAGTCCTCGTTTTGAAGGAATCGTTAATCGTTTGACCTGAGTATCATGCGCCAGCCCAACATAGTAATCATGTTGGATTATTTGTAAATAAAACAGTCTAATAACAAAGATGGCCATAGTGCCCAGCACTATAGCCGCTAATATCTTTGAACGACTGCCTTTTTGGAGTTCTAAATTCATAAGCGCCCTATTGAGCAACGTAATTTGTCGAAGTTGGAGCAACCATTGTCGAAGCAACACTGCTGTTTTTAACGGTTTGAAGCGCAGTTAACCTTGCATTTTCAATCTGTAAATCGCTTTTTTGCGTATTCAATTCTGCAATCTGACTATCGATCTTTTGAGTTTCGTAGTCATAGCTGGTTGCGCGGGTTGCTTGCGTCAAATATATCAATCCAAGCACCGTAATCATCAGCGCAACAAGCACAGTATGAGTCACAGGTCCAAGTTTGATAGCTGAAACAAAAGCAACAGTATTTTGGTTACGTGACCAATTCTGCTGACGTCGACTGCTAAAATTTTGGGTACGTTGATAATACATTGTTAATATAATTTCTTTTTATGTTTGTTTTTGGTGCCCCGCCAAGGGGGCGGGGCTAATAATTGTTACTTAACGCGAACAGTCACGATCTGTGCGATGTCTGCGTATTGTACTGCTATTCGAACTGGCATAATTTTTTGCCCTTTCTTTTTGTTTGTTTTATTTTTTCACTGCGACACGTAACTTACTGCTGCGTGCACGCGGGTTGTGAACGTCGTAAATATCCCCTGCGATTGGCTTTTTGGTCAATGGCTGCAATACGGCTTCGAGTCCTTCGTCAAATTGATCTTTGAAATATCTTTTGACTAAACGGTCCTCTAGGCTGTGAAAGCTAATGATGCCCACTCGCCCGCCTGGTTTTAATAGGTCGGGCAAGAGTGGCAACAAGTCTTCGATTTGCCGTAGCTCATCGTTGACTGCAATCCGGAGTGCTTGAAAGGTGCGTGTGGCTGGATGGATTTTTTTCCATTTGCCACGATATGAGTGTTTTATCAGGTCGGCGAGTTCTCCAGTCATAGACAGTGGTCTGTTAACGACAATCGCCTTAGCAATTGTCTTAGCTAAACCTAGCGGCTCTTCGCCGTATTCGGTAATGATACGCGTTAGTTCCTGTTCCGAAGCGGTGTTTGCAAGCGTATGTGCGCTTCTAGCCTGGCGTCGGTCCATTCGCATATCTAGCGGGCCACTGTTTGTAAAGGAAAACCCTCGCTCGAACTGATCGAGTTGTGGTGATGACATCCCCAAATCAACTAATACTATGTTAAATTTCTGCCCCTCTTCGATCAACTGCCTTGCGGCAGCAACAAAATCAGTATGCAGAAGCCTCGTCCCCTTGTCTGAAAATGCTTCCAGGCGTTTTACCGCATAGTCGTCACGATCAACCAAGACAGATTCGGCATAATTACCAGTAATATTCAAAATACGATTAGCATGCCCACCATACCCAGCAGTCAGATCGAGATAGCTCTCTCCTTCTGTCGGGCTTAATGATTCAAGCGTCGCTTCAAGCAAAACTGGAACATGTAACAAATTGTTTGGGGTCTGTTCTTTACTCATTCGTCCCTTATGATAACATAGTGGACGATTCGAGATCACCTAACTGGTAGCTATGGCTGTTTGTTTTTTTTGGTGTGTTTGTTTTTGATTTATAAGTGTCCGAACGATCAAGTAGTGGTTGCCAGAGGCAAATCACAGTCTACTGTTTGCAATCATTCGGTTGAGAGACTTATGTGTGAGGTGGAGTTTTTTTTGGGAGGTGTGTTTTTTTGTAAACAAGGTGCGCGGTTTTTTAATGTGGTTCCGTAGCCCACTGCCTAACTACCAGATAGTTGATCTCGAGAGTTTCCGTTTATTGTTTCAGTTCATCAAATTGTTAAAGTACGTGGTGGATGTTTTTTAAACTTCGGCGTCGGGTTTCATTATGCGCCAATAGACGCCTACCCTGATCGCAACCAGCTGCTTGTCAATCCCGGCATAATCAAGCAGGTGCTGCTCGACTATTACTCGACCCTGTTTTTGGTCAAGTTCTGCCTCGGTTTTGCCTCGCCTAAATCGTACTGTAAGGTCAGCTATTCTCTCGTCAAAAATGCCGCCGCCCAGTGACGGTTCAACTTCCCTATCCCAAACTTGTTTCGGATAAAGATGTAGGTACTGGCCAAAGCCTCTAGTTAGCACAACACCGGTAGCAAATTCATTTCGAAGTTCAACCGGTATCGTTAACCGGCGCTTGTCGTCAAGCTTTCGTTCGAAATAATCTATGCTTGCCATATGGGGTGCTTCCTTGTTTGGCTCCGCTTAGTTATTATTTTTAGTGGTTTTTTTGTTTTTGTTGTGGTGTTACCCACTGCTTTCCACTGGGTCTAACTATACTACCCACTATTACTCACTTCAAGCCCCAAATATCATAATTTTAAATGTGTGACCCACGGTTATCCACAGAACTGTGAATAAGTGCTTATGATAACAGGGATGAGTTGGCTATTGGAATATTGCTATTGGAAGATAGCTAATAATACTAATTCAATCTGCCTTATTCCAAATTCCAATAGCTAATAGCCAGGCTATAGGATGATGTCTTCGCCAAAATGTTTTTGTAAACGCATCGTAATAGACCCTTCGTGACGCCCCAATAGTTTACTTAACTCTTTAATAGTTGCGCCATTTTGGAACTTTTCTTTTAGTAAACTATCTTGTTTTGGTTCCCATGGCTTATAGGCGTTAGGATGAGTTTCGCGCATTTTGGCTATTTTATCAGCCCAACCACTTGCCTTTTTGGCAGGTTTTTTCAATATTTCAGTCTTGCGATTTTTGGCTGCTTCTTCTAAATATGCGAATCTTTTTAATGCATTGCTCGCTTTATGACGCAATGTCACATCAATTTCCTGGGCTTGCTGGCTAACCTGCAAAGCCATGCGATTTATACCAGATAAATAAAGGTTGTGCAAGTTTTTTACTCGGCTTAATGCCACATAACCCATACCTTCAACAAAGGCTTTTCGTAAATCAATTCGAGCGGCGTCGAGTGTCATACCCTGGGATTTATGGACCGTAATCGCCCACGCTAAACGCAAAGGAATTTGAGTAATGCTGGCTCGTTTTTTATCACCGTCTCGCAATTCCCAGGTGTCAGGCGACATCGTAACGACTTTTCCACTCTTAAATTCAACGATTGGATACTCGGTATCGGATTCGAAATCAATCACAGTTCCAATACTCCCGTTGACGTATTTTCGGTCCAAACTGTTTTTAATAGCCATCACCAGAGCGCCTTTTTTTAGTCGCAAAGTTGCCGGCGCTAGGACCGATCGTTGCAAGCTTTCGACATAATTTTTACCGCCAGTTGTAGACTGTGTATAAAAAAGTTCGTCACCTTCTATCAAATCCAACTTGGCTTCATTCAGCCTATCGACATCGATATTTACCGTATGTAGTTCAGTCAACAATTCGTCACCTTCTGGTTCAACGCCAACACGCGCTAATAATGTCTCGGCATGATTTCGGCGCAATTCGCCAGCACGAAGCGCATTTAAAATATCCAGCAACTCTTCATCATCCTGACGATGCTGTTCTTCTAGATAGCAAATTGTTGGGTCTAGTTCTTGCCAAACATTACTGTTGACAACAAATCCACCAGCTCGTGAATCACCTCTATTAATTGGTGGTAGTTGAAAAAAATCACCAGACATAATAATTTGAATTCCACCAAATGGTTCGTCTTTTTTGCGTACAATTCGACAAACTTGATCAACCATATCCAGACGAAAATCATGCATCATACTAATCTCGTCGATAATTAGCGCATCTGTCTTTTCAATAATTTCGCGGCGAGTTTTTGACATATTTTCAGCAAAGCCAGTGTGAATTTCGTCCGATATACCGATTCCAGCCCAAGAATGGATAGTATTACCGCCCAAGTGAGTCGCAGCAAGACCCGTTGTGGCAGTTACGGATACATGTTTGCCTTCGTTTTTAGCAATACGAATAAATTGATTCAAAACAAAAGTCTTGCCGGCCCCTGCTGGACCAGTTAGCAACACGCTTTCTCCCGAAAGCATAATCTCGAGCGCCATCCCCTGTTTCATTAAGCCTATTATAGCCCAGAAAGAAGCTATTTACTTAACAAATACAACCAGGTTAATACACAATCGACAATATAGCTACACAGATATCAAAAAATATCCACAAAGTGCTATTGATAATTAAAGGGAGTGACTTATGAACAATACCGTAAAGTAACCAAAATATAGCAAATACCGCGTACATAGACCATGTCACGACTGAGACTCCGTTAGCATCTTGATTGACACATATTTCAATAATCTGAGGTATGGTCATAATAGGCGACAAAATACCAATTACCATGATCCATTTATCTAGCAGACGGATTGATTTATTTTTGTGTATATATCTAAATACACCAGAACCTTTTCCGTATTTTTTTAGATGAACATGTAAACCCAATGACATTATTTTATCCGCAATCCTTATTATTAATATACTCTAGTTACATAGCTCTTGGTGGCTCACCATCAGGGTCATCAAGAAGTTTTTTGCTTTTTACTTCGTAACGGCGTCCAGTAATTTCACTGGCAATGTAATCTTCGTTAATTAGGTTTACAAATGTATCCAGGTCGTTGCCGTCCATAATGATAATTGCGCTAGTATCATCGGTCATTAAGTCTAATTGCATGCCATCAGCATATTCAATCACCTGCTCTTGAGTAATCGCGCCGATTTCAATTTTTTGCAATTTGTTGATGGTTTTTTTGCGTTCCGCGACCATTGATTGCAGATCAAGTCCATCCGGGAAACTGAGGCGAAATTGTTTTTCAATCTCGGCAACTTTCAAATCAGCCAGCGCTTGTTTTTTATAATCATAATTAAAGAGTCGCTCAAATTTATTTTGACTGAATACAAAGATATCCTTATCAATAATCAAAACTTGATTATCTGGTGGTATTTTTAGCCCAACTTCGGCTTGAAAGGCACCAAATTTGCCATCGCGGAATTCCCAAGCGGTTGAACCTTTTAACACCTGACCTTGTGATATTTGTTTAATCGCATAGAAGGGTTTTTTAGAATCTTTATGAGTAAAACGTGCAATAATACCCTTAATCTTCTTGAATTCGTGATCCTGTTCGCTAAATTCCACGATGTCACTGCGCTGATGCTCAATCAGATGTAATAATGTCTCAGCTCGGCCGACTTTTTCCAAATCAGTACGAAGTAGCACATTATCTTCACTCTCAGACAACTCGAAATCACGAACCGATAATCCAGTACCAGCACCCATAGTTACAAAATTAATCAAATCGTATAAAAACAATGGTTTGATTTGTGCGTTAAGTTCACTATTAAAACTTGTCGTATATGGGGTGTAATGTTTATTGAACAAAAAGAATTCAACTTCTAATTCTTTTTTAATTCCATCTATATTATTTGCCCACAAAAAAATATCGGTCGGTTCGTTTGGTGTTTCCATTTATTACCCTTTGTTCAAATTTAAAATTATGTTTTGAGGACGATTTGGCTACAGTTTATAACAAAACTTTACCGAATAATCTTTCTTCACGAGCTTTGTTAGCCCATATGTCAGCCAACTCATTATTTAGCGTACCATTATGTCCGCGTACCCAGATTAATTGAGCTTGTGATTTTTTGTATAATTCATAGACTTCTTTGACTAAATCCAAGTTTTTAATTTCACTACCTTTTTTAGTCCAGCCTCGTGCCTCCCAGCTAACGCCCCATTTGGTGATAACATTAACCCAAAATTCGCTGTCGCTATAGATTCGACAAGGCTCACCGTTGGCATCATTCAAGGCCTCAATTATTGCGCGACCTTCCATTCTAATATTTGTCGACATTTGCTCACTACCGACAATTGCGGTCTCTGTTTCTTTTATAACTGCAAAACCACCAGAACCAGGGTTCGGGCTGCAGCTACCATCGGTATAATAAGTAATCATATAATCTATATTACTACAGTTATAGGATAAGCAGAAACAATATCGATTAGGTATTTACATTCTAAACCATTAGCATAATAATAATAATTACATGGATGGGATAAGTCCTCCAGAAAGGATTCGCAATGAAAGGCGCAGGAAAACCTAAAAAAGAAGTCAAGAAACCTAAAAAAGTTGTTAAGAAGTAGTTCAATACTACATGCTATAAACAAAAAACGCTAAATCTAGCGTTTTTTGTTTATTTAATATGAGTACCAAGTTCCCGAGCAAGCATTAATCGGTAGTCCGCGTTGGCATTACCGATATGGGCTGAGACTCCAGCTTCGCCAGCTGAGACGGCGGCTTTAATTTTAGACAGCATCCCCCCCTTGCCGCTATCAGATTTGCCATTAGCTAAACCTGTAAACTTGTCCAGCTCACTCAAACTAATTTCGTTAATAACCGTATTATTCTCATCCAACAAACCGTCAACATTAGTAAGCAATAACAATTCGTCGGCGCCAATTGTAACAGCAATCTTATAGGCTAATCCATCATTGTCGCCACCATAACTTAGTCTAGCTAATTCAATGTCGCTCAACACGTCATTTTCATTGATTATTGGTATTACGCCTTTTGCTAAGTTGTTATGTATAACACTTCGCAAGCGATTTCCTTCAACTTTATCGGCAATATCACTATACGTCACCAATATCTGACCAGCGGTCAACCCATGCGCCCTTAAGGCGTTTTGCCAAGCGACAACTAGCGCAGCCGATCCGACCATAGCATTTATTGTAGCGTCAGACGAGCCACCATTGCCTATTATTGATTTCCCAGCTACAACTGCACCCGAACTAACGATTGCAATCATATAATTATCACTTAAATATTTGATTTTTGCGGCATAGCCGGATATTTTGGCAACATCCAAACCATCCACACCAGATAAACTACTAGACCCATATTTCACTACAAGAATTTTATTATTCATATTATTCACCTATCTTTTTACAAATTTAATAAATTACAATTATTGTCATTCCTAGTAATAGAAATTACTAGGCGTTTGTGGGGGCGATAGTAGCGAACAATTCGTCGATTGATACGCGTTTTTGCTCAGTGGTATCACGATCGCGAACAGTAACCATATTGTCCTCTAGGGTTTCAAAGTCGACGACTACACAGTATGGAGTACCAATTTCGTCTTGGCGGCGATAACGTTTACCAATATTGCCATTGTCATCCCATTCACAGTTCAAACGGCCTTTTAGCATTTCGTAAACTTCTCTGGATTTAGCAACTAGTTCTGGTTTATTTTTCAGCAGTGGAAATACGGCTACTTTGATTGGTGCTAAATCGTAACTAAGTTTCAAAACCGTTCGCATATCATCACCCACCTTATCTTCAGTGTAAGCATCAGAAATAAACGTCAAGAACATACGTCCTAGACCGGCTGACGTTTCCAAAACCCATGGAATATATTTTTCACCAGTGTATGGATCTTTGTACGACAAATCTACGCCAGAAAATTTAGTATGCTGTGACAGGTCATAATCAGTACGATCATGAATACCTTCAATTTCGTCAAAACCATATGATGGGAAGTTATATTCAATATCCCAAGCGTCAGACGCGTAAAACACCAAGTTGTCATGCTGTTTGAATCGAAGGTTCTCTGGTTTGATACCCATTCTAACGTACCAATCCATTCGTTCCTGTTTGATTCTTTCGTATGCCTCTTTATTCTCATGAGGTTTCACAAAATATTGAGTATCAGCTTGTTCGAATTCGCGACAACGGAACAAAAAGTTTCGTGGTGAGATTTCATTACGAAATGCTTTTCCGATTTGAGCTATACCAAATGGTACTTTCATCCTGGTAGTATCGACAATGTTTTTGAAATTCAAATAAATACCCTGACAAGCTTCACCTGGCAAATAAACAGGTTGCTCATCTAAACCAGTAAAGTTACCCATGTTAGTTTTAACTAATAGATTGAAAGCTTTGACGGGCGTCCAATCAGTTTTACCGCATTTTGGGCATTTTATATCAGCTTTATGTGCATCAAACAATTCATTAATTGCAGCTTCGGACATTTTTTCGTCAGCCGTAATGCCAATTTTTGCTAGTTCTTTATCGACACGAATACGTGTATTACAAACTTTACATTCAGAAAGTGGGTCAGAAAAACCACTAGTGTGACCTGATGCATCCCAAACTTTTGGCTCTTTGAACATTGCACTGTCCAAACCGACATAATCTTCGCGCGTTTGAACGTTTTCTTTCCACCATTGCGCTTTGATATTGTTCAAAAGTTCGACTCCATAAGGACCGAAATCATACATACCAGCCATTCCACCATAAATATCAGACCCTTGATAAACAAACCCTCGGCGTTTACACAGGCTAATAATTGATTCCATTTGGATGTTGCTGGTATTCTTATCGATCATAATGCTGGTTATTATACCAGAATTTAAAATGATAGGGCAAACTTTTACCCTATGTAAGCGCAACGTGTTCACGCGCGACCAACAGACAGTCGCCGATAATAGTATCAATCCCGCCAATTTGAGCTATCACTTTTATCGGCCTGGTAGCAATTAGACGCAGTAATTTAATGTGTTCTGACGTCAATTCCCCATCCGCTACGGCACGTAGGCCGCGTTCGCCAACATCGTAGCGATAGGTTTTTTCTGCAACCAATTTTTCGCCCGCAACATCATGCCATAAGCTTAGTTCATATCCTAAAAGTGCGGCATATCGCAAATAAAACCACGACTGAACAACGCCCAGCTGAATTGAATGCGCGTCCAACCCAGCCAATGTTTCCGACAAAACATCGTACCATTCTGGCCCATTTACCATTTCGCTAGCATTATTTACTAGTTTAATTACAGTGTACGCAAACTGCATTCGATCATAATCTTGCATAATATGCTGAAAAAAATGTGCTAATCTGGCCGACGTCAATATACCCAATTCACCTTTACCTTCAGTAATCACTACATCGCAAACAGCAAATAACTCAATTCCGCCAGCTAATCGACTTTTTTCGCGACGGACCCCACGTGCCATCACGCTACGTTTGCCATCTGGAGTTAATAATTGCAAAATTCGATCAGCTTCACCGTAATTTGTACGGCGCAAAACTATTGCTGATGTTTTAAATGTTTTCATAACAGAACATTGCGCACTGCCGCCACAACATCATCAGGCTCCATAGTCGTTTTATCAAGAATTCGTTTGACACCATATGGTTTTAAATTATCGATTGATAATTCGCTAGCCAAATTAGAACAAATTATTATTGGTATTTTACCAGTATCACCATACGACTGCAGTTCATGTAGTAATGCAAACGCCGTATTGCCCGTCAGTAGAACATCTAAAATAATTACATCAGGATGAATGTCGTCAATCAGTTGTATCGCCGCTATGGCATGTAGCGCAATGGTAGCTTCGTAACCAGCTAAACTCAGGACACGCAAATGTTGTTCGGCCAGCCATTCATCGTCTTCAACAATCAATACTTTTGGAGTTTTCATAACAAGCTCAATTGTTGCGAAGCCTGTAAATCAATATAAAAAGTCGCGCCGTCACGGTGTTGAGTCACGCCAATACGGCCGTTCATAGCATCTGCAAACTGACTAGAAATATATAATCCCAAACCACTACTCTGAGGTCTAGCATGCACTGGCGTTGGAGCGCAATTTGCCAATTTCCCCTGTAGTGATTTCAACGTATCAATTGGCAATGCTGGGCCATAATCACGCACACAAAGTCGAATAATATTGCCTGATTTCAACGACACAATCTTGATCTCTACTGCACTGTCATTTTCAGTATAATGCAAAGCGTTATCGCTAAAATTCATAATAATACGGCGAAGCAAATCGCGATTAGCTACCAATAGCAGATGATGCTTGCGAGAAACTAATTTAACATCACGATTATGTGCCGTGAAAAGCGGTGCCAATTCGCGCACAATATCCTCGCACAATTGCTGCGGGTTAATTGGCTCTAATTTAAATAGTGCATCTGACAATCTAACTGATCGAGTCAAATCGCTAGTAAGCCTTAGCGCTCTTTCGCTAGTTAAACTGATTTGTCTGAGCATGCGTTTTTGGTCAGCAAGCGGCAAATCACCAGTTTCCAGCATCAAGGACAGCTGTCGGACCAGAGCAAGAGGAGATTTGAGTTCGTGGGCAGCGGCGACAATCGATGGTAGGCCATCATTTAGTGGACCGTTATAAAATTGTTCGTGCTCCCCTGGTGCCAAACCCATATACAATAATTGTAGCACGCTGTAGGATTGATTGGACTATTTGACGAACTTGATTGTTTTTATCAAAGCATCAAAATCAGCTTTGAATGTATTGGCATCTGTTCTAAGTGTCAAAGTTTTGTCACGAATCTTAAACACGACAGCCGATCCACGAATGTCTTTACTAAAATCGCCGTCTATTCTGGTGCCCGAAACGCCACCAACTGTAATACTGCTAGATTTGAGGTCGCCCTTTTTTACTAATGGATCATAGCCAGTAATAACCTTGTCATAATCTTTTTGCTCAATCGTCAGGCGCAATGCAAACTGTTGAGTCGTGCTAATCGGAGGAACAGTTACTGGATTTAGGTATGCCTCGTACGTGCCGCCGCTTGACGCGTCCTTGTTGACAAATACGCTCCAAGTTTTTGGATAATTAAAGCTTACACGTCCATAATCCTCGGGACCAACAAATAATCGTTTTGGTTCTTTTTCTCGTTGCATAAATTTAGTTTCGTCTGAATCGGCTTGCTCTTTTTTAGCAGTTGCAACTGCAGCATCAATCTTAGTATCAACATTTGTTTTTTGGTCGTTATAATTTATGTACGACCAAACGGCCAATCCTGCAACAATCGCAATTACAATAATCAAACCGATTGTAGTAATCATCCATCCATTCATAAAACCACTTTCGCGCTTAGAGTTCAAATACATCATAGCGTCATTATACTTGTGCTTCACTACCCTGTAAAGAATAAAACTGGTATGGAGTGCTTCGAAAAGTCACTGCACCAAAAAATATAGTCAGTATAAATATCGCCGGCCAAAACCTAATCATTAATTTTCGCTATCGAATCGCTGTTTAACAATTTGAATTTCATTTTTGAGTGATGATAAATCCAATTCAATACTTGCAGCTAATTTTTCGGCTTGTTTAAATTTATCAATCGCCTCCTCCAAAGAAAATTCCTCACTATCAAACCAAGTAATCAATTTTGATAGCTCTGTAGTTTTTTCAGAAATAGATTTATTTGTTGATGACATTTTTAACCTCTGCTTTCATTATATTATTAGTCGTTTCAATCTCAATCACCGATCCAATCCGCTTTACGCCACGAACTAACGCGTACCCTCTGGCTAATACTTTATTTGGATCAAGTTGCGATAATACATTTTTCAAATTAGACACGCGCATCGTTTGATCATCGATAGCTCTGTCGACTGAATCTATCGCACTAATCAGCAATCCACTGACTGCTATTTTTTGCTGATCAATTATTTGTAATATCCGCGGCAATAGAGACCCAACCTGAACCCGAACTGATCGGATTATTTCATTTTTATCTGGTACTAAAATCTGAGCAGCATTACTGGGCGTCGCAGCGCGAACATCAGCCACTAAATCGCATAAACTTTCGTCGGTTTCATGCCCAACACCAACCAATGTTGGAATACGACTGCCGGCGATTGCGCGAACCAATAATTCATCGTTAAACGCCGCCAAATCATCAGCGCTACCGCCACCACGTATAATAACAATAACTTCTGGTAATAATTCTTGCTGATTAAAAAAATCTATCGCTTTAATCATTTGGTCTGGTGCTATTTCGCCCTGAACCTGAACGTGAGCCACATCAACTTTTATTCCGCCCCAACGATCATTCAAAATTTTGATAAAGTCAGCGTAACCCGCTGATTGCGTGCTACTGATAATTGCAATGTGTTTTGGTAATGTCGGCAATTGTCGCTTGCGCTCCGGCGCAAACAATCCTTCAGTGTCTAATTTAGCTTTTAACAACTCAAAACTCTTTTTTAATGCGCCTTCACCACTTGGTCGAACCGTCTTTACAGTCAGACTAAATTTACCCCATTGAGTTAATTTAGGCATAGCCGACACAATTACTTTCATACCGTCCTCGATTGGAACGCGTAATTGCCAAACACTCATAAAACATCCAACACTGCCGCCCTTGTCTTTAATATCAAAGAATACAAATTTGCCTTGGCTGACTTTGAATGATGCCACCTCACCTTCAATCGAGACGCTTGGATATGCATATTCAAGCGTTTGATTAACGACAGCGATGAAATCACTGACGCTAAATATTGGTTGAATCTGTGGCTTTTCCATATTTGTTAATCGTTAGTTGATAAAATATATAACCAAACAAAATTGTACCCACCAATAGCGTTGCGCGTGCCAATAATGTACCAGCAATTGCCCTGTCTGGTTCAACACCAGCAGATACCAAGAAAGCAATCATGATCGCTTCATAAACACCTGCTCCACCAGGTGACGCTGAGAAAATACTAATGATCGACGCAACACCAAACGCAATAAATAATGTGGCTGGATTGATCCAGAATCCCAGTGACAAAAATGCAATCAAAATCAATGATGCGTCTAATAAATTAGTAACGATTGACCATGCGAGCGGCCGAATTAAAATCTTTTTTTCGCGCCTAATTTCCAAATAATCCGTATGAATATCGGTGAAGAATTTTTCAACTGATTCCAATTTTAATATCTGCCCCTTATTCTTGCGCATAAACAATGCTGTGACTTTATTGACCGCGCGCGTTACAACTCCAGAGAAAGTGATTAATCGTTTGTGATTTCCGACCAAATATATAATTAATGTCGTACCACCAGTAGCAACAAACACCAGCAACGCACTAATAACAATGATAGTTCGATCAATTTGATGGTCAAGAGCTAAAACAATCACTGCAATAATTACAATTGAAACGAAACTAATATATACCAATACAAAACGGATAATCTGCGCCATCGTTGCCCTACCAGCACTTACGCCGTGACGACCCAGTACCCAGCCTAGATATGAAAAACCAGCGGCGCCACCGCTAGGTAAAATGTGATTCACAAAATTTAATTCCAATGCAATTCGCGTCATCTGCCGGTGAGTTGTTTGTTGCAGATTACCTTTTGATCGTAAATAAGAAAAAATAATTCCGCTGGTTGCATAATAACTAGCTAATTGAAATGGAATTAATAGAGCCCAAATCCACAGATTAACACTACCCAGTAATCTCCAAGCTAAAGTTATCTGATTCCAGCCGAAAAACACTACCAGTGCCAATAAAATAAAAGTGATTATAGTAGCCCAAGATCTAAATGACATAACTAAATATAATTATAGCACCGAAAACGTCGCTGACCACGTATAATAAGATAGTCCACACAATGCAAATTGTTGGGATTTGAGACAGTCATCTATGAGTTATAAAACTTGTCTTCTTTGGACGAGGCATATCCGTAGATACGTCGAGTACAAAAAACAAGTTTTTAACCAGAGAGGACGTTTCAAATCGTAATGATTTGTGTTGCGTGGACTATCAACATATGTATATAGCAATTTTAGGACGACAGCCCGCACTTGGCATAGCCGAACTTGAGCGAGTATTTGGCGGCAAAGCCATCAATCCAATATCACCGACCGCCGCACTTATCGACAGCGACAAAGATTTTGATATTCAACAATTCGGTGGAGTATTAAAAGCCGGAAAAGTTATCGCCGAACTACCACGCAGCGATTGGCATCAGATTAGCCAAAAAATAGTTCAGTTTTACACTAACGAATGGTCATCATTTGAAGGCAAAATTACGCTTGGAATTAGCGCATACAACTCCCCTGTTGGCGGACGCGAAGTCCAAAAAACTGGGATTATCCTAAAACAAAAGCTAAAAAAATACGGCGTCAGTCTGCGACTTGTCCCTAACCCAGAACCAGCTCTCAGCACTGCTACTAGCCACCACAACAAACTAGGTTTATCGCCAAACAAAGTTGAACTAATTATTGCGCGCGCAACTGACGGAAAAGTCATTATCGCCACCAGCACTGGATCACAAAATATCACGGCATACGCACGACGCGATCAAGAACGTCCAAAACGCGATGCATTCGTTGGCATGTTACCGCCAAAACTAGCCCAAATCATGATAAACCTGGCCGTCGGTCCTCTACTACCCACCACCTACCAACTACCACCTACCATTCTGGACCCCTTCTGTGGAACTGGTGTTGTGTTACAAGAAGCCCTTCTAATGGGCTACGCGGCCTACGGTACCGACCTATCCGACAAGATGGTGGATTACAGTGGCCATAACCTACAGTGGCTTGCAAACGGTTTCCATAAAGATTTTGATTTTAGATTAAGTCAAGGCGATGCCATGACAACCAAATGGGATGGTCCAATTAGCGCAGTCGTTGGCGAGACATATTTAGGACAACCATTCAGCGCTCCACCATCACCCACTAAATTAGACGAAGTCGTAAAGAATTGTGATCACATTATTACAGAATTTTTGAAAAATTTGCGCCCACAAATCGAATCAGGCACTCAAATCTGTATCGCTGTTCCAGCTTGGCGCAACAAAGAAGGTAGCTTCACTCACCTACCATTAATCGGCACAATCGCCAGATACGGCTACAAACCACACGAATTCACCAACGTGTCCCAAAACGATTTATTGTACTACCGTGAAGACCAAGTCGTCGCCCGGGAACTACTAGTTCTAACAAGGGATTAAAAATTAACAGTCCTGCCGCTCCTTTACTCTTCTTTAAAATACTAGGGGCTGAAGCCTCTGTCACACAGGCTATCAATTGTACCCTGGAGGCCAAGTCTGACAAGGCGCCGGGGCCCTTGCTCAGACCTGGCGTGAAGCAGTACATTTGATAGCCTGTTGGCAAGAGGCTGAAGTACTAACCACAACCCTTGACGCCACCCCCTATATTTGGTACAATCAATTAGATTTTGTTATAAATTTTTAGGAGTTATCATTCCATGTCACACGTTAAAGCCGGCGGAACAGCCAAAAATATCCACAATAACCCAGGTCAACGACTTGGCGTTAAACGCTTTGGCGGTCAAACTGTACGCACAGGCGAAGTAATCATACGTCAAACTGGTTCTACGAAAATTTCAGGACCTGGAACATTCATTAGCCGTGATTTTACCATTCACGCTGCTGTTGATGGTGTTGTTGCATTCAGCAAAGTTCGCAAAAGCCGCTTTACTGGCAAAACTACTCCACGTACTCAAGTATCAGTACTTTAATTACATTGAACTAAATAAAAAACTGCCCGCTATGGACAGTTTTTTATTACAAATTCAAAATTACTTGTTCTCTAATATTCCTAGGTGGAATCGAACACGTTCTACAACGTCACCAATTACAACCTGTGACTTGACTAAATAATCATCAACGCCCAATGATTCGGCACGTTCTTTGTCCTTAGGTTGGCTTAGCGCAGTCAACATAATAATTCGGATGTTGGCAGTTTCGGGGGTGTTACGCAAAATATCTAACACGTCAAAACCACTTATTTTTGGCATCATAGCATCCAACAAAACCAAATCAGGTTTGAATTCAATAGCAGCAGACAAAGCAACTTCGCCATTATTTACAGCACGAGTTTCAAATCCTTCCATGTCCAAGCGAGATTTATATACTCCGGCTAATGCAACGTCATCTTCGACAAGTAGAATTTTTTTCTTTGTTTCCATATAACCACTATATTACTATTGTCACTCTTAAAACACAAGCTCTATAAACCAAGCGCCTTTTTAGCAGCATCCATTTGTGGATCAGCATCTTTATTTATGTCCACCTGAGTTAAATCAGCAGTCACATCAGGTGTTATACCATCTTTGGTGATATTCTTGCCATTTGGGGTATACCAACGCGCTACAGTAACCTTTAATTCCGCACCTCCATCCAATGTTAGTGGCAGCTGCACGCTTCCCTTGCCAAATGTCCTTTGTCCGACTAATTTGGCAGCTTTGTGATCCTGCAAAGCACCTGCTACAATCTCGCTCGCACTGGCTGTATTGCCATCGACTAATACAACCGTAGAAATGCCGGCAAGCAAAGCATTGCTGCCTGATCTTAAAGTATCTTTGACAGTATCACCGGTTCGTTCAACTACTATAATTTGGTTATCAAGCCATAAACCAGCTACATCTACTGCGGCCGACACATAACCACCACCATTGCCACGTAAGTCAAAAATTATTGATTTAACACCTTGTTGTACAAAATTCTGAGCAGCAACTCGCGCTAGATCACCCGTTTCATTGTCGAACCTAGTAATTGTTATAATACCCATAGTACCGTTCACACTAGCGTCGACACTTGGGTTGTTAATTATTGCCCGTGTGACAACAAACTCTTTGGTTTCTGTGCCACGTTGCACTTTAATTTTTACAGTTGTTCCAGCCTCACCACGAATTAAACCAACAGTTTTTTCAACGGTCCAACCGGCGACCAATTGATCGTTGACACTTATAATAACGTCATTTGATAACAGACCGGCCTTGATTGCTGGGTTGTCTTTTAGTGGGCGAATAATTGTAATTTTGTCATTCTTAATGCCGACTTCGGCACCAATACCACCACCGATATTACCCGACAAGCCATTGTTAAAATCGATCGCCTCTTTGGGGCTAAAATACTGAGTATAAGTGTCCCCTGCAGCAGCTACTAGCCCACGATTTGCGCCCTGAATCAATAAATCTGTATCCAGTGCTCCATCAAAATGACCAGCAAGCTGGTTGTATGTTTTTTGCAATGAGCTTAAATCAATCTCGCCAGCGTGCGCCTTGTAACCAAAAACTGGACCAATAGCCGCCATGATTTGATAATTATAAGTACCAGCTACGTATCCCAATGCTGCAGTCAGCGCGACAATAATAAACAATGCGACTGATGACAAAGGTTTTTTATTTTGTCGATGTTTTGTTACGTGCGCAATAACTT
Organism: Candidatus Saccharibacteria bacterium CG2_30_41_52; assembly: GCA_001873625.1. Lineage (GTDB taxonomy): Bacteria > Patescibacteriota > Saccharimonadia > Saccharimonadales > Saccharimonadaceae > UBA1547. The sequence goes on along the minus strand of MNZN01000008.1, from coordinate 104,396 downwards.
CTGCCTTAATTCTTGAATGAATCTTTACCATATATCCCCTATTTCACCGATATTTCTATTACATACAAGTATAGCGCAATAAACTGCCGTATGCCATATCAGTTATGGTTTTATTTAATGTGAATGTAGTGATCGAACGCGTTAACCGACAATATCATTTTGCTGTACATTCCATAGCCTGCACCGTAGTCATAGTTATATTGACTAACCATAATCTTGCCATCACCCGTAACCGCCTCGACCCACGCAACGTGTCCAAAACTTTGACCAGCCTTGCCGGGATCCATAACGGCAATTGAACCAGCCTTCGCTGCACCCTCTTGAAAACCAGCAGCAATTGCACTAGCAGTAAAGTTCACCGCGTTACCCCATGAAGGATACAACCCGGTTTCTTTGGCAAATCTCCATGCTACGTAACTGGCACACTGACGGCACCCATATCCATGACCATCGCCACCGTTATTATCAGAGCCGCCAGTAGAAAAGTACCATTGCATTGGGCAATTTGATGAATTCCAAGGGTAATCACCTAATGTACCAGAATCAACTAATGTAAAACCGCCGTTGCCATTAAACCTAGCATTAATCAATATCTGGGTAGCTTTGGCTTCATCAATTGCCGCCTGACTATCACTAATTAATTGTTGGTAATTTGCCTCTTGGCCCTGAGTTTTATTCAACAAATACTGTTGTTCGTTTTCTTTGGCAACCAAGGTCTCACGCTGCGATTTTTGGTCTGCCAATATTTTACCAACATCAACTTGTTGCTTATCCAATTGGACCTTCAAATCCTTAACCTTAGTTATAGTGCTGGATAACTGATCGCGAATTGATGTTTGATATTCTTGTTTGTCCAAATAATCACTAATGTTTTTGCTACTGGCCAACATTTCAATTGGAGTAATATTACCTTCTACATACATATTGGCAATCGTCACGCCCAGTGCGTCTTGGTTGTCTTTTATTTTCTGTTTTGTCTCGGCAATTTGAATCAACAATTGATCGTACTTTGCCTGGCTAATATCAATTTGAGTCTGTATCGCTGCTTTTTGGTTTGCCAATTGTCCCAATGCCGATTGTAATGTTGCTGCTTCGCTATTTAATCTGGCTGCTTCTTTTTGATATTTTGCGATATCTTGCTGAAGGGCTGCAATTTTATCATCATATTGATCAGCAAATACTTTTTGGGTCATCTGAATCGGCATAGCAACAGCCAACACCAAACTAATTAAACCTAACGTGAATCTGGTTGTAACAGATGAGACTGATGTTTTTGATATATTTATTTTCATATTTTTAAATATCGATGAGTTGCTAGTAATGAAGATATAATGCCAATAACAGCGCCAATGCCGATCATCGCAAGCAGGACTAATCCAGAATAAAGTGTCGCCAAATCAATCGTCGGCTGGACTGTAATTTGATAACTGGCTAATGTTTTGATCGATGAATATAATCCCCAAATTCCCAATCCCGTAGCAATTACAGCCGCTATAAAACCATACATAATCGACTCAACCAAAAACGGACCACGTATAAACGATTTGTCGGCGCCAATTAGCTTCATCATCTGAATTTCTTCTTTGCGATTAAATATCGCCATACGAATTGTATTAAAAATTATCAGTGACGAAATGATGATAAATATCGCGGCGGCGGCAATGCCAACCTTTTGGGCAAAGTTAACAGCCCGACCAATTGATTGAATAGTATTGCGGCGTTCACCGGCAAATGACGGTCTGTAATCGGCACTTAAATATTTTTTCAAAAGCGTATTATTAGCAACAAAATCTTCTAGTTGTGATGTATCGTTAATATCACTTATCACGACACGCAATGTTGCCGGATTTTTATTAGTCGCCTCTTTAATAGCATCTAACACACCAGTGTCATTTTTGTTAGTTTCAGCGATATTAGTTCTGGCTTGTGCCGCGCTAATATATTTGACTGTTCGAACTGATGATAATTGTTTAAGTTCGGCTATTAAATCGTTACCGACTTTGTCGGTTGTTTCAGTCTTAAGATAAATCGACATATCGACTTTGTTGCGTAGTTCGCCAACCGTATCAGTCAAAATATTTTGCGCTACAAAAGCGGTAAAAATGATTAACAAAGTAATCGTCATGACAGCAGTTGCCGCAACCGACAACCATGAATTGCGAATAAAACTATCAGTCCCGTATCGAATCACGCGGAAAAATGACAATAATTTGCGTCGATTACGCTTTTGGAAAGCAGATGTTTTTGAATCCATTTTTTTCTTTGCCATCATTGTCGATAACTTCCCTCTGCTTGGTCACCAGTAATTTTACCGTGTTCCAACGTGATAACTCGACGTTTCAATTTATTAACAATTTCAGCATTATGAGTAGTCAGTAAGACCGTCGTGCCGTATTTGTTAATTTTTTCTAATAAACGAATAATATCCCAACTGTGTCGTGGGTCTAGATTTCCGGTTGGCTCGTCGGCAATTAAAATTTTAGGCTGACGAACAACAGCTCTAGCGATTGCAACGCGTTGGCGTTCACCACCAGATAACTGACTTGGGAATTGTTTTTCTTTGCCAGTTAAACCAACTAGTTCAATGACTTTTGGAACGGTGTTTTTAATCTCGCGCCTAGTCATACCGGCAATCTCAAGTGCAAATGCAATGTTTTCAAAAACGGTACGTTGAGGCAATAATTTAAAGTCTTGAAAAACAACACCAATTTTGCGGCGCAACATCGGAATATGACTGTCTTTGAGTGTGTCGTAATCAATTCCACCAACAACGATTTTGCCGCTAGTTGGTTTTTCTTCACGAGTCAAAAGTTTTAACAGAGTTGATTTGCCGGCGCCGCTGGTTCCGACTAAAATCACAAATTCACGTGGTTCAATGAAAAGGCTCACGCGATTTATAGCCGGAGTGATGTCTTTTCCATATGATTTTGTGACCCTATCAATCAGTATCATTACTTGGTCAATTATAACATAATAACGTTAGCAGAATAACCCCAAAGTCATATACGCCATAAGAGATACACTAGACTTAAAACGGGTGACGTTCGGCGGGGTGGCCCCGATTTACTACAAAATGGTAATCCATTTTTATAAATCAGGGGCGGACCGGACGGCAGGACCCGTGCCGCAAGTGCATAATCATTCCTGAGGTTGAGATTCTAGGAAGGCTTCGGAAAATTCATCGATGTCACCATCTAGGACTGCCTGAGCGTTTTGATTTTCGTGTTTCGTACGGGTGTCTTTGACCATCGTGTATGGATGTAGGACGTAATTGCGGATTTGTGAACCCCAGTTGGCTGATTCCCCTGCTTGCAGGTCTGCAATACTGGCAGTATGTTGCTCTAGTTGCAATTGCGTAAGTTTCGAGCGCAAAATTTTCATAGCAGTTTCACGGTTTTGTAATTGGGATCGTTCATTCTGAATTGCAACGACAATACCAGTCGGAATGTGAGTTATACGAACTGCACTATCGGTCGTATTAACCGACTGACCACCCTTGCCACCTGCGCGGTAAACGTCAACTTTCAAATCCTTATCGTCAATCTGTGCTTCTTCGGGAGTTTCGATTTGCGGCAAAACTTCAACTAATGCAAAACTAGTTTGACGTAAATTATCACTGTTGAATGGACTCAATCGTACCAAACGATGAACCCCATATTCGCCCCTTAATCGTCCATAGGCATTATGTCCGTCTATTTCAATAACGCTCGATTTTATTCCAGCTTCTTCACCCGCCGAACGTTCAACAATTGTTGTATGCATTTTTGATTTTTCAGCCCAACGCAAATACATTCGTTCCAACATTTCAGTCCAATCCTGAGCATCAGTTCCACCTACGCCGGCACTTAGTCGAATAATGGCGTTATGGTCATCAAATTTTCCGTGATAAAGTAGGTCTTTGCGAAGTTTTGCAAAATCACGTTCTAATGCGTTTGTCTGTTCTTCGAATTCTTTGACCATACTTTCATCACCCAGACCTATAAACTCTATAATGTCCGCGACCTGAACCCGCAAAGTCACCCATGGATCAACTGCATTCGACAAGGCCGACAATTGCTTGCTTTTAATCTGTGCGTCGGTCGGATTATTCCAAACTTCGGAATGAGCTAATTGCTCAGTTAGACCAGTGATCATCTTTTGTTTTTCAGAAATATTCAAACGCGAAAAAGCCGCATCAATTTGCGTCAACAGATTTGTCAATTGCTTAAGAAGTGGCTGCATCAGGTCTATTGTAACATTTCCACAGCCGTCTTAAACTGTTCACCCCTATCAGCATAGTTTTTAAATAGCCCAAAACTCGCACTTGCCGGACTAAGTAGAACAACCCCGTTTGGTATCGAGATTGATTGAGCTAGATTTACGACATCCGACATGACAGCATGATTAATAATTTGATATTCAGTAAATCCAGCTGCATTACAAGATTCGGCAATGTTGGTTGCCTCATCGCCAATCAAAATCGCTTTGACATCATGTTGATTCAATTCCTTGGCTAGATCCCTAAAATCCGATCCCTTAGACGAGCCGCCCAATATGATAACTTTTGACGTATCAAATGATTGCAACGCTGCGATTGCAGAGCCGGGAGTGGTTGCAATGCTATCGTCATAATATTTGATACCTGCAACCTCGCGCACAAATTGTAACCGGTGCGGTAACCCTTTAAAATCATGTAATCCGCGCTCCATCACCTCTGTATCGTGAGTGTGCTCCCAAACGGCATCAATTGCGGCACAAGAATTATCAAAATTGTGCCTTCCTATAATCTGTAAGGTGTTGACTGAACAAATTTTTTGTTCACCATAGTAAAAATGTCCGTTACTGACATGGGCTGTTTTAACGTCCGTATACCCAATTATTTTTGCTTTTGAAGTTCTAGCAATTTCACTAGCGTAGGCATTGAATTGGTTGTAAATTAAAATATCGCCTGCTTTTTGGTAATTTGTAATATTTGATTTGGCGTTAACGTACTCGGCCATATCAACATGTACATCCAAATGTTCTTGCTCTATAAACAAAATAACAGCGACATGCGGTGATTTTTTCAAATCCCATAATTGAAAACTTGATAACTCATAAACAACAATATCGTTAACAGCAATTTGGTCAATCACATCCAAAGCCGGAGTACCAATATTACCCACTAACCAAACTTTTTTTCCAGCTACGCGCAAAATGCTAGTAATTAAACTTGCTGTCGTCCCCTTGCCCTTGCTACCGGTAACACCGATGATTTGAGCTGAACATTTAGCAAAGAATTCATTCGTTGCCGACCAAATTTTACCATCAGTGACGATTTTGCGTAGCGCCAAACCGGCTGTACGCACAACCAAATCGTACCCATTCATCTGCGTGAATACGCCTGTTCCAATAATCGCAAATCGCTTGTCTGGTTCTGGTATATCTAGTTTATTTTCATCAAAAATCGTAATCTCGTTTTTCGGATCAGCTGACCAATAACGATAGTTTGATTCGCCCTCAACCCCATATCCTGCGATTGCTATTTTCATATGATTATTTATCCTTATTATTTAACAAGGTTGCAAACAAATCATAATGAGATTGCAGCTGTTCGGATGATGCATTGCCAATACCACCTAGCGTCCACTCGCAGTTGTTTATAAACTCCTTGGCAAGTTTCACAATATCTTCCCTGGTCGTTGATTTTATACGGTCAGGCGATGACTCGAGCGGATCAATTTCATCGTGGCCAAAATAATACGACGTATACCAACCACTAATAGAACTGACCGTCTGCCCCCTCATCTGATAGCCGCCTAAAGCATACTGTTTAGCCGCATCTAATTCTTCTTCAGTAATGTCACCGTCAAGAACTTTTTTTATCTGTTCAATAATCAGCCTAAACAACGTATCGGCATTTTCGAGTTGAACTTTACCATAAAACCACCAAGATGATACACCAGAAATATCCGAACTAGAACCAGATCCCATGTTATAACAAATGCCCTGACTTCTAGCTTTACCATATATCCTTGAATGAAATGTTCCGGTCAATATATGTCCCAAAGCACTCATTGCAACATTTTCAATGTTTGATAATTCTCGATTTATATCCATCTGTAATCTAAACAATAAATTGGACATATCCTTACGATAGACATGAACCATTGGTGATGATTTTGATACTAATTCAAGCGCCGGTAATCTATCACCTATAGGCAAATCCCATTGATTAAGTTTTTTAATAATTTCATCTTTATACTTTGATAAATCACCAGCAATAGAAAACCTCATATTCTTTAGTGTATGAGTTTTACGATAATGGTTTTGGACATCCGACAATTGTATTCTTTCAATCGTCTCAATTTTTTCAGGGTCCATCAAACGCTTACTACCCAAAGCTCGCTGTATATGCTGATACAAAACACGGCTGTGATTATCGGCCTGTGAAACCAGTTCTTCGCGTACATTACCTTTTTCAGAATCTAACGTTTTCTGAGTAAATATCGGGCGCGTAATAGCAGCTTGGAATAAATCCATGATTCTTTCCCATTCCATAACTGCAGATTCCGCACCATAACTCATACCTCTATCATAAGTCGTAGCTCCTCGATGTGCCCCGTTTTTTGTAAACTCCTGGCTAAAAACTTCAGCAGTTTCAAATCCATCACTAACACCAAACGCCATGTGTTCTAATAGATGCGCTGATTGCTGCACTAATGGTTCAGCGTAATCATACCCAGCTCGAAAGCCAATATCATAAGACACTACAGTCGAATCCGGCACATCAATAATCAATCCCTTAGCACCGCTGTTTAACGTTATTTCTTCAACGATGTGTTTTAGTGGCATTGATTACTCCTTGTTAAATAGTGTCGCTACTTTGTCGTTCAATTCGACAAGCTCTTGCTTTTCACCGTTACTGACGGCCGCTAAAACCCAAATATCTTCATTAATAAACCCGCGTGCCGTATTAACCATACGCTCAACGGTGACGTTTTTAATCATGTCAGGCACTTTTTCATAATTTTTGATAAATCCATCGTCAAAATATCGTCCAGTATAGAATCCGCTAATCTGTGATACCGTCTGAGCTCCCATTTGATAACGTCCAAGTGCAAATGACTTAGCCGCTTCTACTTCTTTTTCATTTATATTACCCTCAAGTACATTACGAAGTTCGCGGGTTATAATATCAAACAACTCACTGGCTGCTTCATGATTAACTTGTCCAGTAATGTCCCAACCACTATCGTAAAATCCAGTACCAGTATACGCATTGACGTTATAAGCCAAGCCTTTTTGTCGTGCTGCGCCAAAAATACGAGAGTGCATCGTACCAGTCAAAATATGGTTCAGATAATGCATAGCATCTAATTCTTCGTCACTAAGTTCGCGTGGGATTGCCATAAATAAACCAAACGTTAGGTTCGTAGCATCTTTGCGACGAATCATACTTGGTCCAGCTTTGGTTAATGTATCATGCGGAACTACAAAACGAGTTCCTTGTGGTAAATCAAAAGCTTCCATTTGTCGTTTTATTTCTGATTTACGACCCTTTAGCTTGCCCGCAATAACGAAACGCATGTTCTGAGTCGTATGCGTACGTTTGTGATGTTCGCGCACGTCTGTAATCGTTACATTGCCAATTGTCGGCAACGATTGACGATACGTCAATACGTCTTCACCTAATAATTGTTGAACGCGTGGCCACAAAATACGATGATGGTCATTTAGATAGTTTGTCAGCTCGCTTCTAACGTTACCTTTTTCAGCATTTAATTCAGATTCATTAAACTTGGGCTGACAAATTGATAGTCTTTGTAAATCAAGAATTCTATCCCACTCAAAATCAGCACAATCAGCTTCGTATACCATCGAAAGATCGCTAGTATAAGCATTACGATAAGCACCGTTTTTAGTAAATTCAAATTCGAATTCATGCTCGCTTTTAAAACGTGCATTAGCACCAAAAGCCATATGTTCCATGATGTGTGCAACTTGTTCGATGTCTTTAGATTTAACGTATCGGTTCCCTGCACGGAACTGAAACTGCATACTCATCGTAGTAGCACCAGGAACATCAATAAGTAATCCACGTGCCCCATTTTTCAGTTTTATTTCTTTGACGGTATGTTTCATATATTATTTTTTTCTGCCCACCAATTATTTGCGTCGTTTGCGATTTTGGCGCTCTGATTTCTTTTTCTTACGTGATTCATTTTTTTTCTTATTCGAAACATGTGCTACACTTACTTTTTTAACCTTAAAATCTTGATCGCGATTCATTTCGCCATCAGTGACTTCATTTACCCCTTTTTCAACTGCATTTGCAGCTAAACGAGTTAGTTCAGTCTGGTAATCTTCTTCTGTCTGAGAAATAACGTCAGTTTTGCGAACATGCATAACAGCACGCAACACTTCGTCACGCAAAGTCGCCTGCAAACTATCAAATAGTTTCTGGGATTCACTACGATATTCTACTAATGGATCGCGTTGACCAACACTGCGCCAGTGAATACCTTCACGCAAATGTTGCATGTTTTCAAGGTGTTGCATCCACAAAGTATCAAGCACTTGTAAATAAACTTCCCGTTCAACTTTACGCATAACCTCTGCATCAAGTTCAGTTTCTTTGTCTTTGTATAGCTTGTCAACTTCCCGGCGTGCTACTTCAAATCTAGCTTTATCATTCTTTTCATCACCAATAACTTTGAGCTTATTTTCGGTTAATGGGAATATTGTTTCGAAGTTTTCAGCAAAGTTTTTGTTATTTTTAGCCGGCAATAAAGTCAACTCACGTAGTTTTGAAACTAACAGATTTTCCATTTCAGGCTTAATATCATCACCTTCCAAAATCTTGCGGCGGATAGTATATACAACTCGACGGTGTCGGTTGATAACGTTATCGTACTGAACAACGTTTTTTCGAGTGTCAAAGTTGAATCCTTCAACGCGTTTTTGAGCAGATTCCAAAGTTTTTGATACGGCTTTGTTTTGAATTGGAGTATCTTCGTCAATTCCTAATCTGTCCATCAAACTTGCGATTCGCTCGCCCTGGAAAATACGCATCAAATCGTCTTCGGTAGAAACGTAGAATTGAGTCTCGCCTGGATCGCCTTGTCGTCCACCGCGTCCACGTAGCTGATTGTCAATTCGGCGTGATTCGTGTCGTTCAGAACCAATAACCATTAATCCACCAAGTTCGACAACTCCCTCACCTAGTTTGATGTCAGTACCACGACCAGCGATGTTGGTTGCTAGTGTAATTGAACCTTTTTGGCCGGCTTTTTCAATAATCGCAGCTTCACGCTCGTTATTTTTGGCGTTCAAAAGTTCATATGGAACACCTGATTTATCCAACCATGATGCAATCAACTCATTTTTTGCAATCGATGCTGATCCAACTAAAACTGGTCGACCAATAGCATGATATTCAGCAATTGCAGCTGCAACGGCTTTAAGTTTTGCTTTTTCGGTCTTGAATATTAAATCTTGTCGGTCAAGACGTGCAATTTGACGATTAGACGGAATCTGAATTACATCCAAACTGTAAATTTGCTGGAATTCTTCGGCTTCGGTATATGCCGTACCCGTCATACCTGACAATTTCTTATATAATCGGAAGTAGTTCTGGAATGAAACAGTGGCTAGCGTCATACTCTCTTGTAGTACAGCTACGCCCTCTTTGGCTTCGATTGCCTGGTGTAGACCTTCGTTGTAACGACGCCCTTGCATTAAACGACCAGTAAATTCATCAACGATAATAACTTCACCGTCCGCAGTAACCACATAATCCTTGTCGCGTTTGAATAAAGCTTGAGCACGCAAAGCTTGGTCCATATGATAGATTGAACGAACGTAATCAGGACTGTATAGATTTTTAATTCCCAACATTTTTTGGACTTTTTCGGTGCCTTCGTCGCTCAACGCAACCGTACGGTGTTTTTCGTCCATAATGTAATCTTCAGGAACTAATTTGGCAGCAATTTTGGCAAATTGATAATAACTATCAGGGTTTTCAGCTGCTGGCGCACTAATAATAAGCGGCGTCCTAGCCTCATCAATTAAAATACTATCTACCTCATCGACGATCGCAAAATTTAGATCGCGTTGGCGCAACAAATCGACTTCGTTGACCATGTTATCGCGCAAATAATCGAATCCAAATTCGTTATTTGTGCCGTATGTAATGTCAGCTGCATATGCCTCCTTGCGAGTTGATGGACGCAAATGTTTCATTCTGGCATCGTCATGAGCTTCATTATCGAAATTTGGATCATAAATAAACGAAGCGTCGTTAATAATAACACCGGTTTCTAGACCCAAGAAGTGATAGATGCCGCCCATCCAGCTAGCGTCACGTTGCGCCAAATAATCGTTGACTGTAACGACATGTACGCCCTTGCCTTCAAGTGCATTCAAATAAACAGGTAGTGTAGCCACCAAAGTTTTACCTTCACCAGTCTTCATCTCGGCGACATTTCCTTCGTGCAATGCCATACCGCCAATAAGCTGAACGTCAAAGTGCCTCATACCCAACACCCGATCGCTTGATTCACGAACTAATGCAAATGCGTCTGGTAATAGACTGTCTAGTGTCGTTCCTTTTTTCTGCAATTTCTTTTTCAGAACTTCAGTTTGCTCTTTCAATTCCTTTTTGGACATTTTTTTATATTTTTCAGATAGTGCATTAACTGCAACAACCTTTTTTCGCAGACCCTTCAAAAGACGTGCTTGAGGGTCGCCGAATATCTTGGTCAAAACATTATGTTTGCTTACCATAGCTAAAAACCGCTCCCTATTAAACTAAAGTGAAATACTACACCTTACTATAAGGCCTCGGGAGAGATTAGACAAGATACCAATTGCTATAATTCGCGTTGAAAACTACGTTTAATACGACTCATAACGCCACGATTGCCAATATGTGAAATAGCTGACTGCTTATAGTCACGTAATTGCGCTTGAATTTTTGCTTCAACAATATCAACTGCGGCTAAAATATTACTGGTTGAATCTTTGGCTGTTACAAGCTTACCTGGCAAATTCAAGATAACTTCGACTTGATATTTATTACCATGATTATGGTTAACTTCTTCTAGTTTGACCTCAGCAGACACAGTCTTGCGAGCGTGCCTAGGCAGATAACGATCCAATCTTCCAATCCTTTTTATTACATACTTTCGGGTATTTTCGTCGATTTCATAAGCGATACCTACGATTTGGACTGATGTAATCATGCTGCCCTCCTTTTTGTTTAGGTCTGGTGCTACTTCTAATTATAGCACCGTTCGACCGCCAAGATAAGGCTGCAAAGCGCCTGGAACGTTTACTTTTCCATCAACTGTTTGACCATTTTCGATAATAGCAATCATGATTCGTCCAACAGCAAATGCCGTAGCATCATTCGTGTGTATTAATTCTAAATTACCAGATTCACGGCGGACACGAGTATTCAAACGGCGCGCTTGATAATCGGTCATATAATCAGCCGTGTGAGTTTCGCGATACTTGTCCTGTCCTGGCAACCATGTCTCCATATCTACGCCGCATGCATTTGGTTTGCCAATATCAAAAGTACATTTTTCTAACACGCGATATGGCAAGCCTAATTGCGTCAACAAATATTCTTGGATAGCAACGAATAACAAATGTTCTTTGTGGCCATCATCAGCTGTAGTGAAACTTTCCATTTCTAATTTATCGAATTGGTGCATTCGAAAAATGCCTTCCATATCTTTGCCGTACGTTCCAGCTTCACGTCGAAAACTGGTTGCATATCCCAAATATCGAAGTGGCAAATCAGATTCATTGAAAATTTCATCGGCATGCATACTGCCCAGCACATGCTCGGCACTTCCCTGCAACCATAAATCATCACCTTCTATCTTATATCGCTCATCACGAGGCTCCAAACGATCCATAGAATCATACATATCGGTTCTAATCATCAAGGGCGGCAAAATTGGAGTTAATGGTTTGGTCGAAACATCCAAACCGGCATTTTTTGCGATTTCGGCTATTTTTTCTTCATCACTCAAAGTATTGATGACGAATTGAACTATAGACATTTGTAGTTTTACTAAATCGCCCTTGATATAAGCGAATCGACTGCCAACAACCTTAGCAGCGCGTTCTTTATCAATCCAACCGCGCTCAATTGCAATGTCAGCATGATTACGAGGCTTGAAGCCGAATTGTTTTGGACTACCCACCGTCTTGGTGACTACGTTTTCATCTTCGGTTGAGCCAACAGACACACTAGCTAACGCCATGTTTGGCACTTTTTTCAAAAGAGTCATAAAATTAACATCAACTTCTTTGAATTTTTCTTCAACACCAAACAATTGATCTTTAATTGCCTTACCTTGCGCAATTAATTCATCAGTTGGTCGTCCACCTTTGGTCTGGGCAACAATATCATTACGTTTAGCGCGCAAATCATCAATTTGAGTTTGCAACTCTCGGCGGGATGAATCAAGCTGTAAAAGTGATGTAACGTCTACATCATAACCTTTATTTTTAGCATTGATTTGAACTGCCTCTGAATTTTCGCGGATAAATCTAATATCTAACATGCTGTTTATTGTATCAGATTTTTATCTGTTGACCAAGAAATTATTCGGTGCGCAATGCTTCAATCGGATCAAGTTTTGCTGCTTTGCGGGCTGGTAGTATACCAGACATTATCGACACCACTATCAAACCAATAACTACGATAATCAAATTAATCGGAGTAAACACAATTAGACTAATGTCACCAAGATCAAGCGCTTTGCTAATAAGTGGGTTGGCAATCGTTCCACTAATGACAGCAAGTCCACTGCCGATTGCTCCGCCCAAAAAACCAATCCAAGCAGCTTCTAATTTAAATAGTCTACCGACATCGCGACGACTCATGCCTAGCGCTTTCATTAACCCAATTTGCTGAGTTCGTTCAAGTACGCTGATGTACTGCGTGTTTATAATTCCAAATACCGACGTCAGGATCGCCAGAGCACCAAATCCTAACAATATTCCCTGTAGTACATTAATAAACGTATTAATTACACCTAAAACATCGGCTGCAGTTTGAGCATCGTAGCCCTTTGCTTTTAGCTCATCCTTAACTGACTGAGCTTTATCTTCACCGTTCACTTGAACAGCAGCTACTATAAATTTACCGTAGCCTCGTGTTCCGAAATTTATGTAATCGTAAAGATTTTTTGCTGAACTGTTCGAAACTAGTAGCGAGCTTTGGGCGCGGAAAGCCAAACCTGATTTACTGCTTACTGCCACAACCATATAAGTAAAAGTTTTGGTCTCGGGATTTAATATTGGAGCTGATAATTTGTCGGCAACAATTTCAACTGTTTTACCAATTACATCTTGGTTGTCGGCAAATCCTAGAGCCGTTACATATTGTTCTGTCAAGATTATTTGATTGTCAGATAAATCGCCACTGGTTGAACCGGCAGCATATTTCAAAGTTACGCTTTTGCTAAAAGTACTAATGGACGCGACATACTTGTCCTGACCAGCACGTGTAATATATTTTATTTGCGGATTGTAGTTTGGCGAAACCGAAACAACATTATCTACTTTTTGAATTACAGCAATGTCACTTTCAGTCAAAGGTTCTGCTGAAAAAAGCGGATTGGATATATTCGAAGTAGAACTAGAATATTTTTGCGGACCTTTTTGTTTAGTTGGCTGGGCTTTTGTAACACTAAGTTCATTAACGTTGGTATTTGCACTAACGATTTGATCTGTATAGGCCCTTCCACCAACACCAGCTGCCAGTGATAATGTAATAGTAAACGCTCCTACGCCAATTGCAAAACTCGTCAGTAATGTTCTAGCTTTGGCCTGTTTTAAACTACGTCCGGCTCGAATCGTTATATCTCGAATTTTCATTATTTATTCCTTTTTATCGATTCAATATTGCCGTCTTTAATATTGATTTGTATGTCACATCGTTTTGCCAAATCTGCATCATGAGTAACAATAATTAATGTAACTCCATTTTTCTTATTGTAATCAAACAACAAATTTTCAACGACTTCACCAGTAACGCTATCTAGATTACCAGTTGGCTCATCTGCAAATAAAATTTTAGGGCTATTTACGATTGCACGCGCAACTGCCAACCTTTGTTTTTGGCCACCAGACAACTCTCGCGCCCTTGATTTCATTTTATCTATTAATTCTACGGCTTCTAAAGCTGCCTCGATTTTTTTACGACGAGTTCTGGCAGATAAATTTGCAATTTCAAGCGGTAGACTAACATTGTCATAACAACTTTCATTAGCTTGAACAAAAAAACTTTGAAAAATAAAACTCATTTTGCTTGAACGAAACTTATCAACTTCCTTTTGTTTCAAAGTCAGTATGTTTTTTCCATCAATAATAATTTCACCAGTTTCAGGTCTATCGAGTCCGCTCATAGCGTGCATCAAAGTTGACTTGCCACTGCCTGATTTACCTAAAATTGCGACACTTGCTCCGTCGGGAATAGAAAAGCTAATATCAGTTAATGCTTTGAAAACATTATCTTTTTTACCATACGTTTTGGATATATTTTTTACCTCAATCATATATCTATAATAACCTAATACTTAACCCCGCGTATATAGTGAAGTATGATTTGTATGACAAATTAGTCTAAATTAACCAAGTTTGATATCGGAATAAATTTCGCGAGTACTACTGTCGATTTCGGCACGTAATTGAGGGAAAGGTACACCCTCACGAGCCGTAACGCCTTCAAAAATCCAAAATACACGTTCACTGTAGCCCAATCCGCAAGCTGGCGGCATACCGTATTCCAACATTTCAACAAAATCAATATCAAGCATCATTGCTTCATCGTCACCTGCTTCGCGCATACCTTGTTGTTCGACAAATCGGTTTAGCTGATCAATTGGATCATTAAGTTCTGAGAATCCATTACACTGTTCTGACCCGGCAATAACAGCCTGAAATCTTTGAACTGAATCTTCGCTACCTGGGTTACTTTTAGCCAAAGGACTAATGAATTTTGGCGTATTAATTAACCAAACCGGACCCGTAACATCCTTGCGGATATTCTTCCATAATTTATCGATACCACGAGCACGATTTTCGGTCTGTTGGACTTCTAATTTATTATCAATCAACGCTTGTTTTACTTCTTCTAACGAACTGTTATAAACGTCGATATTGTATCTGTCTTTGATAACCGTTGCGTAGTCCCAAATTTCCCAAGCTGCGCCCATATCTACACGTTTGCCGTCTAATTCAAATTGTAATTTACCAAAAGTTTTCTCGATGACAAATCGGTACATTTCTTCCATAAATTTCATGCCATCTTGCCAGTCGGCGTATGCCCAATACCATTCCATAGCAATATGCTCTGGTAAATGTTCGTCACTGTAATTTTCGTTCCTAAAACGAGGACCAACGTCGTATACTTTTTCGTATCCAGCGCCGATTAAACGTTTCAACGGTAGTTCATGACTAATTCGTAGATAAAAATCTTGGTCAAGCGCGTCCATATGAGTTACGAATGGGTTTGCATCAGCCCCACCAGTCGTATGTTCCAATACCGGGACGTTCACTTCAATAAATTCGTGTTGGTTCAAAAAGTCACGAGTTGCTTGCCAAAACTTGCTACGTCGGACAAATCGATCGCGGACGTCTTGATTGACGTTCATATCAACATAACGACGACGCATGCGCTCTTCTTTGTTTGTAAAACCTTCGGTAGCACTTGGCATTGGGCGCAAAGTTTTAGTTAGTAACCGCAAATTAGTAACTTCGATTGAAATCTCACCAGTTTGGCTTTTTATAACTTTACCCGTGCCCTCTACGAAATCGCCTATGTCCAATAATGGTAATTCAGCAATTCCAATCTGGTTATTTGTAATATCAAGGCCCGCAACAATATCGGAACGCATAAAAAACTGGATTTGACCGCTAAAATCTTTAACAACAATAAATGCCAGTTTGCCAAATTTTCGAATCCCAACGATACGGCCCGAAATGGTTACAACTTGTCCCTCTAAACCATTAAATCCCGAAATAATCTCATTTGCCTTGTGTGTTCGATGTGAATCAGCAGGATATGGATTTATACCTAAATCACGTAATTCTTTTAGTTTTCGTAATCGCTCGTCGCGGAAATCTTTTAATGTCGCCATAATGGTGTTAATTATAACACAACCACCCTCTCGGGTGGTTATGCTATGCGTGTATGGATTAGGAAATGGGATTTAGTTAATACTTGCGATTTCGTAAGTTACTTCACCTTTTGGAGTAACAATTGTAGCCATGTCGCCAACTTTTTTGCCAAATAACGCAACACCGATTGGTGATTCGTTGCTAATTCGGCCTTCCATAGGGTTTGCTTCAACTGGACCAACAATTGAATAAACAATCTGTATTTTGCCTAATTTTAGCTCTACTTTGCTGCCCAAAGCGACTTTTGATTTGTTGCCATTTTTAATAATCTCGGCATTTTGCAAAATATCTTCAATTTCGGCAATACGTGTCTCGACTAAACCCTGCTCTTCACGAGCAACATCATATTCAGCATTTTCGCTAAGATCTCCGAAATCACGTGCTTCGGCAATCTTGATAGTTACTTCGCCGCGGCGACTAATAAATGCCTTGAGTTCTGCTTCAAGTTCCTGGCGTCCTTCAGTGGTGATTTGATATAATTTCTTCATTCTTATTTATCCTTATCCATTAGAAAAAGTGCTTCCTACAGCACCACACACTCTGTCTACGTATATCGCAGAATTCTATAAAGATTTTTATAGTCAGTTTAGTTTAGCAAGCAGCTGGTCATGTGTCAATATGGTTTTTTCGCCGCTTTTACGTTCAACTAATTCGTAAGTATTATCCGCCATTAATCGGTCGCTAACTGTGACTCGATAAGGTATACCAATAAGTTCACTATCGGCGAATTTTTGGCCTGGACGAACGTCGCGGTCGTCGTATATCACTTCGATACCGTTCGACTTTAACTCTTCATATATATCATTGGCTTGTTTGATAGCAGCTTCACCACCGATGCCTACTAAATAAACTCTGAATGGTGCAATATTTTCTGGCCATACCAATCCCTTGTCATCAGCAAATAGTTCGGCAATTACACCCATAATGCGGCTGACTCCGATTCCATAACAACCCATCACAATCGATTGCCTGTCGCCTTTTTCGTCATAATAGTACAAATCTAACGCATCAGTATATTTTGTCTCAAGGTGAAACGTATTGCCGACCTCTATGCCCTTTTTCTGAACCAATTCTTCGCGCTTTAGGCCTAATTTTGCGATATTCTCATCTGTAAATATCTCTTCGTTAATAGCAACCCGTTTGGCTTCGTCGACATAAATCGTGTCCTCGCCAACTTCGCTAATCGTCTGGAATTCATCACTAAATCGAGGTGTAAATATACCGCCGTCAGCATAAGTTCGATAAGTAATACTACCCAATCCTAACCGATCGTATACTTTGTAATACGCCGCAACAATTTTTTCGTATTCTTGCTCATGTTGCTGCTGATCGCGGCAAAACGTGTACATATCTTTCATCAAAAATTCACGGCCTCGCAAGAGTCCGCTTTTAGCGCGCAATTCGTTGCGAAATTTGTTTTGAATTTGATATACAGCAAATGGCATATCTTTGTATGAATTCAAATAATTACTGACGGCATCGACAATTGGCTCTTCGTGAGTCAAACCAACACCTAATTCCGTACCGTTCACTAATTTAGTCTTGAACCAATTATCAACTTTGGCATCGTCCCAACGATCGGTTTTCTCCCAAATATCCTTGGGTTGCAAAGTTGTCATCATAATTTCTTGTCCGCCAACGTTATTCATTTCTTCACGAACAATTTTTTTAATATTTTCCAAAACGCGCAGTCCAAGTGGCATATATGCATATACGCCGGCCATTTCTTTATGAATAAACCCAGCTTTAATTAAAAGTTGTGCATTTTTAGCGACTTCATCGGCTGGAGCGGTTTTGCTGGTTTTGGTAAAAAGTTTAGATACACGCATACTATTTGACTAGTATAGATAATAACGAAGGATTAATAAAGAGTATATAAAAAGCAATGCCGTTTTTAGCCATATGTAACAAAATTGACGACCAGATACTACCAGTAGATTCTCGTAATAAACAAAGGACTACGCTTAGCGCAAAAGTATCGACTGCCAAATTCCAAGCACCGTGTATAAAACCAAATAATACGCTAGTGACGACTATCGCAGCCCACACTGGTACGAATTTCTTTAATTTACCATACAGATAACCGCGGAATAGCACCTCTTCAGCTATAGGTGCGATAACTACTAGTGTCATGAACGCCAAAATATATTCATACCTAGCACTTAATTGATCAAAGCCTGTATCTTGAACCTGATTTACGTTAAAACCTGGCAAAACATTAGTCGCCAACATTATAAGAATCGCTGACAGTATAAAGTACGTCACCAAGGCCGCTGGTGTCAAAAATATATCAGTCCAGGTAGGTAGCCTATTTAGGCCAACGTCAGCCAAACTTGTGCGTTTTCTGTTCAACAAATACGGTATACCGATTACTATCAACAAAGTCGCAACGTACACAAAAGCCGCTACCGAAGAATTAACGACAGCCGAATCATAAGAATCTAGCGGCCTTTTTAAGGCTAACATCAGCGCTACCACGTTCACAGCAACCGCCTGGGCTGAATAGAATCCAATCAAAACCCATATCGGTAGTATTAATACCGTTGCAGCTTTTATCAATTTAGAATAATTTTGCAACATCTGTAATTGTTACCAAAACAGTTAATCCCATAAGTATAGAAAAACCGATCGCCTGGATTTTTTCTTCGCGTTCTTTGTTTAAATCCTTTTTCAATAATCTAAATATAACCATAGTGAACCACCTACCGCCGTCAAGCGCTGGTATTGGCAAAATATTCATAACCGCAAGTGATAGCGAGATAATAGCCGTCAAAAATACTAGTTGATTAAAGCCAGCTTGCTGAGCAGCCGGAAATATAGTCCCTAGGATTCCAATTGGCCCCGCTACGCTATCATTAACTGTTTTCAAGTCCTCAGATGCCTGATTGCGTGTATCGGGGTTAGAGCTAAGCTGTAGAACTAATCCGCTGACCAAGTTACCTATTAAATTACCAACCCCTTGAATAGTCACGACAGTAAATTGCGCAGCCGTAGCAACACCGACGATTGGCGCTGACCAAGTTGACTTCATCACATCCCTTTGCCCCAAACCTGCGCCCAAAATACCGCCGGCAGAAGACTGCCCTAGTGTGATTTTTACTGTTTTTTCAATGCCACCGCTACTGTAGATGACTGTGACAGTTTTACCTAAATTTTGTTTAGCAAGTTGAATTAGTTCATAGGCCGATGACACGTCCTGTCCATTGAATTTTAATATCTTATCACCTACTCGTAAGCCAGCTTTCTCGGCCGGAAAATCCTTTGTCAGACTAGCAACTTCTACCGGGCTACTAATTACTGTCGTATCGTTCGATACCATAACTTGATCTGGTAACACTTTTGGTAATCCCGTCAAAGCTAGTCCAGTCAACAATATTGCCGCTATTAGCCAGTTCATCAAAACTCCAGCTAGCAATATCTTGGTTTTTTTAAAAAATGAAACTGCGCCGTAATCACCTTTTTTATCAGCCGCATCATTTTCGCCCTGTAATTTTACGTAACCACCCAATGGCAACCAGTTAACAGTGAATAATATTTTGTTTTTTAGCTTCTTTTTCCAAACCAAAGGTGGAAAGCCAATACCGAATTCTTCCACGACCACCCCATTACGAATAGCCACAATCGCATGTCCTAATTCATGAGCTACAACCAAAAATACCAATATTATTAACCCGGTAATAACTCCAAATAATAACTCCATTTAGCTCCCAAAACGCCTTGATCGATTACTAAATTCTTCTATTATTTCGGTCACATCGTCACTGCTCATATCTGGCCACATCTTGGGAATGAACAACATCTCACTATAGGCCGCTCGCCATAACATAAAATTAGATAATCGCTGCTCACCGCTAGTTCGAACAACTATATCAACTGATGGTATCTCGGGCGCATATATGTTTCGAGATATTAGTTCCCTTGTAACATCGCCGGCTGATACCCCAGACTGAATAATTTTTTTAACCGCATCAACTATTTCAAGTTGACCGCCATAATTGAAACAAATAGCCAATGTTCCAGCGTTGTTATGTGCAGTGACCGATTCGGCATTATCAATTGCAGCCAATATCTTGTCACTTACTTTATCGCGAGAACCAATTACACGCAAACGAATGTTATTCTTTTCAAAAATCGGCAAATCTGAGGTTAATAATCGCAATATCAAACCCATTAATTTGCTAACTTCGTCTTCACTGCGTTTCCAGTTTTCAGTACTAAATATATAGCAAGTAACAAATTCGACACCCGCTTCAAAAGTTGCCGTTACAATCTCTTGGACTGTATTATATCCAGCCAGGTGACCTTCATAAGTTGGCAAGCCGTGTTGTTTAGCCCAACGGCGATTCCCGTCAACGATAAAACCAATGTGTTTAGGAATAATAAGGTCAGACATTAAATCGTCAAAACATCTTTCTCTTTAATTCTAAATGTTTCATCAATCTTGGCGTTCAAATTAGTCATAATCCCATCAATTAACTTTTCGACACGCTTTACATCATCTTCGGACAACTCTTTGTTCTCTTTTTTGCGTTTGGCATCTTTTAACGCATCTTGGCGAATATTGCGTAGTGCAATTCGAGTCTCTTCAACTTTTTCACTAGCCTGTTTGACTAACAATTTGCGTCGCTCTTCAGTCAATGCTGGTACAGGAACACGAATTACGCGACCATCGTCGCTTGGATTGAATCCCAGACTTTGATCGTTACGAATTGCAGCACTAATCGCTGTAATATTACCTGGATCGAATGGAGTCACCTGCAACATTTGGGCCTCTGGAGCCGTAATATTTGCAGCTTGGTTAATTGGCACCAATGTACCGTAAACTTCTACTTTTATTCCCTCTAATTGTCCAGGGTGAGCTCGACCGGTACGAACCTTTTTAAGTTCTTCACTAAAGTGCATGACTGCTGATTCAAACTTGTCTTCGTATGGTTTTGTGTCAAACATAATGTACCTATTGTATCAAAAAAACCACGTTATCTCTACGTGATTTTTTGATTTTAATCTAGTGAACCTATTCGTTTACGCCAAGTTCGATACGCTTAAACTGACGAATAACTAAATTCTCACCAGTTTTTGCGATATTTTCTTTGACAAAATCCTCAACAGTTTGCTTATCATTTTTTATATATTCTTGTGACATCAAAACTTTTTCTGCAAAGTGCTTTTTAACCTGACCATTAACAATCTTATCGATCATTTCAGCCGGTTTTTTGCCTTCAGCAACAATGCGCTCTTTAGCTTCTGTACGCACTCGATCAAGTTCAGCCGCAGGAATATCAGATTCACTAACATAAATTGGCGACATAGACGCAACTTGCAATGCTATTTCATGCGCGAATGATTTAAAACCATCTGTACGCGCCACGAAATCTGTTTCGCAGTTTACTTCGACAATAACGCCAATACGTCCGCCATGAACATAGCTATCAATCAAACCCTGACGAGCCTCACGATCGCCTTTTTTCTCGGCTTTAGTTACGCCTTTTTTGCGAAGAACTTCAAGCGCTTTGTCAAAATCACCGTTGGCTTCAACCAAGGCGACTTTAGCATCAGTCAAACCAATGCCTGATAGCTCTTTTAGTTTTTTGATATCTTCAATTGATACGCCCATCCCTTATTTCTCCTTTGAATCAGTTTTTTCAGCCTTTTCGACTGTCTTAGTTGAAGTTGCACCTTCAGCAATTGCTGCACGTACGTAATCTAGCAATAATTGAACGCCTTTGATAGCATCATCATTACCGGGAATTACATAATCAACTAGTGTTGGGTTTGCGTTTGTATCAACAATAGCAACAACTGGGATTCCCAATGTGTTGGCTTCTTTGATGGCATTCATATCACCGATTACATCGATTACAAATAATGCACCTGGTTTACCATTTAAATCTTTGACGCCGCCGTATTTAATGTTTAGGTCGTCAATTTCTTCTTGGTAGCGTTGGACTTCTAGTTTAGAATAACGTTTTTCCAAATCACCAGATTCCATTCGTTTTTCAAGATCTTTTAGTTTCTTGATTTGTTGAGTGACAGTTGAAACGTTTGTTAATGTTCCACCTAACCAGCGTTCAGTAACGAATGGTTGACCAATTGCTTCGGCAGTTGCACGAACAATGTCTTTGGTGTGTTTTTTTGTTCCAACAAATAGAACTTTTTTGCCATTTGCCACAACTCGTGTCAAAAATGGCAATGCAATTTCTAAACCTTCAACAGTTTTGACTAGGTCAATAATGTGACTGTCTTGGCGTTTAGAGTGAATGTAAGGCGCCATTTTAGGGTGCCAGCTACTTGTTTTGTGTCCAAAGTGAACACCAGCTTCAAGCAAAGCCTTAATATCTACGGCTACTGCCATAATTATGAACTCCTTTTTCTTCACCTATGCGCCCGATTGATTACCAGGAGTTACGCATAAGCTGCTTCATTAAAATTGTTTACTCGACCATTGTAACACCTTCGAATACAAAACTCAAGAGTCTTTATGTTTGCCCGCCAGTTGCCACTACATTTATTCCAACAGAACACTCTACGTGTGACTTCGTCAGCACGTGGCGTTCGGCTGGCCTACCGGCCACAGTCTGTTGGGAATAAAGTAGTGGCACCTGGCGTACCCTCCCTTATCTTAAAATCTATAATTTTTAACAAGTCGCTAGCCTCCCACTCGACACAAATAATAAAATAACCTATTGGATGACCATAAAAATAGTTAGTTTTATTCCTTGATTGGCGAGGACTAACTGAACCCAATTACATCAACCAGGGTCCGACCCTGGTTGATATAATTGGCGTGAGGGCGATCTCCTTGTGGGTCTTCGCCATCCAGCGAACCGCAGACAACAAAGAATAGAACTAATTATTTTTTAACGCGACAGTCGATTGGTTGTTATTTATTTGTGGCGAGGAGGAGGGGGTTATAGAAAATCAACAACTTTAACCTTTGACAATTCACAAAAAAACAGATACAATAGTCCAATATGAAAACTAAATTACACCCAACCGATTATCGCCCTGTCGTATTTAGCGACGAGGTGGCTGGGTTTGCATTTTTGACACAGTCAACTGCGCAAACTACCGAAACTATTAAGTGGGAAGACGGCAACGAATACCCTCTAATCAAGATGCACATTTCGTCTGCATCTCACCCATTCTTTACTGGTGAAGAAAAAATCATCGACACCGAAGGCCGCGTTGACCGTTACAAAGCTAAATTTGCTGCTGCTGAAGCTCGCAAAGTAGCTTTGGCTTCAAAAGCTAAAAAAGCTAGCGTTCGCAAAGCGACCAAAACTGACAAGTAGCGTAATTTTTAAAAGAGACTATCATACCGGTAGTCTCTTTTTTTGTTACAATAGTAAAAGAAAGATTAAAAACTATGGCTAAAATATCACTGAATATTGATGAACTACTACTCGAAAAAACCGAGCTCACTTCATTTTTATCTATCCCATCTGCCTATACCAACCCTAATTTTTCTGCAAAAAATAAAAGACTAGTTGAACTGGATACCCTTATTGAAAAGGCTACTTTACGCCAAAAACTCGAAACCCAATTAGTTGAAGCTAGAATTTTAACAGATGGTACTGGCGAATTAGCCGAAATGGCCAAGCAAGAAGTTGAAGATATAAAAGAAAAATTACAAAAACTCGAAGACGATTTGTTCACCATGTTAGCACCCAAAGATCCAAATGATGAAAAGAATATCTTCGTCGAAATCCGCGCAGGTGCTGGTGGCGACGAAGCCAGTTTGTTTGCAGCCGAGTTATATCGAATGTATTTACGTTATTGCGAAGCAAACTCATTGCGCACCGAATTAGTGAGTGAAAGCGCCAATGATACAGGTGGATACAAAGAAGTTATTTTCAGTATTAAAGGTGATGCGCCCTATTCTAAACTAAAGTTTGAATCTGGCGTCCACCGAGTCCAACGCATCCCGACTACAGAATCTCAGGGCCGCATTCACACCAGCACCGTAACAGTTGCGGTTTTGCCAGAAGCCGAAGAAACTGATATTGAAATTAACCCAAATGATTTGCGTATCGATATTTATCGTTCGGGCGGTCACGGCGGACAGTCGGTCAATACAACCGACAGTGCCGTTCGTATTACTCACATTCCATCTGGCATGGTTGTTATCAACCAAGACGAAAAATCCCAACTCAAAAACAAGCTCAAAGCCATGGGTGTTTTGCGAAGCAGGCTTTTGCAACAAAAACTCGACGCCGAACAAGCAAAATTGACAGCTGAACGCCGCAGTTTAATTGGTTCGGGCGACCGTAGCGAAAAAATTCGTACTTACAACTTTCCTCAGGACCGAATTACTGACCACCGTATCGGTTATTCACGCAGCAACATCCCAGGCGCTATGAATGGCGATATTGACGACCTAATCGAACAACTACAATCTTATGAACGCGAACTCTCTGCCGCTAACGCCAGCGTTTAATCAGTGGTTAGCAGACGCTTCTGCTAGATTATCTAATGTTTTGGTTCCAAGCGCTAATTTGGACGCCGAAATTATATTAGCGCACGCAATAGCCAAAGACCGCACATATTTACACGCTCATCCAGAACAAATAATTGATGCTGTGCAGATTAAAAAAGCCAATGAAATGCTAGAGCAACGCTTAAATCGCGTTCCGATTGCTTACATTATAGGCGACAAAGAATTTTATGGTCGTCAATTTATAACCACTCCATCAGTTCTAATCCCCCGCCCCGAATCTGAAACAATTATAGATTTGCTAAAAGAAATTCTGCTACCTATTACCTACTACCTACCACCTACTAAACTCATTGACATCGGCACAGGTAGCGGCAACCTAGGTATAACCGCTAAATTAGAATTTCCTAATCTGGACGTGACGCTAACCGACGTCAGTGGCGACGCATTAAAAATTGCCGCTAAAAATAGCATCGAATTATCAGTCGATGTAAAAATTTTGCAAAGTGATTTGCTAGAAAACTATTCCGAACAAGTCGACATAATAATCGCCAACCTACCGTATGTAGACAAAGTTTGGGAACGATCAACCGAAACTAATTACGAACCAGATTTGGCGTTATTTGCAAACAACCATGGTTTATCGCTTATCGAAAGACTAATCGCTCAATCTGAGAAAACATTAGTTCCAGGCGGCTATATCATCCTAGAATCAGACCCAATTCAACATAAAACTTTAATTGATTTTGCAAACAAAAAAGGCCTCAGCCTAATAAAACAACAAGATTATATATTCGTTCTTAGATCACAGTGCTAACACTGTTAAATGCCAGTACAAGCACGCCAACAATGCTGACCGTAAATATCAAAGGCAATATGATGTCATTAATTCTAATTTTTTGATGATGATAATACGAATTGTACGCCTTGTACGATAAAAAACCCAAACAAAGTATCACAATTGAAACCTGTGGTAATAATATGCTTGTTATAAACGGCAAACGATAAGCAATTGTCCAGTGATAAGCTATCCAGCTAATTTCCGTTATCACCAAGCTCCACGCCAAACTTAGCAACAGTACGTGACTTTCTTCGTCATAGCTTCCCAGAACGTGTCGCGCCGAAGCATAACCTATAAGCCAAGTTATCAATATAACGGGTGAAGCAACCCATCCGTACGACATAGCGTAAACGGCAATTATACCAGCGAATAGTGCTAATCCAGCCTGGGCTACAACATATGATCGCTTGGATTTTGGCTTCAAAAGCAGCAGCCAGCCGATATAAAGCAATGACAGCAGACATTGAACAATAAAGATTTGCGAATCACCAACATTCGCTATGTTCGTAATGTACAAAAATATAACAAAACTAACGTCGATAATAACGCTAACTAAATTGGTTTGTATATTAGCAAACCAAAACCTTAGACGAACAGCAAAAATTCGCCATTTGCTAAGTAATACCAATGCGAAAGCAGGCAGTAACGATCCGGTCACCCGAATTATAAACATCAGTGCAATTGCTAGCGCCACGTTCAAAGCAATATAAATAGCTTCATTCATAAACGAGCGGCGTTTAACAATTTTTAGAAAATCCATATCTGTTAGATATTATACCACGTGTGGCTTGTCACCTATTCAGTGACAACTCCAAATATAATAACAAATCGTACATCGCCATTTACAGTAGTCGGTGGAGTAGATTTCTTGATAACCACACCACCATACATGGCAGATAATTTATCAGCTGTTCCTGTGTTACCACCACCAATTTGATAGATTTCAACCTTGCCATAATTGCCATCTGGCGCATTACTTACCAGCACAACGTTATATCCCAATCCTGCTAATTCATCAGCCTTTGTCTGACCAAACCCAGATTGACCTGAACCATTCAATACTACAACTGGTGCGGCTTCGCTTATTATCGGATTACTAGAAAGATTCTTTTTTATTAATGCTCGAATGTCATCATATTCATATTTACCAGCCGATGGATTACCTGTTCCGTTCATGACTGGATTGTCGCCATCAATCAAACTTATGTCGTGTATATCATCTGATTTTATTTCGCCTGCAACTTGTATAAGAGTACGGATCTCGTTTGTCTTGATATTAGTTCGCAAATTATCACCCAGCGCATCAATTAATCGAGATATAGCACCGAGGTTCGTTAATGTACCCGAACTCATTGCTTTGTCACGGATTGCAACCAAAATTTTCTGTTGATTTTTCTCTCGATCAAAATTTGATTTTTCAAATCCATAAGTTGGCGATATATCACCGCGCGCTTGCGCTAGGTATAGCGCGTGTTCGGCGTCCAACGTAATTAGCCCATTTGGATAATCAATAAAATGACCGTTAGGAGGACAATTTTTAAAACGCTCATAATAATTTCCGCCACATTTCCAATCGAAGTTACTATCCATCTGACCATTTGGATCTCGGCTTTCGATTGTAACCGTAATATTACCACCAATAGCGTTTACAACGTCACGCATAACAGTGTAATTGACATGAATACCGTATTGAATATCAATTCCAAAAATATCGCCAATTAATTTTTGTGTTTTCGCCAGTCGATCTTGTTCGGCCTCTTTGGTTTCTTCGATATTTACACAACTAAAAAATGCGTTAATTTTGCCAGAATATCCAGGAACGCATGGCCTATCGTATTTAACTTCCATATCGCGCGGTACGCTAAACATATAAGAATTTTTATTTTTCTGATCAACACTTAGAACTAATATAGAATCGGTCAGGTCCGCCCCTTGATGCCCCGGATCGTCCTCGGATGTGCCCAAAATCAAGAAATTACTTCGCCCATTACTATCTTGTTTTAATGGTTCACTACTGAATACATCAAATATATTACCTTGGAAAATATTATTACCTACAACAATAAATCTATATGCCGAATATCCACCAGCAGCCAAAATAATAATCAATAATATTGATATAGACCATCTGATAATTCTATTAGTGAGTGATCGTGGCCTTTTAAGCTGATTAGCCATCTGTCGTCGTTGTTTGCGACTGAGTTTTTTTGCTGGCTGTGCATTTTCATCGATATCACGCAAAGATTCGTCGATGTCAGAACGTCCTAATCCGCGACCAGATTGCTCTTCGCCCAACATACGAACCGTCTCACCTCCATCGTTATGCAGCACTTTATTTTCAGGCATGTCTTTTAAGACAGTACGCGTTTCAGCGTTCTGCAAACCACCCAGCTGATCGCCGGGCTGTCTGGGAATAAACCCATCAATAGAATGTCGATTCTTCATAAATACTCATACTACTATACCT
This sequence comes from Candidatus Saccharibacteria bacterium CG2_30_41_52, assembly GCA_001873625.1. GTDB lineage: Bacteria > Patescibacteriota > Saccharimonadia > Saccharimonadales > Saccharimonadaceae > UBA1547. The sequence continues at coordinate 76,490 of MNZN01000008.1, read as the reverse complement.
AACTTAGCGTCATATTAAAACCCGACAAACCATAAGTTGTATTCCTATCCTTAGCTAAATAAACAGTGTATAGTGGATGTACAGATGGAAACCGCCTTTCTAAAACGCCACCCGATGATCAAAGATGCTTTTAGCATCACAATTTTTATTGCCTGCGTTTTAATTGGCACATTACTCATTAATACCTTTGTTTTCCGCAGCTTTAGCGTCGTTGGACCTAGCATGGAAAAAACTTTGTATACTGGCGACCGACTAATCGTTAATCGCCTGCCTGTTACCTGGTCTCAAATACAAAATAAGAGCTACGTTCCTGATCGCGGACAAATTATTGTTTTTAAAAACCCTCAATTCACTACCGGCCTTGGTGACGAATTTATCGTAAAACGAGTTATTGCGTTTTCCGGTGAACGAGTTGTCCTAAAAGACAGTAAATATACAGTTTATAACGGCGCGCATCCAGACGGGTTTAACCCAGACGATGACAACAACGGAGAACCAGGCTCACCAACTAGTGGCACCGTTGATACTATCGTTCCAAGTGGAGAATTATTTGTATCAGGCGACCATCGCCAAGCTTCATATTCATATGACTCACGCAACGGACTAGGCACGATACCACTTTATGACATAATCGGACCCGTAGCAATTCGGGTGTTCCCATTCGATAAGATTAGATCCTTCTAACCGATTAAATCTTGTAGCCGCTGAAAATCCTTTTCATCTTTGAACTTAATTGTAATCTGTCCTGCGCCTTTTGAATTGGTGCGAATAACTACAACCATATTTAAGCGTTCTTGAATTCGTTTCAATTGTGCGCTGTATGGTTTTTCAGTGATTTTTTCACGCTCCGACATCTTAGTATCGGTGCAATTCTTTTTCAAATCAACTACAAATTGTTCAACCTTGCGCGAAGTCCACTCTTCTTTGATAATACGAGGCATTATTTTTCGAATAGTTTCGTTATCTAGCCCAATTATTGGCCTAGCCTGACCCTCGCTCATTCTGCCGTCAACCAAAGCTTCACGAACAAAATTTGGTAATTTTAATAATCGAAGTTTATTACTAACCGCGCTAATCGATCGATTACCTACTCGTTTACCAATCTGTTCCAATGACATATTAAATTGATCGCGTAATTTAAGATACGCCGTGGCGGTTTCCATAACGTTCAAATCTTTACGTTGCAAGTTTTCAATCAATGAAATTTCTAGTTTATGTTGACCCGTAAGAGTACGGACCAAAGCTGGTATTTTATCCATTCCGGCTATCTGTGATGCGCGAAATCGACGCTCACCAGCAACGATTTGATATCCGCCTTTATGTGGCGTAACAATAATCGGCTGAATAACACCGTGTTCAATGATTGATGTTGCTAATTCTTCCAAACTTTCTTGATCAAATTGGCTACGTGGCTGGTCAGGATCGGCTACAATTTGATCTAATTTTATTTGGCGCAGTTCACTGACTTGTTGGTCTTGGGATGCGGTCGGATCAAATGATTCATCCAATAAATCAGTCGGGATTAGTGATTCAAAACCTCTACCTAATCCTCTTTTTAAATTTTTATTAGATGCTGGCACGACTAATAACCTCCTTTGTGAACGCTTTATAGGCACGTGCGCCTTTCGAAAACCTGTCATAAGCGCCAATTGGCAAACCATGACTTGGCGCTTCGGCTAGACGAATATTGCGCGGAATAACATTACTGAATACCTTACCTGGAAAATGCTTTTTAATCTCTTCGTGAACTTGACTACACAAAGTAGTTCGCGTATCCATCATAGTAGGCAAAACACCTAATAATTCCAAAACTGGATTCATCCCCTTGCGAACTAGCTTCATAGTCTCTAGCAATTGCCCTAGACCTTCTAGAGCATAGAACTCAGCCTGTACTGGCAACAAGACATATTTCGCTGCCACTAGCCCATTAACAGTCAATAGGCTAAGGCTAGGCGGACAATCAACGATAATAACATCATAGCCAGCAGTACTGGCGTCGATAGCATTCTTTAGGCGAGAAAAACGCCTTTCAGCCTGAGCTAATTGAACTTCGGTATTGGCCAAAACTGGCATTGTTGGTGCAATAAAAAAATTATTATATTTTGTAGGAATTACAATCCGATCCAAAGTCGCCGATTCCATAGCAACATCAGCCATAGTCAATTGCAAATCTTGTTTATTAACGCCAAGTCCACTTGTAGCATTACCTTGCGGATCGAAATCAATTAATAATGTCTTCTTGCCAGACTTAGCTAGGTAATAAGCTAGGTTAACGGCGGTTGTCGTTTTTCCTACTCCACCTTTTTGATTGGTCACCGAAATTACAGTTGCCACGTGTTTATATTCCCTCTTATCTTATATGTATTATAGCATGAGCATATAATAAAAAAATCCCCGTTTTACCGGGGATTTTGTTTAACTATTTGATTGAAGTAATTTCAATCTTGCTGTATTTTTGGCGGTGACCATTTTCTTTGTGAACACGTTTTTTAGCTTTGTAGCGAATAACGCGGACTTTGTCACCCTTAACAAGGTCTTCAACAACCTTAGCGGTTACTGTAACACCCTTAACGGTTGGTTTGCCGACTTGCGTTTTTTCGCCATCGATAACCAACAGTGCATCAAGCGTGAGCTCTTTTGTGCCTTCCTGGAGGAGGTCCACCAGTAGGGTCTCTTTTTCGGCGACAATAAATTGTTTGCCACCGATCTTAACGACTGCTTTTAACATTTAATAATTCCTTATTACTTTTTACTAATCAGTTGTCCACTATAACAGATATGGTCTGCTGAAGCAATACCATCTACTGCCTACCGCCTACTATATTTGCCCACCACCGTACAAAAATATAATTACTAAACTAAACGACATCAAACCGACAGCCTTGTATAGTCCATGGTGACGATACCATGATTGACGCAATATTTTTGGCAATTTATTGCGATGAGCATGCGCGAGTATAGATACAAACATACCTAACATTAATAATGCCAATCCGCCCATCACAGCCGGCGTGGCCGATTGGATCGATATAGCAAATTGAGTTAAAATATTAGCCCGTTCAGTCGTAACAGCACTGGCAACTGCTTTTTGAATGTTTGCCGTAGCACTTTGAGCTGATAATCCATACATCGCCACAACTATCGACGTCGGCTGTCCATCCATATCTCCGCTGACAATCGCAAAACCAACGTCTTGGTAATCACCTTTCAGAACATTCGACTTATGTTCAGGCGAATTCATCCATGCTGTCATGACACTGCTGGTCGATGTAAAATTCTTAGCCAAATTCTCACCGGCCATATCATAGTTATAACCAACATCTCCAAACCATTTCCATGGTTCAGTGCCATCAGGCGCATTATGTGCCCAATATTGCCTATCGAACATATCCTGTGCTTTCAAATATGCGGCTTTAACAAGTTTATTGTCTAAATTAAGTTGTGGCTCACCAGCTTTGACACGTTCTTGATTAGTATTAGCTAGTAACGACTCAACGGTTATATTCGACTCACGGCCCAAAACATTTCCGGTTTTCGCGCCGTTATAGCCTAATTGTAAACCTATAACAATAAAAGCAATCGCAACTAGACCATACCCCCTGACGAGATGTGGACGATAGCCATTTTTCTTGTGCGGCACAATAGCCATTTTTAGACTATGTTTCACTCGCCCCATAATATTAGACTTTACGATTTTTTTGGTTATTTTTGTTTTCGTTTTCACAATAGTACTAATATAAAACACTTACGCATAAAAAGCGAGCCTGTCGCTGGTTCGCCGGTCTAACCTAATACCAACCAGGTTAATAAAATTACAAATAACATCAATAGCCACCAATACCAAGCAACCCCAAACAAACTCCATGCATCCAATACGGCAGCAGTGTTTGAACTAGATGGCGCTATTACTTCGCTACCATCCCTGTTCGTTGTTTGTGCGCCCAATGTTCCCTGTGTCGGCTGAACATTGTCACTTTGACTAAAACTATTATTAATTACAAAACCTGGGTTAAAATCAACAACTAATGCAGGGTTCATCGTTTCCGTATTGTCATCATGAAGAATAATAACCGTTGATTTAATTTTCAGTCTAGTCGTATCAACACCAATATTGCCTACCGGGTCAGTTGCAGATATTTCTACCTGATACACTCTAGCTTCAAAATCATTAGTACTAATTTTATATGACCAATTCGATCCTGTAATATCAGCATCAAGGATTGTATAAGTTTTATTGCCGACTTTTAACACTAATTCGCTATCTAAATCATTGACCACACCAGTGAAAGTAACATCATTACCTTTCATAACACTCGTCGGTTCATTAATCGTTACTATTGGTGCTACATTATCGATATTATATTTAGTGAAATGGCCAACACCTACGGTAAATGTATAACATTCAATCTGTGAATTGCTACATCCGACATACACGCCAGGCGTTGATGTTAAATCTAAAATATTTATCGCATTGCCATCATCATCGGCCGCTAGCAACCTTGCGAATACATCGGCTGACGTAGAATCTTTATCAAACCCAAGTTTATCTAATCCGTAAAATTTAATCGTTGCCGCCATCCCCTGAAAGACTTCTGATCCTGATATACCCATCAAGTTTAGACCGATTGTTCCAGGTAAATTCGCTTCCATTCGCAAACCTATAGCCTGCAAAAATGCTATCGTGCTAACATCAGACAAATCCAATGGACCAGTAAATGTAATCCTGCCCATTTTCACACCATCAATCGATTTTTCGAAATACAATCCCATAAAGTTCGTGATATTTATGGTCGTCACTTCATTTAGATTATTCGCTATACCAATTGCCGCTAAGTTATTCGATATTTCATCAAATGCCAACGCTATAGAATCGATAACTTTGACCGTACGAGTAGCGGTTTCGGCTTGGTTTCCAGCCGCATCAATAGCACTATAAACAATTTCATACGTTCCCGCTGCATCAGCATTAACCGAACCAACAATGATAACATCGACTAATCCATATGAATCATCCGTAGCAAACACAGTCTCTTCATACACTTCTCCTGGGATGTTTACCTCTATATAATCTTCACCGCCCAGATCAATAACCGGCGCCGTTTTGTCAAAAATAATATCTATTCCAGTATCACTATTAGAGTAAGGAGATATTTGACCTGCAAAATCATGAACGTTAATTGAATATATAATCGAACCCTCGATATCACTTTCTTGCATGACATAATTAGCACTAAAATGTGTTTCGTCTATCACCTGAGCCGCAACATCGTTACCAGCAATTATTACACTATCCACTGTCACGGGTTCGCTAGTCTCGAAATCGACCTGAACTGTATCTCCAACTTTTGCATATCCACCGTTTAATCCGTCGCTATAAAACGATACATTACTAAATTCAGCTTGCCCGTCAGATATGTACACAGTCGCAGTATTGCTATTCCCCGCATCATCCACAGCTGAATAAGTAAATGAATCAGGACCATAATAATCTTGATACGGACTATATTCAAAAGATCCGTCAGCGTTTAATATCAAATCGCCATACGTTGGATCGGTCATTACAATCGCATCGTGGACTGAGCTCTCAGCATCTGAATCATTGGCAAGCACACCATCAGACAACAAGACGCCTAGTTCTGAATCAGAAATAGAATAATAATCATCTACAGTATTCGGTATCGCGTAATCAATGATGTCTACTGTCGCAAGAGATATCGCAGCATTTGGCACGCCTAAACTATTCACAAAAGTTCCGGCATCAATATTAATATCTCGGTCACGCGTTCCATCACTAGCTTGGAAATTCAGCAACAATTGATCACCACTAATCATCGCAAATTCGATTGGATTATGTGCATGATCACCAGGTTGAAGTTTAATTTTTGTATTATCAAGAGAATCGGCTACCACACCATCAGAACTCACGAATTTTACAATATCCGTACATAGTAATTTAATTTGAACCGTGCTTAATATGCCACCACCATAAAGTTCACCTGAAATACAGTCTGGGTTTTCTACAGCACTAGCTATTTGACTAAAAAATAATGGCGATACAAAACTAACACTACCGAACAATATAACTAAAGATATGAAGTGAAGCGATAAGCGCCTAAAGCCCGTCGACAAAATGTTCCCAAATTTTACCAGCACTAAACCTCTATTTCTGCACCACCACTTTTCACTTCTTCGTAAGATTAATTGTATATCAGTCAATCAACAGTAGCAAACTATCACCCAATTAATCGTTTTGTATTTCATCCATGCGATTATGATCCAACCCATAATAATGTGCTATTTCATGCCATAGCGTACGCTTAACTTGTTCAAACAAATCATCTTCGTTACGGCTTGCCGCTAAAATCGAATTTTTGAACAGCGTAATTTTATCAGGCAATACGAAATTATAATTAGCACCGCGTTCTGTTATCGGAATACCTTCGTACAAACCTAGCAGTAAATATTGGCTATCGATATTCATCTTTTGCTTTTGCTCTGGCGTTGGCTCGTCGGCCATAACAATTGCCACATTTTCCAAACCGCGAATATATTTTTCAGGCAATTCATTCATTGCCTGTGTAATTAAAATATCAAAATCTGAGTCAGTCATATCACTATTATATGCTTTTATTCATCAGCAAACGTGAACCAGTCAGGATCGTCATGAATATCCTGCACGACTTGCTCCCAAAATTGTTCGAGTGAACCTTCATCAACAGACTCATCCAACAAGATATCATCTTGCTGCCGATGAGTATCAGGAATATCATCCGATGACGAATCGATTTCCTGAAACTGTAGATATTTTAGTAATGACATTTTTGTTTTTATACCTTTGTTACAATTTAATCATAAAAACAATAAAATGTCAATCATCACGTAATACTTTACAACCTTTACAATATGCAAAACCACAACTTATTGTATGTATTTTACGGAGAAACAACTACCGTAGAAGTTGCACTTGGACTAGTGACTGTTGCGGATGGACTTTGACACATTGGCGAAGAGCAGTTATTTATTATTCCGCTTGAATTATATTTAGCTAGGAACATATCAGCACTGCCAGCGCCATAACTAGCTGTGTAACCAGCTACAGCCAAACAGTTATCACTAGTTTGTACAATAGAATAGCCAACATCAGCAGCAGTACCTCCCCAGGTCTTATTCCAAACTAGCGTTCCATTTGAGTCATATTTAAATAGGAACATATCGACGACGCCAGCACCATAACTAGCTGTGTTACCAGTCATAGCCAAACCATCATCACTAGTTTGGACAATAGAGTTGCCATAATCACCATTCGCACCACCCAAAGCATTAACAAATGTTGTAAATGAAACTACGGCAGCCGGAGAAGAATCATTTGTTACTGCATATGCGATCGTATCGTTAGTCTCAGTTAGGCTGAATGTTTTAGGATTATATACATTGTCTACTATATATCCACCAGTATAGACATTAGAGCCACTAGATTTTAAACATATATTTGTTGATACAGGATTTGGTCAATCATCGACAGATCCAGGATAATTGCTATTTGGTTCGGATGCCTGAAATAGCTTGATTTGTTTAGATGCATTATCTAAATCTGCTTGTAATTATGCAGCTATAGCCTTTTGAGATATGCCTACATAAGCAACGATGGTTATAGTAGCAAGAATACCGATAACGACTATTACTACTAGTAACTCTACTATAGTAAAGCCAAGTTTTGTGGACTTTGAATGATGTTCGGCCTTAAAACTTATGAGTTATTTAATCATAAGTAGCATTATATAGTGCCACATGAAATGACACAACGGTATTTAGGTTCATACGTCAACATACCTGATTCAGTTACGCTTTTTGAAGTGAAACCGTCAAATCGACACCATCGAGTTTTACTTCGGTAGCAAATTTATTCGATCCTTTGTCTAATAACTCAGTTGTCAAAGTCTCATCTGTAATAGTTTTTTCATTATCACTGATTGCTAGTTTTAATTCAGCATTCTCAGTTTTTAATACTAACTTGATTCGATCTTCGATATTCAGCCCAGCTTCTTTGCGGGCGCCTTGGATGTAACGAATCACTTCGCGGGCAATTCCTTCGCTCTTCAGTTCTGGCGTAATTACCAAATCAAGTGCAAATTCAGATCCAAGTTTAACTGATTTAACGTTCAATTCTTCCGTCAAAATATCTTCGAAGTCTACGAATTTTCCTAGTGCCGGCACGGTGACACTAGCTAGTGGCTGACGAACTTTTTGATGTTCTTTGGCGCGGATACTTAAACCTTGGTTTACATAGTCACGTACGGTTTCCATATCACTAACAACCAATTCATCGATATGACCGACTTTCGGCCAATCTATCAAATGTACACTCTCTCCACCTGTAAGTTTTTGATACAATTCTTCGGCTAAAAATGGCGTAAATGGTGCCAAAACCTGAGCCAACTGAACCAAAACATAGTGCAACGTGCGATATGCATTATTTTTGTCAGTGTTATCACCTGCCTTCCAAAAACGGCGTCTTGAACGGCGCACATACCAATTACTGGCGTCTTCGATAAACGGCAAGATTGGCTTCATAGCATTTGGAATGTCATAGACGTCCATATTTTTCTCAATTTCAGCCGTCAATTGGTGCAGGCGACTGATTACCCAAATATCCAAATTATTTGTTAGACCTTCGGTTGGATCAGATAAATCACCTTTAAACTCCCATTTGTCGACTTCGGCATACATTGTGAAAAAGTCGTACATGTTCCAAACCATTGAAAGTTTTCGGGCTACGTCACCAACTTCTTTGTCCTGCAATGCAAAATCTTCACCACTAAGGAGTGGGCTTGCAAGCAACAAGAATCGCAGACTGTCAGCACTAAATTTATCCATCAAAACGTTTGGATCGGTAAAGTTACCGTAACTTTTACTCATTTTTCGGCCGTCATTACCTGCCACGTTACCGGTTACAATAACATTTTTGTAAGCATTGTGACCAAACAATCCCACGTTTACGGCATGAACATAGTAAAACCATGCACGAACCTGACCAACGTATTCAACAATAAAATCGCCAGGGAAATTTTGTTCAAATTTCTCGACGTTTTCAAATGGATAATGAAATTGTGCAAATGGCATACTGCCCGATTCGAACCAACAGTCCATAACTTTGTCGATGCGAGTGTATTTAACTCCGTCAATAGTAAAAGTAATATTATCAACCCATGGTCGGTGATAATCTTCCAGCTCAACTCCGCTTAATTCTTTCAGTTCAGCATAACTGCCGATGACTTTGATTTTATCGTTGCCATCCTTATCAATTCCCTTCCAAACCGGCATTGCTGTCGCCCAAAAACGATCGCGCGACAAATTCCAATCAGGTGCAGTCTCAATAGTTTTTTCAAAACGACCATGTTTAATGTGATCGGGGAACCAATTAATATGTTCCGTGTTCTCAGACAACATATCAGTGCGTTGACCATCAACATCCATAAACCAACTTGGATGCGCGCGATACATCAAACGATTACCAGTGCGTGGGTTGTGAGGATATTCGTGACGAATATAATCAATCTTCCAAACTAAGCCATTTTCATGCAAAGTCTTGGCGATGGTTTTATTAATTTCCCATACGTCTGCACCCTTCCACTCAGTCTCAGTAAAAATACCATATTCGTCCAAAACGTGAACAACCGGAATCTTATTCTCCATCGCCAAGGCAAAGTCTTCTTCACCATATGCTGGTGCAATGTGAACAATGCCCGTACCCGATTCGGTTGTAACATAATCCGCTGACCAAATTTTGTGTGCATTAGCACCGCGATCGCCAAATAGGGGCTCGTATGATTTGCCAACTAAGTCTTTGCCTTTCAATGTACAAATAACTTTATATTCCAAAACATTATGTTTTACGTCAGTCAGTACTTGATCTAATGTTTCTTTCGCCAAGATAAAATGTTCACCATCGAGTTCGATTTCGGCATACGTCGTGTCTTTATTGACCGCCAACGCGGTATTAGCTGGCAATGTCCATGGCGTTGTCGTCCATGCTAGCAAACTAACATTTTCACCAACTAACTTAAATTTTGTATAAACACTCGGGTCGGTAACATCAATATAAGCACCAGCATCCATTGTGACTTCAGCTTTTGAAAGTGGTGTTGCCCATTTGGTGTCATACATTAACACACGTTCGCCTTCGTAAATTTTGCCTTTTTCGTATAATGTTTTAAATGCCCACCAAACGGACTCCATGTAATCTTTATCCATGGTCTTATAAGCACCGCGAAAATCAACCCAACGACCAATTCGATCAATTGTGTCTTCCCATAGTCCACTGGTTGCCACCATACTTTCTCGAGCCGTCGTAATATATTCGGCCAAACTTATTTTTGTGCCAATATCATGTCGATCAGTAATGCCAAGTTTTTTCTCGACGAAGTTTTCGGCGGGCAATCCATGACAATCCCAACCCCAAACGCGTTCGACACGCTTGCCTTTCATTGTTTGATAACGAGGAATTGCATCTTTGACGACGCTACTAAGTAATGTACCAAAATGTGGCACGCCAGTAATGAACGGAGGACCGTCATAAAATACATACGAATTCTCAACCGGTCGCATTGCTACCGATTTTTCAAATGTTTTATTTTTCTTCCATTGCTGAACTAAGTCTTTTTCGTATTCTAATGCTCGACGTCTGGTGCCTGATTTAAATTTCATTTTGTTTCCTTTCTGAAAATAACAAAAAACCCCTATTTAGTCACTGGAACCCCGTCATACGACAGGATGGTACCATCCAGTTTCTAAAAAGAGATTCTTCTTAGCGCTTAGTTTTTCGATCTATCGAGTCGATTATCGTTTGAACGTTCGTGGTTGATAGCCACTAACCTGCTTGCGCAGAATGTTCACTCCATCATTATAATCATCTGTATTAATAGATGCAAGGGCACAAAAATTATGCGAACAAACTTGAACCAAATTTTGCAACAATAATCACGGCACCAGCCACAATCAACAAAGCTGCTGAAAATTTATCATAATCTTTTTTGATAAAATTTTTCGCCAAAATTACATATTTTTTCGACAAATATAAATTATCGACGCTAACGTTATATCTGGTAAGCGCAAAAAACATAATAATTGTAGTTACATCAACCAATAAACACCAAGGACAAAGCACTTGAATAATAACTATACTTATATGGAATAGATAAAATGCGAACAGTAATGCAGAAAACGCAACAATTTGTACGGCAAACATAAACTGACTTGGAAATTTAACACCATAAAGACCTGCTATCGAAACCACAACGAACACTGGCATAACCATCATTCCAATAAAGCTGTTCGGAAATCCCAATAATGAAGAGTACGAGGTTTGAGCCACAGTAGCGCAGTTGATAACCGCATTTATACTACAGCTTAATTGTGCATTGGGGTTTTTCAATAATTCAATTGCCTCGATTGATAAAACAAATGCCGCCAATAATCCCAAAGCTGACGTAATCAGCATAGTTGTAAATATAATTCGGCTACTACGCAGTTGTTTTTCTTTGTAATTAAAATAATTAATTAATTTATTGAACATAATAACTAAGCTCACTTATAGTTGGTAACGGTAGTCCGCGCCACGAATTCTGCAAAATGCCAGAATCGCTAAGTGCAACCGTAGTTGGATATTCCACAATGTCATACGTATCGCAAAATTGAGTCCCCCCAGCAGTATCTGGGTCCATAGTTTCTAATTCATGGCCGGTTTGTCGCTCGAAATCATGCAAATAATCCAACACGGTTCGAGTATAGTCGGTGTTATCCTTGTAAATTACTACTACTCGCATTTCACCTCCCATTCTACTCGTTTTTTTGACCAAGACGCTGTTCAAGTATCTTCACAAAGTCGTCCAGGGTTTTAAATTTATGGTAAACACTAGCAAAGCGAACATACGCAACTTCGTTACGTTTTGCCAATTCGTCTAGTACCTTATCGCCAATTTGCTTTGAAGTAATTTCGTTTTCGCCAATCGCATAAAGTCCATCTTCGATTTGAGAAATCATCTCTTCGACTTCAACTTCGGATGCAAAAAATTTACCAACCGAACGTTTGATTGCAATTGATAATTTGTCGCGATCGAATAATTCTCGGCCGCCGCTCTTTTTAATAACAGCAAGGTTTGGCTTTTCAACGCGCTCATAAGTAGTAAAACGTTTTCCGTCTGGAGATTCGCGGCGACGTCGAATAGTGATACCGTCGCTAACTTCGCGGGATTCAATAACCCTACTATCACCAATGTTGTACTTGGCCATTATGGTCTAGTTTTCCTTTTTGTTCTTTTTTCGTCGGCGTAAAAATGCAGGAATATCTGATCGTTCATCATCCTCTGCTGGCTGATTCCATATATTGCCATTTTCTTCTTCGGCAAACATAGTTGTTGATTCTGTTGTGCTATCGAGGTTTAGATCAATTGCACCTACAGTTTCGTCAGTAACTTGAGTCGATGATTCTTTGGCTGGAACATTTTCAGTTTTTGCTTGGTTGTGGAAATATGCTGAATCAAAACCAGTTGCAATTACCGTAATGATTAATTCGTCTTCTAGTTCTGCCTTTAATGTTGCACCAAATATGATATTTGCATCTGGAGAAACAGCACTGGTGATAATTTCAGCAGCTTCTTGAATCTCGCTCATACTCATATCGTAACCACCGGTAACATTAAATAGTACACCCTTGGCACCATCGATTGAAACTTCGATAAGTGGTGATTCGATTGCTTGTTGAGCAGCCTGTGCAGCACGGTTCTCGCCGCTTGCACGACCAATACCCATCAGGGCTGATCCAGCGTTGCTCATAATTGCACGAACATCGGCAAAGTCTAGGTTAATCAAACCATGTTCAGTAATTAATTCTGAAATACCCTGAACGCCCTGGCGCAAGACATCATCAGCAATCTTGAATGTTTCAAGTAATGGAGTGCGTCGATCGATTGTCTGCAATAGACGATCATTTGGAATCGTAATTAACGTATCAACTTGTCGTCCCAATTGAGATATAGCCCATTCAGCATTCTTGCGGCGTTTTTCACCTTCAAAACTAAATGGTTTTGTAGCAACACCAACAACCAAAATACCCAATTCACGCGCAATCTCTGCAACAACATGGCCTGCACCGCTACCTGTACCACCGCCTGCGCCAATAGTAACGAATACCATGTCTGCACCAGTCAGGGCTTCGCGAATCTCGTCACGCGACTCATTTGCAGCAGTTTCACCTACCGAAGGGTCAGCACCTGCGCCTAAACCACCAGTAGTAGCGGTACCTAGATGTAATCTAATGTCAGCTTTGCTGTTATGCAAAGCTTGGGCGTCGGTATTCATAGCAATAAATTGAACACCTGTCAAACCAGCGTCTTTCATACGGTTGACGGCTGAGCCGCCCGCTCCGCCTACTCCAACTACTTTTATGCTGGCAAATGTTTGTATGTCACTTGGTTTTACTTCAGCCATAATATGTAATTATCTCCAATAATCTTATTCATATCTAGTATAACACTTGGTCATGAAAACACTATGCTCGGAAACGTCCCAGTAGTTTAGTTATTATGCCCATGCCGTGAGATAGCATGTTATCACCCTTTTGTTTAACACTATGTTTGCTCATGCCACCAGTTTCAGCATCAATTAACATCAATCCGATTACTGTGGCAAATTGTGGTTGGTCAACCCCATCTGCGACGCCAGCATAACCGGTTGCAGCACCAATTCGCACCGCTAATCCCAAAGATTCTTTGGCATATTCAGATATATTTTTTAGTTGAGCTGTTCCTCCGGTAAGAACGGCTCCGCTTGGCAATTTACCAGCACGTCCGGCGCGTTTTAGTTCGTGATTAATTGCTTCAAAAATTTCTTCTAGTCGAGCTTCAACAATTTCATCAATATCATTTGTATTAAAACTATAAATCTCGTCATTATGTTTGATGCTAATACCAGATGCATCACCACGTGACATAGCCGAAGCGTGTTCAAGTTTAATCTTTTCAGCTATTTCAGGATCGGTTTTTAGACCAATTGCTAGATCATTTGTAATGTTAATGCCACCGATTGGAATTACAGATGTAAAACGCAAATCACCTTCTTCATAAATAGCAACGTTGGTCGTTGCACCACCAATATCAATCAAAACTACGCCATTTTCAATTTGCTGCTCGGTCAAAACTGCGCGAGCCGCTGCAACACCTGCTATAACAATCGAGTGTAAAGCGACTTTAGCGGTTTCGACTGCCTTTTGCAGATTCATAATATGAGGTACTAAAACTGATACGACATGAGCGTCTATCTCTAATCGAGTCCCATTCATACCAATTGGGTTTTTGATGTTATCTTGACCATCTAATTTGTATGAATGAGGAATAACTTCTAGCACTTCGCGGTTAGCTGGCACTTTACCGAGTGTTGCAACTTCTTCGATTCGTATCAAATCTTCTTCGGTGATTTCGTGACTATTGCCACCGACAGCAATCATGCCATCAGTATGTGTGCTTAAAATATGAGAACCATTAATACTAATAGTTGCCCCGTCAACCTGATAACCACTCATTCGTTCAGCTTCACCGAGAGCCATATCAATCGCCTGGGCCGGACCAGTCAAATTAACGACAGTACCTTTGCGCATACCGCTATTAGCTGCTACTCCAACACCCACAATCGTTGTAGCACCTGTTGCCCCATCAATGTGACCTACTACACAACGAACGGTCGTTGTACCAATATCTATTCCAACTGCGTATTTAGAAGATGCTTCTTGCATATGCATAAAGTATATCGCTTATGGCACATTTTGACTAGCACCTATAACAAGCTAGAATAGGTCTATGAAACTTGGCGTATTTGATAGTGGGATTGGCGGGCAGGCCGTAGCCATTGCTTTGCAATCTACATTCCCAACAGCCACAATCATAGTTATTGACGATCGTGCCCACATCCCCTATGGCAACAAAACTGCGGACCAAGTAATATCGTTGACCGACGCTGCAATTCAACCGCTACTTAATGCCAACTGTGACGCTATTGTCCTGGCATGCAACACCGCTACGGCCCTCGCGATTAATCCACTAAGAGCAAAATATCCGCAACATAAATTCGTCGGCATCGAACCGATGATAAAAACTGCCAGTAAATTAACAAAATCACACACCATTACTGTCTGCGCAACACCTGCGACCTTAGCTAGCGACAGATATAATCAGCTAATCGAAAAATTTGGAAAAGATATAAATATTATTGAACCCGATTGTAGTAATTGGGCACAAATGATTGAAGACAACCAGATCAACCATCAACAAATAAAACAAACTGTCGATGAATCATGCACCCGAGGATCAGACGTAATTGTTTTGGGATGTACTCATTATCATTGGATAAAAGATCTAATCATCGAATTATCAAATGAAAGGGCTCAAGTAATCGAACCGTCAGAAGCTATCGGCGAACGACTAAAATCAATATTAAAGACGAGTTAAAATCTCGGCGCCATCCTGGGTAATTAGCACCGTATGTTCAAAGTGAGCCGCCAAACTACCGTCGCGAGTGCTGATTGTCCAGCCGTCGTCTTCGTTTTTTATAATCTCACCACCTAATGTTGCCATCGGCTCGATTGCGATAGTATCACCAGGATTCAATAATTCGCCGGTGCCCTTTTTTCCATAATTTGGAACCTCGGGTGGTTGCTGCATTTTCCGACCAATGCCATGTCCAACTAACTCTCGAATAATTCCTAATTTACCATCATTTAAAACTTTTTCGACTGCGGCACCAATATCACCAGTTCGGACTGGACCTTTGATTGCATCAATTCCAGCGTAAAGACTACGTTCGGTGTAGTTTAATAGATGTTTCTTAACGCCTTTTGGTTCTTCGCCTACAACCATAGTAAATGCGCTGTCAGTCTTCATACCTTTGTACGTAATTACTAAATCAAAACTGACAACGTCACCTTTTTCAAAGGCATAATCAGTCGGGATACTGTGAACAATTTGGTCATTGGTCGATACGCAAATGACATATGGAAAATTAACTTCAGGTGTTAAATAAGTTGCGATAGCTCCCCTGGTTTTAATTTCGCGTTCAACCCAATCATTAGCTTCCATTTCAGTCATACCGACGACAACTTGTTTTTTTAAACCATCTAGAATAGCAGCAAGTATTTTGCCGCCTTCACGCATCGCGTTAATTTCATCATTAGTTTTTGGATATTGAATCATAATATATCTAAACCAACTTACGCGCTTCCAGCTCGGCCACAACCTTGTCGTGAACTTGTCCTGGTGTTCCAGCGCCATCAATGTGAACGATATTAACACCTTGTTCAGTAAAATAATTTAAAATTGGGTACATTTCTTGACGATAAACTCGCAAACGATCATCAATAGCCTCAGGCGTATCATCAATACGGCCACGAAGTTCAAGTCGTCTTAATAGTTCATCACGCGGAACTTCCAAAACAAACACTAGACCAATTGAACGGCCATGCATTGGACGACTATCGACTAGCCATTTTGCCTGATCTAACATTCTAGGAAAACCATCCAGAATTATCTGATCAATATTTGTCGCACGATTAAGTGCATCACTAATAATTTGATTAACTTTATCAGAAGTAACTAGCTTACCTTCATGCTGAGATCGGAGTACTTCTTGATCACGGGTATCGCGTAATAATTGACCAGCTGACAGCCAACGCCAACCTTGACGTGCAGCCAAAAATTGACCCTGGACACTCTTACCAGCACCGGATGGACCAAAGAATAAAATCATAGTAATGCTCCTTTTTTATGTTTAGTTTAGTGCGTCTTTAACAAGTTTAGCGATTAAGGCGCCATCAGCAGTATTGCCAAGCTCTTTTTTAACAGCACCGATAACTTGACCAAATCCAGCAGGGCTAGTTACACCCATTTCGCTGATAGTTCGAGCGATAACAGTGTTAATTTCAGTTTCAGATAATTGTTTTGGTAAATACTTGGCCATAACCTTAGCTTCGGCGCGTTCATTTTCGGCTAGTTCAGGTCGACCTGCGCCATCGTAAATAGTCGCGCTTTCGTTGCGCTTTTTAACTTCACGTGCAATCAATTGTTCAATCGTCGCATCATCCAAACCTGATTCGCGTTTGTTTTGGACAATCTCTTCGCTTAGCATTACAGCTTTTAGACCGCGTAAAACTTCGCCAGCAAAACGATTACCGCCTAATAAGGCGGTTTTTAAATCGTTATTAATTTGCTCTTTTAGAGCCACTTTAACGTAATCCTAGACGTGTTTTTTCTAGCTTATCAGCCTTGCGCGCTTTGCGAACAATCGCACTTGCACGACGCTCTGGTTTTGAAATAGGCTTTTCAAATCGCATGACAGACTTTGCCTGTATGAGGACGCCACTTTGCAAAACCTTACGGTTAAAACGACGAATAATATTTTCGTTTGCTTCTCGTTCATCTTTTCGGGTTACTTGTACCATATAGAATGTATTGTACCAGAGATGAGACCTTGATGCAACTACTCTTCAACTATTAAATGTAGTAGTCGTCCTTCGACCGACCGATTGCCTTGCCATTCGTTGATTGTCGATTGATACCAAACCGTTACATTTGCATTAATACCTACAAAAAAATGTTTAGGCGCTCCAAATGCAACGAACTGCATTTTTCGACCGCCCCTGTTTTGCAGTTCAAGTTTGACGTGCTGATTATCATTGCCCATTTTGCGAACATTAACTACTTTTAAATTTTTGCTTCTGATAATTGGCTCTGGATTTCCATTACCAAATGGTTCTAAACCAGAAATTAAATTAACCAATTCTTCTGTTATTTCATCTAAATCAGCATCCGCATCGGCCTGCGGCAATAACATATCTTTTTGATTGGATAGTTGTGAGCTTTTATAAAAATCGTTTACTCGTTTTCGAAATTTTTCGATATTTTCAGTTGGCAATGTGACGCCTGCCGCTAATTTATGACCACCACCTTTTTTCACTATGTCACGGCTAGCATTAATCGCATCAGCTACGCTAAAATCGCCATAACTTCGGGCTGAACCTTTTGATTCATCCCCCATTTCTTGCAACACAAACACCGGTTTTTGATATTTTTCAAGTAATTTACTAGCCACAATTCCCACGATACCATGGCTCCAGTCGGCCGCGCTGACAACCAAAACGGGATCTTGGTCGTATTTTTCGGCTTGAATGATAGCTTGTTTGACGATTTTAGCCTGATCAGACCGTCTAGCTAAATTCAACTCGTCCAAGTATTGAGCTTTTTCAAGCGCAACCATCGAATCGGTCGCGACCAACATATCAAGCGCATGCTGAGCGGTTTCCAAACGACCAGCAGCGTTCATTCTAGGGCCTAGACTAAAGCCTAATGACCTTGAATTTACAATTCGTGGGTCGACCATCGCAACCGCCATCAAAGCCTTTAATCCTGGACGTCTAGTCTGAGATAAAACCTTTAACCCCCAATAAACATTGGTTCGATTTTCATCTACTAACGTCACAATATCGCAGACCGTTCCTAGTGCAACTAAGTCTAGTAACCATTTCTCATGGCCTAGCGGTAACCCGCTAATCTTGGACTGCAATGCTTGAACTAATTTAAAAGCAACGCCAACGCCGGCCAAATCAATAAACGGATATTTACTATCAGCCCGCTTTGGATTAATCACAGCAACCGCCGGAGGTTGAACTGCCGCAACATTATGATGATCAGTCACAATCACATCAATACCTAATTCATTCGCTCTAATAATCTCCTTTTCACTCAAACTTCCGCAGTCGACCGTTATTATTAGCTGTGCGCCATCAGATGCGATTTTCTCCACCGCATCAATCGTTAAACCATAGCCCTCAACAAAACGATTAGGAATTACCGCTTTAACATTTTTAAAACCGAAACTAGCCAACGCATCCAACAGTAGTGCAGTTGCTGTCAGACCATCAATATCATAATCGCCATAAATCGTAATCTGATCTTGTTGCTGATGCGCCCGAACTAAACGATCAACTGCCTGGCTCATATCTGGTAACAAAAATGGATCATGCGCCAAATTATAATCGGGTGTCAAAAAAACCGCCTTTGATTCAGAACTGAATCCTCGGGCAGCCATAATTCTATCAAATAATGACATTATTAAAAGTCAGAGGACGTACGCTTAGGGCGACCCGCTTGTTGTTGCGATTTGATAACAATGCTCTGGAGCTCTTTAAAAATTGGAAACTGTTTGTTGGTCGAATAAATCTTGGTATTGCCTTGTTTTTCGCTAGTCAGAAAGCCGACTTTTTCTAGACGCTTTAATTCGCGTTGAATATTGCCCGGATCTTCCTTGATAAGCTTTGCTAGGCCACGAACATGCGTGCGAAAATCAGGATACTTGGCGTATACCACCACAATTTTTCGTCGCACCCTAGATGTAATAAAAACGTCTAACATAATCTCCCCTACACTTACCTGCTCAATTACTGATTCCTATCGTAACACAATATTACAACGCTAAGCAATAAAGTTTAACTCAACTTGCACAAAATTATTATTTATCAGATTGGATATGACCGAGCGAAAACGATTTTATCCGCGCGAGGCGTACCTATCTGATACGTCGAGCGAGGAAAAATTGTTTGCAGCTGGCCATATACGGTCTGATAGTTATAAATTTTGTGTAAGTTAAGTTATTTCCAATTCAAAACAATTTGATTTATTTTAGCAATCGTATCTTCATGTGACGGGATTACATTCTGTGTGTAATAGTGGTCAGTCCCCATAAAATTAGACTTCACATCCAATATATGTAGTTCATCGGCCAATATGTGCAATTTGTCGACCGCCTGAATAGTTGCGACTGGAGTAACCACAATTAATCGTTTGATTCTGATAGGTTTTAAAAACTCAACGGCTACGTCTAGCGACGCTCCTGTATCTAATCCATCCGCGACTAGAATAATCGCACGATCACGAAGTAATTCGCTATTAATTAGTCCACCATCACCTAATAATCGGTTTATTCGTTGAAACGCCTGTTGTCTCTCTTGATCCAAATAGCCATGGTATTCGCTAGTATATTCTTCCATTTCACCAGCCGAGAACATACCGTTATAAGTAAACCCACCGTTTTGCGAAACGCCGCCAAAACTTACTCCCTCACCCGGTACTTGAATCTCTTCGATTAATAACAATGTGATAACGCAGTGAAGTGCTTTTGCTATCTGCTCGCCAACCAAAACAGCACCGTCGCTCAAAGCAACCACGGCACAATCTTCGTACCGATATTTTGCTATCAATTCATTTGCTAGCAATTGTCCGGCTTGTTCACGACTTTCAAAATACATATGCTTAGTTTAGCAGTTTATGATTACATAAGTCGAGTATAATAAAAGATATGCACTACTATGAGGTGGCACCAAGTCAGATTTTTCGTGCTGATAGCGGTATTTTTACTTATTCCTCTAAACCCAAGCTACCGGTTGGACAAATAGTACTGATTGAGGTAGGTAAAAAACAAGTAGTCGGTGTCGTGGTACGCAGTACGACTGAGCCAACCTATAAAACCAAAAACATCGTCTCAATAGTCGAAGACACCCCACTACCTCATCAATTAGTCAGCCTTGCTCTTTGGTTATCAAAATATTATGTCACTCCGCTGGCTACTGTTTTACAGACTATTCTACCTCGTGGCCTACAAAAAAAGCGTCGACCATTGACAAAACAATCAAAAATCACAAAACGAGACCGAACAAATATTGTATTCAACCAAGAACAGATAGATGCTATCAATGAAATCAATAAACACGAATCAGGCACCTTCCTTTTGCACGGCATTACTGGTTCCGGCAAGACAGAAATATACATCAACGCTGCTAAAACAGCGATTAATGCCAATAAATCAGCAATCATACTGGTACCCGAAATTTCCCTAACTCCCCAATTAATAGCCGAGTTTTCTAACCACTTCGACAACTTGCTTGTCACTCATTCGAAAATGACTGAATCGGCCAGACATCAAGTCTGGATTGAAGTGTTAAATAGCATGACACCACGCGTCGTTATTGGACCACGATCTGCTCTATTTACACCCCTAAAAGACATTGGGATAATTATTATAGACGAAGCCCACGAACCTGGATTTAAACAAGAACAATCACCAAAATATTCTGCGCTGCGCGTTGCAACAATGCTTGGACGCTACCATAACGCAAAAGTTATTTTTGGCAGTGCGACACCAAGTGTGATTGACCGTTATCTAGCCGAGCAATCTAACCGGCCAATACTAAAACTAACTAAAATTGCTCGCATCGACAGTATACCGCCGTCAGTCACTCTTGTTGATATGACAAAACATACTAATTTCAGTAATCATCGTTTTCTCTCTAATCAATTAATTGAACAGATTACAAATACTCTACAATCCGGTAAACAAATACTGGTATTCCATAATCGCCGCGGTAGTACTAGCACAACATTATGTGAAAATTGCGGCTGGATGGCTGAATGCCCAAAGTGTTTTTTGCCATTAACACTGCACGCTGATAATCATCGACTTCATTGCCATATTTGTGGATACGATACAAATGTCCCTACGTCATGCCCAACCTGCAAAAGTACTGATATTATCCATAAAGGCATTGGCACAAAATTAATCGAATCTGAATTAAGTAAACTATTCCCTAACGCTAATATTGCTAGGTTTGATGCCGATAACACTAACGACGAAGCTGTTAATACTAGGTACGATGATTTATATAATGGCAAAATCGATATAGTAATCGGCACCCAAATAATCGCCAAGGGGCTTGATTTGCCGCACCTTCGAACTGTCGGCGTCATCCAGGCCGATGCTGGACTATCGCTGCCAGATTTTAGCTCTAACGAGCGAACATTTCAGCTACTAGCACAGGTTGTCGGTCGCGTTGGACGCAATAAGCATCAAACACAAGTTATTGTTCAGTCATATCAACCCACACACCCTAGCATCATGTATGGGCTAAGCCAAGATTATGAGTCATTTTATAGTCACACCCTAAATGAGCGCAAAAAAGGTTTATTTCCTCCTTTTACATATCTACTGAAACTGACTTGCGTATATAAAACCGAATCTGCAGCCATAAATAATGCCAAAAAACTGGCAGCTGAACTTCGCAACAAAGCACACGTCGATGTTCAAATACTTGGTCCGACACCAGCTTTTTATGAACGACAACACGACACCTATCGTTGGCAACTCGTACTAAAAAGCCCAAGACGTGAACACTTAATTGATATTTTAAGCATGATGCCATCGTCTTATTGGCAGTTTGAACTCGATCCGACTAGCCTCCTATAAACCAAACACTCCAACTTACTCTATATTCAGCTTGATAATGTATCGTTCCAATTAGGTTTTTTATGAGGAAACATATATAGATACGTTGACGAATAAAATAACTAATTGGGGCTATACTGACAAGCTGAGATGGGGTAAATTGGGGTGTTTGGTCTATACAGCCACCACTGGTATAATGAATAGTACATATATGAGAAAAGAAAGCATTATTACTTTACCTGACCCACGCCTTCGTCAAAAATCAACTAAGGTCTATGCTATAACGCCCGAAATTATACAACTAGTAACCGATATGACGTCAGTAGCCCTGGACTGGGAAGATTCTCGACCGCATGAAATTAGCGCTGCCCTATCAGCTGTTCAAATTGGACACCTAGAGCGAGTAGTTATCGTACGCAGCGACTTTGACGACAAATCAACTCGCGAATTCACCGCTTTGATTAATCCAGAAATAATAAAATACGAAGGTGAAATTACCAAAGATTACGAAGGCTGCCTCAGTGTTGCTGGAATCTATGGAAAAGTCCCCCGTTACAGCAAAGTACGCGTAAAAGCGCTAGACATTGATGGTAAAGAAGTACGATTCAAAGCCGACGGATTTTTGGCACACGTAATTCAGCACGAAATCGACCACATTAATGGAATCGTCTTTATCGATCATATTCGCGACGAAAAAGACGCATTTTATAACCTCGACAAGGAAGGCGAGCTTCAACCCTTAGATTATGAACAATACGTCAACAACAATAGTATTCTTTGGGACTGATGATTTCAGTTTAGCTGCGCTTAAAGCTTTGTTCGAATCAGGCTATAATATTGCCGCTATCATCACAAAACCAGACAGCAAAAGTGGCCGCGGTCATACATTAACAATGCCAAGCGTTAAAAAATTTGCCCTAGAAAAAAACTTAGAAGTCTGGCAACCGCTAAAAGTTACTGAAATTAACGGTAAAATACAAGCTTTAGGTAATAATATTGCAGGAGTTTTGGCTAGCTATGGCAAAATTATTCCACAATCTACAATAGACTTATTTACACCTGGAATAATCAATATACACCCATCACTATTGCCTCTATATCGCGGATCATCGCCTATTGAATCGGCTATAAAAAATGGTGATAAACAAACCGGCGTAACAATCATGCAATTAGAAGCCGGCATGGATTCTGGACCCATATATGGGCATAAAGTCCATCAATTATCAGGCACCGAAACTCGTTTGGAATTATACAAAACCCTAGCCCACATAGGCGCAGCCACGCTGATAAACCTATTGCCTTCAATCCTAGACGGTTCACTAATACCATCAAATCAAGACAACGATAAAGCAGTCTATTGCAGCTTATTAACTAAACAAGACGCAATTTTAATTCCAAATGAAATAACAGCTCAGACTGCCGAGCGTTTAGTACGCGCTCATCTAGCGTTTCCTCGGACAAAGATTGAAGTCATGGGACATACGATAATAATTACAAAGGCCCACGTTACGAGCGAACAAAAAACCGCCTTGGATATTCTATGCCAAGACGGTAATTATCTATCCATCGACCAACTAATTGCGCCAAGCGGCAAAACAATGTCATCAAATGATTTTATAAACGGCCACGCCTAAAGCTCTAGGCTTGATTATCTCCCAGAATGACGTTCTTATTCGCTATAACTTCAACCTTTAGCTCTTGTAAGACCGCAGCGACAACCTGACGATAGTCTGAACGGTTAACTTCTAGCCATTTAGTAGCAGCATAGTCGGCGCGCAAGTTTGGATCGTTCACGTCCAGACCACTCGAAGTCTGAAGTTGCATAAAAACAACATCGTTATAATAATCTGGAACATTTTTCTCCAACCAAGCAACAATAACATCGTCATTACGATCGATAATTGATTCAAATTCTTCAAGTTGCTCATCAGTCATGCCGTCAGATAATTTTGTACCGACGCGTAATTCTAACTCGTCATAAATATGTTGCAAAAAGGGCTTTTTCTGCTCTTCCGGCAAACTATTTAGTCCAATTTCCTCTAAAAATTTGTCGTCTAGTTGAAACATATATGGCTGTCACCTTTCATATTATTTATATCTTTATTTATTTTAGCATGCGTTTGACTAATTCGCGAGTAAACAGCTCTAGCTTATCGCCTTCTTCAAGTAGCAACTTTTTGGTCGTTTTTAGACTAACACCGCACATCTCACCCTCAAAGACTTCTTTGGCTTCTTGTTGTTGACGCTTAACAACAATTATTTTAACTTCAGCTATTTGTTCTTTTTTACGTAAGACTCGAGCAATTACACCAGCTGTAATTTTACCTTTAGTGACTTCTCCGCCGGCAATAACTTCATCATTTGAAGTTCTAAATATGCCTTTGATGGTCATTGCACCAATTTCAGTCTCGACAACATCGGGCGCTAACAACGCTTCCATTGATAGACGAGCATCGTCCAATAATCGATAGATAACTTTGAACAACCTAACCTGAACATTATCACGTGCCGCCAATTGTTTAACCGCTGGCGATATATCGACGTTAAAACCGTAAACAATAGTCTTTTTGTCGGCTGCCAAACGAATATCATTTTCGGTTATATTACCAACGCCACTACCAATTATCCGTAGGGCAATTTCACCTTGTGTATCAATAATTTTTAGGCTGTTTACAACAGATGTTAGTGAGCCTTGAACGTCAGCTTTTACAATAACATTCAAATCCTGAGATTCGGTTTGTTGGCTCATCATTTTTAATAAATCTGCACCAGTGATATTTGTGCTGGCGGCATTTTTTTCTTGTTCAATCTTGGCAACCGCTACATGGTTACGAGCTTCTTTTTCACTTTTAACAATACCGAAATTATCACCAAATTGTGGTAATTCCTTGAACCCAGTAACAATAACTGGAGTTGAAGGACCGGCTTGTTTTAGTGTCTTGCCCGCAAAATCCAACAAGGTTCGTACTTTACCGTATGTTGTGCCGGCGATCAAGAAATGACCTGGTCGCAACATACCTTGTTCGACTAATAACCCAACAACTGGCCCACGTCCAACTTCCATATGCGATTCAATCACCAAACCTTCGGCTGGTGTATCGATATCAGCACGTAAATCTTCTAGGTCAGCGACCAATAGCACCATGTCTAACAATTTGTCGACGTTTAAGCCAGTTTTAGCACTAACCTCAACCATCGCGACATCACCACCCCATACTGGATCGTCCGAAATAATGCCCTGTTCAGCAAGTTGGCCTTTAACTAAGCCTGGGTTAGCAGCTTCTTTGTCCATTTTATTAATAGCAACAACAATTTTTGAGTTAGCTAGTTTAGCAAATCTAATAGCTTCTACTGTTTGAGGTTTTACACCATCATCAGCAGCTACAACAATAATAACTATGTCGGTTAGTGTCGCACCATGTTGACGCAAAGCAGCAAATGCTTCATGTCCTGGTGTATCCAAGAAAGTAATAGAACGGCCTTTGCGGACAGTTTGATAAGCGCTAATGTGCTGAGTAATGCCACCAGCTTCACCATCAACAACTTTTGTTTGCAGAATCGAATCCAGCAAGCTAGTTTTTCCATGATCAACGTGGCCCATAACAGCCACAATAGGCGGTCTCGTAACCGCCGATTGTGACAATTGGTGTACTTTACGCTGACTTAATGTTGTTGCTTCTTTTTTCTGTAACTCAACATCAATACCTAATTCTTCAACGATAATTGAGGCTGTTTCAAAATCGATACGCTGATTAATCGTCGAAACGATACCGTTTTTGAATAGCTCGCCAATTAAATTAGTCACGGGCAGATTAAGCTTTTCAGCAAGTTCACCTACGGTAATCGAGTCGGCAATAGTGATGACTTTCTCGGCCATATTCGCAAGCTCCTTTCTATCCCTGATGGGCTAATTTTTCGCGTTTATTTTTTGGTTTTGCCAGTTAGGCTAAGTGAAATTTTACGGCTGTCTTTCTCAATATCCAAAACGACAAATGATTTGCGTTCGTTCAATGTGAATACTTTTTCTGGATCAGCATCATCGCCGCCGCCTAGTTCACTGACGTGGACTAAAGCTTCAACAGCTGGGCTAATTTGGACGAATGCACCAAATGGAGTAATACGAGTAATCGTACCTTCAACTTTGTCGCCAGGTTTGAATTGGTCAACTTCTGTCATCCAAGGATCTTCGGTAAGTTGTTTGATACTTAGGCTCAAACGATCTTTGTCGATTGCAATAATCTTAGTATCGATAGTTTCGCCAACTTTTACGTAATCTGATGGGTTGCTGACGCGTTCCCAACTAATTTCGCTGATATGAACTAGGCCTTCGATGCCTTCAACGTTAACGAAAACGCCGAAATCAACAACACCAGTTACTACACCTTTGACGCTGTCTCCAACGGCAAGTTTTTCAAATCGAGCAGCTAGGCCGTCTTTGATAGCTTCTTTTTCGCTAAAGATAAGTTTATTAGCACGGCGATCACAGTCCAAAATACGGACAGTAAGCTTTTTGCCAATCAAAATATTCAAACGTGATAGAATTTCATCTTTGTCACTTCCGCCAACACGTGGGTAATGTTCAGCTGACAATTGAGATACTGGCAAGAATCCACGAACTCCGTCGTATTCAACCAATAGTCCACCGCGATTTGCATCATATGGTGAAACTTCGATTACTTTGCCGGCTTCCATAGTAGCCATAACTTCATCCCATCCGCGATCTTTAACCGCTTTGCGAAGTGATAGTAATGAGTATCCATTATCAAGTTCAGTTTCAACGATACTTGCAGTTACTTCATCGCCGATGTTTAAGCTTCGATAAAATCCTACTTCACGACGTGGAACAAGTCCGATGCCATGAGCACCAAGATCTACGAGTACCTCGTGCTTACGAATTGTTAGAACGGTTCCGACGATTGATTCGCCTTGTGTTAATTGCTTTACGCTGTCACCTTGACTAGCGAGCAATTCATCCATTGTTGTGGCTTTGGTCATAAGTCTTTTAAAGACTCCTCTCTTAAATTAATATTTCTGAGACCACATCAAATTAGTGGTTTCAAACTAATACATATTGTACCTCAGATACAGATACAAGTCAAAGGGAACGTGACAGGCTGCGACTTGACGAAACGTAACCCGCAAATGCTGTTGTCATCAAAAACATCCCAACAAGCTCACTCATCGACAATTTTGATCCTGTAGCTGGCAAACTTGACGTGCTAGTAACATTTGATCCTAAACCATCATTTACTGCATTACCACTTGATTCATTGGCGCCAGAATTATCTGCATCTTTTGATTTTGCAACATCTTCATCCGCCCTTAACCTATCAGCTGTCGCAATCGCTTCATCTTTGCGCACCTGATCGCCATGTTGTTTTAGCATATAAACAGCGCCTACTAATGCAACCGCTAAAATAGCACCAATTATTATAAACGTTACAATCGAACCACCCTGATTCGTCCGTCGTATTTCGCTCATATGAAACCTCTGTTAATAATATAAGGCTATTATGTATTAATATCCAATAAAAAGCAAGTAAAGCAAATATGATAAACTAAAACAATGATAGTAACAGTCGATACCGGTGGAACAAAGACTCTAGTTGCCAGCTTTAATAAAGAGGGTATTTTAGGACAACAAATCAAATTCCCAACACCAAAAGACCCCGTGCAGTACACAAAAATGTTGCGAGAAACCATCAAAGAAAACTACGCCGGACAATTAGTTGACGCAATCGTCGTCGCAATCCCCGGCATTATAAAAAACGGCGTGGCTGTTTGGTGTAATAACTTGGGATGGAAAAACTTTGATGTCGCCACAGCGCTTGCTGGAGTCCTAGGTAAAACACCAATTTTCATCGAGAATGATGCTAATTTGGCTGGACTTTCTGAAACTCGATTCCTAAAAACAGTTCCAAGCCAATCCTTGTATGTAACTATTAGCACCGGCATAGGCACAGGCATCACAACTGGCGGCCATATTGACGCAGGGCTACGTCACAGCGAGGCTGGACGGGCTTTGATTGAATATGATGGCATTGTACGCGAATGGGAAAGTTTTGCATCAGGACAAGCCATTTATAAAACTTATGGCAAATACGCACACGACATCACCAGCAAACGAACATGGGACCAAATCGCCGATCGTATTAGTCGCGGCTTTTTAGCTGTCATACCTATTTTGCAACCTGACATTGTTATTATTGGCGGCAGTATTGGCACTTACTTTGATCAATTCGATAAACAGCTCCAAAATATTCTAAAAGAAAAGTTACCGTCACATATACCTTGTCCAAAATTTGTCCAAGCCAAATACCCCGAACTAGCAGTTATTTACGGATGCTATTACTATGCAATCGACAGCCTCGGTGCTATCACAACTAAAAAGTAATTACCCTCAATTTAGTTTTAAACTAGGCGATAATTTTCTATGGTCGCCTTCTGATAACACCATATATTACGACAAATCAATTGGTTTTAGACCTGTTTTACTGTTGCACGAACTAGCTCATGCGCTACTAGTCCACAACAGCTACGACCGTGACATTCAACTAATCACGATGGAACGACAAGCATGGGACTACACCAAAGAATTGGCGCCGGCCTATCACATTACAATTCCAGACGACATTATCCAATCTAACCTTGATAGCTATCGTGATTGGATACACGACCGTAGTACCTGTCCAATCTGCCAAGCAACTGGCATCCAAATCGAAAAATCCGTTTATTCCTGCCCTGCTTGTAGCTACCAATGGCGAGTTAATGAAGCCAGAACCTGTGCATTACGCCGTTACGAATTAAAGACATAATAAAAAACGCATGTTTCCATACGTTTTTTTATTATTCTCGGGTTATTTAGGCTTCTGTAGTAACAGTAGCTTTTTTGCGTCGTGAAATTCGGCCACCTTTTGCACCAGCAATACGTGCTAATTCTGGGTTAGCTGCAAAGCCACCAGTAGTTCCGTTTTTTCCACCTTTTGCGCCGATTTTAGCGTAAAAGAAAGGATCGCGAGCCAAATTTTTAGCTGCTGCTTTTTGTCCACCAGTTTTTGTTCCTGCCATGATTGTGTTTCTCCTCTTAATTTAAAAGATTTCCACGTCACTTCTGACATGAAAACCCCCTTTATTACCTCACACATGATATGTGTATGTTTATATATTAGCATAGCTTATGCTTTTTGTCAATATATACATAAACACTTTTTTATTGTGATTGTACTGTTGCAATTATACCGTTAGTGCTATACTATAAATAAGCACCTGTTTGGACCACGAAATCATGATTCAAGCGAAAACAAAAAAAACGACCACATCTGCGAGATTGGTCGTTTTTTATTTGTGTTTATACTATTGAGTTAAGAAAAATAGCTGAATGATCATGACAATTCCAATTATTGCCCAAAATAAGTTTAGTAGCGCGACTTGTAATATCTTTTTTGAAATCGCATCGATTATAAGCCCTACGCTGCCCGTCAAGTTCAAAAGTTGAAATATAACCCCACTTGGGCTCAAAATCCCAAAACTAACGAACGCATACGCCAAAATTAACGCAGCCATTCCGTACCAACCACAAAATTCTGTATATTTAGAAGATTTTATTTTAAGCATAGGCTTTATTATATCTGTTGCCAAAGAAAAAGACCACCCTATTCGGATGGTCTTCTTATAATTCGGCACCGTGCTAGTTTCCCGCTTGTGGCAGTATAATCGCCGCTACTGAGCTTGACTTCTGTGTTCGGAATGAGAACAGGTATTTCCTCAGCGCCATGGGCACCGAAGAAAGGCTTAGATAATTTCGCACTGATACATAAAAGTCCTCAGTGAGCCTAAACCTTTCTTCGACGCCCAAAATTAATTGGGTGCACAATGTTCGCTATACAGCAAATGAATGTAAAAATACTATTTAAAAAATTGACGATTACTTAGTGGTGATTAACACCAATTACTAGTTAAGTCTACCCTATTACCCCTGTTAATGCAAGCATTAACATTGGTAATAAGGACATAAAAAGGCGATGGGACTATTAGTACGCTTCAGCTACACATGTTGCCATGCTTACACCTTGCGCCTATCAAACTGATATTCTTTCAGTGTCCTCATAGGGAAATCTTATCTTGAAGTTAGTTTCGTGCTTAATATGCTTTCAGCGCTTATCTATTCCGAACGTAGCTACTCGACAATGCAGCAGGTGGCCACAATCGATACACCAGAGGTTCGTCCGCCCCGGTCCTCTCGTACTAAGGGTGGATCTTCTCAAATTTCCTAACGTCCGTACCGGATATAAACCGAACTGTCTCACGACGTTCTGAACCCAGCTCGCGTACCACTTTAATCGGCGAACAGCCGAACCCTTGGAAGGTGCTCCCCCTCCAGGATGTGATGAGCCGACATCGAGGTGCCAAACAGCGCCGTCTATGTGAACTATTGGGCGCTATAAGCCTGTTATCCCCAGGGTAACTTTTATCCGTGTGCGCTATCGATCCCACGTTCATGTACATAAATGTACTATATAGCGGGTCACTTGCTCCTACTTTCGTATCTGTTTGGGATGTACCCCTCACAGTCAAGCTGGCTTATGCGCATACACTATCGTTTCGATTTCCATACGAAACTAGCCAACCTTTGAACGCCTCCGCTACTCTTTAGGAGGCAACCGCCCCAGTTAAACTACCCACCATACACGGTCCCGTTACCAGATAATGGTAACGGTAAGATTAAGATCACAACAAGGGTGGTATTTCACTTGGTGCCTCCACAAATACTTGCGTATCTGCTTCAAAGGCTCCCACCTATTCTACACATGTTGTAACCCGAATCAATGTAAAGCTGTAGTAAAGCTCCATGGGGTCTTTTCGTCCTGGTACGGACAGGCGGCATCTTTACCGCCAATGCACTTTCACCGAGTCCTTCGCTGAGACAGTTTCCACATGATTACTCCGTTCGTGCGGGTCAGAACTTACCTGACAAGGAATTTCGCTACCTTAGGACGGTTATAGTTACCGCCGCCGTTCACTGGGGCTTCAGTTCGCACCGTAAAGCGCTCCCCTTAACCTACCAGCACTGGGCAGGAGTCAGCCCCTATACATCTTCTTTCGAATTAGCAGAGACCTGTGTTTTTGGTAAACAGTTCCGTGGAATCTTTAGCTGCGGCCCCCACATCGTTAGATGCGAGAGGTCGTGCTCAAAAGATCATTAATATTACTATTATGATTTGTCTATCTCAGTAAAAAATTGTGATTTTAAAAAGGTTTTGACACAATATATCTATCGCTAAACATACTGCGTACTCAAATTTATCTATTTTCAACCACCTTTCACCAAGTTAGTTGAACACGGCTCACATCGAATGATGTGGGGGCAGACCTTATCCCGAAGTTACGGTCGCTTTATTGCCGAGTTCCTTAGCGAAGGTTCTCTCGTAAGCCTGAGTCTACTCGACTCGAGCACCTGTGTTGGTTTGCGGTACGGGCGGCTATAACCACGCGTATACCAGCTTTTCTAGCCAGTGCCTTGATCAAAATCGCGACTCCGAAGAATCACTTTCACTCCCTTTGCGTTCCCGCTAGGTTGGACGAATACATACCATGAATTCGCTTTGATTATTCCACTGTAAACTGTATACAAATTATAACCGGTTCAGGAATATTAACCTGATGTCCATCGCCTACGCTATGCGCCTCGGCTTAGGCCCGACTAACCCTGAGATGATTACCATGGCTCAGGAAACCTTGCTCTTACGGCCGACAGGATTCTCACCTGTCTTATGGTTACTCATTCCAGCATTCTCACTTCCCGCCGCTCCACCCAACTTTCCAGTTGAACTTCACTGCTGACGGGAACGCTCCTCTACCACGTGTGTAATAAATTACATCACATCCATATCTTCGGTAATATACTTTAGCCCCGTTACATTTTCCACGCAGAATCTCTTGACTAGTGAGCTGTTACGCACTCTTTAAATGAATGGCTGCTTCTAAGCCAACATCCTAGCTGTTTAAGAAATTCCACTTTGTTTCCCACTGAGTATATATTTGGGGACCTTAGATGATGGTCTGGGCTGTTTCCCTTTTGAGCGCCGAGCTTAGCCCCGACGTTCTGACTGCCAAGATACCACCAACGGTATTCGTAGTTTGTTAAGGATAAGTATTCTTGCGAACCTTATTCCTTTACAGAGCTCTACCCCCGTTGGCTAATTACTTGACGCTAGCCCTAAAGCTATTTCGAGGAGAACCAGCTATCTCCGAGTTCGATTGGCATTTCACCTCTAACCACAAGTCATCCGAGCAATTTGCTGCTTGCGACGGTTCGGCCCTTCACTACCTGTTACAGTAGCTTCAGCCTGCTCATGGTTAGGTCACCCGGTTTCGGGTCTAATTCCTAGTACTTTCGGCACCTTCACGCTGGACAAAATGCATCTGTGGGCACAGATCGCTAGATTTTGGCTTTGCGAAATTCGTGAAACGTATAGATATATACGTTGAACGGATTTCACTTTGCCAAAATCAGCGCTATGCGTCCACAGAGTATTTTGCTCAGTGCGAAGGTGCCAACGCCCTATTCAGGCTCGCTTTCACTGTGGCTCCGTCAATTGACTTAACCTTGCACTGGAAATTAACTCGCTGGATCGTTCTACAAAAAGCACGCCGTCACGGAATAAATCCGCTCCGACACATTGTAAGCACACAATTTCAGGATCTATTTCACTCCCCTCCCGGGGTTCTTTTCACCTTTCCCTCACGGTACTAGTTCACTATCGATCGTATATTATATTTAGCCTTGGCAGGTGGTCCTGCCGGATTCAAACAGGGTTTCTCGTGCCCCGTCCTACTCGAGAAAAACACAGATAAGGTCAACATCGTTTTCGCATACGCGACTTTCACGTTCTTTGGTTAGTCATTCAAACTATTCCGCTAACGATGTAATTTTTTTACCTTACCCACTATTTTCAGTTCGTGGTCGCAAGTCAGATTCACTAAAGTAAACTTTAGTGCTCTGACCTGTTCTTGTGTAATCTCACAACCCCTTATACATATTCGTCTGAAAACTTATTTGCGCCGGTAATAAATTACCAGGCAAAAATGTAAAAGGTTTGGGCTGATCCAGTTTCGCTCGCCACTACTCCCGGAATCATTATTTATTTTCTCTTCCTCAACCTACTAAGATGTTTCAGTTCAGTTGGTTCCCGTCAAATCTCCTATATATTCAGAGACAGATAATACGACATGACTCGTACTGGGTTTCCCCATTCGGACATTCCCGGATCAAAGCTTGTTGACAGCTCCCCGAGACTTTTCGCAGTCTTCCGCGTCCTTCTTCGGTAATATACGTCTAGGCATCCATTGTGTGCTCTTGAGTACCTTTTTATGCATCGACTTAACTAGTAATTGGTAATAACCATTATTATCAATTACTTGCCGTCAATCTTTAAAATTTTTCTTTCTTACATCCAAATTGTTAAAATTCTTGTGTCTCACACCTTGAGTTCACATTCATACACACCAATCGATGTATATTTTCTGAACTGAAGCCTTACCATCGTACCACCCAGTCTCGCATACTGTAAAGTGGTAATTGTTGTTGTTTTTGCAATAAAGAGAACCCCTTACGATGCACTTTTTATTGCGTATCGCCAGAGGTTCATTTGAACATTCGCTAACTTCCAATAACTATACTCTATGGGAAGGGCTTTTGCAAGGGTTTTAGGGCAAAATTACGTGTTATTTTTTCTTTTGGATGCGAACAGCTGTGCCGTAGGCTGCGACTTCGTTCATAATGTTATAAATATAAAGCCGATTCTCCACCGAAAATAGTTCGAAAACTCGATCCGATGTTACTGAATATGTTGCGGCTGCGGACTACGAGGCCGAAGACTTCGCCGTAGACTTCGGTGACTTCGTAGCCTGGGATGGTGTTGGTAGTTACTACTAGGATGTCTTTGGGGTTTGGTATGGTGAGCGCGCTCCTTTTGTTGTGTTTCTAAGGTTTATTATATTCTATATTTTAGGATCGACAGAGAATACACTCCACAGCCTTAACCCCAATATTTAGTGAATAACGCTTCATAAGTTTTTTTGACAGCATCTTCTTTAATTTCTATAAACGTTGAAGGTTTTGAACCAAAATCTTTTATTGAGTGGTCGATTAGATAATAACGTTCATCGACTATCATAAACCTTCCATGAAATGTGTTATCTACTATCTTAATGTCAATTGTATTTTCATATTGCTCACGGAACGATTTTAAGGCATTGTCAAAATTTTTTTCACTTTTACTAGATGTGATAATCTTTATAGGAGCATTGCCTGATAATAAATAGTCTAATGTCACTCTGCCAATATAGTTATCGACTATTTCTATCCTTGTTTTAGCGCTACTAAATGTCTCTTCAAATTTTCGTCTTACATTATAAGATGATCCACTACCTAATATCTCTGACTGAGTCGTAGATGATTCGCGATTGTCTAAATATAAGAGCGCTTTACCTGAAATTCTTAGATATTCAGTCTTGAAAGTTGTTGAAGGTGTACTAACTCCAACATACCTACTCTTAAACCCAGGTACTTTTGTAGTTTTTACCTCCTTATCAAAGTATTTTTGAGAAGTTAGAATCTGTATAGCATCTTCAATCTCTGTTCGTGTGTGAGTATCATTAGTTCTAATAAAACGTCGTACCAGATCATCTGAATGGAATATAGTTTGTCGTTGAAAAACTCCTCGTGCAAACTCGAGTATGCTTCTTTCTAGAACGCTTGGTGAATAACTCATTGTTATTGATCTATATCTACATTAAATCTAATATGAGAGATGACCTCATGGCTTGATTGTGCTACAGAGTTTTTGCACACATCCACACCTACTACCCTAATAACTGCATCACTTGATATATTATCTGATGAGTCTGTATGTACAGTAGTAACTGCTAGATCGAAATCAACTCCTTTGGTTCGATCAATAGAATAGTCTACGTTATCATCATTATTCTTATTCACAGCTCGAGTTATTTGCCCTAAAACATCTTTTACGAATTGTTCTATGTTCATACATATATCATATCAAATAAACAGACTCCTATGACATAAGGATGTAACAAATGTATTTCTAAGGGATTTAACTATAAAGGACGTTCCTCTATAGGTGCTAACTATTCTAATGGAGTGATGTGTCTACAATCTATTTGAGTACTGGTAGCGAGTAGGACGTGACTCCATAATATACAAAGATTTCCACAGGTTTTTTAAAAATCCGCTGCAATTGTCGCTTTTGTTCGCTAAATTGTGCTATCATATGCTTATGCTTACAAAAAAACAATCACAAGTATTAGAATTCGTAGAGAGTTACATCAACGCCAACGGCATACAGCCAACGCTAAAAGAAATTGCTGAACATCTGGATATCAAATCCGTTTCTGCTATACATAACCACGTAAAAGCTCTGACAGAAAAAGGCTATCTAATTAAATCTGATAACTATAGTTCTATGGGTGTCAATAAACCAAATAACGATATAAACGAAGTTAAAATAGTTGGCTCAATAGCTGCTGGCAGTCCAATATTGGCTTTCGAGGAAAATGAGCCCGAAACTATTTCCGTTGCAAATTTACCCAATGACAGTAAGTTTTTTGCCCTTAAAGTCAGTGGTGACAGCATGATAGAAGACGGTATATTTGACGGTGATATTGTTGTAATAAAACAGCAGAATACCGCAATAGACGGTCAAACTGTAGTAGCAATCGTTGACAAGGAATATGCAACTTTAAAGAGGATTTATAAAGAAAAGTCCGGCTACAAATTACAGCCCGCTAACCAGACAATGCTGCCGATATTTACTAATGACGTCGAAGTTCAAGGTATAGTTTGGGAAGTCAGACGCTCATTTAACCAGCATATAAATTCACTTCATAAAAAACGTGCCTACAAGACAATTGATCTTTTTGCCGGCATTGGCGGTATACGACTCGGGTTTGAAAAGGCCGGATTTGAAACAGTTTTCTCGAATGATTTTGAGCCTGCATGTAAGAATACTTTTGACCTTAATTTCAACAACTCAAAGTTAGTTGTTGAAGATATAACAAAGATTGATGCTAAAGAGTTGCCTAAATTCGACTTTTTACTTGGCGGATTCCCCTGCCAAGCTTTCTCAATAGCAGGATATAGAAAAGGTTTCATGGACGATAAAGGCAGAGGCAACTTATTTTTCGATATAGCCAGAATATTAGACGAGAAGAAACCTATGGGATTCTTGCTAGAAAATGTAAAAAATCTTAGAACACACGATAATGGTAGGACCTTTGAGATTATTGAGAGAACCCTAAAAGACCTTGGCTATCACGTTAAGTCAAAAGTTTTGAATAGTATGGAGTATGGAAACGTGCCACAGAACAGGGAACGAATTTATATCGTAGGATTTAGAGACAAAAAGCATATCGACGCTTTTGAATTCCCAGAAAAGATTCCCCTAAAAAAGACCGTATTAGACGTGTTAGAAAAACAGTCCGTTGAAGACAAGTATCATTACAACGGAAAGCCTCTCTTTAGTCGCATTAAGAATGATGTTAATGAGGTCGGCGCAGTATATCAATGGAGGCGACAATACGTCCGCAAGAATAAAAAAGGCGTCTGCCCTACTTTAACTGCGAATATGGGGATGGGCGGACATAACGTGCCAATAATTTATGACGGTAAAAACATCCGCAAATTAACACCGCGCGAGTGTGCAAGAATTCAGGGTTACGACGATTCATACAAACTACCTGAAAACCTACCTGATTCAAAACTATATAGGCAGATTGGCAACTCGGTGTCAGTACCGGTTATTGAACGAATTGCTGAACAGATTCAGAACGTACTAATCTGATATCTTTTTATTTAATTTTTTAGCCACTTCAATAAGTATGTTCCAGTTTTCCTTGTAGCTACTTAGGGCTGAGATACTTTTTGAGCTTCCCCAAGCCTGAATATCATCAACCGGAATAATATAACAATCTCCATTTGTCCCATCTACTCCAAGAATTATGTCGCAATCTTCTGCAGAATATTTATATGTCCTACTCGCAACGGTCCTGCTTATTTGCTGGCCACTTCTACTGCCACCAGTAAAACCAATATGGCCGTTTAGAGTGCCTTTTATTTGAATCCTTAGAAGTCTTTGCGTGTCTACATCAACTATCGCATCATATTTACCATTAGTTATATCAACTCTTGAACAGGGAAATCCAGCTTTCATACAACGCCCAACACCAATCATCTCGTCAGCATTGCCGTTTATTGTTCTAAAATTTCCGTCTGCTATCTTCGTTAAGTTTATTGGCCATTCCATAAGTTGAATTATAGACCACAATTGATACTTTTTCCAATAATACGGTTCTATGCAATGCTGGCAATCTCATACAAACCCGCAATCCCGGTGGGCGACGAGGGACTCGGTCACGGATAATTTGCTTTGCAAATTTCCGCGACCCCGCCTCGCTTGGTTGCGTTCGCAATCCAGGCTCCGGCCTTGCGAACTGCCATTCTCGGCAGTTCTCACCTCCTACCTCTTCCTTATCAGAGAAAAAGTTATAGTATTATTTTTTCATCTGGTGGGCGACGAGGGACTCGAACCTCCGACCTCCTCCTTATCAGAGAGGCGCTCTAACCAGCTGAGCTAGCCGCCCACAGATGAAAAAATAATAAGTTTTTAATGAAGCGCTCTGTCACAGATAATTTGCCTTGCAAATTTCCGCGACCCCGCCTCAGTCGGTGACGTTCGTCATCCGGCTTCCGGCCTTGCGAACTGCCGTCGGGCAGTTCTCACCACCTAAGCTAGCCGCCCACACATTCGGAAATAATCTCGGACGGAATAATTCGTGGTGGAGTAGTTTAGGCTTTCGCCTATCCTACCCCATATGGTGGAGCGTCGGGGACTCGAACCCCGGACCCCCTGCTTGCAAAGCAGGTGCTCTAGCCAACTGAGCTAACGCCCCATATGCCATGAACTTAAACTATTTTAGCGTAAAACGTCTCTTATCGCAAGGCTAAAAAACTAAAAAACCTCAAGCTTTCGCTAGAGGTCCTCTATTTTTAACAATTTAGTTGTGCAATCATCGTCAAGTCTACGTCGAGATTTTTTTCGAACTTCGTCTTGTCCATGATAAATCATGGGCTGCGTTATTATATAAGCTCAATATAACAACAAGACCGACCTAGCTTCAGCAGTTGCTTTCGCGAACTACTGGCATAACTCTCCCTAGAAAGGAGGTAATCCATCCGCACCTTCCGGTACGGATACCTTGTTACGACTTAACCCCAATCATCCCCCCCACCTTAGGCCGACAAATCGGACTTCGGGTGTTGGTGACTTTCATGGTTTGACGGGCGGTGTGTACAAGACCCGGGAACGTATTCACCGCAGCATGCTGATCTGCGATTACTAGCGATTCCAACTTCATGCAGGCGAGTTTCAGCCTACAATCCGAACTGGGACTGGTTTTGATGCGATTTGCTCCATCTCGCGATTTCGCTGCGCATTGTACCAGCCATTGTAGCGCGTTTCTAGCCCAGGTTATAAGGGAAATACTGACCTGACATCATCCCCTCCTTCCTCCCCGTTACCGGGGCAGTCTGAATAGAAAAATACAACTATTCACAAGGGTTGCGCTCGTTGAAGGACTTAACCTAACATCTCACGACACGAGCTGACGACGGCCATGCATCACCTGTCACTTGGCTCAATAAAGCACTTTCTGCTTTCACAGAAATTCCAAGGATGTCAAAACCTGGTAAGGTTCTTCGTTTATCGTCGAATTAAAGAACACGCTCCACCGCTTGTGCGGGTCCCCGTCAATTCCTTTATGTTTTAGTCTTGCGACCGTATTCCACAGGCGGGATACTTAACGCGTTAGCTTCGCTACTGAAGGGGTCGATACCTCCAACAGCTAGTATCCATCGTTTACGGCGTGGACTACCCGGGTATCTAATCCGGTTCGCTCCCCACGCTTTCGTGCCTCAGTGTCAGAAATAGCCCAGTAACCTGCCTACGCCATTGGTGTTCCTTCTAATATCTACGGATTTCACTCCTACACTAGAAATTCCAGTTACCTCTGCTATTCTCGAGTTTATCAGTTTGAATAATAGTCCGTACGGTTGAGCCGTCGGATTTCACCATTCACTTAATAAACCACCTACGCAACTCTTTACGCCCAGTCACTCCGGATAATGCTTGCACCCTACGTATGACCGCGGCTGCTGGCACGTAGTTAGCCGGTGCTTATTCAAAAGCTACCGTCATATTCTTCACTTTTAAAAGCAGTTTACAACCCGAAGGCCTTCATCCTGCACGCGGCGTCGCTCCATCAGGCTTTCGCCCATTGTGGAAGATTCCTCACTGCTGCCTCCCGTAGGAGTCTGGACCGTGTCTCAGTTCCAGTCTGACTGGTCATCCTCTCAGACCAGTTAAAGATCGTAGACTTGGTAAGCCTTTACCCCACCAACTATCTAATCTTACGCAGGCCGTTCCCAAAGCGGATAAATCCTTTAATCCGAAGATCACATGCGGCATTAGCCACCCTTTCGGGCAGTTATTCCTCACTTTGGGGTACGTTCCCACGCGTTACTCAGCCGTCCGCCGCTCGTCATCACTTCTCACTTCAGCTCCAAAATAAATTTCGAACCAAGGTGAGAAGCATGTTACCGCTCGACTTGCATGTGTTAGGCGCGCCGCCAGCATTCATCCTGAGCCAGGATCAAACTCTCCATAAAAAAACTATCACCGATAAATCGGTGTAGTTTATAACTCAATATAAACTGACGATGATTTGCACAACTAAATTGTCAAAGTTCTTACATCTGTTACAACTCCACGTTGTTTCGCTTAATATATGCGACCAGAATGTAATCAATCATACCTCATAGTTTGCATTGTAGTCAAGGGTTATTGTAATTTTGTTGTAGAGAAAAACACAACTAGTCCAATTATAACGCCAAATATAGCCCCAATTACCACTTCTAACGGTGTATGGCCCTTTGCGGCACGTGGTAATTTAACATTGCTTTTTTGTTCTTTTATCAAAGAATGTATAGCCAATCCTTGCTCACCCGAAGACCTACGTACTTTTACTGAGTCATACATAACTATTAATGCAAACAAAGCGCCCAGTCCAAACAGCCCCGATCCGAATCCGTCGCGTAGACCAATAACCGTCACTAATGCGACTACGGTCGTGCTGTGTGAACTGGGCATTCCACCCGACATAAACAACTGTGTTTTAAAGTCATGCCGTTCATTTTTCGTGTAACCAATTGCATATTTAACTATATGCGCACCGAACCAAGCTATGAGAACTGCAATCAGATATGGTGAAAGCAGGTCAAGAATCATATTATTCCTCACCGCCTTCTTCGTCAGATTCTTTGGCCGGCATTAGACCGATTGAAGACACCTTGTCACCTTCACACATTCGCATAATGCGAACACCCTGAGTGGTTCGTCCCAAGGTTGGAATATCTTTTAGTGCTATGCGAATTGCCTGTCCATCGTTCGAAATTAACAATACTTCGCTTGCATCAGGTTCGAGAGTATGAACGGCTATTATTGGGCCCGTCTTGGTCGTAACAACAGCTGCTTTAATACCTACACCACCACGTTTGTGCGACGGGAAATTAGAAACCTTTGTTGCTTTGCCGTATCCATTTTCGCTAATTACCAACAGTTTTCGGCTGTCGTCATCGACAATATCCATACCGACAACTTGGTCG
Source organism: Candidatus Saccharibacteria bacterium CG2_30_41_52 (assembly GCA_001873625.1). Lineage (GTDB taxonomy): Bacteria > Patescibacteriota > Saccharimonadia > Saccharimonadales > Saccharimonadaceae > UBA1547. Next base: position 35,437 of record MNZN01000008.1, on the reverse strand, counting down.
TTTGGACGCAAACGTACTCCACGTACACCACGGGCTGAACGGCCCATTGGACGTGCATCTTTTTCGTTGAATCGAATCGCCTGACCGGCAGATGTTGATATGATTACATCATTCTCTCCAGTAGTCTTTTGAATCCAACGCAATTCATCACCTTCATCCAATTTAATAGCAATTAATCCGTTAGTACGAATGTTTGCATAATCTTCAAATGGAGTCTTTTTGATGGTACCCTTCATAGTTGCCATAAACAGGTATCCGTTGTCTTTTGCGTCTTTTGGATGACATATGATTGAAGTAATTTTTTCTTCTGGTTGCAGCTGCAACAAGTTGACCGCTGCGACACCCTTAGCTTGCAGGCCAGCTGCTGGCACTTCATAGGCCTTTAGTCGGAAAATTCGTCCACGGTTAGTAAAGAATAACAGATAATCATGCGTACTTGCAGGTATCAATTGATCAATTATGTCCTCTTCTTTGGTTGTCATACCGCGTTTGCCTTTGCCGCCACGGTGTTGGCGGTGATATTCACTGACAAGCGTACGTTTAATGTAGTTTTCGGTAGTCAACAAAATGACACTATCCTCTTCCGGTATTAGTTCTTCGTCACTAAATTTACCAAGTTCGTGATTAATCATCTTACTTCGTCTAGGATCGCCGTATTTCTCTTTCATTTCCAAAAGTTCTTCTTTGATAATACGCAAAACTTCTTTTTCGTCAGCTAAAATAGCTTCTAATTTAGCAATCAATTCGGCTAATTCTTTCAATTCATTTTCAATCGCTTCGCGTTCCAAACCAGTCAAACGTCGCAACTGCATTGCCAAAATTGCTTTGGCCTGAATCGACGACAAATTGAATTTCTCAATCAAAGCGATTTCTGCATCATCAGTCGTTCGACTGGCACGAATCGTTTTGATGACTTCATCAATATGATCCAGGGCAATCTTGTAGCCTTCCAAAATATGAGCACGCTCTTTGGCTTTGCGCAGTTCAAATTCAGTACGGCGGCGAACAACAATCTGACGGTGCTTGATAAACTCGCTCAAGATCTCTTCAAGGCCTAAAATACGTGGTTGAATACCATCAATCAAAGCTAACATATTAAAGTGGAAACTGGTCTGTAACGATGTCAGTTTATAAAGCTGATTCAATACCTTCTTTGGGTAAGAATCTTTCTTTAGCTCAATCACAACACGAACAGAACCTCTGGCACTTTCGTCGCGCAAATCACTAATCGCCGTAATTTTCTTGTCTTTGACTAATTCTGCAATTCTCTCGATAAGTGTCGCTTTGTTGACCGCAAAAGGCATTTCAGTAACAACAATCTGGCTACGACCTTTTTTGGTTTCTTCAATATTTGCAACCGCACGAATAACAACGCTACCACGACCAGTTTGATAAGCCTGTCGCATCGGCGCACCGCCATAAACAACGGCGCCAGTTGGAAAATCTGGACCTTTTACATATTTCAGCAAGTCATCCAAGGTAGTTGCTTCTGGATTATCAATCATATATACAATCGCATCAACCAATTCACCTAAATTGTGCGGCGGAATGCTTGTAGCCATACCAACTGCGATACCAATTTGTCCGTTTAGCAGTAGGTTTGGTAGTTTAGCAGGCAAAACTACAGGCTCTTTTTCAGATCCATCGTAGTTATCTCTAAAATCTACAGTCTCTTTATCTAGGTCTGTTAATAATTCATTTCCGGCTTTATCTAAACGAGCCTCTGTATAACGAGAAGCAGCCGCAGGGTCGCCATCCATCGAACCAAAGTTACCCTGACCGTTGACTAGCGTATATCGCATAGTCCAGTTTTGAGCCAAACGAACCATAGAATCGTAAATTGCTGTATCGCCGTGTGGGTGATATTTGCCCATGACGTCACCGACGATTCTGGCAGATTTAGTGAACTTACCGCCTGGTCGCAAACCCTGTTCGCCCATCGAGTATAAGATGCGTCGGTGGACTGGTTTTAGTCCGTCACGAACATCAGGCAATGCGCGATCAATAATAACGCTCATCGAGTAGCGAAGAAAATTATCTTCCATTACATCCTCAATTGTTAACTTTTCGACAACACGTGAGTATGTTGCGATTCCTACAACTTCACCTTCAACTGATGTATTTTTATCATCGTTCATAATTAAACATCCAACTCCTCTAGGTTAAGCGACTTAGCGCGACTCTGTATAAATGCTTTTCTCAAATCAACTTGATCACCCATAAGTTTGGTAAATATAGCGTCAGACCTTTCGGCATCTTCTACTCTTACTTGAATCAATACACGGTTTTCAGGATTCATAGTCGTATCCCACAATTGCTCGGCATCCATTTCTCCCAAACCTTTATAGCGCTGTAGCATAGTAATGCCAGCTTGTTTGGTTCGATCGTCATTTGGATCAATTTTGATACCCTTTTCGGTTCGTTCGGCAATCAAACGATCAACTATTGCATCACGTTCATCATCACTATATGCATAATATTTTTTGGTATTAACACGTAGCAAGAACAAAGGCGGTTTAGCTAGATATATATGTCCACCGTCAACAACTTCGCGCATATATCGGAAAAATAATGTCATCAGCAGTGTCGCAATGTGACTTCCGTCAACATCGGCATCTGTCATGATAATAATTCGGTGATAACGTAGTCCAGATATATCAAATTGGTCGCTAATTCCAACACCCATAGCCCTAATTAGGCTAACAATTTCATTATTGCCGAGCATACGGTCAAGTCGAGCACGTTCAACGTTTAGCACCTTACCACGGAGGGGTAAAATTGCTTGTGTTTTGCTGTCTCGTCCAGATTTAGCAGAACCACCAGCTGAATCACCCTCTACGATGTAAAGTTCAGAATCTGCTGGACTCTTACTTGAACAGTCAGCTAGTTTTCCTGGAAGGCTCATCCCATCCAATGCACCCTTACGTATAACATTATCACGGGCTGCCCTGGCAGCTTTACGGGCTCGAGCCGCTAAAAGTGCCTTGCCTACAATTTGTTTTGCGACATTTGGGTTTTCATCCAAATAGTATGAAAAGTACTCGTTCATTACTTGTTCTACATAACGACGAACTTCTGGATTGCCAAGTTTTGCCTTTGTCTGTCCCTCAAATTGAGGATCAGGTAGCTTAACAAGGATAATAGCAGTCAAACCTTCGCGAATATCATCACCCGTCAGGTTATCTTCTTTTTCTTTCAACAAACCGCTCTTGCGGGCATAGTCATTAATAACACGAGTCAAAGCTGACCTAAATCCGACCAAGTGAGTACCACCCTCGGCAGTTAGAACGTTATTGGCAAATGGTTTTACTATTTCGACGTACGTATCGTTGTATTGAACAGCGATTTCAACCATTGAATCTTCAATTTGTTTTTCAACATAGAATATATTTTCACTAACAACTTCTTTGCCAACGTTCAAGTGTTTTACATAACTTTGAATACCGCCTTCAAAATAGAAAGCTTCGCGTTCATTAGTTCGTTCATCGACAACCGAAACATAAACACCTTTAGTTAGGTATGCCTGGTGTCGCAGGTAATTAACAACCCATTTGTAATCAAATTCAACTGTTTCTTTGAATATCGTAGGGTCGGGATAGAAAATAATAGTAGTACCATTTACGCTATCAATCTTGCCTAGTTTTTGAAGCGTACCCTGAGTGACACCTTGGGCGAACTCGATTCGATATAATTGGTTATCTCTGACAACTTCAGCAATAAGCTTCGTAGACAAAGCGTTAACAACACTTGATCCTACACCGTGAAGACCAGATGATACCTTATATCCACCACCACCAAACTTACCACCAGCGTGTAATACTGTTAGGGCAGTCTCCAGTGTACTAAGCCCAGTTTTAGGGTGCTTATCAACTGGAATACCACGTCCATCATCAGAGACCTTAACTCCACCATCTGCCAGTATCGTAACATTAATTTTTGTCGCAAAACCAGCGATAGCCTCATCGACACAGTTATCGGCAATTTCTTTAATTAAATGGTGCAGGCCGTCGTAACCGGTGCTACCGATGTACATACCCGGTCTTTTGCGTACTGGATCCAAGCCTTCGAGAACTTGAATCTGCGACGCGTCATAAGAATTATCAATTTTTTGTTTAGCCACTATTAACTCCCTTATCTATTCCAGACTAATCTAGCTATTTACAATAGTATCATTATAACGAATAAATTGTGTTCACTCAAGCGATTATAAGGCTATTGCGCTGAACATATTTCTTATGCTAAAGTGTTTCACAAGAGGTCGCCATAAAAACTAAAAAAACATATGTTTAGAAAAATAGTATCAAATTTACCATTTAGTCCTGCTCTCGTAGGCCAACTTGGATTTTATTCAAAAAAACTACGCAAAGAGAGAACAACCCGAAAATTAGGATTAGTATTTGTCGTTTTAGCCTTAATTGTACAGACCATTGCCGTTTTACAACCTCCTGAATCAGCCAACGCGGCCAATCCAGATAATAATCAATCTCAATCAATAAATGGCAATACAATTGCAAAATCCATAACATCCACCAGTTCGTCGCAGGGGTTTATAGATGCCACGTCATCTAAGGCATATGCGGGTGACCAGATTAGTTATACCGTTACGATTCAAAACAAAGGCTCTGAATCAGTCGATACCCAAATGCAAGACGACTTGTCGGATATATTAGAATACTCAACATTAATAGATAATGGCGGCGGATTAATCGACAAAGTTACCAAAATTCTCTCATGGCCCAGTATTACACTAGCGCCAAGCGCCCAACAAACCAGAACCTTCGTCACCAGATTGCTCGACGCAATCCCAGCAACAGCTCAAGGTGCAAATAATAAAAAATCGTATGACTGTACGATGACTAATACATTCGGTAATTCGACCGAGATTAGTGTTGATTGTCCGATGATAAAAACTATAGAAAGCGTAGCATCTGGTCTACCCCAAGCCGGAATCACGGAAAACTTGATTCTAGCCGGCACCGTATTTACTATCGCTATTTATTTCTATGCCAGATCTCGTCAATTAGAAAAAGAAGTACATTTAATACGCAAAGACACGTCAAACGGAACAATCTAATAATCCTAAAAGGAAAATATTATGGCCAATGATACAGCACAACCCAATGACGAAGAAAATAAAGTCGAGCTATCCCCTAGGGATATAGAGGCTCAGGCCGAACAAGCACGTGTCGAAGACGCCCAGCAAGCCAAAGACGCAAAAGCTACCAAGAAAGCTAAAAAACGCTCAACCCCAACTCAACGTAATATAATAATTAAAACGCAGCGCGACGAAAGCTATAAACGCACAATGAAACGAGTTCAAAGTGAATTGCCAGTTAGAACGCGTATGTTTAGCAAAATTATTCATATTAAGTTTATTGAGAGCCTTAGTGATGCCATTGGCTTAACCATAGCTAGACCAAATTCGATATTGGCCGGTTCGATTATGGCTTTCGCACTTACATTAATAACTTACTCAGTATCAAAAACTATCGGATATAAACTATCAGGCTTTGAGACAATCGCTGCATTTATTATAGGATGGTTGTTAGGTATTGTTTACGACTATTTCAAAGTTATGTTCAACGGCAAAAAATCCTAGTCAACATAAACTTTATCTTAGCTTTATAGATATTTCATCATCAGTGCCATTTTCGCGGATATGCAACGCGTCGCCTGGCTGAGATGAGATCTCTGGTTTACTATCAGTAACCATAGGAACTGTACCCTGGGCTAATTCTGGCTTTGCAGCTGCCATCAAAGCTATCTGCTGACGCTTAATTAGCCATTCGTCCAAGAACGAAGACGTACTAGCTTCTGATTGACTTGCGGCGTTTTGGCTTGGCTGCACCATTGCCCCACTTCGCTGTTGTTGGGCTTTTTTAATTGCCTCTAATTTTGCTTTCTTTGCAGCATCGCCCGCACCTAAACGAGCAAATATTTCCTGCTCAACTTTCGCTCTAGGACGACCATATTTTGCTGCTGACAGCTTTTTAAGTGCATCACGAAGCTGTGGATTAGAATTACCCATTGGTGGGACCAACGACATACTAAACGCAGCTGAAGGCACGCCATTCACCATGACTGATGATATTGTCTGAAAATTTGGTAGTTTAGTCAGGTCTTCGGCATCAAATGTTGGCGCAAATTTTTTTTGTAATATTTCAGCGTCTGTAACACCGATTCGTCCACTAATGACTGTTCCGATATTTCCAATGATTGCCTCGCGTATACTATCCGTCAACTGTGTCATAAACTGGTTAGCCAGCACCAGATTCAACCGATATTTTCGAGCTTCAGACAAAATAGTCTGGAAGCTATCGGTCGCAAAGTTCTGAAACTCATCAACGTATAACGCAAAATCTTCACGCTCATCTTCGGGCACGCTTGCACGCCCCATAGCTGCAGCTTGAAACTTCATAACGAATATCATACCTAGTAATTGAGAGTTCAACTCACCTGTTCGACCTTTAGAAAGATTGACCAACAGAATTTTTTTGTTATCCATAATCTCGCGCAAATTAAATCCACTCTTGGTCTGGCCTAATATATTACGCATCATTTCGTTAGACAAAAATGCACCAAACTTACTGACAAACCAACCTAACACTTCGGACTTATTAGCATCACTCGTCTGCGCCATTTCCTTGTTCCAAAAATCAAGTACCGTCCGATCAGTGACATATTTTAGTTTTTCATCCGTAAACGCCTGGTCATTAAATACCTGAGGAATATCAATAAACGTCGATCCATTTGGATCACTCATAATAGTCAGTGACGCATTCCTAAACCAGTGCTCGTACCTAGGACCAATAATTCCAGTGTGTCCTGGGTCATACAAACGATACAACATAGCAATCGCTTCCTGAATCAGGAAGTCACGTTGGTCTTGAGTCTCAAATTCAAACAAATTCAATCCGATTGGATTTTCCATATCGCCAGGACTAAAATATATAACGTCTTCGACTCGTTCTTTGGGAACCATACCTAATAACTTCTCGACCGAATCTCCGTGTGGATCGATAAATGCAAAACCTCGACCGTCCATCATATCTTGGAAAGCTAGATTCTCTAACAATCCTGACTTACCCGTTCCGGTTTGACCAATCATATATGTATGTCGACGTCGATCATTCGTACTAAGCCTAATCTGCTTTTTCGTACCGCGGAATTCGTTATAGCCCAATAAAAATCCTTCATCCATAACCTGCGTAGGACCATCTACCTGCTTCGCCATTTGACGTTGAACTTGGGAAGACGGAATACTATGTTGGTCTGGCAAATGGAATACCGTCGCTAATTCGACACTATTTAACACGTTCTGCGTAATTGACTGCGGAAAGAAACGAAATATATATGCGGTCACTAATTCTTCGATATCTTTGGCAATACTAAATTTGAATCCATTATTCGTCGTCGAATCAAATAATGAAAAAGCTGCTATAACATTTGATAATAGTGCCTGTGACCTAGCTGCCGTATTTGACGACACAACAACCCTTATTAATACCTCGTAGCCCGAATGACGTGTTTTTTCCTCGATTGCCTCAACCAAACCTTGTTCCAATGATGACAATTGTTTGTCTTCGGGTTTTGTTTCACGAGCTTCTAGTGGCTTCCATAAAGCCTCCATCAAATTTCTTGGATTAAACACTCCGCCCAAACCAGATGATTTTACGCCTTTGTCTTTTTTGATTTTGTTGGCTGTAAAGATTGAATTTTTTACCCAACCTTCGGTTGCAGGTCTCAACAATAACTGAATAGCCACGCCGTCATCGCGAGTAGCAGCCGATAATACATTCAAAAGCGCCCTTGCGGCATCACGCTTAGACTCTTGATATGTAGCAATTGGATACACATAACTTTTCTTCAACGTAAATTCTCCACCAATAGTTCCACTTATCTTGCCAGCCTGACTAAATATATTCTTTTCTTCGACTTCTTCTAATCTCGCTGATGGATAAGCCGCCGCAACCGCCTGACGCACAACATCTACTAAAACAGTAGGTACAACAGCATAGTAATAGACCAATCCTTCGTGTGCCACTATCTCAAACGAAATATGTCGTTGACCATAAACCTTACTTTTGAATCCTTTAACCGCCGTACTAGAAATAATGTTATACATGACCTGAGCCTGCGAAAGAATCTCTTCGGTTATGTCTCGCTCATCACGACCATTTGATTCCAGGTCATCACTAGATGGAGGTATATGAATATACATCGGGACCATCTTGAGGCCTCGTTCGTAGTTTTTTGCTTCTCTTAACGTTTTCTTATACTGACTAAAGACTACCATAAAAATAGCCATACCGACGATCAAGACAAGGAAGGTTGTGATAAAAAAAGATATCATATTATTTTTTCAAGTCAAAACGACAGCCTAACCGGCAACGTCTAACTCCCTCCCATAACGCTTTTTCAAGTAATCAACCTGAAGCTTATTTACGGCTTCTTCGCGACGATATGGGTCATTGCGAGTCTCGGAAACAATCTTTTTAGCCTTGTCTACCCATTCTCTTTCGATCAAATCTTCATTACGTGCAACCGGCGGATTACTACTTGATGTTGTAGTATTAACTACACTATCATTATTGGTTACAGGGGTTGGAAGTGTAGTTGTCAGATTTACATCGGCAATAACAGCGCTAGCTTCAGCAATTTGCTCATACCTTTCGGCTCCATTTTCGACGCCATTCTCTGGCGCAGAAACAGTAGTATCACGATCGATATTCAACCCACGTGGGGCTGGTTGCTGCTCGGGGCTAAAACTAGTTAATGGAGTTTCTGGCTTCATATCTGTAATTATACCACGACAACAACAAGCTTATGCCAATAAGATTAGCTAACTCTCTTTGAAATATATAAACATCCAATAGCAACAAATATTATCACTAATATCACCTCGTAAATACCGATCGAGCCTACAGATTGCAGCCCGATTAACAGTATAGGAACCGCCGCAACAATCGTTGAATAATAATACGAGGTTCTAAACGTCATTGGTTCAATTGGTTTTTTAGATATTAGTCCGGCCGACAAACGAGATACTAATCGCCTAGACCAATATATAAAAAAAGTTACCACTCCAAGTGATAACAAGTATGCAAAAACAAATATAGACAAAATTCCTAAAGGACCCGCCGTAGCAGGAGTTGTAACGTTTAGTAAAACTGCGAGAAAGCAGAGGCTTATTCCCGACAGCACTGAGATAACTATTTTTAGCATTACTACGTTACTATATCATTAAAATTATAGAGTTGAAACGAGCCTGAGTGATAAGCTATACATCCGGATTACAGCATACGCCACTTAATAAAAATATTGAGCGTGTGAACCACGGATAACTTATCACTGCAGGCTGCCTGTACTGACCGCTCCGAGAAAACTCGGGGCAAAATCCTTGCACACGGTTCCGTGATAGATCTGATAAAGTGTCATTAATTTGTAACCACAAGATCAAATATATCAGTACTGTGTGTACGCGCTTCACGCCAATTTGGCGAAGCATCGGCGACGCCAATAGCAATCCAAAGATTGTTAGGTGCCGTCACCGAATAACCGTCAAAGTACGCGTTTAGTGAGTATCTAATTGTTAAGGTAATTTTAGCTTTTTTTGATGTTTTTGTTTTTTTTAAAAGCTGTTTGTATCGTAGCATAAGCATAACATCTGGTCAAGATGCTTTACTGCTTACACTGATGTAATTTATTAATACCAATATAGATACTTCTTATTTTACAGATTAAATATTGAATAATACATAAATATACAACATTGTTATAATTACTATAAAGCCATTTTTGTCGAATATATTATTTTAATATACTCGATAATTTATTGTATATATCGCCTAGTTTCTTTGTTTTTATTTGCATTGTTTTTATGTCATTTGTAGCCGTTATTTATTATATAGTTATCAAATTGCGTCTACATTAATTTGCAACTTGTATAAAATCACGCTGACTTTTAATAACTAAATGTCGTTGTTTAATTATTTGACGTTTCGATAATTGACGACATGTATGAATTTCTTAAAAAAATGTGAACAAACACATCAATTACGAAACGTTCTATAGACAGTCGGTAGCGTTTTAACATATAGCTCGTTTTTGGCTATTAAAACAATCACATTTTATAACAACTATGCATATCGATCTAGTTTATAGCCGCCATCACTAAGTCATTTTGCCATACATACAGAGTTCAATCGCTTTTAGGTTAAACTATTTTGTTAATTGTCGGAAAAAGAGTTGTCTAAACGTAGTATTTTTTACTAGACAATTTTGATAAATGTTATTGACACAAGCGTTTTGGCACTCTATTATATGGGTAGCTTCTGAATAAAAAACTTATACAGAAGCCCAAAAACAAACAGATATTAAAAACTCCACAAAAACAACCGTTCCTCGCAGGCGGTTGTTTTTATTTTCCACTGTTTGCGACATAATACCCTAAAACTAAAATATACCCGCTTATCGGCGGGTATATGTTTTGGTCAAATTGGTGGAGCTGCGGGGAATCGCACCCCGGTCCGAAAGGTAACCTATTATTCGTCTACAAATATAGTTTGTCTTAAATTTTTACGACTAACCTAACTAAAAGCCAAACGAAAAACGTTTTGGATTGTCGCGCAATATTAGTGTCCCGACCCGGCGTTGCTACCCGCCTGGCAGTAAGCGACATGTTTATAACACCGTACCAAGTCTATGTCGCCTGTATGATACGATGGCTCAGGCTAGGCCCGAGCTGTTGCTAGAGCTTGTGGCTGGAAAGCAGATGCGATCTCAGCTACAAAACTTTTTGCTTTTGCAGTAAATGTTGCAATTAAATTTTGTACTTAACGAGTACATTCGATTTGCAGAATAATCTGTTAAAATCCCTTCGTCGAAAGCTAAGTCAGCCCCAACGTAACACCTTGTATTCTAGCATAGATTGCACTAACTTACCAGTCATGCTTAAATTGAGCTTATGGTTTCCAGAGTTATGACAGTTGCACCTATGGGATTTGACGGCTTTATTGTCGAAGTTGAAAGTGATGCTTCTAAATCATTGCCCTCTTTACAGATAGTCGGCCTTGGAAACAAAGCCATAGACGAGGCCAAGGAACGTGTCCGCAGCGCCATCACCAATTCCCTTCTTGAGTTCCCAAAAAAACGAATCACTATCAATCTAGCTCCAGCTGAACTGCCCAAAGACGGCGCTCATTACGATGTTCCTATCGCCCTTGCTATCTTGTGCGTCAGTGGTCAAATACAGCAAAAAGAAGTTGACGGAGCAATTTTCGCTGGTGAACTGGCCTTGGATGGTAGCCTACGGCCCATAAAAGGCGCTATAAACATCGCTCAAATGGCTAAACAAGCCGGGTTCAATCGAATATTTTTACCCCAACAAAACGTCGAACAAGCCAGTTTGATAAAAGATATCGAGATATTCGGCATAACATCCATAAAGCAATTATTCCTTCATTTAAAGAAAGAGGTTCTGGTAAAACCGTATATTTCGGATATCCAGACTGACCATGTCGATAAAATACCCGCTCATCCCCTTTTAGATGACGTAAGAGGCCAAGATCAAGCCAAAAGAGCCATAGTCATTGCTGCAGCCGGTCATCACAACCTACTGCTTGCTGGAACGCCAGGCGCAGGCAAAACAATGATAGCCAAAACTCTGACCAATCTGTTACCCGAATTAACCGCTGACGAACAAATCGCCGTCACAAAGATTCATAGCCTAGCTGGTAAAATTAATGGCGAGATAGTAAGGGTTAGACCATTCAGGTCACCTCACCATACAGCCAGTCCAGTATCAATTGTTGGTGGTGGTAATAATCCTAAACCGGGCGAAATAAGCCTAGCTCATACTGGAGTTCTTTTTCTAGACGAATTACCAGAATACCCCAGGTCAACTCTCGAATCGCTACGGCAACCAATGGAGGATAAAAAGATAGACGTCAGCCGAGCCAACGCTCACGTTACATATCCTGCAGATTTCATGCTTGTCGCCACAATGAACCCATGTCCATGCGGCTATTTTGGAGACAAAAATAAGGAATGTTCATGCACTAGTAATCAAATCATGGCATATCAAAAGCGATTATCTGGACCTCTGCTCGACAGAATCGACCTTGTCGTCAATGTATCTCGCGTTCCGAATGAAGCATTATTAATTCCTGATTCGTTGATAAATAGTCAACATCTATCAGCGTTAAAGCAAATAATAATAGCTACCAAAGCCCAAAATATGCGATATAATAATAGTTATATTTACAACGCTTCGCTAAATAATAACGATATTAAAAAATATGCACCCCTATCAGAAGAAGCAAAATCATTATTACTAAAAGCCGCCGACCGCCTTAAACTTAGCGCCCGTAGTTATTTCAAAGTAATAAAAGTTGCCAGAACCATTGCCGATTTAGCTGGCGAAAAAGACATATTAGTTTCGCACATTAGTGAAGCTTTGCAATATAGAAAATAAAATTATTTAGGCTCCGGAACTGTTTTTATTTAAAAAACAGTTCCGTGATCTTACGCCAAAAGATTGGAAGTAATGCTGCAGATGTCTTTTTACGGTCTATTTCTGCTAAGCTACAACAAATGACAAAAATACGGTAATTGTTCCGTATTAAAGGAAAAATCCGTAGAGCAAAACTTCTTTCTGATACGCCTAAGTATCTTTTTCGAGATTAGCTCCGAGACTCCTGAAAGTGTAAAACCAGCAAGATTGTAATAAAAACCCTAAAAATATTATGATTTTTTATGTATTAGTCAATTTTAATCAGCTTCAAGGGTAACTAATCTGCACAAGATACACCATAATTAAACCCACCCTGTTAATTGCACTTGAATTACAGCCCCGTATCTGATAGAATAGCTACCGAGTAAGCACTCAACTGTTACGAGATTCAATTAAGGAGACCCAACCAAGATCAGTAAATCAATTCGCATCAACCAAGAAATTCGAGCTGAAAAGTTACGTGTTATAGGTCCGGGTGGTGAACAATTAGGGATCATGAGCTTATCAGAGGCGCTTAAAATCGCCGAAGAAGCCGGAGTTGATCTTATTGAAATCTCACCGAACGCTGAACCTCCTGTTGCAAAAGTCGTTGACTGGGGTAAATATCAATACCAAAAGATGAAAGAGCAACAAAAGAGTCGCAAAAACGCAAAAACAGTTGAGTTAAAGCAAATGCGCATGGGACTAAAAATCGGAGCAAATGATTTAGACATCAAGCTTCGAAAAATTCGCGAGTTCCTAGCTGCTGGACATAAAGTGAAAATTTTTATTTTCTTCCGCGGACGCGAAATGGCCCATCAAGAATTAGGATACGTAATGATTGATAAAATCGTAGCCCTTCTAGAAAATGACGCAATATTAGAACAAAAGCCTCAGATGGCTGGACGTAATCTGAGCATAGTAGTAAGGAGTAAATAATGCCAAAAATGAAAACCCACAAAGGAACTGCTAAACGCATCAAGATTACCAGCACTGGTAAACTTACACGCGAACGAGCATTCGGTAACCACATGCTAAGCAAGAAAAGCAAAAGCCGCAAGCGCGTTATCAAATCATCTGCAACAGTTACTGGAACAATAGCAAAAAATGTTAAACGAGCACTTGGTATTTAATACCACAAGGAGAATAATTACATGCGAGTAAAACGAGGCGTCACAGCCACAGCCAAACACAAGAAAATCCTTAAACTAGCTAAAGGTATGCAACACGGCCGGACTAGGTCTTATCGCCTAGCTAAACAAGCAGTCATCAAAGCGCTTCAATACGCTTACCGCGATCGCCGCAACAAAAAGCGCGACCTACGTGGTTTGTGGATTACTCGCATTAATGCAGCCGCTCGTGAACTAGGTACAACTTATGGCAAATTGATTGCTGGTCTTAAATTAGCAAACATCCAACTAGATCGCAAAGTTCTATCTGAATTAGCTGTCAAAGAGCCAAAAGCTTTTGCAGAAATCGTCAAAGAAGCTAAATAGTTTTTCTTTCAACAAACTAAAACGACCACATCCGTAGAGAGTGGTCGTTTTAGTTTGCAGTCCATCGATAAGCCGGGTTCTGTCGTGGGCGATCATCTATCTAGTCTGACAGTTGCCTGCCAGATCAAGCGGGTATCGACCTGCGGACGAGCAGCCCTTTATGCAGATCTCCTTGCAGTTGACAGGGTTTACCTTCACACCATGTCACCATGGCATGCTGTGAGCTCTTACCTCACTCGTTTCATCTTTTCCTAGGATTTAACTCCCAGGTAGTTTCGTTTCTGTGGCACTTTCCCTAGGGTTGCCCCCGGTCGCCGTTAGCGACTGTCACGCTCTATACTGTCCGGACTTTCCTCTCCGTTCCTTTTTACAGGACCGGGGCGATCACCTAATGGACTGCTTAATAATTATAACATCCCGGAGCTCACTATCGGCGCACGATATTCCCTACCGTAAAGGCAAGGTGGGTGCTCGCAAAACATTTCAACAGAAATGAATCATGTAAAGCTCCCTATCTATATGATATTCAGGAAAATCATTTACGCCTAGGCTTACCCCGGGACACTATCTATTATAACATTCTAACGTATAAAAATTTTGCTAAAAACTTCAATAAATAAATTTACTCCTGATGATATAAAGATTCCAAACGAATCTCCTACGACCAGGACCAAGGCGAATATAATCACCAGGCCGTATCGTTCAATAGCTTCCATGCCGCGTCTGACGAATTCAGGCGCCAATGCATATAATACCCTTGAACCATCAAGTGGTGGTATTGGAATCATATTAAATATAAAGAAACCTAAGTTTACATAGACTGCCGTAGAAAATACCAGCGTCCATACAGACTGGTCTGGCGATCCAGCTAATACCCATACTCCAAAAGCGATAAACGCAATTAACAAATTAGTAAACGGTCCAGCTATAGTAACGAGCGCCATACCCCATTCACCCCATCGCAAGGCGTATGGATTAACTGGTACAGGTTTGGCGCCACCGAACACCGGTGCGCCAACAGCAGCTAGCATTACTGGCAGCAATACAGTCAAAAATGGGTCTATATGTTTTATAGGGTTAAGTGTCAATCTACCCTGCAATTTAGCAGTATGGTCCCCGAGCCAATAACTGACGTAGGCATGCATAGCTTCGTGAAGAGTCATCGAAACCAAAATTACACCAATAACAATAATTATATAAATAATGTCTATATTCACTTCATCCAGTATACCAGTTTGACCAAAACAACGCACCACTATTTGCCTCCTTGACTTATGAGGTAAAAAACACTATACTGGTACAGATTGTTAAAAATAATTGGAAAATAATATACTATGGCAGCACGCTGTGAATTAACCGGAAAAGGCAAACAATTTGGCCACAATGTGAGCTTCTCTTTGCGTCGCACAAACCGAGTCTTTAAACCAAATCTACAAAAGAAAACTTTTGAGATTGATGGACAAAAAATAACTATGGTACTTTGTACCCAAGCTATCCGTACGCTTAAGAAAAAAGGCATCATAGCCTAGTTTGGCCCGATTATACTTATAAATACCCCTCTTTACCGAGGGGTATTTAATTTACTATGTATAATATACGCACTAGCTACGTGTGATTTCAACGATAGACAAAGTTGCTGGTATAATTGGTAATTGTTTTAGCTTGTATTTAGATACCGTTTCAACCGGTACTCCTAATTCCGTGATAAACAACTGCAACGCATCTTGCGGAACTTCATATTTTAATGAGCTATCAGCGTAATGAACCGGAACAACAATCTTTGGGTCAATCATTCGAACCACATCAGCAGCGTCAGCTGCGTCTAGCGTATAGCCACCACCTCCTATAGGAATAATCAATATGTCCAGAACTCCCAATTCTTCTAATTGTTCATCAGATATTGTTTTATCAATGTTTCCAACAATCCCAATACGAGCTTCACCTATTTCAACCCTATAGATAGTCGACATCTTGCCTTGTGATTCGGTGTCTATATGGCGCCTGGCTGCAATTCCACGAATATCAAATTCAGCTACTCCATATTCACCCGGGCTTTCAATTGATAGAATTGAATCAGAATCATTAATCGCAAATCTAGACTCAGTTGCTAATTCTACTGTACCTTTTGTCGATATATCCTTTAGCCCAACAATAGATAGTTTAGGATCAACAACTAATTTCGCCTTTTTTGTGCTAATGATTACTGAATTAGCGCCTTTATACTCGATTTCAAACATGTTACTTTATACCTCCCCCTTATTGCTTATTCAAAATTTTATCTTTGTCGATAATCACACTATGTTTTCCGTTCAAGATTTCAGTTATAAATCTATCACGAACACTTAGTCGATAATAAAATTCATCATACGACAAAACACTGTAATTAATCTCGCGGCCTTCATTCTTTTCTACGATCTTTATAAATGCTTTAACTTTTAGTGGCGACATTTCACCTACTAAAATGATATCAACTGGCGTAGTCGAACCTTTTACTAAAATACCAGAGAATATTGCAAGTCTTAGACCAATAATCGATGCCAACATAGAACTATATTCGTCAGATACGTTCTCGTCTGCAGCCGAAATCACCCTAGATTCAGTCTTATTATCACTAAAGATTGCTTTGAGTGGCGCATAATATTCATATCGCTGATTGATTTGATAATACAATTTATTATCAGCACTATCGCTAGTTATTATGCCGACTTCAATCATATTAGATAGTTCACGTCTAACTGAGTTAATCTGTTCACCTATTTTACGAGTGATTTCACGCACATAAAACGGTTGTCCTGGATTATTCAGGAAAAGATGGAGCAATTTTACCCTCGTTTTTGAACCAAATAGTGCGTCAATCATATATCTCTCTCCGGATAACTTTCGTGTTCTAATAATAACACGCCTAGCTGCTCTTTGCGAGCTGAGTAACAATATAATCCCTTAACTCATCTGCGCTACCCCAATGAATATATGAATTGCGCCTAAACCAAGTTAATTGTCGTTTAGCCAGTCTCCAATCCGTAGTCGCTAATTTAGCTTTAGTTTCACCTAAAGTCATTTGCCCTAACAGATATAGATGAACTAGTGGATATATATTCCCTTTTAATGCCTCGCCATCCCAGCCATACATTTCGCCCAACTTTTTTGCCTCATCCACAACACCATCGTCAAATAATTGTTCAATTCTGCGCATCATTCTAGACCTTAAAACGTCTCTATCTGTTGCAATTCCTACAATAATCGTGTTACTTATCGGCTCAGTCCGCCTCGAGTCATTAATACCGTTTCGTTCAATATTACGTATTACGTACCGTTTGTTCTGAACATTTTCAGGTAATGGTATGTTGTTATTACGACAATGCTCGTATAACTGATCCATCGTCATATTATTTAGCGTTTCGCGCTTTTTTTCATCCGCCACATCACCAAATTGATAGTCGAAAATAACGGCATCGATATATAGGCCGGTTCCGCCGACCAACATCGGCATTTTACCTCGTTTACGTATATCGGCTATCTTTTCGATAGTATAGGATTTGAAATCAGCTACCGAATAATGTTCGTCAGGTCTAACTAAATCCAATCCCCAATGTGGGACCCCGTCCTGTTCGGAAATACTTGGTTTTGCAGTGCCAATATCCATATCTCTATATATACTTCGCGAATCGGCACAGATAATTTCGCCGTTATACTTTTTGGCTATTGAAATAGCCAGTGAAGTCTTGCCGCTAGCTGTTGGGCCAGCGATTACGATTAGCGGCAAAAACTTATTTTTTAATTCACCGTCAGTCATAAACTATATTTTCTGCAAATAGTCAGACAAGTCGTCTAGTTTGATCTTTTCTTCGCCAGTTTGTGTGCGAACACTAACTTCGCGTGCGTCTTTGTCTTTTTGGCCAACAATTAATTGGACAGGGATTTTCATGTTAGTTGCTTCGCGTATCTTTTTGCCTAATGATTCATTGCGATCATCCAAAGTAAAGCGCACATCACCATATCTTATTGGCTTCATTAATATCGTGCCACGCAAAACGACTTCAACTTCTTTGACATAATCGCCTATTGTATCGTTAATCGTCAAAATACGAACTTGTTCTGGTGCAAGCCAGAATGGGAACCAACCGGCAAAATGCTCGATTAATAACATGATAAACCTCTCGAATGATCCCAATATTGCACGGTGAATCATAACTGGGTGTCTGTCTTGACCGTTTTGGTCGATATATTTCAATCCGAATCGTTTTGGCATAGCAAAGTCTAACTGGATAGTTGCTAGTTGAGTCTCACGACCAATTGCGTCTTGGAACATGAAGTCAATTTTTGGACCATAAATCGCAGCTTCACCTTCCATAATTCTGGCCTCAAGATTGTATTTGCTGGCAACATCCGTCAACATTTTTTCCGCCAATACCCAGTCGTCTGGTTCGCCAATATACTTTTCAGGTGTTTTTTTATCGCTTACTGACAATGACACCCAGTGATTACCCCATAAACCAATACTTGTATAAAATTGCCGAATGACTTCAACAATCATTGATGCTTCTTGTTCAATTTGATCAGGTCGGCAAAATGTGTGACCATCATCTACGGTAAATCCTCTGGTTCGTTGCAAACCACCAATTGCACCTGGTTTTTCATCACGATACTGCATCGTCTGTTCGACATAACGCAGCGGCAAATCGCGATAGCTTCGTGGGCTAGATGCATATATTTGAGTATGGTGCGGACAGTTTACCGGTTTTAGCACGAATTCTTGATTGTAATGACTTTTTACATAAAACAACTCGTCTGAGAATTTAGCCGCGTGTCCAGATGTTTCGTAAAGTTCAATTTTAGCAAGGTGCGGGATAGAAACCGCCAACATATTATATTTTTTGCTGATTTCTTTTAAAACACCCTTCAACTGGTCAATAATCACAGTTCCGCGCGGCGTATACATAGGTAACCCAGCACCAACCAAATCAGAAAATGTAAACAAATCTAATTCTTGGCCTAATTTACGGTGATCACGTAGTTTAGCCTGTTCCAAACGTTCCAAATATTCGTCTAATTCTTTCTGAGTTTCAAAAGCAACGCCATATAATCGCTGCATTTGCGGATTGCCTTCTTTGCCGCGCCAATACGCACCAGCGATTCGCAATAACTTGAACGCACCGGCTTCTTTGGTATTAGCGATGTGCGGACCACGGCACAAATCCATAAATTTTCCATTTTTAAAGAAAGTTACGCTTTCAACGGCCGATTCGCCGTCGGTTGCAACGCCGATTTCGTCCATATCTAAATCTTTGGCAACAGTCGTACCGGATCGCTTTAGATCATTCAAAAGCTCTTCTTTATATGGCTGATTGTTATCCTTAGCCCACTGAATAGCTTCGTCAATTGGCATCTCAATTTTTTCAAAATTGTCACCATATTCAATCATTCCGCGCATCGCCTTTTCGATTTTCGCAAAGTTAGCTTCGGAAATTTTAGTTTCGCCTAAATCAATATCATAATAAAAACCATTATCGACTGTTGGACCAACACCAAATTTTGCATCAGGCCACAATCGTTGGACTGCAGCGGCTGTAATATGAGCAAAACTGTGTCGCATTATATGTAATTTGTCTTCGTTCATTGCCCTGCTCCTTGTTTTTAGTAAATAAAAAACATGCGATGATTAAATTTAAAGTAAATTAAATTTATATATCGCATGTCTCGGACCCTTGTAATCGGGTGGTTCCACCGGACTTTTCATTCACCTTTCGGCGAATGAACGCTTATGAATCAATGTTATCGTACACTGTTACGCCAACGGAGCTCTGTAATTGGTGAGGTTACTTCATCGCTCAGACAACATAATAGCACATATATTCTTGCGTCACCACCTCTATTTTGGTATCCTAGGATGAACGGGCCCTTAGCTCATTTGGCTAGAGCGCCTCATTGACGTTGAGGAGGTGGGAGGTTCGAATCCTCCAGGGCCCACCAAATTTATTATTAGCCCATCACATGAAGTGATGGGCTTTTTTGATTACTTACCCACATTCCACATAAGTTTTCCACGTATGTTTTTTAACAGGTTGCTAAGAATATATATCATGATTAGCATAATCGTGAATATCTGTTCCATTGACATATCATCGCGTTTATGCTAGTATCAAAGCATGAACAGTAAGCAACAGATACACATAACAAGCCCTACATCCCAACTAGAGCGTTTAACGTTGGGCTTTGAGTATAATAAAACCCTGCAACAGGTAAAACGTGAAGTGCGCATACGCACCCAATAATTAGCATTTTGACCAAAATAGCACCCGTAATGGTGCTATTTTGGTCCCAACTTAGATTTTTATTCGATGCTAGATTCTGTACCTTGAACGCTAGCTTCTTGTCTGGCGCGAATAACTGATTTGTGCGTAGCCTTGTCTGTTACGTCAAACTTATCCAGATAACGCCCAGTGAATAAGCGCCCCTGAGAATATAATGCCGAAAACGCACTGTAAATAATGGCTGTAAATGGCATCAGAACCCATTGCGCCACCATGGCGTATGTCCGACGTCGTTTGTAACGTTCTGGACGTGGCGGTAACATCTTGAATGACAGGAACACGGTAATGAAAAGTCCGACCAAAGCAATCTGTTGAATCGTACTGACAACTTCTGGTAATTGGTGTGCAGGAATACTGCGAGCTGCTTCACTATTTATAAGCAATGGTATCCAGCCACCAAATGCAACCAACAATGACACGCTAGCAAGCGTTACGTGTCCATCTATGAGCCTCAGAAGCCGTGCAATGCCCCCAGACAGCGTTACGTTACGATCACGAGCAAATACACGAGTTGCAACGTATGGAATGTCTGACGCGCCATAAGCCCAGCGTCGCAGCTGGATAAATTGCGCTTTTAGAGTTTTCGTATACGTATCAGACAAAACGGCGTCTTGATAAATAGGAATATACAACGGTAGAACTGAATAATTGCCGCCAAAATAGAAATAACTGCGCCAATATTGGTGCCCGTCTTCGACGATTGTGCGTGTGCTCCAAAAATCCATTTCCTCTAGCGCATCCATTGGTTGCGAGTGTGAAGCAAAATTTCGCAAGGTATGTGGACGCATCGAACTGATAATGTTCCAAAACGAGTTGCCAGTTGCAATCACGCGCATTGGCGCCGGCACATCCCAGATATTACTCATAAATAATGAAACTGGCTGATATGACAAGTGTTTGCGGTCTTCGTGAACGATATATTCATATGTTAAATAATCAAAATATGTTGGATATGGTCGATTGTCGCTATCCAGCGTAGTGACTATGACGTTTTTTGATGCAATTCCCTCTTCAACTAACCACTTTTGTAAAAATCGGCCAGCGTGAGTTATATTGCCACCTTTGCCAATAACTTCATTTGGCAAATCCTTTGGATGCTCAACTAAATGGAATGCAAAGAAATGATGTCCAAATTCTTTTTTTAATCTGTGAACCGTGCTTTTTATAGCTTCGCCACCACGTTCTTCATAAGCAATTGTCAAAATAATTTTTTTGCAACTATAGGTGTTTTTTAATACCGATTCGACTGTTGGGGCCAATACATCATAAGATTCGTTATATGTCGCAATAATGACTGCATTGTATATCTGTGATGGTTTTGGGAACGATTCAGGATCGGCTATTATTAACCTTAGGTTATCGACGTGAGCATACGCATCAAAACTATCCAATCGTTTAGGCCGTTTTTGATTATACAAAACCTCTGGGTTTTCCAGATCAGCCAATCGCGAATGCCAATCTACCTTTTGTGCAGCCTCTAATTTATTACGCCCTTGAATTGTATGGATCGCAATACCAACAGATTTTACAAGTAAAGTAACTATGATTAATAACAGATAAGTTGCGGCCAAAATTGGGCTAATAAGTGAAAGCAATACCAATAACAATAATGACCCGTAGCTTAATACAGCCGGTAACATCTCGAATAAACGATATTTTAGTGTTCGCTCACCTAAAGGAAGTTCTAGGTCGATCATAGATTAATTACAAAAGCGTCCGTAGGTTTAATAAAGTCGAAGCTGTTATCCATGCCAATAAAATAACGACAACTCCAAACCAGGCATACATCACAGCAATTGAATGGCCTTTGATAAGTAAAAGTTTGATGGCGACAACAATATGCATGACAGCCGCAGCTATTCCAAAAATTACAAAAGATAACATATAAAACCACTGATCAAAATAGAAATGAGTGATTCCAAATGCCGAATAATGCGAAATTAGTTGACGCTCGCTAGGGTGAATTGATAGTCCGATAACTACCGCAAAAGTCAGTGCCAACAGTAGTAAAACCGACAATAACGCTAACAAATACCTGTCGGCGATTAAGTCTTTAAGTGATTTAATGATTATAGTTTTCATATTTATAAAATTATACTATGGAGCCGCTGTCCGGAATTGAACCGGAGACCTACGCTTTACGAAAGCGCCGCTCTACCATCTGAGCTACAGCGGCATCAGTTGAACATGGATTATTATAGCACTTTGAAACTACAAAATAAACGTAGCCAATCTGTTGCACTGAGTGATAAAAACTGCTATCATATCTAAGTTCACATGGTACATGGGCTCGTAGTGAAGTGGTTATCACGCCTCCCTGTCACGGAGGAGATCACCGGTTCAAATCCGGCCGAGCCCGCCAATAAAAATGACTCATCCTTAGGATGGGTCTTTTTTATTGGGTGCCTCCGGCGGATTCGACCCGGCGATCGTGATTTGCCGCAGGCAAAGCACAGATCACCGGGTCGCGTAGCGAGCAAAACAAAAGAAAGCGCGTCAGCATTTTCTTTTGTTTGCGAGCGAAGGAGGCCGTAGGCCGATAATCCGGCCGCCACAAAAATAATCCGGCCGAGCCCGCCGCCACATCCCTCTTAATTCCATCCCACTTGCAAAATTCCCCAACTTATGCTATAAATAATCTATAAACTAATCCAAAACAAAAATGTATATCGACACCCCAAAAAACCCCGAACAATTCTTTACGCCTCCTACCCCAATAGAGAGGTCAATTTCTGAAATAGGCGCAGAAAAAAATCTAGATAAAAAAGCGACCGCTAAAAAGATGGCTTCTCGTGCCCTATCCGATGCAAACATAGCCAAACCAAACGAGGTTATGTCTAAATCTAATATAGAAGATATGAATAACGACGAACTCGCCAACGCTCTAGTTAATGAGTATAAGGAAAAAGGCGGTGTTGAAATACTCTTCCCCGATTCAAGTGCTGAAATTACTAATCTAGGTGGCGATGACAGCCCAAACCGCAATATCGCCGTAGTCTGCAAAGAAAACAGCTTCCCTGTTCTACTTGAATTCCGTAAACCAAGCTTTAATGATTTCGACATGGATATCGCCGTCGAAGCACAATCATATACTGATCCAAAGATCGGCAAAGAGCAATTGAAAAAAATTATCAAAAAACACAAGAGCCAGGGTTACATAATCACCAAGGCAAACATCGGCATGCCTATAAAAAATAACGATAAGAATATAAATAAAATCTATGGTCATCTTGCCAGCGAATTAGCTGAAATCGTTGAAACTAGCAAACACGTCGAAGGTATGCACGTAGAAGTAACCGAATACGACGTAGCCCAAATAAATAAAAAGGGCGGCGTAGTATTTGCTACAGAGATTGATGAAGGTGGACATTTCACGTCAGCAAAAATGAACGATGAAGTAATTCCATCAAGTTTTGCTTATACTCATAAATTCACTTAATTGTTCGGATCGCCGATAAAGAAATCTGCTGCCCTATCCTCACCGTAGTAACGAGTGAGGAAATCTTTTTTGTAATCAAAAAAACGATCTTCATCAATGCTGGCGCGGATATTATCAACCGTCCGCACAACAAATCGTTCGTTGTGAATGCTGGCAAGCGTCAGTGCCAGTATTTCATCAGCACGAAACAAGTGGTGAATGTAGGCGCGAGTGTAATGTTGGCAAGTATAACAATCACATTCCTTGTCGATTGGATTAAAGTCGCGTTTAAAGCCGCCGTTTTTGATGTTTAGACGACCATCATACGTAAATAGTGCGCCATTTCTGGCCTGACGCGTTGGCGCCACGCAGTCAAACGTGTCGATGCCGTATTGAACACCCAAAAACAAGTCGGCCGGTTGTGATCCCAAGCCTAATAAATGACGCGGTTTTTCTTCGGGTAAAATTTCGGTAATCCACCTGACTGTCGATGAAACTTCCTCGGGTTCAAAAACACCGCCGATACCATAACCGTCAAAATCACGTTTGCCTAAATAAGTTGCGCTTTCTTTGCGTAAATCTTCTTCACGTGCGCCCTGAACAATACCCCATAGTGCCTGCAGATTTTCGCCCCGTTGTTCGTGTTCGTTATTTAATTCTTGGTGGCGTTTTAGCGAACGGTCGGCCCATAAATGAGTTCGATCCATCGCCTGCTTAATATATTTATAACCCGCTAATGGCGACGTTAGTTCATCAAAAGCCATATGAATATCAGCACCAATAGCATGCTGTAATTCCATCGAACTTTCAGGGTTCATATATAATTGTTCGCCATTAATATGCGACCTAAAATAAACACCATCATCTGTTACTTTAGCTAGTTGGCTAGCAGAATGTTTGGCTTGTTTAGCGTCACCTTTTTGGCTGTGACTAGTGGCATCAATACCTTTTTTATACGCCATTCCAAGTGAAAATACCTGAAAACCGCCACTGTCCGTGAATATCGGCAAATCCCAGTTCATAAATTTATGCAGGCCACCAGCCGCCGCAATAACATCTGCACCTGGGCGTAGCATTAAGTGGTAAGTATTAGCCAAAATTGATTGTCCGCCTAGTTCTAATACTTGTTCAGGCGTCAAAGTTTTTACAGTCGCCTGTGTTCCACCAACAATAAACGCTGGAGTTTCAATAATTCCATGAGTCGTCGAAATCACACCAGTACGCGCCAAAGTGCCGTCTAGTTTTTTGTTTATTGTAAAAGTCATTGCTTTTTTCATCTTATCTATAGTACCAGATTGGCTATATTTTGCTATTATAGTGACATGTCTTTTCGATCGACTATCGCCAAGAAATTACAGTCTTTTGAAAAAGAGTTTGCTGTCTATAATAATATTTTGATTTCACGTTCGGCTATATTAAATAATTTTGATTTATTAACTAAACTATCACCAGGTGGATTTGTTATTCCCGTCTTAAAATCTAATGCCTATGGGCATGGATTAGAACAAATAACCGAGATATTAAAAGACCGAACGTTACCCTATATCGCCGTTGACGGTTATTTTGAAGCTTTGAAAATCCAAGAAATCTCAAAACAGCCAGTGTTAGTAATGGGCGCGATTAAAAGTGTCAACTACGCCAACATTAACCCTAAAAACTGCGCGTTTGTCGTACATGACATTGAATCACTTGATGCAATTGGCGCGACCAATCGACCATTTACTGTTCATATCGAAATTGAAACCGGCATGGGACGCCATGGGGTCAGAATCGATGAGCTAACAGATTTCTTGAACCAAATCAAAAAATACAAAAAAATATTAGTCGAAGGAATCATGTCTCATCTGGCTGATGCGGATAATCCTAATTCTACTGAACACGTAATGTTACAAACGAAACGCTTTGATAACGCAGTAGAAATGGTGCTGGGTAGCGGATTAAAACCAAAATACATTCATATTGCTCAATCTGCCGGTAGTACAAAAGTAGTGTCAAAATATGCCAATACACTACGAACTGGTTTGGCGCTATATGGCATATCGCCGGTTGAATCAAACGACAGCGCCGCTAATAAACTACAGTCTTTAATCCCAGCTCTAAAACTAGCCAGTACAATAACAAAGATACTTGAAATCGACAGTGGCGAGAGTGTTGGGTATGGCTGTACATTTGTAGCTGATCAAAAAAGCCGAATCGGCGTATTACCACTAGGATATTACGAAGGTATACCACGTGTCCTTAGCAACGTTGGCAAAGTAAAATTTAACGACACGTATCTCTCTATTGCTGGCCGAGTTTGCATGAATCACACCATGATTGACATCACTAATTCGGACGCTAAATCTGGCGATGAAGTTACGATTATAAGCAATTATTCCAAAGACGAATTAAGTTTAGCTAATATATGCAGTAATAACGGATTATTCAGCTACGGCTTGCTGGTCAACTTAAACCAAAATATTCGACGAACAATAATTGATTAGATGCTAAACGGCGTGTCTAGACGACTAGATACCGATTCCCAATCAACAATATCCCACCATGATTTCACGAAATCATCGCGTTTATTTTTGTAGTCTATATAATATGCGTGTTCCCAGACGTCTAAACATAAAATTGGCGCTGAAAGGCCCATCGTGATTGGGGTATCTTGATTAGATGTTGTAATTATGTCACCATTTGGCAACAACCACACCCAACCGCTACCGAATACACCCAAGGCTTTGGACGAAAATTCTTCGACAAACTTTTGATAGCTGCCATATTTTTCGATAATCATATCAGCGATTTTACCGCTTGGTTGCCCGCCACCATTTGGTGATATACACAACCAAAATAGGCTGTGATTATAGTGACCACCGCCATTATTTATGATGGCTTTTTTAGCGGCGTCTGGCAGAACTACACCTGTCGACAACAAGTAGTCCAGGGGCATACCTTGTAATTCAGGAGCTGATTCAAGCGCAATATTCAATTTATCGACGTAGGCTTGATGATGTTTGTCGTGATGATATTTTAGTGTTTCAGCACTCATATGTTTGCCTGGTGACTCGTATTCGTATGGCAGAACTGGTAATTTAAACATTTTTTACTCCTTTTTATCCAGGAATGAATATTAATTTTTGAACCTTGTTAGTACTATTGATATTACTTAATAATTCTGTAAATTTGGTTAAAGTGACTTTGACATATTCGTAGCTGACCTGTGTATCGTTGTTATCGATTAGCCTAAGTATATAGTATCCGTCGCCTACGGTTGACCTGATAACTGACGAGACTTGATTCTTTCTCAGCTTTGATGCTTCTAAGGCTAATCCGCCATCTTGATTTGTTTTTGGAACCAAACCCGACGCACCATATGAAACTTTAACGTCTACTTTGCCGGCAAATGTTGCGGCTAGTTTTTTGAAATCGATTGCAGCATTTGATTTGACGGATGCCTTAATGCTGTCACTGGCGCTTAGCGCAGCCTCGTCAATTGCATAGGCAACCTTTTGACGTAATAGTTTTTCAGATGTGACATGGCGGTATTCGTCCGGACTCCAGCCATAATAGTCCAAAATAACTGCATCATATGTTTGTTCAGATATTTCACCGTCGCTTGACTGACGTTGATCTTTTAAAAATCCTTCTAAATCGCTGTCGCTAACTGTGATACCTAGATCTTTAGATAATTTTAAGGCATAGGCATCAGCAATAGCGTCCTGCATAGACTGTTGTTTAATATATTCAATTTGTCTTTTGCCGTCATCTGATTTCAAGCTAACTTGTTCTTTCTGCTCCAGATAATGAACTGAGCTTAGATATTTCATTAGATAATCACTATAAAGAACCGGCTGCCCATCAACGTTGGCTACCGGTAAAGGTAAGACCTTGGTTATTCTATACATAAATTCGCTTGTATTTTGAGCTGAATATAACTGCCACCAACCAGCTGCAACAACCATTGCAAGAGCAATAACACTAATAAAAATAGCGTTAAATACTAGTTTGTGTCGGACGTATTGAAGTGGATATTTAAATCGACGTCCACCAGCCAGAATTCGTTCACGATGCTCGGCTACTGTATCACTAGTAATGCGTGATGACGATTGAGTATCGCTTCGTTTACGAAATTTATTCAATAACTTCTTCATGTTCTCCTTGGTTTTCAACTGCATTATTAACGGCATCTTGTAATTTATTGTAGATTTCATCAGGGTGTTCAACTTTATGGATGACTAAATCACCTACAAAAGTCTGAATTACTATAGTTCCGAACTTGAATAATTCACCACTGAACCCTGGTATATTATAGCTTATGTTTTGAACCTTGGACAGCCGCAGCTCAATCACATCCTTACCGAAAAAGCCGCGTTGTGTCACCTGTCGAATGCGCTGATTAGTCACAATATAGATCGTAAAATACCACATTATCAAGTGGTAAGAAAACAAAATCAATCCAAGCGCAAAGCCTGCAACTGGCAATAAAAATAGTTCTAACTGATACTGCCAAATTAGCGGTGGAATAGCCGTAATAACCAAAGGAATAACTAACATATAAAAACCTTTGCGCATGGCAATAATATGACGACGAAACACGAATAATAGCTCTTCGCCTTCGCGTTGACCAATAAAATCGAGCTGTGGTTTGCCTTTGGGCTGTGTATTTTTAGCTGACATATACGTATTATACTACGACACGGGTAGTTCTAGCGGTCACATTACCCAGAGCAGGAGTCGGTCACGTTCCGTGACCTCGAAACTTCGCGATTGGCAAACCAGTTGCCATCGGAAGGTTTCCTTGCGAACTGCCACTGGCAGTTCTCACCTACAACCTTATAAGGTTGACAGAGTTCAACTCTCAGAAAAAACCATTAAATAATACCCATCAAGATGGGTATTATTTAATGGTACCCCGGGCAGGAATCGAACCTACAACCTTATCCTTAGGACGGATCTACTCTATCCAGTTGAGCTACCGAGGCGTACCATGATATTGTAACAGATTTAACGCGTAAATTTCTCGTGTAGCACTGTATAACTGTGGAGTTCACTGTCTGAAAACCAGTGATTTATTTCTTGTTCAGATTCAGTAACATCACCACTAGCGTGAACTAAATTAGGAATACCCTTTTCCTCTGAATCAGCATGACCATAGCTCATATGGCAATAATCACCTCGAATTGTTCCAACCGGTGATGATTTTGGTTCAGTTGATCCAACTAATTTACGCACTAACGCGACTGATTCAACACCCTCTAGTACCATAGCTATAACTGGACCCTGCATCATAAAATCTAATGTGACATTAAATGCCTTTTCTCCACGTCGAGTTATCATTTTGCCTATATTTTCATAATGTTCAAAATATTGTTCACGTGTTGGGGCAATCATCTTCATCCCAACAATCTTTAAGCCAACTTTTTCAAATCGAGTAATCAGTTCACCAACAATCCCGCGCTGGATAGCGTCAGGTTTAAAAATTACTAAAGTTCTTTCGATATGCTTTTTTGATGTCATAATTCTCCTTTGGTTGCTTTCACCTATTATACCAAATAACACTTATCTGCACAGTAAATCACTTTTTGCGTTATGCTTATAGTATGTATATGTCAGAATTAATCCTCGACTATATCGAACACCTTGAAGTAGAAGGTGGTCGTTCTGCTCATACTGCCGAAAATTATACACTCTATCTCGAAAGATTTATTGAATTTACAGATGATATTACTGTTGATAAAATAACAACTGAGGTTATTCGTAAATATCGTTTATGGCTGAATCGTTATAAGAATAACAACGATAACGAATTAGCCACGATCACTCAAAGTTATCATTTAATTGCACTGCGCGGATTCTTAAATTATTTATCCAAACGCGATATACCTAGCCTATCCCCTGAAAAAATTGAACTACCGAAAGTTTCACGTCGACAAGTTACATTTTTACACTATGACGAAATCGAGAGACTGCTGGAACAAATCGACACTAATTCTGATACCGGACTACGTGATCGAGCTATTATTGAACTACTTTTTTCAAGCGGACTACGTGTTTCCGAGCTAGTCAATTTAGACCGAGATCACGTAAACACTGTCAGACGCGAGTTTATGGTTCGAGGTAAAGGTCAAAAGGACCGACCAGTCTTTATTAGCGAAAGCGCCAGTCTACATGTAAATAACTACCTACAAACGCGAACGGATAGTCTGCCACCTTTGTTTATTAACTATAGTCGCAATAATGAGACCACAACATCTGGTAATTATCGCCGGCTAGGTGCACGTAGCATCCAACGAATTATCAACAAATATACACGCCTGGCCGGTATCACAAAACACGTCAGCCCACACACAATGCGACATAGTTTTGCCACCGACTTACTGATGAATGGAGCTGATATTCGTAGTGTCCAGGTAATGTTAGGTCACAGTAATATTAGCACAACTCAAGTCTACACACACGTCACAGATGAACATCTTCGCGAAGTCCATGAAAAGTTTCATAGCGATACTGCTGACTAACTAAGGCGTACAGTTGTTTTGGTAGTCAGCAATGTTATCGGTGACTCTAAAGTCTTTACATAGATTGCCTGTTATTTCTACTTCTGAACTTGGATATGGAAAATTAACATCAGTTAATTCAATTCTAGTTTGAACTCGTCTGAACAAATCGTTAGTCCTACCAGTTGAATCAACCTCTGGTTGAACTGCGTTGAATTTTACACAGCCAGCACCAACGCCAGTTGCTTGGTCACATGGTTTAGTGCTATCCAATAACGTTACTCGATAATTCGTCTTGTTATATAGTGAGCCTAGATACATGAATGATGTACGATCACCACCATTAATTGGCACTGGTAATTGCAACTTGGCCGAACATGCATAGCCGCCAGTAGTCAGATTACCAGAACAAGTGATTGGCAGTGCTGTACTAGCGGGAACTTTTGCCGTTTTGGGCACCGTTCTAATATCACGATTATTCATAGCTCTGATATCTGGGCCAGGGGTGCCGGTTGCCGTGACATTAGTGTTCGCAGTACCAGTTACTCCTGCTGGGTAAAGAAACAATGTGTTTGCGTTACTTTGGCTGGTTGCATTTTGTTTGTCAAAATCTCCCAAATTAAATCCATTGCTACTGAATTGCATTAATTGAGTTCTCATAATTGATGGCCTGTTAGGATTCCACGAATTTTGCAACAACAATGGCCAACTTGTTGAACCACTTGATTGTAAATTGACATTGAAATTTGAACCGTCAGCCAAATCGTCCGAATTAAACCATTCAAGTTGCACGGTATCGAACGATGAGCCACTAACTGCTTGCAAAGGGATGAATTTAGATTCGTTAGCAGATAGCGAACCTAGATAATCTAATGTATCAAGATTTATTTTTACACAAGTATACGCTTGATCTAATGAGTTGCTACCACCCGTTTCAATCTTTATTTCATCGCCCGATACGGTTACATCGCTAAGGGTTTTGACTGAATCATTACATGTTGATGAACTAATCTGTGTCTTGGCCGAATTACAAGCAGTTGGATCGCCACCTGGGTCGCAAACTCTCTGATAACGCAGCAATGCACGTTTTGCATCCTCTACGCCAGCCTGAGCTGAGTCATAGGCGCTTTGCGATAAATCAGTAGTACTGGCCTGCTGTTGATCGCTTATCATGATGCGCACAAAACTAACAGTAATGATAGTAATCAGCAACGCCGCAAAAACAACTACGAATAATGATACTGCTCCACGTTGTTTATTTTGATTTATCGACATATCTATATTCTCCCTCTTATTCGACTGTATTGCCAGCACGTGCTACTACATTAAACTGATTCACCGAACAATACGCTGGGTCAGCACCTGATTCGCTTGGCGCTTTGCAGATGACATCTCCACCGGCATCAAACGTTAACGAAGTTTGGTCATTCGTACCAATCAAAAACTTCATACTATATAACTGTTGCCCAGTTTTGGCGTCACCCGCTGTTGCTGATGTGCTAATCGTAAAATCATGAATGGCTAAAGTATGAACACCAGATTGTTCACTAGCTTTTTGTCCTATGTTTAAAAGTTCAACTGCGCTTGTCGAGTCAATTTCTGTCGAAGAATCTGAACAATAAGTTGTATTTGGATCAAGCACTTTGACGAAACGAATTTGGTCAGTTGAATTTGAATACGTGTTTAATCTGGCCGTATCGCCAGTATCAATTGCTTTGCCATAATTCCAAATATAACTATATTGTCCTAAACACAAACGACCACCCCAATCCTGTACTATATATCGGCTGCCAACTCCGGTATTGATATTAAACGCAGCACTGGCGGCTATACTGCGTTGCAGTTCACTCGCAAGAGATCTTCCAGCTTGATTAACATCTTTTAGAGTCATGCCGCGATTATATATATTAGCTATTTGAATAACCGTCATCGCAATCGCTATCAATAAAGCCGACACAAATGCCATGGCTAGCATCAATTCAATCAGCGTAAATCCTTGGCGTTTATCCACGTGGTTCATACAACCTCACAATCGTACCTATAGTAACTGGTGCTGCTTGGCCTGGGCTTTCCCAACAAGCTCGAATATTAAAATCAATATAACCAGCATTTGATTGATTATTGCCCCCAACGGTTGGTGCACGAACTGCTTCTATCCATATGCCCTCAGCCATTGTTACTTGGTCGCTAGTGTCATATCGAACCTGAGCAAATGTCTGAGGTAGTCCTAATTTTGCATCTGTAGGTGGAATAAACGTCGCGCTTCTGGTATTTATAATAAAACTTCCTTGTGGCGGCATCTGACAATCAGAACCAGCACCAAATGCAGAGGCTGTAACCATGCCGGTTGAAATAATACTAGACTCCATCAATTGCCACTGTCCGGCAGGTGTATTCGAAGCATAGACAGCACCCGATTGATACGCCGACACAAAAGATGCGTTCAAAAATCGCAAAACCTCGGCTTGAGCATCAATTTCTTGACGAACTAAAGTAATCTCAAGTGCTCGTTGCGAAGTAGCTGTTCCCTGATTCATTATAGCCAGACCACCAACCGCAACTAAACTAAAGATCGTAATAGCAAATAATACTTCAATCAAGGTATCACCACGATCAAATCTACGATTAACTATACTTAACATCCGCTTGTAGCCTCGCCCATTGTCTCAACACCGGTAGCGCTAGTCACATTAGCATTAATGAATACTGCTGACTTTCCGCCTGTGAATAAGCCGTTAGAATTAACGCAAACTTTGGCAGACTGCATTAATGCATTTTGGCTAATCAGTGTTGATATATTTGGATCTGTAATCATTGCATTTGGATCAATAAATGTTCTTACGATACCACTGATTGGCGACCGCAAAGTTAGCATTGAGAATAACATCGGATTATTGCCGCCAGAGTGAACCATCGATGACCCCCATTCCATATCGTACGTAGTGTTACCGGATGGAGATACGCGAACATTATATTCCTTTAAGGCATCGACATCGTTAGTTGAAACCACCTGGGAACCTGGAATATAGCCTATAACATTTTTGATTTGCAAGGTATGACCGTCAGTTGAAGTGATAAATCGTCCCAAAATAACACAATCAGATTGTCCACGCGGATTATTAACACTGCTATCGCCATAACACGGGTTGCTGAGACTGTCGTTACTGACATTCGCTACCTCTGAAAACTGATGTTGAATTGTTGATTGCAACGAAGTAACGCTGTCATGATAACGCTGAATATTAATCGACGTTCCGGCCCCAACTAGAACACCCATCACAAGTAGACCCGTGATGCCAAGAAAAAGCATCGTTTCAATTATAGTAAAACCAGCTTGGTTTAGGGCCTTCATTTGCCCATAATTATAGCATAAGCAGGTTATGCTTTTAAACCTATGGTAGATAAAAAGAATATGAACTTAGCAGATAAACGCCAGCCAGGCCGGCAATCACAGAGCCAATAATCAGTAGCGGTCCAAAAGGCACATGCGAATTACGCTTTAATTTTCCCATAACCATCGCCGGCAAAACTAATATACAACCAATAAGATTAGCTGCAAATAAGGCCACAAAAGCCAATTCCCAATCTGCCAGCAACAGTCCAAGCCCAAGTCCAAGTTTTATATCGCCAAAACCAATCCACTTACCTTTTGAATATATGTATAAAATCAGGTATATCCCGCTAAGAATAAATACTGATCCCAAAATACTAATTATTGTTCCCGGTTTGTCATGCGAGTTAATAAAAACCGATAATGCCGATAAAGCGCCGATGCCAATAACCGCAAAATTAACTTTGTCCGGCAACAAATACCATTTCGTGTCATAGACAAATAAAATTGCCAAACCAACACCGGCAATCAACCAAAGTATCAACCTAGCGACTTCAAGTGCATCGTTAAGTGGATATGGCCAGTACATATAGGAAAGCACAAAAAATGCAGCCACACCTACTTCTATTAAAGGTTCCATAAAACCAATTGGTTTGCGACATTTTCGACATCGGCCACGTAAATTCATCCAACTGAAAAGTGGGATTAAATCATACCATTTTAAAGTGTACGAACAATGCAAACATTGCGAACGATCATTGACTAATGTTGACTTTGTTAATTTATTAAGACGCGCGTATTCATCGTGGTCAACATGTTCACCACTAGATTTGTCCTGAACTAATTGGCGCGCACGAAGCCTCCACACGGATGCTCCAGCAAAACTACCTAAGACTAAACCAACTAAAACGAGTGTCAAATATATAACGATTGAATCAATATGCATATGCTTCATAATACCAGTTTGACTGGCAAAAAGAAAACCTGCCCTTTCGAGCAGGTTTATAAAACAATTATTAATTATTTCTAATTATTTGAACAAGCGATTCCGTTACCTTCTAGTTTCATCTGGAAAGCAACCTTACGTGAACCTTGTCCACTCGTTAAACTTTCACCATTACAAGTAGAACCAACTGTAGCAACAATGTTTGGATTTGCTGGATCAAATTCGGTTGGCAATGATGCAGTCGTGCTGACTACATAATCTGCACCTGTTGGATCGGTAAATGTATCACCTGAAGTCCTAATATACCTAGACACAAAACTTGGCCACGAAGTAGTTTCGGCACCCGTACCACTTGGTAAAGCACCACGATTGTTCGACTGATAGCTTGTAAGAGCCGTCTGGAGCCTACTTAAATCATTTTTGCGTTGAGTGTCACGTTGACTACGCTGAAGGGCGGGTAACGCGATGAATACCATCATGAATATCAACCCAGCTATTGCTAGTACTAATACGACTTCGATAATCGTAAATCCTTTTTCTTTTTGTTGAATGTTCACGAGAACTATTCCCGCCTTTCTTATGAACTGTTTTTTTAGTGCGTGTTACACGCTTAAGCTTATATTACTACAAGGACCTGCTGATGTCTATACATTAATGCCGTTAACCAGGCTATAGATTGGCAACAAAATTGCGGCCACCATACTACCCGCCACGACCGCCAAAACCACCATCAGTATCGGTTCGATTGAGGTCGAGATAGTTCGAACTTGTTCATCAAGCTCGTCTTCGTACACTTGGGCTGTTTTACCCATCATTTCATCGATACGACCAGATTGCTCGCCAATCTTGATCATCTGAGGAACCAGCGACAAAATATATGTTTCTGGTTGCAAAGCAACAGACAGTGCCTTACCGCCTTTTACCTTTTCGGCTGCGCGCATAATACTACCCTTAATAATC
>MNZN01000010.1 GCA_001873625.1 Candidatus Saccharibacteria bacterium CG2_30_41_52 | reverse complement strand
GAATACAGTCGTTACTTTGAACAAGTCTTAAGACAAAACAACATAGCTACTCGTCATACTAGACTGGGGCGACCAAACGACAACGCTCACATTGAGCGCTTCAACCGTACAGTTCAAACAGAATGCATTGGTTACTGCTGGCAGGTGAGCGTTCCGCTCTCCCGCCAGCAAGATAAGCTAACCGCTTATCTAGACTATTACAACCAAAAACGAGTACACTTAGGCATACAGATGCGAGTGCCGATCAGCATGTTGCAAAGGTCTTGAGTTTTATACGTGATGTTATATTACTTAAGGTTATTTGGCTGGTGCTGCTATGGCTGCTTGTTCGGATTCTGTGTAGTTAGGTTCGGTAACTCGGGCCACCGTAGGGGCTTGTTCTGTCGTGTCGGCAGGAACCAGTACAGAATGAGATGCTTCGACATAAGGCCCCTTTAGTTCTGCTACGGGCTCTTGTTCGACAGACGCCTCGCCGGGTATGACAGAGTTAGTTGCTTGCAAATACATTTCGGGTTTTGGAATATTTTGGTACCCATCAGGGAATTGTTGTTCCTCTTTGACAAGAGAGAGTCCGCCAATAAACATAGCCGCACCCAATGCAACAGAGGCAATGAGCTTTTGTGTTTTTGTAAAACCTTTTTCGGATTTGGCATCTGTTTTTTCATTACTGTAATTCAAAGAATTTACATTTTTGTTGGGTGACATAATAATTTAACTTCCTTTTTGTTTTTTATTGTTACGTTATTCCTATTTATACACTAAAAACCAATAAAAAGCAATAGCGTTATGGAGATTTTTATCGATAATACTTGCTAAGAACCGATAAATATCGTATTTTATAGATAGGTATGAAAATAAAACAAACACTATTAATCTTTGCCCTACTGATTGGGGTTGGTGGCATAATGTTGGGTCAACTAGTTTCTGCTGAAACTTCTTGCGGAGGAGTTCCGACGTCGATTATCGGCTGCGACCAACAGGGCGGAGACAACGCAGATCCTACACAGTCTGGTGTATGGGGTATATTGTTGTTAGTGATTAATATTTTAACTGCTGGTATCGGTGTAGCGGCTGTCGGAGGGGTTGTATACGGTTCGATACTTTATACTACCGCTGGTGGAAGTATGGATCAAACAAAACAAGCGAAAACGATTATTTTTAACGTTATTATCGGATTAGTGGCGTATGCATTGATGTATTCCTTCTTGAATTTCTTGATACCGGGCGGATTGCTTTAAAACAATGGGGTTATTGAATATGAAAAATATAAAGAATTGGATTGTATCACTCGCTATTGTCGCCACTGCTGGCGGTGCCTTATTCGCAATTGCGGCACCTCAAACTGTGTTTGCAGCTGAAAAATCTGATTGTAATCAAGATTCTGTTTTTTTGGGCTTTCCTACTTGGTATAGAGGGCTAACATCTGGCGCGCCAAAATGTGAGATAACAATGGACAAAGGCTTAAGTGTGTTTATCTGGACTATAATTTTGAACGTTCTTGATATTGCATTGATGATTGTTGGCTACTTGTCAGTCGGCTACATTATATACGGTGGTTTCTTATTGATGACTGGACGTGGTAAACCTGCTGAAATCGCAGAGGGCCAGATAACGATTCGAAATGCAGTGGTTGGACTGGCAATATCATTTGGATCTGTTGCGGTCGTTAACTTTATCGCCGGTGGTATCACTAATAATTCTGGCGCGTTTGGGTTGCCATCAGGCACTGCTACTGAGATTACAGCCAGCGTACTTGGCATGGTATATACAGCGGCTGGTATTATCGCTGTCATAACCATAATCATTGGTGGTTACATGTATACAATATCCGGTGGTAGCCCAGGTGAAGTTGAAAAATCTAAAAACACGATATTGTATGCAGTTATCGGGCTTATAGTGATTATCGGCGCATTCGTAATAACACAATTTGTATTGGGGAGATTCTAATGAGTAAAATTAAGAACATTATACTAACATTAGGGCTTGTTATGAGTTTTGGGTTAGTTGCCTTGCCAACAACAGTCGGTGCGATAAATGTATTTCAAACATGTGAGGACGGATCAACAAGCGCTGTTTGTACTAGTACAAAAACCGACAATCTATCAACGTATATCAAGACTATCGTTAATGTGTTGCTGTTTGTCTTGGGAACGGTGTCAGTAATAACGATTATCGTGTCTGGTATTAGGTATACGACATCTCATGGTGAAGCAAAGGCCGTACAGGCTGCAAAAGATACCTTGATGTATGCGGTGATTGGTCTAATTGTGGCGATAATGTCATATGCCGTCGTTAATTTCGTGGTTGCGCAGTTCGTTAAGTAATACAAAAAAAGGGGCTTGAAACAAATTAGACCTTAACAAGTATCGTGGAATCTGTTATAAATAAAGTAAGAACTAATGAAAGGATTTAAAATAATGAAAAAATCAATAAAAATCATGCTTGCTGGATTGCTAGCTGTGCCTGTGCTTGCACTAGGTATCAACGTATCAATGCCTGCAGTACAAAGTGCTGGTGCATTAACTATTCAAGATGGTGCTGATTCTGCAAAAGGAACTGGACAATCAGAGAACCTATTTGGTGATAACGGTATTTTTAAGGTTATTACTAACGCTGCCCTATTTATTATCGGTGCAGTCAGCGTATTGATGCTTATTTACGGAGGTATTCGTTATACAATCTCTGCTGGTGACAGCAAAGCTGTAACTGATGCAAAGAATACGATTCTATACGCGATTATCGGTATTATCGTTGCCCTATTGGCATACGCAATCGTCAACTTCGTACTTACATCATTGATTACTCAATAGTAAATTGAAATAAAATATCCGCCCTGAAATATGGGCGGTTTTTTATTACTCAAAATTGGCTGTATAAAAAATACGGCCCAACATGGGCCGTATTTTTTATTTGTGATTCTATTATTGAATAGTAATCTTTTTAGCTGCTTCTTGGCGAATCTTGCTAAAGCTGATTGTAAGTACGCCGTCTTTTAGGACTGCTTCGACTTCGTCTTCTTTGACGCTGACGGGTAGTGCTAATGTTCGGTTAAATTCACCCCAATAACATTCTTGGATGTGCCAGTTGATTGCATTGCTGTCGTCGCCACTATTTAGTGTGCCGCTGATAGTTAGAATGCCGTCGCTAATGCTGACATCTAACTCTTCTTTGTTAACGCCTGCTGTGCGGGCTTTAACAACTAGTTTATCTTCGGTTTCGTATACATCAACTGCTAGTTGGCCAGGGAATTCTTCTTCTGAATCATCCCAACTCTCGCCACCCGTAACTGAAGCTACACTTGATTCTGATGGTGTGTCTTCGTTTAGAAAAGCTGCTGCCAGCTCGTCTTCGATTAATAAATCGTCGTTTTGTTTGTGGGCCATGATATCCTCCACTTTCTCTAGGCTCTATTGACAAATAGTCTATCACATTATAACTAACATATACGGTATAATCAACTGCCGAGGGTGTCTAAACGTAAAAATCACAATGATCGACAAAGCATTATCTTTAATAGCTCCACACCACTGTTGCGGTTGCGACAAAATTGGCTGTTTGCTGTGCGGCGATTGTAAATATAACATCACTAGTGAGCCAAAAATGGTTTGCGTGGCGTGTGACCGACCAACTGGCGCCATGTGGCTGTGTAGCTCTTGTCGTATGCCTTATGAACGAGCTTGGGTCGTTGGTGAGCGAAGCGGTATTTTGCAACGATTGGTAGGACTTTACAAATTTGAGAGGGCTAAGGCGGCATATAGATCGCTTGGGAATTTATTGGTTGGTGTTTTACCTGAACTCCCACCTGAAACTATAATTGTTCCCGTCCCTACGACATCTAGTCGTATCCGGGAGCGTGGGTACGATCATATGTTATTGATTGCAAAGTATGTCGCACGTGCCAGAGGGTTGAAATGCCAACAGTTGGTACAGCGTCAGACGAACACGAAACAGCGCCAGGCGTCGGCTAAAACACGTATAGCTCAGGCAAAGATGGCATTTGTGGTTAATGAAAAACTAGATCCAACCATCCCCTATTTATTGATTGATGATGTCATTACGACTGGGGCAACTATTCGATATGCAGTCAAGGCATTGCGCGATGCTGGCGCTAAACATGTATGGGTGGCGGTAATTGC
The DNA here is from genome assembly GCA_001873625.1 of Candidatus Saccharibacteria bacterium CG2_30_41_52. GTDB lineage: Bacteria > Patescibacteriota > Saccharimonadia > Saccharimonadales > Saccharimonadaceae > UBA1547. Next base: position 51,220 of record MNZN01000010.1, on the reverse strand, counting down.
GCGTCAAACTCTCGACTGAGACGATTGTATCTGTTATGATAGTTTTCGTAACCACAAAATCGTGTACGGAGAGGTGACCGAGTGGTTGATGGTAGCAGTCTTGAAAACTGCCGTGCCAGTAATGGTACCGCGAGTTCAAATCTCGCCCTCTCCGCCAAAAATAAGATATGACCACACGGGTCATATTTTATTTTGATCGGATGTGCCTAGATTTGAACTCGGCGGACGCATCAACAAGCTGATGCCCGCGAGTATCGATCCACTCCGTTCCGCTCCTCTGCTTATTAGTTAAGCGAAGCGATTGACATCGAAGCAGTGGACGCATTTGTTTATTTGTCGCGAACCGAGGGTATGATTCCCGCTTTAGAGTCTGCACATGCGATTGCCTACATCAAACGCAAAGCGAAAAAGTATAAGAAAGACAATATTGTCGTCATTAACCTATCAGGAAGGAGTGATAAAGACGTCAAAAATGTTTATGAAACATATTTGAAGTAGATAGGGTTTGTTGGGTGGGCGTTTTTTACCTCCTCCCAACAAGATGATTATGATAAAATAGTTCAAGATACGAAAAAAGACATATGGTCGAAAAAATAAAAAAAATATTTACAAAAAATAACGATCAGCTACCTCTGGTGTTAGTTTTTGCTGTGGTTGTATTGTTTTGGGCATTTTTTGATGGTGCTATTAGTTACATAACGCCACTTTTGATTCAACAACAAGGTTTTTCTAATAGCGAAATCGGTTTTATTATTGGATTTTCATCTGTTGCAGGCGCAGCATTTGATTTTTTCATATATAAGATATTTAAAAAAACAAATTTTCGTCGTCTAATTTTGGCGATGTTTGTTATCTGTTTTGCTTATCCATTGCTATTATGGCAAACTAAATCTTTATGGCTGTTTCTATTAGCTATGAGTGTTTGGGGTGTTTATTATGATTTGTATGGGTTTGGAGTATTTAATTTTGTCGCAAAATACATTAAATCAAAAAACAATTCATCAAGTTTCGGGATAATACAGATTTTTAAGTCCTTGGGAAACATAATTGGCCCGCTGGTTATTGGCTACTTAATCGTTGAAAGAGTGGATTGGCGATCTTTTGCAGTTAGCTGGATAGTATTATTTATGGGATTTATATTTTTTATTTATCTGTTTTTCATTATACGAGGACATGGTGTTATAAACGGTTTATTTAAACAACCACTGATACACCGGGATATATTGGCTCAGTATCGTGTATGGCGCAAACTTGGAGGATTATTGCGTCCTGTATTAGCTTTGTCATTTTACTATCGAATTATAGATGCATTCTTTTGGACGTTGATACCACTTTATGCGATATCTACTAATTATCAACAATTTGGAGGTTTACTGTTGGCAGCTTACACCGTTCCTGTGCTAATTGCTGGTTGGTTTGTGGGCTCTCTGACGAGATCATATGGTAAGAAAAGGACGGCTTATGCTAGCCTTTTAGCTGGTTCGTTAATTCTAGCGCTTTTCTTTTTTATTCAAAACGAAATTGTGTTAGTTTTAAGCATATTTTTGGCATCATTTTTTATAAAGCTAACTCGACCAGTAGTGTTCTCGTCATTTGCTGATTACATCAACGATGCTCCGCTGGCAGAGATTGAAATTGAAGGATTGGAGGACTTTTCAGCAAATTTAGGTTATATTTTCGGGCCGATACTAGCTGGAGTTTTAGCAGATTTGTTTGGAATACAATCGGCTTTTGGGGTTTTGGGTCTAGTTGGAGCAGCACTGGCGGTAACGTTACTGATATTTGGACCAAAACATATAATAATTAGTAACCAATCGGCAGAAATAATCTAGCCTCTCATCTGGGATTATGCTAAGATAGTAGCTATTGGAATATGGAATTTAGAATATGGCAGTTGCCGATAGCTAACTTCTAATCGCCAATAGCCTATACGGAGGGGTACCCAAGTGGCTCAAGGGGATGGTTTGCTAAATCATTAGTCTGGGGAAACCTGGAGCGGGAGTTCGAATCTCCCCTCCTCCGCCAAAATAAATTACCCGACCGAAAGGTCGGGTATTTTATTTACCGGTGGTGGGGAAATTCAAACTCCGCGCTGATTTTCCATCAAGATGGAAAATGCGGGAGTATCGCTTCACTTCGTTCCGCTTCTCCGTTCGCTTGAAAAGAAAATGCCTTCGGCGCTTTCTTTTCTGTGCTTCGCTTCGCCGAATCTTTGGCTCGGGAAGTTAGATCTGCTATATCGCGGAGTGGAACGATATCTCCCATCCTCCCCATAACTTTCTGTCACCAATCTGCTCATGTTATACTAATTCTATGCAACCTGAACAACAAAATAACTATTGGAAAAATGAAGCAGATACAGATGAGATATCTGAAATGTATACACCTGAACCTGTTGATGATTCGGTGGATGTTGACGATTCAACCAGCACTAAACCAGAGATCGAAAACGCACCAGTTCATTGGACTGCCAGCGAATATATTCATGAAGAAAAAAATGGTTTGTGGTTTATTTTGTTCGCGATTGTCGCCCTGGCGTTTATTGCTGTCGATATCTTATTCCTAAAATCGTACACCTTTTCTGTTTTGGTTATTGTAATGGCAGTCGCGGTAGTAATTTATTCACGTCGCCCACCTCGAGTAATCAAATATACGTTAAGTGGCGATCAGGGGTTGTATGTTGGTGAAAATTTGTACCATTTTAGTGAATTCAAATCATTTAGTTTAATCAAAGACGATCAGCATAATTCAATTATGTTAATTCCAATAAAGCGATTTGCGCCGGGTGTGTCGGTTTATTTTCCCGAAGAAGTCGGTGAAGAAATTGTCGATATTTTAGGTGCCAGATTACCGATGGAAATGTTGAAACTCGATTTAATTGACATTATTATACGCAAACTACGTCTTTAAGACGATTACCTCTACCGCCAGATGTCACATCGTGTTACAATAGCCAATATTCACCGCAAAAATTTTGCGAATGAAAGCACCTTCTAGTTACATGAAAAGTAGTGTCACCATATCATCCGATATGGCCGTGTCGAATGACGCGGTATCTTGAATATATGCGTGACCCTACATTTTGGACTCGTAGCTCAGCTGGATAGAGCGTTAGCTTGCGGAGCTAAAGGTCGCAGGTTCGAATCTTGCCGAGTTCACCAAAATAAAAACCCCACTTTTTAGTGGGGTTTTTATTTTGGTATGCTTCGCATAAGATTCGAATCTGCGACTCGCCAGTTTACTGGCGTTAAGTCGCAGGTGAGAACCGCCACGTCGGCGGTTCGCAAGGCCGGAAGCCTGATGACGAACGTCACCGACTGAGGCGGGGTCACGAAATTTTCTGAAAGAAAATTATCTGTGACCGAACCTTGCATAAGTGTTTACATTTTTTCGTGAATGAGCGGAGGAGGCCAAAAGCCGATATCTTGCCGAGTGCCTTACTTACAGCCCACCGAAAGGCACCCATCCAAGGGTTAGTGACACTATACCGACGACCATTGCAGCGATAGTCAGTCCATTTTGTTGTCCGGTAACTTCAGTTTTTTTGTTGCTTGTCTTCCATAACCTTACTCCATAGTTAGATGATTATACTTAAACTTATACACCATCGAATTACTTTGTGTTTGTATATCTGTTAAAATAGAACACAAGTGGAGAGATGCAGGAGTGGTTGAACTGGCCGCTCTCGAAAAGCGGTAAGGCAGCAATGTCTTCAAGGGTTCAAATCCCTTTCTCTCCGCCAAATTAAAAATTGACCTCTATGGTCAATTTTTAATTTGATGAGACGAAAGGGATTTGAACCCTTGTTCGGTGGTGAGAACCGCCACGTCGGCGGTTCGCAAGGCCGGAAGTCGGATGACGAACGTCACCGACTGAGGCGGGGTCGATGAATTTTCTGAAAGAAAATATCAGTGACCAAATCCCTTTCTATCCTTTCTTCTATACCAATTATTCAACTGGTGACGGCATCTCCGATATGGACTCAATTTTATTCACAAAACAATAATATTTTAGGCGACTGGTTTTTTAATCCGTGCTCTGATATGTTCTAGCCCTGACATTATTGCAAAAATAAGTGCCAAAAATAGGATTTCTTTGGAGATATTTATCAACAAATTGTTATGAATCATTATTCCTAATATAAAGATGCCGACGCTAAAACTTTGCAAAATCATCTTTATTTTGCCAAAAACATTTGCGCCAATCGGTCGGCCTGCTTTTGAATGGAAAAATGCGCCAAATAATATCGCTATTAATTCCAAAATAATAAAAACGACGAAAATTTGAACGATTAGATAATCCAGTCCAACGTACAATAACACCGTCAAAATCAAGAATTTATCAGCAACTGGGTCGATAATTTTGCCCAAATCAGTAATTTGATCCCGCGTTCTGGCCATAGCGCCATCTATAAAATCAGTTGAAGCTGCAATTATAAAAATCACCAAAGCAATATCAAATCTGTCGATTACTAGGAAGAAATAAACAATCGGAACCAGAATGAAACGCACAACCGTTATCTGGTTAGGTTTTACGCTATGAGGTATAAAGCGTAAAAAAATTTTGTCGATAAAACCGTCAATTGCCTTTTGGGCTTTAAGATTGTTCCCTGTCATCATCGTATTTCAATTGTATATCAAAATCGGTATTTTTTAAGGGTATTATTGATATAATCATAGATATGCAAGAACAATCTATCTTTACTCGAATCATAAACGGCGAAATCCCAGCTCATAAAATTTATGAAGATGATCGCGTTATCGCTATCTTGGACGTCCACCCAATGTCCGAAGGCCACACGTTAGTTATCCCTAAAAAACAAGTTGATCATATCTGGGATTTAGAGGCTGACGATTATACATATATATGGGAAGTTTCTAAAAAACTAGGCTTTCATATTCGTGAAATTATCGGTTCAACCCGAGTTGGTGTTATCGTTGAAGGTTTTGGCGTGCCTCATGCTCACATTCACCTAATTCCTATTTATCACAGTAACGATCTGAAAAAGCTCCAAGATCATAACATCGAACCAGATCATGAAGCCCTTGCCAGAGTCGCTTCAATGTTAAGGATGTAATGTCGATTCGAATCATAGCTGTCGGCAAAAAACACGAATCTTGGGTCGCCGAAGGCATCGAACGCTATTTAAAGCGTTTAAAGCGACCTTTTGTCGTTGAATGGGTACTTTTACCACATTCAGAGCTTCCGAATGCTAGCGCGCGCCAGGAAGAGTCTAAACGCATACTATCCAGGCTTAATGCTAATGATTATGTAATCTTGCTCGACGAACGCGGTAAAATCATTGATTCACCCGGTTTATCTAGCCTTTTGCTGACACCGCTCGAAACTTCACGTGATGTTGCGATAATTATCGGTGGAGCATACGGTGTTGATGATACAGTTCACCAGATGTCAGATTTTGTCTGGTCGTTGTCTCAATTAGTTTTTCCGCACCAATTAGTTCGCCTGATTCTGGCAGAACAGATATATCGCGCCCAAGAAATTGCCGGCGGTCGTCCATACCATCACGAATAGTTTACGATTAACCTATACTTGACAATACAAAAAGCTTATGATAATATACTACTGTTATATCAATAAAAACAAAAAAAGTATAAAAAATATCATGTTTGCAGAATTAATTAGTCCTATAACTGTCCTTATCTCGCTAACAGCTGTATTTGGTGTATTTATGCATGATACCCAGATTGACAAATCGTTAGTTATCGCAGTTAAATCTCCTACATCTTCAGAGAGGATTAATGCTGAACCACTAAAATTACCTTCAATTGAACAGTATATTCATGCTGAAAATACTTCATTTAATTCGACTTTGAATTTGAATTTACAGGTTCCTGCGACACAACCACGTAATCAGGACGATAAAAAGTACGTTGCAGGCCGCCGTTTAATGGCTAGTAGCTCTGGTAGCGAATATTCTTGGCCTTCTATTTAAGGATTTCTAGTTCGTGGATAAGGCGCTCTTTAAGCGTCTTTTTTTGTTCTAATTGCGTTTTAGATTCTTCAACTAATGCAGCCGGAGCTTTGTCTACGTAGGCTTTATTAGATAGTCTGGCCTCTAGTGCGATAATGTTGGCGTTAGTTTCAGCAATGCGCGTTTCGAGGTTTGATTGGTGTTCGTAGAGTGTTTCTGCTGAAATATCTAACCAAGCTTCTCGTCCACTGTTTGCTAGGCGTAGTCCCCTGGCTTGTTCGACGGCTTGGACGTCTTTTAATTTGCCAAGTTTTTTAATTAGATCGACATTATCAGCAACAAGGTTGTCGTTTTGATACAGTAATCCGTAGCGGGTGTTACCAGGTAATTCAGAAGTGACAAAACGAATTTCGCTAATAAGTTTTTTTAATCTGTTAAATTCGCCGGCTGCAATGTCATCAAACTTGGTTTTGCCGGGCCATTTAGTGGTCATTAACATATCATTGTGCCATGGTAAAGTTTGCCAAATGGTTTCGGTAACGAATGGTGCGAACGGATGTGTAATTTTGAGGCTGGTGTCTAATACCCAAGCTAGCATAACAGGACTGTCCTGCAATTTGCTAGCTTCGATGTACCAGTCGGCAACGTCATCCCAGATTGTATGGTAAACGGTGTCGCTAGCTTCGGCAAATCGGTTGGATTCAATCTTTTGCTCGACGTCAGTAATAGCGGCTGTTAATTGGCCTATGATCCAGTGGTCAGCTAATGTTTTTGGTTCAGGCTGGTCGTATCTGAAGCCCTCACCTACTTTGTCTTCGGTATATCGTGCAATATTCCATAGCTTGTTGCAGAAATTGCGTCCTGCGACTACCCTATCTAAACTGAAAGCTTGGTTTTGGCCGGCACTGCGATTAGCAATCAAACCAAGGCGAAGAGCATCGGATCCGTATTTGCCAATTGCTTCCATTGGGTTGATAACGTTGCCTTTGCTTTTGCTCATCTTTTGGCCTTTTTCGTCTAAAACGAGACCGTGCAAATAAACTTGTTTGAACGGGACCTTATCTGTTGCGTATAGCCCCAGCATAACCATTCGGGCAATCCAGGCGTATAAAATATCTCCAGCAGTTTCCATGACGGTATTTGGGTAGAATCTGGATAATTTGCCAGAATCTAGGTAATCGGTAGTTACGAATGGCCACTGAGCGCTACTGAACCAGGTGTCAAATGTGTCTTCCTCGCGTTTATAAACGACGCCGTTAACTGTGATGACTTCTTGATCGACGCGTTCGTCAAAAATCCAGTCGTCGGGGTTATTGACGTTTTGGAACGCCGGAATTGGTATTCCCCATGGAATTTGGCGTGAAATGTTCCAGTCGCGTAATTGGTCATAGTATCTGATAAGATCGCGTTTGCTTGATTCAGGCGTAAAGGTGATTTCACCATCTAATATTGCTTGTTTTGCACGTTGTGCAAGAGGTTGAATTTTGATAAACCACTGGTCTTTAATTAATGGTTGGATTGGTAGTCCGCTTTTGTAGTCATAGCCAACGGTATGTTCAATTACTGTCTCACCTCTTAGTAATTCATCCGCCTGAAGGGCTGCTAAGGTGCGTTTTCGGGCTTTTTCGACATCTAATCCCATAAATTGTTGAGGAACGTTCATCATTGTGCCGTCGAAATTGATAACTTGAATGCGCTCTAAGTTGTGGCGTTGGCCCATTTCAAAGTCGTTTAGATCGTGGGCGGGTGTGATTTTAACTGCGCCGGTTCCAAAGTCTGGATCGACGGTGTCATCAGCAATTATTGGGATTACTCTATCTGTTAATGGTAGTAGAACGTTTGTTCCGATTAGGCTTTTGTAGCGTGGATCATTAGGGTGGACAGCGACGGCCATATCGCCAAATAATGTTTCGGGACGCGTTGTTGCAATAATGATTTCACCGATTTTGTCATACGTTGGGTATGCAATTTTCCACAATGTACCTTTTTCTTTTTTGTGGTTAACTTCGATGTCGGCATAACTGGTTTGGTATTTTGTGCTGTAATTTACTATGCGCTCACCTCTGTAAATCAAACCATCGTTTAATAATTTCTTGAAAGTTTGGTAAACAGTGTTGATAACTTTTTTATCAAGTGCAAAAACTAAATCGTTCCAACTGGCACTGACACCAAGGGCTCGTAACTGTAGCTCCATGTTGCCACGCTGCTTGTCTACGAAGTCCCAAACTTGGCTATATAACTGTTCGCGGGAAAAATCAAATCGGTTGATCCCCTTCTCTGTTAGAATGCGATCGTAAACAACCCAAGTTTCGAACCCAGCGTGGTCCGCACCAGGAATATAAATAGAGTCGCGGCCGCGCATGCGGTAGTAACGAGTCATAATATCTTGGACCGCGCTACCTAGCGCATGACCAATATGTAGATTTCCGTTGGCATTAGGGGGTGGCATGACCACACAAAAAGGCTCACCTTCCCCTGTTGGTTCAAAAGCACCGCTTTTTTCCCAGATAGCATAGATGTTTGGTTCGTAGTGGTTGGGGTCGTAGGATTTAGCTAATTTCATATTAAATAAATTGAACTTTCAATCTTAATATTTCCACGTGAAAAGTATAAATATCACCTAGGATTTTCTTACGAAAACCCTTTGAGCACCTTTCCAAATTCACGTGTTTGTTTTCACTTGTTATTATATCATAGGCGGTAAATGGTAGGTAGCAGATAGTAGGTGGTAGATGGAAAAGGTTAATCTGGTAATAACAAAGATGGTTCAATAAGTTGTATAATAGATGTATATGATTATGTTCAAACAGTGTCTGGATAAACGCGAGTGGGACGATTACATGCTAGAAAATGGGGGACACCCAATACAGCTATGGGGTTGGGGAGATATAAAATCGGCACACGGTTGGGAAGCGCACCGTCTATTCTTGCGCGATGAGGAAGAAAAAACTATTGGTGCTGCTCAGGTACTAGTTCGTCATTTGCCATGGCCTCTCAAATCGCTATCTTATGTGCCACGAGGACCAGTTGTTGGCGAGATTAACAGAGAAGAATTGCTAACTGAGCTGGCTGAATATGTAAAATATACTTATCATTCTGTGGTTGTTTCGATAGAACCAGACAGTGTTGAATATACGGTTCCCGAAGGCTGGATTCAATCTGAACACCATGTTTTACCGGCGCAAACTATAATCTTGGATTTGAATCGCAACGAAGCCGAACTATTGAATGATATGGCGAAAAAGACTCGCCAATATATTCGTAAATCTGCCGCCGAATCGTCGATGAAAATCAAAATGGTGCGCGGTAGGGCAGAATTGGACAAATGTTTGGATGTGTATCACGAAACGGCCACTCGGGCTGGATTTCCGCTACATAGTGATCAATATTATTATGACGTATATTCCAAATTAGGCGACCATTCACCAGTGTTCGCGGCTTATGTTGACGATCAACCAATCGCATTTTTATGGTTGGCAATTAGTGCTGATACGGCATATGAACTTTATGGCGGAATGAACGAATTGGGGCAACAATTACGGGCTAATTACGCTTTAAAATGGTACGCAATCCGCAAATGCAAAGAGTGGGAGTTGTCACGTTATGATTTTGGCGGTTTACTGGACGGTGGCATAACGACATTCAAGAAGGGATGGTCGACTGACGAAACGTTACTAGCTGGCACTTTTGACCGTCCATTATCTATACTTTACGGTATTTATAGTCGCATTTTACCAATGGGTAAAAATGTAACTCGCAAGCTTAAATCTATTATTAAGCGATAACTAAGACTAGGCGGATTTAGCCATTGATAAACTAGGGGCAACCTCTAGATCATAGGGGCTTGTTGGCTGGTTTTTGAGGGCATAATAATATCCCATTGTCGCGACCATGGCGGCGTTGTCGGTGCATAGATTCATTGGCGCATAGTCGATATTAACAGGGATGCGGTCGGATAAAATTCGTCGTAATTCTGAATTTGCGGCTACGCCGCCGGCGATGATAACCGATTTAACATCGAAGTCAAAATATGCACGTTCGGTCTTGTCGACTAGTGTCTCAACCGCTATTCGTTGGAAGCTGGCGGCAAAGTCATTGCGCCGTGCGTCGGTTAGAAGCCCTGCAAGCTGTGTTGAAGGGAAAGTAATGTCGACGCCTACTTCATTTTGAACGGCCCGTAATACAGCCGTTTTTAGCCCTGAAAAGCTAAAGTCATATGCGCCAGATAGTTTTGATTTAGGCAGTTTATAGGCTAGGGGATTGCCGTTTTTGGCGGCAGCGGCGATTGATGGGCCACCAGGGTAGGCAAGGCCGATGATTTTGGCGACTTTGTCGAATGCTTCGCCGACGGCATCATCACAAGTTTGGCCTAGTAACTCGTAATCGCCATGATCGCGGAATAGTACCAACTGACTATGGCCACCACTGACAATTAATGCCAACATTGGAAATTCGGGTGTTTTCTCATTCAAAAAATTGGCATAAACATGGGCTTCGACGTGGTGGATAGGGTACAGTGGTTTGTTTTTTAAGATTGCCAATGTTCGAGCGGCTAGGGTACCAATCAACAAAGAACCGATTAGTCCGGGTGCATAAGTTACGGCAATGCCGTCAATATCATCCCAGGTGCAATTTGCATCTGTTAAGGCTTGGTTTATAACTGGGTTGATAACCTCGATGTGACTGCGTGCTGCAACCTCGGGCACAACTCCGCCGTAAACGGCATGAATATCGATTTGCGAATTGACGACGTTACTTAATAAACGTCGGCCATCTTCAACAATGGCTGCCGCCGTCTCATCACAACTAGATTCAATTCCCAGTATTTTCATCTGTTATATTTTAGCACAAATTCGAGGACTGAGTTTTATGAGTCATAAAAATCTGATAGTAAAAACATAATCGATTTGCAATATTTCAACAAATTGTCATACTGATGTCAGAAATATATAGCAAAACTATATATTTTTAGCCTGCCTGCGTACTCTCATAAGATGCTTCAGGCGATAATAATACCCGGCTTCGGTCGGGTATTATTATTAATTAAACTATATCTTGGTTTTTTACTCAGATTTATTTTAACTAGATTTTACTTGTTTTTAATCTGTTGCAGGATTAAATCCTGCAAAACAAATCCTGCAAAACTTAAAATTATAATATAATAAGCTTATGCCAAGCAGAAATATAGTTAGGAATGACGCTGTGAATTCTTTTTATCACGTTTATGCGCGTGGTCATGGAAAAATGGATATATTTCGTGACGATGAGGATTATCGAGTATTTCTAAACCTTTTTAAACGATATCTTTGTGATAGTGAACAAAAAGATTATAGTGGCAGGGCATATGTTAGCTTAAGAGGATCGATTGAATTAAATTGTTACTGTATCATGCCTAATCATTTCCATTTGATATTCTATCAAGTAGATTTAGGAACAATGTCTAAACTTATGCATAACGTCACGATAAGTTATGGTAGATATTTTAATGATAAATATAAATTGACTGGAACAATATTTGAGTCTACATACAAAGCTTCGATTATAACTACGGAAGGCTACGTGCTTCATATATCTAGATACGTTCATCTGAATCCAAAAAAATGGCGCACGTATGATTATTCAAGCCTACCTTATTTTGTGAACGTTTTATCTTCGGATTGGATAGCGCCACATAGGATACTAGATATGTTTTTATCCGTTAATGAATATATGGTTTTCTTATCCGATTACGAGGGCTATAGATGCTCTCTTAGAGAGATAAAATTTTATTTAGCAAATAGCTAAAAATGACTTTTGATATTATTCTATATCTGTTGCAGGATTAAATCCTGCAAATAATAGTAACTATTACATGGTGTTAATCACATTTTTTCGATTTAGTATTGTGCTTGCTGAAATTAAACTTAGAGTGTAGTATGTAGAGTATTAGGAAGGCGAGGATTGAGGTGATAGTGATTGCTAAAATATCTAAAATACGCGTGTTTATTGCGATTATTTTGATTGGGGTTTTATCTTTTTCTTTGTTTAATTCGATATCAGGGGTCGTTAGTGCTGAAACTGGCGATGTGGATATTTCTTGGACTAACGTTCCACCAACTATATTTTCAGCGACTGATATTTCAGAAATGCCGTCTGGGATTTGTCCAAATTATTATTCGGTCAAAAAAATTGATGGCTATTCAGATGATAAAAAAGTTTGTATGACTTCTAGTGAAGGGTTAAGATTTGGAGTTTTTTATGAGGGGAATGGTACTTCATACCCGGCAGCTGTTGGGTTTAAGTTCGATACAAAAATGTATCGCGTGAATGGAGTTTGCGGGCAGTACGATAATTGTTTGTATTTGCCAGGTACCGACACTTTGGTCACAAAACAATACTTGATTAATGGCTGGGTTAGATCGTTGGTTGTATATAAGAATTTTTCACATCGTTTAATACCGGTGATTACTACTAATGTTGTTTCGACATTACAATATAATTTTGACGCGTCGAACCCTGATTATATTTTTAAGGGAGTTAGTGATGTCGCTTGGGCTGTGGGTGGTATAGGCGCATCAGAAAATGGCGAATGGTTGGCGGTAGAGATTAGAGAGCGTGGCATAGGGCTGCTGAATATTAATACGCTAGAAATGAAACGTATTTCGCCGCTATCTTTTTACTATAACTATGGAATGGATCCGACTAGCGAATTGGCGGCCAGCAATGACGGCAAGCATGTGGCTGTGATGGGGTTGAATGCTGGTTTAAATGTCTTGGACGTAGTCGATGGCTGCGGAAACTCTGCAACGGACGAAGAGGTGTCCAGAATGGGTTATATGACGAATTCGTGCAAGTTGGCTAGTATCAATCGAGAAAGTTTTATCACAAGTTTTTATTATGCCGTACAACCTAGATTCAATAGTAGCGGTGGGGAATTGAGCTTTTATGCCTATCCGTATGTTGGTAAATCGCGTCAGGTTGTGTTGCGCGCGTCAGGCTATACTCGGCAGAGGATTGATTATTTGGCGATGGGTGATTCGTTTACTAGTGGTGAAGGCGAAACGGACGATAATTATTATGTGAATGGCACGAATGATGTGTTTGAAAAATGTCATTTGAGCACGCGGTCTTATCCGTATTTGATTGCGAATATGTCTGGAATTAGTCCTGAATATATGAGGAGTGTGGCGTGTTCGGCGGCTACTACGAGTGATGTTATCGGGAAGGATGAAGGTTATTTTGGACAGAGTAATCGTTTAAGCACGGGAAAGATGAACTTACCTATGAGTGACATAATTCTAGCTCAAAATCAAGCAAAAAATAATTTTTTGCCAGGTCGTATTCATCAGAACTCATTCGCAATGGAATATAAACCGGCTATTATAACTGTCGGCATCGGTGGTAATGACGCTGGTTTTATGGAGGTATTGAGAACATGCATCGGGCTTGATACTTGTGACGCTGCGGATACAGATGAAGGTCGAGAAAAGATGGCGATTGAAATAAAAAATACGTTTAGTAAATTAGTAGAAACGTACAAAAGTATTCATATAGCATCTCCAAATACTAAAATATATGCTATTGGCTACCCAAAAATCATTGACGAAAATAAAGACTGTAGTTGGTATAATCTAGGTTTTTTGCTAAATCATGCCGAAAAACAATTTATGAATGAAGGAATTGTTTATCTAAACGAGGTTATATCTAGTGCTGCAAGGGCAGCTGGGATAGAGTACGTCAATATACAGGATGCGTATGGCGATAATGTACTGTGTGGTAGTTCATCGCCTAGTGCGGTAAATGCTATACAGTTGGGAGATGATGATGCACTTATTAATTCGCTGAATAATATTGATTGGATGAAAATTCTTGGGCAAGAAGGTTTTCATCCTAATTCGTTTGGACACATTTTTACAGCTAATACAATTTTTCGCGAAACCGAAGGTATTAGTAATGGCCGAGGTTGCTCAAGTGGAGAGGTTATTTGTCCAGATTTAACAATTGTCGCGCCTGAACTGTCATCGTACTGGCTACCAGACGGATATCATGATTATCCTACGCAGCAAGTTACTGATTTTGTATCAGACAGGCTTGATTCTGTTGATGGTCGTCAAAAACAGTTGATATTAGAGGCTGGCTCATTAGCGCCTAATTCGTTTGTTGAGGTTGTGATGAAGTCTAATCCTATATCCCTGGGCTATTTTGAGGCGTCTAGTGATGGTTTGTTGGATGTTAGTGTTGATTTGCCAGTTGAATTAGAAGAAGGTTATCATACGGTGCATTTGTATGGTACTTCGCATTCGGGCGAATTAATCGATCTATACCAAGTAATCGAATATGTGAAACCTATCGTTGTGCCGGAAATACCACAACCAGTCGAAGATAATACTGGTGGCGTAGTAGATGTTAGTGATAATACCAACACGGGTACAGGCGCAAACACGGATGTAGATGTTGTTGATGTAGAGACTAAGCCAGCTGATAGCAGTAGTGATATATCAGACATCCCAGATATTGAAAATGAAATTCCGAGACTAATTATTAATAAAGATATGAGTCAAATTATACGCAAAGAGCCTAAGTCCATAGACGCCATAATTAACGATATCGTTAATAAGCAGCCGCAAGATATAGCTGTGGTTATAGATGGGCAGGAAGTGAAGGGTGTTTCGACTATCGCGTCGCCAAAAACACTAGAGTTATCCGAGAACTCCAGTCTTCAGAATTCTGAAAACTTATTTGACTACACCAAAGTAGGTCTTATCGGCTTTGTTGCTGTTCTAATTATAACGTTATTAATAAAACGTATTATTAAATTTCAGGGATGACAGTACTGGTAGCGTCAACAAGATCGTACCATTTGTCAAGCGCCGTAGCATCACATCTAATACTAATAAAGAAATCACCCTCTCCGGCAGTGATTGCAGATCCAAAGCTATGATTGTCTGTTTGGTAGTTAATATTTTTTTCAATTTGGCTAAGCTGTATTTGGTACGTGCACTCTGTGTTAGTCTTTAGTTCTTTGTAATCATTGTATGCCAAACTGACATTAAACTTTTCGCCAAAATCACCTAATGATTGCGCGTTTGCTAGTTCATGCTTTGCCCATATATCACTTTTTTCAACGACCGGATAATACTTCGCATGCAAAGCGTTCAATTCTGCAATAGACGAGATATTTTTTTCTGTAGAAATTGAAGTTATACAATTGTATTCAGGCATCATCCAGTTCTGTGAGTCGTTGCTGCATACCGCCATATATTTCCAATCATCAACTCCATTCGATGCTGTTTTTATCTGTTCATACAAACTACGCGATTGAGAGTCTAGGGTAGTGAATTTATTTTTATCAATCATATTGTAGATAGGATCTGATATAAAAACATACAGAATCACCAATAATATCAAAGCAACCGGTGTTAATAGAATAACCAATAAAGCTTTAAATATTTGTCGTGGTACAGATTTGTTTGTGTTTATGGTTTTAGACATATACTTAATATAACATGAGCATTGGCTTTTTATAAATTATATAAACAAAATCATAGTCTAAAATAATTTTGTATCTGTAAATTTTAATTAATCTTATATTTTTGTCAAAATTACTTTACAAATTTATTAACGTGTCTTAAACTGAATTAGAACTGAGTTAAAACTAACGTCACGATAATTATTATCTGTAATAAAAAGATTGGGGTGGGTTATGCCGAGTCGTAGTGTAGTTAACGTTAATGTTCAGGAAAATTATTATCAATTACGCGCTGAGGGTGTTGGCGGTAAGATTATTTACAATAATGATGCCGATTATCGGCATTTTTTAACACTTTTGGAACAATACATATTAGTAAATGATTCGGTACAGGCTTTGGCGTATTGCCTAGCACCGGATCATTTTTGTTTATTACTAAATCAAACTAACGAACGTGGCATCGAACGATTAATGCATAATATCGTGACCGCGTATAACAAATATATTGATAATAGATATGGCGAAGAGGATTTGTTATCCGAAAATAACTATAAAGTTACAAAAATATCACCAGACGAGTTGCTGAAAGTCAGTCGGGATATCCATACTAAGAATGCTGATTGGATGGATTGTGAGTATTCATCAATTCGTGCCTATTTTTACGACGACGTACCAGTTTGGTTAAGTAAACAACAAATTGCCGGCCAGTACGGCACAGCGGTTAAATACCTAAAATTTTTGCAAGCTGCTTAAAACTTTAATTGTAATTTTTCGTAAACGTTCTGAATTGAATTTTTGACTGTTGCGCTTTGCGGTAGGACTTTTGCTACCAATGCGACTGCAAATATAACGGCGAATCCGCACATAATTGATGGGATGCCGCGGGTTGTTGTTGGATCGATGATATTAAATGCTGTCGTTGGCAAAATAAATGCTGCGTATCCTGCGGCCATAGCACGCAAGGCACCACGTTTTTCGGGTAATTGTTTGCTCCACTGCCATGCCAAACCAGTACCAATCAATAACCAGCCGTAATAATAGGCTGCAAATGGCCAAACGCTGGCGCGAATTGTATCAAATATGGCGTAGTTGGCGGTGCAAGTGTTGGCGCTGACTGCATTTTCACCAATAAGATATATTGCTACGAATGCGATACAGGTTGCGTATGCGGTGCCAACCAATGTGCGGGCGTTTTTGCCAGCCAATGTAACTACCATGTGGATTCCAATGGCAGGCAACAGCGTAATTGACCCATATCCAACGCGCGCCCATTCGATACCTGTAAAACCAAGTCCACCACAAACCATATATTCAGCCAATTGGAACGTCGCCAGTGCTAATAGCATCGCAACGGCTAATCGTCGTATGGTGCTCATTTTATATCGCCATAATGTATAGACGGCTAAGGTAATTTCGATTAAAAAAGTCGCCAACATTACTGGTGGTGAAAAGCAAAACATTTTTCCTTGGTATTTTTTGAACATGTGTTATCAACATTATATCTTATACACGGTGCATTTTTGAATATGTAAATTAATTTTTGATAATAATCACGATTCGGTTGTATAGGCTATAATAATTCTATGACTGATATCCGAAACATTGTAAAAAAACTGATTCCTATAAAATTATTTAGACGCATTGAACCATTCGGACATTTAATCGAAGCTGTAATTGCCAACATTTGGTACGGTTTTCCATCGCGTGGTATGCACGTTATCGGTGTAACCGGTACAAACGGCAAAACTACGACGACATTTTTGATTCACAAAATGTTGCACAACGCGATGTTTAAAGTCGGCATGCTTAGTACGGTCGCGTACGGTGTTGGCAACGACATTAATCCCCAAATTGAACACATCACAACCGCCCAAGCTGGCAAATTGCAAAAACGTTTGCGTGATTTTAAGCGTGCCGGTGTGCAGTGGGTTGTTTTGGAATCATCTAGTCATTCGTTAGCACAATATCGCACATGGGGCGTGCCATACGAAATCGCAGTGGTTACAAATGTCACAAATGATCATTTAGACTATCATGGAACTTTTGATAATTATTTAGAGGCAAAACGTCGATTATTTACGCTTGCCAGTAAAAATGGCCGCAAATTGGGCATAGTAAATGCCGATGACCCAAATGCTGATAAATTTGCTAACAGCACACCCCGATTTGTTTCGTATGGCATTAATGGCGGTGAATTACAGGCAAAAAATATAGAATTAGCCGTTGACCATTCGACCTACCAAGTCGACGGTGGGGAAGAGATTTATAATATCCGCATCAATATCCCAGGCGAATTTAACGTCAGCAATTCATTGGCTGCAGTTGCAGTTGGGCGAGAATTAGGACTAACTAAGGGTCAAATTGAACGTGGTATTGCGGCATTGGATGGTGTCGAAGGCCGCATGACGGTTGTAAACGAAGGCCAAAAGTTTACCGTAATTGTTGACTTTGCATCGACATCAGATGCATTTGATAGATTTTTCCGAAGCGTACGATCGGTTGCTAAAGGTAAACTAATTGCCGTATTTGGATCAGCTGGACGACGTGACGAGGTAAAACGTGGTGTACAAGGCGAAATTGCCGGACGTTTTGCGGACATGGTTGTTTTGACCGAAGAAGATGATCGCGATGTCGATGGCAACCAAATTCTGGCTCAAATTGCTGAAGGTTCAAAAAGTGCCGGTAAAATTGTCGACAAAGATTTGTTTTTGATTTTGAACCGCGAAAAAGCCATAAAATTTGCGCTGGAAAGCGCCCAACCTGGCGACACGGTTGTGTTGCTGGGCAAAGGTCACGAAAAAACAATTGAACGCGCCGACGGTGTTCATCCTTGGAATGAAATCGAAATTACGCGCATGATGTTGCAATCGCTAAACAAGAAAACTAATTAAGAGTAAGCGTCATACAACGAATATAACCGCCACCTTTGGCTAGTTCGGCAATTTCAGGTGTAATTACGGTCAAGCCATGATTGCGCAGTTCATTTGTAAGTTCTGGCGCATGAGCACTCATAATTACTGTTTCGCCACTTGAAATCAGATTGGTTGCAAAACCTTTTTGGGCTTCGTCAATTGATACGATGATTTTATCGACGGCATCAAAACTTTCTAGTAGTTCGCGGCTGGCTGTTGTAAACGCATCGGGACAATAGGCAATCAGGCCTTTTTGTCCGTCAATCGGCGCTTTTATAATCGCCAGTGCTAAATCGATGTCATAAAAAAAGCTGTCGGGCCAGCCCGAGGCAGAATTAATGATAATTTTGCCGTTGTTATCAATTTGGGGCACGGTTTGCAGTTGAATAAGTTTATATCTCAATGCCTCAGCGGCAAATTTTTGGGCTGCGGCGTCGCTGCGATAGCCGCTGCCGCAAAAAAGGTAATCGCCACATGCTAGTGCGTCGCCTTGGCCACTAAATTTTAATCCATCGGGAACGTGAATCACTTCTTTGCCTAGATGTGTCAGAACTTTTTCGGCATAGGCTGATTCAGACTGACGTGCGTTTGGTAGACTAGACAAAACTGCCTTGTCGCCGCGAACCAATGCCCAGTTAGCGGTGTAAACGCCATCCTGACAGCCAGTCGGAGAGGGGGCTGAAATTACATCAATACCAGATTGTTCTAATAAACCGCGCAACGTTAAATGTTCTATAATTGCTACGTCGCAGTTAATCGATTCTTTGTTGTAATACGGATTGATTGGCTGGTCATTACTAAAATTTTTGGCGTCTGACATCAGGACGTATGTGTTGATAATAGGCATGAATTCCCCTGGATTTAATAATATGAATCGTGTTTTTTGTAATAATGCAGACGGTGAGCAACTTTTTCACCAAATTTAATCCAAATTTTGTGTTTAGTTGGATTGATAACTAAATCATAACAGCCGATGTAATCGGTGACGGTTTTATTGAAAGAACTTTTAAACAGACCAATGCCATAATGTTTGTGATCGGGATTATTAATTTCATCACTGGGTGGTGATCCGCAAAAATCATGAATTTTAACGTCACGAGATTTTGCCCACTCGATAATGCGCCATTGCAACAGGTGACTGGCGCCGTATGCTGTGCGTTTGCGAATGCTGGCGCCGTCTTTGTAGGTGCTTTTGGTGCCATAAGTCATTGCATATGCACCAGCTACAATCTGTTTGTCATGATAGGCAAAAAATAATTGTCCCAGACCGGCTGTTTCAAACCTTTGCCAAAAAGTTCGGTAGTATTCATAGTTGCGAATGCCAAATTGGCCTTCAGCGGTTTCGGCCAACAAATCGAACATAATTTGACAGTTTTCGTGGCTTGCTTCAACTAATTCGACCGTAACACCGTCACGTTCGGCCCGGCGTATGGCATGACGGCTTTTTTGTGGCATATTTAACAATACTTTATTAAGATCGTTGCTAATATCAAGTGTGATAGTTGATGGATTTGGAATAATTGGTCTAGCCTTAATCAAACCATGTCGAGCCAAAGTTGGTTGTTGTGACCGCGATAGCTCGGGTTCGATACGAATCGCAAAAACACCGTGTTGTTTGGCAAACAGTCCCAATTTATCTAGAACAATCCACAAATCCTTAGTTGATTTTACACCCGGACCTTTTGGCAAATACCATAATTTTCCGAAGGTCGGTACGTTTTTTTCAAGTACCGTAACTGCTAAATCATCAACCATAATAAAGTGAGCACGGTATCCACCAGTTTCTTTTTGCATAGCAAATTCATAACTAGCAAACACGTTGCCACCATCAGGATTGGCAATAACTAAATTATTCCAATCATCAATCTCTGGTTGTGTGGCAAAACGCGTTGTCATTAACTCTATTGTAGTCTTTAATCAACAAAAATTGAAATAATATGACGTATTAATATGATTGAGCGAAATACCACTCCGAAGCGTGTGGTTTGCCGCAGTATATACAGTTGCCTTCAACAGTGCTGTCTGTTTTGCAGCGTGTTGTTGCGGTTGTTTCTTGTTTAATCATAGATTCGCAGGCATTGTTTCCGCACCAGTTGGCCTTAATGAAACCCTTGCTGTCAGACATTTGTTGTTTAAAGTCGGCATAATCAGCAGTTGAATAGGTGTTTGATTCAAGCGCGTCGATAGCTTGTTTATATAAGTTGTCTTGGATTTGTTTTAGCAGATTTTCGACAGTTTCAGATAGTTTGTCGACGTCAACTATTGCAATTTTACCGTTATCGCGACGAACAATTTTAACTTTGTTGTCGGCTTGTTCCTTGGCACCAATTTCAATGCGTAATGGCACGCCTTTTAACTCCCATTTGTTAATCTTGAATCCTAATGATTCGCCATCGCGGGTGTCTAGTTTTGCGCGAACTTTACTATCGATTAGTCGTGATTTGACTTGGTCGGCATATGACATAAATTTATCATCAGCACGAATTGGCAGTATAATCGCTTGAATTGGGGCTAGTTCTGGTGGTAGGCGCAAACCTTTGTCGTCGCCATGGACCATAAATAGTCCGCCCAGTGATCGAGTTGATAGGCCCCAACTGGTTTGCCAGACGAATTCGGTTTTGCTGTTCTTATCTTGGAATTTTATGTCAAAAGCATGTGCAAAATTTTGTCCTAAATCGTGTGATGTGGCGCTTTGCAGGGCTTTGCCGCCTGGCATTAATGTTTCGTATGTCATCGTGCTACTGGCACCGGCAAACGTTTCGGTTGCTGATTTGGTACCTATGTAACCTGGTAAGGCATACTGATCGCGGAATAACTGTGCATATGCGCCCATAGCCCATTTTTGAGTTACGATTGCTTCGTCGTGGGTTGCATGTGCGGTGTGACCTTCTTGCCATAAAAATTCAGTCGTGCGCAAAAATAGATAAGTCCGTTTTTCCCAACGTACAGCGTTATTCCATTGGTTAATCATAATTGGTAAATCGCGCCATGATTTGACCCATTTACTGTACGATGCATACATAATTGTTTCGCTGGTTGGGCGAATAATTAATTTTTCTTGCAAAACTTCGCCGCCGCCAATTGTAACTATGGCTAGTTCAGGCGAAAAACCTTCCAAGTGTGATGCTTCTTTTTGTAGTAACGATTCAGGTATAAAAATAGGGAAGTAAGCGTTTTCGACGCCATTGGCTTTGAAAGCTGCATCTAGTTTTTGTTGAACTAACTCCCAAATTGCATAGCCATAAGGACGCAATATCATTGTGCCTTTAGCAGGACCGTATTCGGCTAATTCTGCTTGTAACATCAGGGCGTTGTACCAACCCGAAATATCGTCTGATTTTTTTGGTAATTGTTTGTCGTAGGCCATATTTTCCCCTTAAATAATAAAAAACTCGTTCCGCCAAACACTAATCTAGTGTTTGACAAGAACGAGGTTAATCGCGTTACCATCTTGTCTTTGTTTAAAACATCGCTGTTTTAAACCTTACTAACTGACTCCAACTATATGCCGACATCAGTGTCCTTATTTATACGGTTAGGCATCCGGTACTGCTTTTCGCAGACAGCTCCAGGGCTGGGTACCCTTTCATGGCTTTGTGCCAAATATAGATTAATTATCGATTTTTGTCAAATAGACTAGTTTGTGGCTGGTGCAGATAGGTAATCAATTTCTTTGATTATGTCCAAAAGTGCTTGGGCGCGGCGGGCTTCGTCAGCGATGTTTCGGGCAGCTGCGTATGCCGGTGCAATTAGGGCTTTGTCGTCTGAACTGCGAAGTAGTAATAGGTAAGTGTCAAACTTTTCCTCTGGTGCTAAATCAAGTTTATCGACGAGTGGTCGTAATTCGGTTAATGCATCTTGTTTGATGTGGCTTAAATCATCACCGCCAGTTGTTTCAGTATGGTGCACTTCTGGTGCTGGGGTTTCGATATGAGTTGGAGTTGGCATAGGTGTTGGCATTGGAATTGGAGATTCCTCGAAGCTTAAATCGTTACTATCCTGAGATACACCGGCTAAAACTTTTGCCAGTTCTTGGTCGTCGCTGATTGGTTTTGTCGTTTGCGGTTGAATATCCATAGCCCACCCCTGATTATGCTTATACTTATTTAATTTATACTGTATCATAGATATACATAATTGAGCAAGAAAGCGAGAAACCTATGTTAGATGATGTTAACCTACTATTACAACGTGATCCCAGCGGAGCGCTAAAAGTTGCCAGTATGCAATTTGAACAGGCAAAGTTTAAGGTAGAAATTTGTAATTCCGATAATGACCAACGCCATATTAGCAATGTGGTCGTAGCTGGTATGGGCGGATCAGCCTTGGCTGCATTATTGGTAAAATCTTGGCTTAAAACCGAATTGAAAGTTCCGTTTGAAGTTACACGTACGTATGATTTACCTGAATATGTTGATCACAATACGCTTGTGGTTACCAGCAGCTATTCTGGTAACACTGAAGAAACAATTAGTTGTTTTGAACAAGCCCATAAAAAGGGTGCGCAAGTTGCAGTTATTGCAGCTAGTGGAAAATTGATCGATCTTGCAAACGAATATAAAATTGCATATGCATCACTAAAGCCTGGTTTGCAGCCACGCATGGCAGTTATCTATAATTTGTGCGCGTTAATCGAAATATTAGCTAATTTCGGCTTTGCAACATCAGAAAAATTAGAAGAAATTTTAGGTAGGGCTGAATGGCTGCAATCCGAAACCGCTAAATGGGCAGCCGATGCACCGACAGCTAATAATTATGCAAAACAATTAGCACTGCAGGCAGTTGGCAAGACGGCTATATTTTATGGCGGTACTTTAACAGCGCCAGTTGCATATAAATGGAAGATTAGCTGGAACGAGAATGCTAAAAACGTAGCTTTTTGGAACGAATTGCCAGAATTTAATCACAATGAGTTTATTGGATGGACTAGCCACCCAGTTGAAAAACCATTTGCTGTTTTTGATATTGTAAGTAACCTTGAACACCCTCAGATTCTAAAAAGATTTGAAGTTTCAGACCGATTGCTAAGTGGGCTTCGCCCAAAATCAACTGTCATCAACCTTGCTGGCGAAACCGCTATTGAACAAATGCTATGGGGAAGTATACTAGCTGATTATGTCAGTATCTACCTAGCAATTTTAAATGGAATTGATCCAACTCCAGTAGTTTTAATTGAAAAACTTAAACAAGAACTAGCCTGAATTAACTGTATTGATACAGTGATTCGATAGGGTCTTTTCGTGATGCGCGGAAAGCTGGGTATAGTCCAAATAGTGTGCCCATAAAAATTGAAATAATTAATGCAACAATAGATATTTGCCAATTTATTATTGGGTCAAATGTCAAAAAGCTGCGGCTGATAATAAAGGCGATCAAATATCCGCATATATATCCGGCTATGCCGCCACTAATGCTGATGGCAAGTGACTCGATCAAGAATTGCCAAGAAATGTCAGAATTACTGGCGCCTAGGGCTTTGCGAATACCTATTTCGCGCGTTCGTTCGGCTACGGTGACTAACATGATGTTCATTATTCCGATCCCGCCGACTAGCAGGGATATTGCAGCGATAGCAGTTGTTACGCCGGCAATCATATAGAATAGCTGGCTGGTTGATTGTGAAATTTGGTCGCCAGTTAGGACTGAGAAGTCTTTTTCGCCATTGTGGCTTTTTAGAATTGTCTTGCTGATATTAGCGATTGCAGGATTAAGGTTGGCAATTGAATCCGCCTTAATATCTATTTGTTGAATTTGTGCGACGTTCTGGTTTAGCTTTTTACCCTCAGTAAAGTTAATTATTGCAACGTTGTCGAAATCGATAGAGTTGTAATTAATTGGATTATTCGATCGTTTTAATATGCCGACAACTGTGAAGGTTTGTCCGCGGATTGTAAGTATTCTACCGATTGATGATTCGGTGCCAAATATATTTATCGATAATTGTGTACCTATAACAACTGCGTCCTGTTTTAGATCTTTATCTAAAAATTGACCTTCGCGAAGTTTAAGGTTGGAAATATTAGCTAGTCCTGGTGTAGTTGCGACGACTGTAGATTCGCTTGGTGCGACTGAACTAGCTTTGATTGAGCCGCTCAGCACCATTAATGGCGCAACTTCTGAAATGTGAGGCGTATTTTTGATATATAAAATATCAGCTTCAGTCAGTGTGCTGGTCGCATAGTAATGATTTAGTTTTGGTTGAGTGATGCTGATAATCGGATCGGTCGCGATTCCGGGTCGAATCACAGCTATGTTGCCGCTAAGCGAACTAATCTGGTCACTAATTATTTTGCTGGCACCACCACTAAGGGCTAAAATCGCGGTAACGCTAGCAACGCCAATTGTTACACCTAACATTGTTAATGCGCTACGAACACGACTACTGCGTAATGATTGAAATGCATTTTGAACGTGATTTAAAAATAGAAAACGCATTATTTTTTGCCCCTTTTCAATTTACGAGCAGATTTTTTACGATGACGAGTTACTGGCTGTTTTGTGATATTGCGGGTATCAGTATCGATTTGGCCATCTAACATTGTAATAACACGGCTGGCGTATGTCGTCAGTCGGGGATTATGAGTCACCATAATAATTGTGTTGCCGCGTTTATGCAGATCGGATAATTCTTCCATAATAATGTGGCTAGAACGTGAATCCAGGTTGCCAGTTGGCTCATCGGCCAAAATAATCGAAGGTTCATTAACTAATGCGCGCGCGATTGCAACTCGTTGAGTTTGGCCACCTGATAATTGACATGGCATGTAATATTCGCGTTCGTTTAAGTGAAAGTTGCGCAAAATATCGCTGGCGATTTGTAAGCGTTTTGTTCTAGTAATACCTTTGTAGATTAGTGGCAATGCTACGTTTTCGATGACGTTCAGGCGAGAGACTAGATTAAAGCTTTGAAATACAAAACCAATTTGTTGGCTGCGAATTCGCGCTTGTTTACGTTTTGATATTTCTGAAACAGGTTGTCCGTCTAATTCATATTCGCCATCAACTGAACGATCTAGTAGTCCTAGAATGTTTAGTAGAGTTGTTTTGCCGCAGCCGCTTGGACCCATAACTGCGACAAACTCACCTCTGTTGATTGTCAGATTAATTCCGTTTATGGCTAGATTTTCAGCGTCACCAATTCCAAACCGTTTTTGCAGGCCTCTCAGTCGTATAACTGGTGGAAGGGTGTCAACTGCCATTACGTCTATTATGAGAGTCGGACTGATTAACTGCAACCATATTCTAAGGTGAAAAAAACAACTGTTATAATTGTTGATGTATGGAGAGGTGGCCGAGTGGTTGAAGGCGCACGCTTGGAAAGCGTGTGTATGGGTCAAACCGTACCGCAGGTTCAAATCCTGTTCTCTCCGCCAAATAAATACGCTAGTTGAACGACTGGCGTATTTTATAACACGAATCTTGACCTATACCTGGGGTATAGGTATAATTGATTGCAATAAGGAGTAACATTATGGCCCAAAATCATGCAAATCGAGACAAAGCAGTTATTAATTTCAAAAAAGCCCAAACTCATCTGGCACGAATTCAGAAAATGCTCAGCGAAGATGCGTATTGTGTAGATATAATGCAACAAAATCTGGCAGTTATTGGGTTGCTTAAATCAGCACATAAAATGTTGATGGAAGATCATTTACATTCTTGTTTTCAATCGGCAATGCAATCGGATGATAATAAAGTTAAATCGAAAATGACGGACGAGATATTAACTGTGATGAATTTATTAAATAGATAGGGTGGGGTTAGTTTAATCATGCACAAACAAAAAGATATCCAAATAAAAGGTATGCACTGTAAATCGTGTACGATTGTTGTCGCCGAAGAATTGAACAAAATTCCAGGCGTCATGAATGCTACGGTCAGCCTGAAAACTAATAAAGCAACAATTCAGTTTACCGATGAGCCAACAGACTCTCAAATTGAAAAGGCAATTGATAAGGCTGGTTATATTGTTGGATACGATAAAAAAACGTTATTTAGCCGAGATAAGTCGACATATATTCAAATCATATTTAGTTTGGCAATCCTGATTATTCTTTTCTTTATTTTCAAATTTCTAGGTTTTTCAGGTATAAATTTGGGTAATCTAGGCAACGACAAAGGTATGGTCGCTTTGTTGGTTGGTATAACTGCCGGCTTTTCGACTTGTATGGCGTTAGTCGGTGGACTAGTCATAGGATTGTCGGCTAGGTATGCTGAAAATCATCAATCGGCGACTGTAGTTCAAAGATTCAAGCCTCATTTATTTTTTAATCTTGGTCGAATTGTAACCTTCTTTGTATTAGGTGGAGTAATAGGATCTTTTGGATCACTATCTAAACTTGACGGCACAATAACTGGTTTGCTGACGATTATTATTGGTTTTGTAATGCTAATTTTAGGATTGCAGTTAACTGAACTATTTCCGAAGCTATCAAATAAAGGGATAACTCTACCCGTTGGATTAGCTAAATTATTTGGTATAAATCAGCATAAGAATAGGGAATATAGTCATAAAAACGCCTTGATTTTGGGCGGATTAACATTCTTTTTGCCATGCGGGTTTACTCAAGCAATGCAGCTGGTCACAATTGGTAGCGGAAGCTTTGCGACTGGGTCAATTGTAATGGGATTATTTGCAATTGGTACTGCGCCAGGTTTGTTGGGTGTTGGTGGATTAATGTCGGTTATAAAAGGCAAATTCTCTAAAACCTTTTTTAGGTTTGTTGGCGTGTTGGTTGTATTACTTGCCATATTTAACATTAGTAACGGCGTCAATTTAACTGGATATAAATTTGATTTTAGCCTGCCAAACAATTCAAATACTAATGTGATAGACAAAGACGCAATTATACTGCGAACTGTATTTACACCATCTGTCAGCAGCCAGGATATAACTCCGAATACATTTAATGTTCAAATAGGAAAATCCTATGTCTTGGAAGTTGATGCCAAGGGTGATGGCGAAGGTTGTATGAGCACAATTATGATTCCGGGCTTATATAATAGTCCGATATTAATTAAAAAGGGAATTGTCAGACTGCCTTTTGTGGTTAAAAAACCTGGTACTTATCAGATAACGTGTGCAATGGGAATTGTCAGGGGAACAGTAATTGCGACAGGCGCAGAAGGAAAATGACATGGCAACAACTAAACTTGCGATACATGGCATGCACTGTAGTTCTTGTGCGAATATCATTCAAAGAGAGCTTAAAAAGGTACCTGGTGTAACCGACGCGACCGTAAATTTTGCCAGCGAAAAAGCTACAATTACGTATGACCACGACATGGCGCATATGGACCATTTGATGGGGGCTGTAAAAAAAACTGGATATTCGGCGAGTGAAATTGATGACAGTAATCCGCATGATCACATGCATCATGGTGAATCCGAACAAGAATATAGTCTAAAATTCAAGATTGGGTCAGTTTTAAGCTTGCCGCTAGTCTATTTTATGGCGTCTGACTTTTTGAAATGGCTTCCTGGTGCTGAACTTTTGATGCCATATGTTGGAATAATATCGTTGTTATTATCAACGGTTGTCCAGTTTTATTTAGGTGCTGGTTTTTATAAAGGTATGTGGTCAAGTTTGCGCATGAAGAGTTTTGGTATGGATAGTTTAGTCGCAATCGGCACATCGGCTGCGTATTTTTACAGTGTCGTATTTTACATTGCGTACGTGATTCAAAACAATAGTTTGATTGGCGTTGGTGGCGCAAAAATACCTGAACTATATTTTGAAACATCAGCTTTTTTGATAACTTTTGTATTACTAGGCAAATGGTTAGAGGCTAGGGCAAAAAGCGCGTCCAGTGATGCTATACACAAATTAATGAATCTGCAGGTAAAATCTGCTCACTTGGTCGTAAAAGGTGAAATAGTTGATAAGCCGATTGATCAAATCAAACACGGTGATATATTGCTGGTTCGTCCTGGCGAGACTGTTCCTTTGGACGGCCAAATAACAAAAGGCAGTTCAAACATCGATGAGTCAATGGTTACCGGCGAAAGTATGCCAGTAGAAAAGCAAAAGGGCGATTCCGTTATTGGTGCGACTATTAATCAAACTGGTAGTTTTGAATTCTCTGTTACTCACGTTGGTTCCGAGACGATGTTGTCGCAAATTATCAGGATGGTTGATGAAGCTCAAAATTCAAAGGCGCCGATTCAGGCATTGGCAGATAAAATTTCAAATTGGTTTGTACCTGCGGTCATTATTATTGCTCTAATTACATTCGCTATTTGGTTTTTTGTATTGGGCAGCAGTTTTTCATTCGCGTTGATGGCATTCACGGCCGTTTTGGTTATTGCGTGCCCGTGTGCGCTTGGATTGGCGACACCAACGGCGATTATGGTTGGTACCGGCAAAGGGGCTGGCGCTGGGGTGTTAGTGAAGGGCGGCGAACCACTGGAAGCTGCCCGTCGAGTTAACACGATTGTGTTTGATAAAACAGGTACATTGACGTACGGCAAACCAGTCGTGACAGACGTTATTAGCTTAAATCATCAAAAAGAAAATGATATTTTACAAATTATTGCTTCGCTAGAACGTGATAGTGAACATCCACTTGCCAAATCAATCGTACTGGCTGCAGATGAACGTAAATTGCCTAGGCTAACAGTTGATGGTTTTCAGTCTATTTCAGGCAAAGGAATCACGGGCCATATCAAAGGCAAACAATTTTATTTTGGCAATAAACTGCTAACCATAGAAAAAGCTGGCGAAAAATCATTAAAACAAATTAGCGATCAACTCGGCGTTTTAGAAGATCAGGGCAAAACAGCAATGATTTTGTCGGATGGCAAATCGGCGCTGGGAATAATTGCGGTTGCTGATACTTTGAAAGCTAATTCTAAATCAGTTGTCTCGGTGCTGACTAAAATGGGGCTGGCTGTTTACATGATTACAGGCGACAACAAGCGAACTGCGACGGCAATCGCAAACGAACTGGTCATTAAAAATGTTCTTGCAGAAGTTTTGCCACAAGATAAAGCTGCAAAAATAAAAGAACTACAATTAGCTGGGCTGAATGTCGCGATGGTTGGCGATGGTATTAATGATGCGCCTGCTTTGGCACAATCTAATTTAGGTATTGCTATGGGTAATGGTACTGATATTGCTATGGAAACTAGTGGAATTGTTTTGATAAAGAATGATCTAGTGGACGTAATTACAGCCATTCAATTATCGCGAGAGACTGTCGACAAGATAAAACAAAATCTATTTTTTGCCTTAATATATAACGTTGTGGGCATACCAATTGCCGCCAGATTGTTTGCTAGCTTTGGACTTGTATTAAAGCCAGAACTTGCCGGCCTTGCAATGGCCCTCAGTTCTGTATCTGTCGTGTTAAATTCATTGACATTGCGTTATTTCAAACCTGGCAAGCGCAATTGGGTGTCAATAGCCGCGCCGTTTATTATGATAATTGTTTTTGGTTCGCTATTTTTTGGCTTCGCCCGACTTGGTATGAATTAATAGTATAATTAGTATATGGAAACTGATAAAAAACAGCCTGAAACTATCGATGAATATATTCATGATTTTCCTGATGATATTCAATATATTTTGGGAAAAATCAGGCGAATTGTACAGGGTTTAGCTCCTGAGGCCACCGAGGCAATCAGTTATCAGATGCCAACGTTCAAGCTAAACGGCAATTTGATACATTTTGCAGCTTTTAAAAACCATATCGGACTTTATCCTACGCCAACAGGTGTTGCAGCATTCAGGAAAGAATTGGCGCCATATCAAAGCGCCAAAGGCTCGATACAATTTCCTTTGGATCACCCGATTCCCTATGATTTAATTGAACAAATTGTTACATTCCGAATCAAAGAGAACAAAAGTAAGTCTAAATAGCATGTCGGAATTTCATGCACTAGTTATTGATAAAAGTTTAGTCAGTCTCGATATACTCGATAATTTAACTGTTTTAAGCCAGACGACTGCAGGTAGTTTGGTTATATACAAAATTTTAGTAAACGAAAATGATTTAATCTCGACGATTAAAACAATCCAATCAGGGATGTATGATGCTAATTGGTATTTGCATTTTTATAATTCAGACGGTAGCAAATTAGTAGTCGTATTTAAAAATAAATTTTTCATTACGGACAACAACCCAATAAATTGGTTTGCAATATTGGAATACGGCAAAGAGGTAGGAACGCCAGCCGAACAATTAGATTTTGTCCCAAATCGGTTCCAAGACGAAGAGTTTTAGTGCGAATCAATACTAATTTTAAGCTAAAGCGACTACACTAGATATTATGCAAAACGATGTTTATCAACGATCACTCGAATTACACAAACGACACCACGGAAAATTAGAGGTTGTTAGTAAGGTAAAACTTAACTCATCTGAAGTCTTATCTATGGCCTATACGCCAGGAGTAGCAGAAGTATGTCGCGAAATCGCGCGTGACCCATCACTGGCGCGTGAATACACGATCAAGCGCAACACTATCGCTATCGTTTCTGACGGTTCAGCCATATTAGGCCTAGGCAATCTGGGCGCATTAGCCGCGATTCCAGTCATGGAAGGCAAAGCAGCTATTTTTAAAGAATTTGCAGGCGTTGACGCTTTTCCAATATGTCTAGACACGCAGGATACCGAAGAAATTATCAAAGCCGTCAAGCAAATCGCACCTGTTTTTGGCGGTATTAATTTAGAAGATATTTCTGCGCCACGATGTTTTGAAATTGAAGCACGTTTACGGGCTGAACTACCAATTCCTGTCATGCACGACGACCAATGGGGCACAGCAACCGTCAATTTAGCCGGAATAATCAACGCATTAAAATTGACTAACCAAACCAAAGAAAGTGTTCGAGTTGTAATTAATGGTGTCGGATCGGCCGGCGTCGCAACTGCCAGGTTATTGTTGCATTACGGACTAAAAAACATTCTGTTTTGTGATAGCCAAGGAATTATTCATAAAGGCAGGAAAGATTTAACGGCCGAAAAGATGGAATTAATAAGCGGTAGCGTTGCTGAATCGTTTAGTGGAACGCTAACTGATGCCGTAAAAGGCTCAAATATATTTATTGGCCTATCGAAACCGGGTTTATTAACTGGTGACATGGTTAAAACTATGGCTGAAAAACCAATTATTTTGGCGCTTTCCAATCCTGTGCCCGAAATTATGCCAGACGAAGCAATAGCTGCCGGTGCGTATATTATTGCAACCGGACGAAGCGACTTTCCAAACCAATTGAATAATTTGCTAGCTTTCCCCGGAATCTTTAAGGGTATGTTAGAAGCCAACATTCATCAGTTCAAGATTGAGATGTTCGAAAGTGTTGCTAAGGCTCTGGCTGATTTGGTAGTTGATTTATCACCAACAAAAATTTTGCCAACTATGTTTGAACCGCGAGTAGTGAATACTGTTTCTGAAACGATAAAGAGGTATGTATAGTGAAAACAAAATTACTGATTTTTGGTATTACTGGTGATTTATCAACTCGTAAATTGTTGCCAGCGCTTGAGCAAATTATTAGCACGGGTAATTTTAATGAGTTGTCAGTTATTGGTGTATCGCGCCACGAAGTTAATCAGTCAGAATTATTTGTAAATTGTAGTAACGAGT
Source organism: Candidatus Saccharibacteria bacterium CG2_30_41_52 (assembly GCA_001873625.1). Classification (GTDB taxonomy): domain Bacteria; phylum Patescibacteriota; class Saccharimonadia; order Saccharimonadales; family Saccharimonadaceae; genus UBA1547. The sequence goes on along the minus strand of MNZN01000010.1, from coordinate 19,334 downwards.
CGTTTTTGGATGGTAAATTATCAACATATATTATGAATTTGGATGCGTCAGGTGATTATTATGGTCTCAAAGATTTCGTAGCACTTGGTGATGATGAACAATTGTTAATATATATGGCAGTTCCGCCGCTAGCTACGGCTCAAATTGTAGATTATTTGGGTGAAGCGGGCTTGAACGCTCATAATGTAAAAATTTTGTTCGAAAAACCATTTGGAGTTGATTTAGTATCTGCCAAAAAGTTGATTGAACAAACCGCTAGACATTACCGCGAAGAGCAAATTTATCGAATTGACCATTATCTAGCCAAAGAAATGGCTCAAAATATCGTTGCATTCCGTGATAAAAACGCACTGTTTAGTGATGTTTGGAATAATAATTTTATTGAATCAATTCAAGTTATAGCGTCACAAAAAATGGGCATTGAAGGTCGAACGCATTTTTATGAACAAACCGGTGCACTGCGCGATGTAGTGCAGGGGCATATGATGCAATTGTTGGCGCTAACGTTGATGGATATTCCACATGATTTTGAATGGGACAATATGCCAGAACTTCGCCAACAAGCATTCAATCAGTTACAGCCTGTCGATCCTAATAAAGCTATCCGCGCACAATATGAAGGTTATAAAGATGAAGTGGGTAATCTGGACAGTAAAGTCGAAACATTTGTGTCGCTGAGTATCGAATCTGGTCAACCGCGCTGGTTAGGTGTTCCAATTACATTGACGGCTGGTAAATCACTTGCTGAGACCAAGACCGAAATACAAATTAATTTGAAAAAGAATGACGGCGTTAGTGGCAACTGTTTAGTATTTAGAATTCAACCAAACGAAGGAATCGACATCGAATTATTTGTTAAAAAACCTGGCTATAGTCGCGAATTAGAGACTCGTCACCTCAGCTTTAACTATCCTGCTGACACTAAATTACCTGACGCGTATGAACAGGTGATTGTAGATGCTATTTCTAGCCAAAAAAGCTTGTTTACAAGCAGCGGTGAAGTACTTAGAACTTGGCAGATTCTACAGCCTGTTCAGGACAGCTGGAACAGTTCAAATAATAATCCAAAGACCTATCCAGTCGGTGCCGATATTAGCGTTGTTTTAGGGTAGAATAAACAACATACACGCTACATCTAGCGTTTTTATACATTAGCGTGCTACAATGAAATCCCATGGAGATGAAAATAAACATGGGTAAAAAACAGAAATATATATTTGTAACTGGGGGCGTGCTTTCGGGGGTAGGAAAAGGTGTCACTGCTGCTAGCATTGGCGCTCTACTACAAGCCAAAGGTGCAACTGTTTCGGTTCAAAAATGTGATCCGTATCTTAATGTAGATGCGGGTCTTTTAAATCCACGCGAACATGGCGAATGCTTTGTGACGCGCGATGGTGCCGAAACTGACTTAGACCTGGGTCATTACGAACGATTTTTAGATATTGAATTAACACAAAAGAGCGCTACTTTGGCAGGCAGGTTATTATTTAATTTAATTGCGGACGAACGCGCCGGCAAATTTGGTGGTCAGACGGTACAATTAGTGCCGCACCTGACTCAATCAATCCAAGAAGCTATTTTAAAATCATCTCAGGATAGTAATAGTGACGTTCACATTGTTGAAATTGGTGGAACAGTTGGTGATTACGAAGGCTTGAGTTTTATTGAAGCGATTCGCGAATTTTCACAGCGCAATGGTCGCGACCATTGTTTGTTTGTTCATGTTGTCTATGTGCCGTTTATTGGTACTAGCAAAGAATTCAAAACAAAACCAGCTCAAAACGCACTAAATGATTTGCGTGGTTTTGGTATTGTGCCAGATGCGGTTGTTGTTAGATCTGACGATCCTGCGCCAATTAGTGTTGCGCGGAAGATTAGTTTATTTGGTGGTATTCCCGAAGAAAACGTTTTGTTGATGCCAAATGCCGATACAATTTATCGCGTGCCGATGATTATCGAAAAAAGTGGACTAAATAAACTTGTATCAGATTTTACTGGCTTTCAAAATAAAGCAAATTTGTCAGCTTGGGAAAAAATTATGCGCCAACAATCCAGTAAGCCAAAAACCAAAGTTGTAGTTGGTTTAGTTGCGAAATATATTGATAACGAAGATACATATATGTCAGTCGTCGAAGCTTTAAAAGCAGCAGCTTGGCATGAAAAAACTGGTTTAGAAATTCGCTGGATAAATGCCGAAACGGCAACCAAAAAAGATTTCAAAGCAGTTGATGCGCTTTTGGTCCCTGGCGGTTTTGGCAAACGCGGTATTGAAGGAAAAATTGATGCAGCTCGATATGCGCTTGATAACAATGTGCCGTATTTAGGTCTTTGTTTAGGTTTACAAGTTGCAGTGATTGCAGCTGCACGCAAAGCTGGTTTGGTGGACGCCAACAGCACTGAATTTGAACCGAAAACCAAACATGATGTTGTCTATATTATGAACGGTCAAGCTGGTAAGGAATCAACTGGCGGCACATTACGACTAGGTGACTATCCAGCTAAACTCACCGCCGGTTCATTACTGGCAAAAACGTATGGAAAAACTGATATTGTCGAACGTCATCGCCATCGATACGAAGTCAATCAAAAATATCTAGCTGAAATTGAAAAAGGCGGATTAATCGTCAGCGGTTATTCACCAGACGGAAAATTAGTTGAATTTGTTGAAGCGCCAAAAAATACATATTTTGTAGCCACCCAAGCTCACCCCGAATTTAAATCCCGCCCAACCAAACCACACCCATTATTTGTTGGACTTATCAAAGCTAGTTTAGTCAAAAAATAATAATTCAAAACTCATTCCGCGGGTGACGTTCGGTGGGGTCCCCCTGATATTGTTTTGTTCTGTAAGCAGACAAAAAATATAAGGGGAAACCGGGCGGCAGGACCCGAGGGAGTTTTGCTATAACTTATTGTTGACCGTTTATATTGTGGCCACCAAATTTATTGCGCATAGCGGCAAGTAGTTTAGTTGCAAAATTAATTTTGCCCTTTTGTGACGCCAATCGTACATCAAATGATGCTTGGATTGATGGTAGGGGAATACCTAATTCTTTGGCAGTTTCCAACGTCCAACGCGCCTCACCAGATTCGGCGACTACGCCGCTAATTCCATCAAGATTTGGATTTTCATGCAAAGCTTGTCGAGTTAAATCGTTCAACCAAGACGTCACAACGCTACTTTGTTGCCAAATATCGCCAGCTAATGCCAAATCGATATTCTTATATGGCCCTTCGGCTAACATTCGATAACCTTCGGCTAGGGATTCCATCATGCCATATTCAATCGCATTGTGAACCATTTTGACATAGTGACCGCTACCACTAGGGCCAAAATATTGATGACCGCCACGTGGCGCTGCTAATGTCTCAAGTGCCGGAACAACTGTTTTATACGCATTATATTCACCGCCAACCATCATTGAAAAACCATTTGTAATTCCCCAAACGCCGCCGCTTGTGCCGATGTCTAGTAATGTGCTGCCACGGACCGCTACTTTGTCGGCACGTGCTTTATCTCCACGATAATCGCTGTTGCCTCCATCGATAATTACGCTACCTGCAGGCAAAATTGTTAGCCATTCATCTAGTGCGCTATCAATTACTTCGGCTGGAATCATAATCCATAACACGACTGGCTGACTGCCAAATGCATCAACAACTGATTTTTGGTCGTAAGCTGGTATTGCACCGTATGACACAGCTTCGTCAACAGGTCCTCGACTGCGATTATGGGCAACAACTTCGTGCCCGTTCTCGGAAAGTTTTTTGGCGATTTGTCCGCCCATTTTTCCTAGTCCCGATATAGCAATTCTCATTTAAATTTCCTCCCTTTTATTATTAGTATAAAGTATAATTTGCGGAATAGTTTTCAAAATTTGTACGGGTTGTTTATCTAGCGGTAAATTTTTATAAATTAAATCACTAATGACTGTGCGTTTATCTGTGCCTGATGCTTGGACTACGGCTTCGTCGATTTTGCGAATAGCAGGAAAGGTTATAGTAATGCGTTCAAAATCCGCGCTTGTTAAATATGCAGCCAAATTTGTTGATGCAACTGCATCGCTGTCAGGTTTTATGCCAGCAGTATGTCCATCGCTGCCCATGCCAAAAATTCCGAATTTATAATCGGCCATTTTGAATTGTTCATACAGCCATTCATTAAATAATTCGGTTGTTTTTTGAATGTCCTTGCCAACCAGTGGGCGATACATCGTTGCGCCAGGTAAATTAAAACCAGCGTCTAATAATTGTTGCCAATTTTCGTCCGCGTGACCTACTTTGCCATAACGTTCGTCGGTCATGGTAACAAATAAATTAGTCAATTTAATGTCGTATAGCTTTTTTGCCATAGCTATAGCAATTGCAGTTCCAGATCCACCTGATAACAACAAAAGAACACGTTCGCCTTTGTTTAAATGATTAATTAATCTGTTTGCGGTTTGCGTTGCCGCTTTTTCAATAGGCATGTCTGTATAGATATATTTCATCCTTAATATATTATACTCGGGATTGCCTGAGTTTTTGCTATACTGAAGAGTAATGGAAGCAATAACATTAGCAATACAATCCGTCATTCAGCAATTATTTAATATAGATCAGGCTGTTCAATTAAATCGCCCCGATCCACAGTTTGGTGACTTTGCGACAAATGTGGTAATGCAATTGGCAAAACCACTAGGCAAAAATCCTAGGGAAATTGCCGAACAACTGGCCGAAAAATTACGTGAAACTGACAATTTTTCAGAAGTAACCATTGCAGGTCCTGGATTCATAAATCTACGTTTGTCGGCTCGAAGTATTGCTAAAAATCTTGACCAATTATGGACTGATAAGTACGGCGAAAACCATGATGGTGCCGAAAAAACAGTGATTGTCGAATATCCAAGCCAAAATATAGCTAAACCATACAGCATCGGTCACCTAAGACCAGGCAATCAGGGCTGGGCAGTAAAACGCTTGATGGAAGCGACTGGCTGGAATGTAATTACCGATAATCATTTGGGCGATTATGGTGCGCCATTTGGTGTTTGGGTTGTTGGTTTTTTGAAATATAGCAGCAGCGAACAACTGGATAACGGTGGAGTGTACGAATTAGGGCGAGTATATATCGAAACTAAAAAAGCCCTCAGAGATGAACAAGAACGCGGCGAATCGCAGATGGCTGGTGAAGTTCAGGATTGGTTATTAAAGTTCGAAGCTGGTGATGAAGAGGCTGTAAAGTACAGCAAACGATTTAACGAGATCAGCTTGGGACATATTCATGAAATTATGGATCGTTTGAAAATCACGACTGACTACGAATTAGGCGAGGCATTCTATGCTCCCAAGGGTAAAGCAATTGTTAAAAATTTATTGTCACGTGGTATTGCAACCCAAAACCCAGACGGTTCTGTAATTGTTAAGTTGGAAGAATACGGATTTGATGTGCCTTTGTTAGTTCAAAAATCGAATGGGGCCGCCCTTTATGCAACTACTGATTTGGCAACTATGTTATATCGTGAGTCAACTTGGCACCCAGACCGCGTAATCTATGCAGTCGGCAGTGAACAACAGTTTTATTTCACACAATTATTTGCAATGGCGAAGAAAATTGGTATTCAGACCGAACTTGTTCACTTGTGGTTTGGATTGATTGATCAAATCAACGAGAATGGAACTCGAGAAAAAATGAGTAGCCGTAAAGGTGTTGTTTTGATGGAAGAATTGCTAAATCAGGCTGAGGAAAAAGCCCGTGAAGTAGTAAATGGCCGTGATGTGTCTGATGAAGACGTTAAAAAGATTGCCCTGGGAGCTGTTAAATTTAGTGATTTTATGGCTGATCGCCGCACCAATATATTATTCAATTGGGATAGTATATTTGCGTTATCTGGTTTTAGTGGACCATATATTCAATACGCCGCAGTTCGTGTAAACAAGATTTTGCGCGACAATAAATCGCCACAAGTTGATATTTTTGAATATGATTTTGAATCCGAAAAATCAGTGCTTTTAAAATTGTCGGAATATCCAGAAGTTATACGTTTGTCGGCGCGTGATTTAGAACCTCACAAAATCGCAACTTATCTATACGAACTGGCTCGTGAAATGAATCGATATTACGAATCAACACCAATCGCGACAGGTGATGTGACGGACGTTCAAAAACAGGCAAGGTTAGGTATGATTTCGCGCGTAAAACACGTGTTTGAACACGGTCTGAATTTGCTTGGCATTGAAGTGCCTGGTAGTATGTAATGTTAAACATTTGAATTGTTTTAACGAATAGGGGTATAAGATGGTCAAGTCAAAAAAAATGATTACAGAAAAATCCAAGATTACTATAGTCACTGATAAAGTCAGTGTATATCCAAAATCTATCGCTAAGGCAGGTGAGTCTCAACTAAAAGCATTTTTGGATTTTATCAGAACCCAGGGTGTTGTTGGACTGGCTGTTGGTTTAGTTTTAGGAGGTGCTGTTAGCGTACTGGTAAAATCACTAGTTGATAACGTTGTTATGCCGCCACTTGGAATGGTATTTGGTTCAGCCCAAGGACTAAAAGGACTTAGTTGGACAATGGGCAATACCTCAAATGGTGTGCCGGCAGTTCTAAATTACGGATTTTTCCTAAACGATTTCATTAATTTCGTAGTTATAGCATTTGTAATATATTTATTAGTTCGTTTGCTCAGATTCGATCGAATAGATAAAAAGAACGACTAAAAAATGGTTAAAAAAATAACCAAAAACAGGATTCTTTGGCTTGATTTAGAGATGTCGGGTTTGTCGGCAACCGACGATTTAATTTTGGAAATTGCGGTGATTGTAACAGATTGGGACTTTAACGAAATATCGACATATCAAGGTGTAGTTAAAAATAAAAAAGCACAACTAGCGCAACGATTTGCTGCCAGTTCTGCTTTTTGGGAAGCTAACCCAGTTACGCGTGATGCGTTATTGAAACAGAACTCAACTGGCAAGCCGCTAGCTGAAATTGAACAAGAATTATTGACGTTTATCGATGCAAATTTCAAAGCTGACATGCCGGTTCTATCCGCAGGCAACTCAATCCACGTTGATCGCAGATTTATCATGGCAAAATGGCCGCTATTTGATTCCAGGCTCCATTATCGAATGTTGGACGTAAGTGCATGGAAAGTCGTTTTTGCCGGAAAATATCGCAAAAAATTTGTAAAACCAGGCAATCACCGAGCGCTAGATGACATTCGTGGAAGTATTGCTGAACTGCAATACTATCTGACCAAAATCAAATAATGTTACAATAAGGTCACTATGCAAGGTATAAGGAATCGTCGTAGTTATTGGCGAATCTGGATGGTCGCAATAATTGTCTTGATAATAATTTCTGGTGCTGTCGCCATTTTTTTGGCGAATAAAACTGGTGCTCCGCAAGCCGAAAATAAAGTGGTCGTCAAACCCGAACCTCAACCAAAAACCGTCACTTCAAACATGCTGTTTTTAGGTAATACATATTGGGGACGTTATATAAATGACTGGTCGATGGCTAGTTTGTTAAAATATAAATATCCGTTTTCGCGACTTAACGAATTTAATCGCGATCAATATGATGCTTGGATATCGGGTTTGGAATGTCCGCTAAAAACAGGCGTTAGTATGACTTCAGCCGAAGAAGATTCAACCCTAACATTTAATTGTTCACCTGATTATTTGCCCGAAGCTGCCAAATGGTTTACGGCCTTTACACTAGCTAATAATCACACTGATAATCAGGGAATCGATGGTTTTAATGAAACTCGTCAGCAATTGGACAAGTTTGGCATTCAGTATTATGGCCATTATGACCCACGCGTAATTGATGACATTTGTGAAGTTATTGCAATGCCAGTCACGATATCAAAAGACGACAATTCAACCGCTAAAGGTAAATTACCAGTTGCATTGTGTGGCTTTCATGCCGTATTTCGTATTCCAACGCCCGAAGCCGTGGCCGAAATGGCAAAATATGGTAAGTACATGCCAGTTATTGCAGCGCCACACATGGGGGTTGAATACAAAACTATCCCTGACCGATTAAAAGTTGATTTTTATCGAAGCTTGATCGATGGTGGTGCAGACATGGTGCTAGGGGATCATCCGCACTGGATTCAAGGTACGGAAAGCTATAAAGGCCATTTAATTGTCTATTCAATGGGAAACTTTTTGTTCGATCAACAAGACCAACCTGATGTAGCACGCTCGGCTGGTATTAATGTAGTGATGAAAACCGGTGCTGATAAAACCGATATGTTATCCAAATGGTTAGCACTAGGTGACACATGTGCCGTGTTTAAAGATGACTGTTTGTCGCAGGCCAAGAAACAGGGGCTGACAAAATTAGACATGACTTATAAATTTGGCGTCGTCGGTACAAATGACGGTGACAAGATTGTAAAACCCTCGACCCCAGCGCAACAAACAAGTATTTTGGAACGATTAAATTGGCAAACAACAATGGATAATTTGCGTTCACCGTACAGTAGTCTGTAGAATAGTAATAATGACACACAAAGAGATTGAAGATTACATACTAAGTTTTCCAAACGCTCGACTGGATTTTCCATTTGGCGAAGAGACTTCGGTCTATAAAATTGGTCACGCCGAAACTGGTGGCGGCAAAATGTTTGCGTTAATTTCCGAAAATAGTAATCCGCTTCGGGTTAGTCTAAAATGCGACCCATTATTGGCCGAAAAATTGCGCGAAGTTTACGAGACAATTCTACCTGGTTATCATTTGAATAAAAAACACTGGAACACAATTATTTGTACAGGCCAGGTGCCTGACGACGAGTTGAAAAGCTTGGTTTCAATTAGCTACAATTTAGTAAACGGCGAAAAACTAACTGACTAATTAGTCGCGATGTCAAAGTCTTGGAATCGTTTTTGTAGTGGCTCCAATTCAGTACGGGCATTCGTCAAAAATGTCTTTAGATTTCTGTTGCTGGAATTATTATTTATTTGCAACATAAGGTTCAAGATAGTGTCCAATCGGTACGCCATTTCGCGAGCATAAGTATTTTCATAAACTGCATTCAATCGAGCATCGTTTAGAACTTCTAATAAATCAGCGTCAGATTCGGCAGTCAATACTTTTTTGTCCAAACTTTTGATATTAATTTTTTCGCTGGTCAAAATTGGCGTAATATCGCGGATAGTATTAGTCAAAAACGATCGCAAGTCTGTGTTTAGCTCTCGCATTTGTGAACTTTTTAAATTTGCTGTCGCGCTGTTTGCGGTCGACTCGGTTGATAGTAGGCGAGCGGCTAATTGTTCAGTCGGTTTGATTCCGCCCGAAAACAAACTGCTAATACCCATAATGATAATCAATAAAATAACGGCAGCAATGCCAGCAATCAAAATTGACGGTTTGCCAGTCAGGATATTTTTATTTTGCGGAACATGCGAAGATATTTGATTTAAATAATCAGCATGGTTTATTGGTTGGTCATCATTTGGATACATACTACTGCCATTTAAGCATAATCAGCGTCAATCTCAAAATTGTTATAGTCCGTAACGACTACGTAAATTATTAAAAATTTGTTGAACTTCTGATGCAGTCAGAGCCCGTTTATATGCTATTACAACGGCAATCTGTCCTTCCCAGAGACCGGCATAGCCATTGCCAATCCATATATTTGCTGAAGTATTTGCAAGTACTCCATATGGGTTGGATCGGGTCGAGCTGAGCGAGCCATCGATATACCAACTAAGATTATTAGTATCTCTAGTTGCGCATAATATATTCCAAACACTTCTTGGTGTTGCGACACTAGTAACTCCAATATATGGTGAATTATTTATACCAGAATTACCAAAATACTGGTTTATATTATTGCCGTTTTCGTGTGTCCATGTGCCATATCCTCCGTACGCTTGGTTCCATGGATTTTTTCTTCCCGTGGTGTAAGAGTGCTTCATTGCTATAATCAAGGATTGTCTTTACGAAAAATCAAGGCTCGAATTGTTTGTTATTTGTCCATAATCATTTATGCCATCAAATACCAAAGAGCCGCCGCCATCATTACTAAAATTCATGCCACCAAAAAGTGATGCATTATTATTGTTGCCACTCACAAGTCATTCCAGCTAGCCCCTGTTCCGGGATAGGATGCGGAATTATGTGCGTCTAAATTTATTACCATATTGTATGCTAGACAGAATCCAGGAATGGGTGAGGAGTCGTTCGTGATATTATAACTAGTTGATCCCTTAGTTGCTGTTATACAAAATGGCTGAGGAATTGTGGTGTTGTCAACAGAGTATTGATAATCTGTCTCAGGGCTGGCTGGTATTTCTTTGCTGTCATTTGCTATGGCTAGAGTGGCTGGATACTCACTGTTTATCACTTGATCAAGCTTTAACTGTTTTGCGGCATTGTCTAAGTCTGAAGTTAATGATGCTATGGTTGCCTTTTGACTGATGCCGGTATATGAAATTATAGTCACAGATGCTAGGACGCCGATGACGACAATTACAACTAAAAGCTCGACTATAGTAAAACCTTGTTTATTTAAAAACGAGCTTTGTCCCGTACCCTTATTTATAAAATAATTATAAGAGTGATGGGTGACAATAGCAAGCTGTACTGTATTTATTCGCAATATCGCTTAGGTTTTGAGTTATGACTTAACAGAGGTATAATTAAACTGATATGCAAGACGCCAAAGAGGAAGTGCGAGCCCGGCTGAATATAGAGGACGTTATTGGTGAATACGTTCATCTTAAGCGTGCGGGGCGTAACTTCAAGGGTCTCAGTCCATTCAGTGGCGAAAAAACTCCTAGCTTTGTCGTTAGCCCTGATAAACACATTTGGCACGACTTTTCATCCAATAAAGGCGGCGACGTCTTTACGTTTATTATGGAAGTCGAAGGAATCGATTTTAGGGCTGCTTTGGAACATCTAGCTCGCAAAGCTGGCGTTGATTTAACGGTTTATGATACTAAAGGCAGTCAAGAAATCGCCAAAAAGAAAAAACGGCTATTGGAAGCTAATGATTTGGCGGCCAGTTATTATCAACACAGTTTGATCAATAATCAACATGCCGTTGAATATGTTTTTGGTAAACGTGGACTCAGCAAACAAATTGTTCAAGATTTTCGAGTTGGCTATGCGCCAACTAGTGGTGATGCTTTGGTTCAGTTTTTGAATAAAAAGGGTTTTACCAATGCTGAATTATCGCAGGCTGGATTGTTGAACCAATATGGTGGCGATTTGTTCCGCGGCCGAATGATGATTTCGTTGATGGACGGCACCGGACAGGTGATTGGCTTTACCGGACGCATTTTAGTTGATGATGATAAATCTCCAAAATATTTGAACACGCCACAAACCTTGTTGTACGATAAAGGCCGTCACGTTTTTGGTTTATCACAGGCCAAAGAATCTATCAGGTCGGGTGATTATGCTGTGATCGTCGAAGGGAACATGGATGTCATCAGCAGTCATCAGGTTTACATTCCTCAAGTTGTTGCGACTGCCGGTACGGCCATGACCGAATACCATCTAAAGGCTTTGGTGCGACTAAGTAGTCATATTCGTTTGGCATTTGATAGTGATAAAGCCGGACTTGCCGCAACCGAACGCGCTATTCCGATTGCTCAGAACGTTGGCGTAGAATTAATGATTATTTCATTGCCTGATGGCGTCAAAGACCCTGACGAATTGATTCAACGTGATCCAAAATTGTGGCAACAAGCAATTGATGCGGCCGAACCGTCTGTTGATTGGATAATCAAACAATATGCGCTGCGCGAAGATTTGAACACTGCTGCCGGCAAACGTCGTTTTACGACCGCTGCATTGGACGTTGTGCGCATGTTATCTAATTCAGTCGAACAAGACCATTATTTATACGAAGTTACTAAATATAGCGACTCATCAGTTGAAGCTTTGGTTGATCGCCTAAAACATGGTGATGAAGCAGTCGAAAAGCGGTTGCGTGGTGTCATAGACAAGTCTAAAGGGTCTGTACCCCAAGATGCAGATTCGTATCAGGACAATTTGTTGGCCGCTGCGTTAATCGATAGTGCGACACATGATTTGTTCAGGTCTGTCGATATTACGACTTTCGTTGGCGATGCAAGACAGGCAATTGCTGAATATCTGTCCACGCATGGTGGTAAACTGGTTCGTGAGACGCCTGAACAGTTGCAAAAATACGATTACTATGTTAAAATGTTATTATTAAAGGCCGAATATCGATATGCCGATTGGAACGACCAAGATCGTTACTTTGAAACGGCACGATTACTCCGCCAAGTTGCCAATGAGCACAGGAAAAAACAAAAAGACAATCTGACTGAACAACTGCGTGATGCAGAAACCTTAGGTGATGATACCAAGGCAAACGAAATTCGATCTCAACTTAACAAACTAATAAAGGAGATACAAAGTGGTCAAAGATAATGATGAAATCGAAGAGATTGTACTAACCCCAGAAATAGCTGAGGCTTTAGAATCAGTTGATTTAGATATTCCACTTAACAGTATCGACGGTCCAGCACCCGACGAACTAATAGACGAAGAAGAAGACGACGAAGATACCTTGAACAAAGGTCAGTATTTTGACGATGCCAGCGACGACAGCGTTCGTTTGTATTTGCGCGAAATTGGTAAAATTCCACTGCTCAATTCCGAAGATGAATTGGCATTGGCGCTACGCGTTGTTGCTGGTGATAAAAAAGCAAAAGACAAAATGGCCGAAGCCAACATGCGTTTGGTTGTTTCGATCGCTAAACGTTATAGCGGTCGCGGACTAGACTTTTTGGATTTGATTCAAGAAGGTAACACTGGTTTACTGCGTGCTGTTGAAAAATTTGACCCAGACAAAGGATTTAAATTCAGTACCTATGCAACTTGGTGGATTCGTCAAGCGATTACACGTGCTATTGCTGACCAGGCTCGTACAATTCGTATCCCAGTACACATGGTTGAAACAATCAACAAACTACTTCGTACACAACGCCGTATGACTCAAGAATTAAACCGTGAACCAACCATCAAAGAGTTGGGAATCGAACTAGAGATGGAACCATCTAAAGTTGAATATGTTATCAAAATCAAACAAGATATCTCATCACTTGACGCTGGTGTCGGACGTGATGGCGAAGATGAAGATTCGGTTTTGGGTGACTTTATCGAAGATGGCGACAGTGCTACTCCTGAAGAATCTGCAACCTCGCAACTGTTAAAAGAACAAGTTCAATCAGTTCTTTCAACACTTTCAGATCGTGAACAAAAAATTGTCAAAATGCGTTTCGGTTTGGAAAATGGCAAATCACACACCCTCGAAGAAGTCGGACGCGAATTCGCTGTTACGCGCGAACGTATTCGTCAAATCGAAGCCAAAGCACTAGCTAAACTTCGCAAACACAAAGACGCGAAAAAACTTCACGAATACCTAGGCTAGCAGTTAGTAAATCGTAGTCTGTTACAATAATTTATATGATTACTACTAACAAGATAAAAATTATTGCTTTCGTCGGCTTAGCGGGCGCCGGAAAAAGTGTCGCAGTCGATTATGTTACAGCCAAAGGTTATCCAAAAGTTTATTTTGGTGGAGTTATTTTAGATGCTTTAACCGAAACTGGCCTAGAACATACCCAAGAAAATGAAAAAAAATTTCGCGAAGAAATTCGTGCGCGTGAAGGCAAGGATTTTGTTGCCCAACGCATTATCAAACAAATTCATAGCTTAATTGACGCTGGACAACATCGCATTGTAGCGGATGGTTTATATAGTTGGACTGAATACAAAGTTTTAAAACACGAATTTCCAGGCGAATTGGAATTAGTTGCTATAGTTGCGCCAAAAAGATTGCGTCACTATCGATTATTGACCCGTCCTGTTAGACCACTAACTCAGACCGAATCAGACCAACGTGATTGGGCTGAAATTGAAGGAATTGAAAAAGGTGGCCCAATCGCAATTGCGGACCATTTCATCATTAATGATGGCAGCATGGAACAATTACATGAACAAGTCGATAAAGTTTTGACTGATATTGATTTTATTATTTAACTTAGCCACCACCATCTGCTAACTACTATCTACCAACCTGCGTTATACTAGTAATATGGCAAAACGCTTGGCTGTAATTGATGGTAAGTCTGTATTTTATCGCGGATACTACGCGATGCCTGGCCTTTCGTTGCCTGACGGCACGCCAACTGGCGGAGTTTTTGGTTTTGCCAGCCTGGCGATTGAGCTTATTAAAAAGTTGGAACCCGATTATGTCGCCATTGCTTGGGATAAACGTGGAACCAACATCCGCAAGCGTCGCAAAATTTTCCCCGAATATAAAGCTGGTCGCAAAAAAGCACCTGATGACTTTTATGCTCAAATTCCAATCTTGTTCGAACTGTTGGACGCTTTTGGTTGGCCGCTGTATGAACTAGACGATTACGAAGCTGATGATATTTTGGGTGCTTTCGCCGTCGAAGCGACCGCAAAAGGCATCGAAACGTGTCTGTTGACCAGCGATTTGGACGCGCTTCAATTAGTCGGCCCAATGGTAAAAGTTTATGCGCTGAAAAACGGACTGTCTAATATCGAAGAATTTAATATTGATTCGTTTGAAAAAAAATATGGCATCCACGTTGATCAATTCTTAGACCTGAAATCATTAATGGGGGATTCGTCGGACAATTTGCCGGGCGTGCCAGGTATTGGCCAAAAAACAGGTATTCAGTTGTTGCAACAATATAAAACTTTGGATAGTATTTACGAACATTTGGATAAAATAAAGCCAACTATCGCTAAAAAATTGTTAGAAGGCAAAGAACTAGCCTATATGTCCAAGGAAGTAGGCCGAATTTGGACTGATGCACCCGTAAAACTGGATTGGGACGTCGCTGATATTAACGATATTGATTTAGACAAAGTTGCCGCTATATTAAAACGCTTAGAATTTTCATCATTGATTAAACGTTTGCCAAAACACATGCAATTACACCACAGTGCCGATGCCGAAGCAGTCGAATTGCAAACCGAAATTGGTAAGCTGACCGAAATACCTTGGCCTGAAACTTTAATCATAGAAAACCCGGTTGTTTTGCACGTTGCTGATGATTCAGTATGGCTTTCGACCGATAATAAAACCGTTTCGCATATCAAAATCACCGATTTAGACCGTAGCGTTTGGCGCGTCTTTGAAATGGCAACCGTCGTCAGTTATGACAGCAAAATCTTGTATCATCAACTGGCAAAATATGATATTTTTGTTCGATTTGCTGAATTACACGACATTCATCAAGCTGCTTTTTTGATAAATCCGCTGCAACGTGATAGGTCATTATCTGGTTTATCTCAAACTCAAGTCGTCGACACGCCACAGACAATTATTGCTGCAATTTGGAATTTATACGAACATCAAATGCGCGAATTTGATGACGAGCCAAAGTTTGCCAAAATTGCACGCGAATTTGATTTTCCGCTAACGTACATTTTGTTCTTGATGGAATATCGCGGCATTAAAATCGATGCCGGATTGCTAAAGTTAATGAGTAAACGACTGTCTGATGAACACGCCAAATTGAAGCAAGAAATGTATACGATGGTTGGTTACGAGTTTAATATCGGCAGTCCAGCACAACTTTCTGAAGTGTTATTTACTAAATTACAGTTGCCAACGGCAGGCATCAAAAAAGGTAAAACTGGTTACAGTACCGGTCAAAAAGAACTTGATAAATTACGTGGCCAACACCCAATTATTGAATTAATCGAAAAAACTAGGGAACTCGCCAAACTACAAAATACTTATGTTGATGTGTTGCCAGGACTGGCTGATAAACACCAACGAATTCATACGACATTCAATCAAGACGTTGCCAGCACCGGACGACTTAGCAGTACAAATCCAAATTTGCAAAACATCCCAATCAGGACAGAATTAGGACGCGAAATTCGACATGCATTTATACCAGACGGCGACAAAATTTTTATTAGCGCCGATTATTCGCAGTTTGAACTTCGTTTGGCTGCCGTTTTGGCTGACGATAAACAAATGATTAACGATTTTAACAGCGACGTTGATATTCACACCAAAACAGCCAGTGAAGTTTACGGGATTCCAATAGATGACGTTACAAAAACTCAGCGTCGTAATGCCAAGGTAATTAACTTTGGAATTTTGTACGGCATGAGCCCGCATGGCCTTAGTGCAGCGACTGGAATGAGTTTTATTGAAGCAAAAAAATTCATTGATGAATATTTTGAACTACGCGAACCTATCAGAAAATATATCAATAAAACTTTGGATTCAGCGCGCGCCGATGGCTATGTTGAAACGTATTTTGGACGCCGCCGTCCAACGCCAGACGTATATAGCAGTAATTTCATGGTTCGTCAGGCGGCTGAACGCGCCGCCGCTAACATGCCAATTCAGGGTACCGAAGCCGATTTGATGAAACTGGCCATGATAAAAGTTGATAAAAAAATTGTCGGGTTAGGTGAACAAATATTACAAATTCATGACAGTATATTGATTGAAGCGCCTGTTGAAAATGCCGAGAAAATTGCCGAAATACTGCAGAATGTAATGGAAAATATCGCACCGCAATTAGGTGTTAAATTAAAAGTCGATGTCAGCATCGGCAAGAATTGGGGAGAATTATAAATGTCCGAAATAATTAACATTACCAAAGTAAAACCTGACGCAATTATGCCGTCATATCAAACCGTTCATGCCGCTGGTATGGATTTGCATGCATGTTTGGACGAACCACGAACATTGCAACCAATGGAGCGCGCAGTAATCCCAACGGGATTGGCTATCGAAATGGATCCTGGTTTTGAAGCTCAAATTCGGGCGCGCAGCGGACTGTCTATTAAACACGGAATAACAATGGTTAATGGTATAGGTACGATTGATGCCGATTATCGTGGCGAAATTGGAATGTTAGTCATAAACCTTGGTACTGAACCATTTGTTATTGAACCAGGTATGCGTATTGCTCAGTTGGTTGTTGCACGCTACGAACAGATTAAATGGCAACTAGTCGAGACATTGAGTGAATCTGTGCGCGGTGATGGTGGATTTGGTAGTACGGGCACCACTAACTGATTGACATAGCACTTAAAGGATATTATAATAAGACTTATGGAAAAGTATAAGTCACGACAAATTATAACAGCTGCTATATCCTTGATTGTTATAGCCGTTGCAATCGCTGCATTAATTTATGCTGCACGTGTTCTTTTCTTTAATAATGGCACTAATATTGCCCAGATTAACGCCAGCCAACAAGCTTTGATTGATACAACTGCTGACAGATCTGTTCGTATGACAGTTCGCGGTCCAATCGTTTCTAATGAAACTTTTCGTTCATACCAAATCACAGTTGCACCAGGCATCCGTAGTCTAACGATTAATAAAGGCTACATTGGCCAAGTCGTCAGCGATACAAAACTAGGTAATAACATTCCTGCTTATGAACAATTTGTATATGCGCTAGATAAAGCCAATATGATGCGCGGTACCGAACTAACTGGCGACAATAACGACCTACGCGGTGTTTGTGCAGCTGGTCGTGTTTATGAATTCCAGATTTTAAATGCCAACAAATCTGAAAAACAATTATGGACAACATCTTGTTCAACTGCGCGCGGATCGTTGAATGCTAGCTTGGATTCATTGACTCGATTATTTGACGCTCAGATTCCAGACTTTACAAAGTTAACTGCCGATTTGTGGTAGTAAATGCCCGAACTTCCTGAAGTTGAAACAGTCAAACGAGGCCTTAGAAGATTAATTATTGATCGTAAAATTATTGCGGCTGTATCGGATAACCCAAAATCTTTTCCTAATGCCGCGCGCGATGTCAGTCAGTTTTTAATCAACGCTACTGTCACTGATGTTCGTCGCCGGGCCAAAGTTTTGATGATAGACTTATCTACAAAATATACGCTGGTGATTCATTTGAAAATGACTGGCCAATTAGTTTTTGTCGATCATGGGGCGCGTTTTGGGGCGGGGCACCCAAACGACAGTCTAGTTAATAATTTGCCAGATAAATCGACTCGCGTGACGTTTGATTTGGGTAATAAATCACATTTGTATTTTAACGATCAACGTAAATTTGGTTGGGTTCGATTAATTCCAACTGCCGAAGTGCCTAATATTGATTTTATGAAACGTGTCGGGCCCGAACCGCTAGAAGCCGACTTTACGGCTGAGCAGTTTACTGAACGTTTTACTCGACGCTCAAGGACGACTATCAAAGCTGCCATACTGGATCAATCGGTTATTGCTGGTGTTGGTAATATTTATGCCGACGAATCGTTGTGGGGCGCTAAAATTCATCCCAGCCGTTTAGTTGGTTCGATTACTGATGCCGAATTCAAATTGTTATATACCGAAGTTCGCAAAGTTATGAATTTATCAATCGAAAAAGGCGGCAGTACCAACCGAAATTATGTGAACGCCGAAGGCAAAAAGGGAAGCTATATGGACTTTGCCCGCGTTTTTCGTCGCGAAGGCTTGCCATGCCCACGTTGCGGCACTGAAATCATCAAAATTCGCGCCGCCGGTCGCGGTACGCATATCTGTCCGGCTTGCCAATTAATCGGCAAGTAGTAGTGAGTAGGTCGTAGGTAGTATATGGTAGAGCTACGAACTCTTTGCGAGGTTTATCCTCGCAAAGTATGAAAATATGTTGAAATATATCATTTGCTAATCACGTTCAATGACCTCAAATGCTATACTGTAAGCAATGATAACCCTAATAACAGGTGAGAATTCATTTGAAGTCGAACGAGCTCTAGCGAGCATCGCCGATAGCTTCGACGGTAACGTCGAACGGATTGATGGTAGTGATTTACAATTGACGCAATTGCCGGATATTTTGATGGGGGTTAGTTTATTTGCAATTGCCCGAACGGTAGTAATTCGTGGGCTTAACACTAACAAACCAATTTGGACGGTTTTCGGCGATTGGTTGCCACGAATATCTGATGATATTCATTTGGTCTTGGTGGAACCCAAGCCCGACAAGCGCATGACGACGTATAAAACGCTGATAAAAACCGCCAAGGTTATGGAATTTCATCCCTGGTCTGATCGAGACAGTACATTGGCTGAAAAGTGGGTGACTGCCGAGTCAAAAACTATGGGAATTGATATGGATAAAGTTAGTGTTCAGTTTTTGGTGCGCTATGTTGGCGTTGATCAATGGGCGCTGTATCACGCATTGGAAAAACTAGCATCAGTCGATTCTGTATCTGTTGATGTTATCAAAAACATCGTCGAACCCAACCCAACCGAAAACGTGTTTAACTTGTTTGAAACCGCGCTTCGTGGTGATGTAAATGAACTACGTGAAATGTTAAGTACAC
>MNZN01000005.1 GCA_001873625.1 Candidatus Saccharibacteria bacterium CG2_30_41_52 | reverse complement strand
GCCTTTACCAGAAAAACAAATTAATGAAATTTTCATCGGTGAAAACGGACTAGCTAATGAACTACAAAACAACATAAAAAATTATGCCGTTGAAAACACAAGCGAAGTAGGTTGGGAAGTTGGCGGTGGACTTGCGTTCATCGATATTTTTGGCGTAACAGTTCCTATCCCCTATGCCTACATTAGTCTGGAACTTCCAACCGGCAAAACCATTATGCGTTACAGCATGCCATCAGACGTTGAAGCCAACACACAAATTCAAATGGAAGATGCCATTCAAGCACAATTACTTGAACAAGCGGGCACAAGCCAAAATCTAATAGTTACATCAACAAAAAGCGGCGAAGTTTATTTCGATAAAGAAACCGGCCAATGGCGTATAAACCAAACGCGTGGGATTCCAGAACTTGGCACTTTAAATGCAGACCAAAAAGCCAAAGCCAAAAAACTCACAGAAGCATACAAAGCTTATGGCATCACCTTTAGTGAGATTACAGATCCAGCCTATACCACAAAAGATGGACTCAAAGACAATGGCTATCTAGCTATGGAACTAAATACAGATTTTATTGGAGATAACAATGTTGAAGTCCACGTTGATCCATCCGCTAGCGGCATTCACCTAACCACCCTTGGCGAATCAACCGATGACGGTAAGCTTAAATTTGCCGCCAACGTTAATGGTGCCAAAAATCTATTCATTACAAGACGAGAGAACCTCAAAGCTGACGGTACCAACAATATCATCATCACAATCACCGACAAAAAAGGTATGTCACTCGAAGAAATCGAAACCAAAGAGCCCGGATATTATCATTTCCAAAACAACCGTATGAAATATGTAAATGGTACATATTTTGAAGGACAACCACCAACGCCCGACAAATTAACTTTAGGAGGATCAAATCGTAATATCGAAAACAGACTATTCAATAATCAAATAATTACGCCAGAGATACTAAATAGTAGTGAATACATTAACAAAACACTAACTACAACCACATCTCCGGACAGCCTTATGGCAGAACATACACAAACATTAAATACATTAGTTAAGAAGCTAAGCACAAAAGATAAAAAAGGGTACGCCGCAATTTCAACTCTAAAATTAAAAGATGGCGAAATGCCAAATCTAGAAAAGATTAGCACTTTCATCAACACACAATACAAAAAAGCATTCCCGGGCAAACAGATAACCCAAGCGGAATTTCAATACCTCTATGAAAAAATTACAGAAGAAACATTTGTCGATCTTAATACGATAAAAAATAAAGAAGCTCACATCAACCATGTAATAGGCATGTCCGATCGTTTCATAGATCGCGCCCTTAAAAACGCACCTACACTTAAAACAAAATTCACACCTGCAGAAATACTAATCATTAGACAAGAAATCAAAGAAGATTTTAAAATCGCCCTTCAGGGACCAAGTGAAACAAAGTTCAACACTCAATCATTAAAAGACGCCGGTCTTATCGAAAACTACTTCGTCTCCACAGCAGCCAACCAAGCGGTTGGCCTAGAAAACAAAGGATACCGCTACGTTGATACCAATGATGATAGCAGCATTAAAATACTAGAAAACTCAATAACTCAATACAGCTTGACCAAGGAAGGTGCATCAAACGAAGAAAAACTTGTAGCCAAATTCATCCTAGAACTCAGCGATCCTATTGAATCAACATCAAATGCTATAGATCAAGCCCACACATTACTCGGCTCACAATTAGCCATCAAACTTGCAACTCTACCAATTGGTATGCAAGGTGGCAAAACAATCAATTTCTTAGCACTAAAGATGGGTCCACAAAATGCACAAATAATAGCTGACCTAATTAATGATCCACTAAATCTCTTTAGTGGTAACGGACAAGAATTCGCCCCTGAAATGAGCCCCGCTTATAATGAATTTTTACAATTTGTAAAAGAAATACGTCAAAATCAAATAGACGGTAAACCATATAAATTTGAAGTAGGAGAAGGCAACAACAAAATGCAAATTGAAATGAACATGCCAACACAACTATCCAGTCTCCTTTTATCTCGATGCGGTAATACAACTTTTGCCAGCCATGAAGGTATCGAAATCAAAGTCACCAATGCTCAAGGCGAAATGCTAGGAGGCTACGCCGAGAACAAACTTCACGGATACAAGACAACAGAAAGCGCCGACACTGCCAAGCTTACACTAGGATTATCATTTAAACCTGATGTCCCAACTAAGAAAACACCTGGAGGAGGCGGCGACGGAGAAGGCGGCAAAGAACCCACCCCACGCCCTGATGATACCGGCGGCAGTCCCGCTGTTCCCAAAGAAGACTCTAAAACAGTAACAGGTGGCGGTGGCACCACAGAACCAAGCCGCTAAACACTAACAATTCGTTAACTAATATCTTCCATGCAAAAAAAGAAAACTAACTACACAGTATTATTGACAATAGCGGTAGTTGTTGTTATAGTAACTCTCTTGAGTATATCTTATTACAAAGCTCATTATGGTCCTCTTCCATACGAACAAGACTATAATGAACTAAATGCGGAGCAAGGATTATCGGGCATCGACTACGAATACAAAGGGCCGAATCTCGAAAACTTCCCTCCACCCCCACAAGCACCATCTAACTAAACTATACAATGCCTAAATGGAAAATCATGAAAAAAACCGGTATGTATCTGGCAGCAACAGCCACCGCCGCTCTACTTAGCTTAGCGCTATTTCAAACTGCCACAATCGCACAAAGTACATGTACTCCAAATCAAAACACTTTTAGAGATGGACTTGTATTAGAGGAATGTCCCAATGGTACAACCTCCCCAACTTTTAATGCATACAAAAATTACGAATACAAAGATTACACTCGTTTTGATGAAAGAAATTTCTTACAAGTACGTAAACTTACAAACGGTGCTTACGTCGATAACGTCTCAGTATTACCAGGTGACACACTACGTTTTAACGCTTATTTACACAACAACTGTGATCCAAGCTTAAATGATGGTGGCAATGGTGTTTGTGTTGCGCACAATGTCGAAACATTTGTTCGACAATTCCTTGAGAACAATCAACAAAACTTTCAAACCACACCCTCACTTAAACAAACAATTACGCAAACGTTTTCAGCATCAAACGCTACACCAAGACAAGTAACAGATGACGTCGTTGTACGAAGTGCTGACAATCAAAATATCGTCTTAGAATACATCCCAAATACCGCTCTTTACTATAATGCGCTCAATCCTGATCGCACATATAAATTATACGCCAGAGAATTATTTGGTAATGGTGCGCAAGTAACATCAGTTAATCGTAATGGCACAATAAATAACGACGGTGACTTTTTTGGCAGCTCCGCTTACATCACCTACTTTAATTTCGACGTCATCATCAAACGACCCCCAACCCCACCGCCAAGCGCAGCGTGTGTAAACCTACAAATTACAAACGTTGTAAATAATGCCGATGGCTCAATTAATTTTAGCTGGACCACAAATCCAACTGACTATGCAGATAAAGCGGTACTAGCCCTTAAACAAGGCCCTGGTACTTTAGAAATGCTCGGCAACAACCGGGCACGTCTTAGCAACTTTAACAAAGATACAGTTGTTACCGTATTTGTTCCGGGATCAGAGCAACAATGTAAAGATGAGCTACCTGTAGCCCCTTACATTCCCCAAAATCCTTGTTATGACCTTGTCTTAACTCCAGATAAGTTTAACCCACTCGAACCTAGTCACAGATTCAGTGTGCAAACTAATCCAAACAACTATAACGAATTAAACTGGAAACTAACCGGACCAAACACCGACGTAACCGTGATGGTTGCCGGTGATAAACGTTCGGCCGTCTTTACCAATTTAGGACCCGACCATGTAGTTAGCGTCTTTGCCACAGGTGAAGTTGCTCCGGGCAAAAAATGTGAAGACGAAGCTCGATCACAATTACCTCCTCCAACAGAATACTGTTTAGCTGCTAACCTAAAACCAAATCATTTCCCTGCCAATGGCGGACGCCGTGAATTTGTATTTGAATACACACCTAACGAATACAAAGGTGACTTCATTTGGCGCACAGTTCCTGCCAATGTTGGTCTATTTGCCGACGGTTCGCAGATTGGCAATGCCATTACCACCCGTGCCCGTCGCGTTGTTTATCGCGGTGGTCAACCGGGTACACAAGTAATTGTCGAAGCCAAAGATCCGGCCTTTAGATCAAAATGTACCGACATTGCCATTGCCCGAAACGACGTCCCGGCCGACGAAAACGACAACCTAGTTAAAACTGCTGATATCAGTCTTGCAAAACCAGGTGACACAGTGACTTACAATATCACTTACAAAAAAGACCCGTTCTTCCAAAGCGACACAAACAACGTCACAATCTTCGATACTATTGGTAAAGAAGGCTTTGTCAGCGGTGATCGTGGTGGCAAAATTGTACCTGTAGCGGGATCGATGCGAGTAAACTTGCCAGTTTGTACCGGACTTGCCGCCACTAACTGTTACACAGGCTCAATCCTTAATCCAAACGGTATCACCTTACAACATTTTACAAATACCGCTCCGGTTAACATCTCTTACAAAGCAACCGTAAACACAGTGATTAATGCCGCCCTTTGCGAAAACCTTACCAACACTTTCTGTGGAGAAAAATTCACAAACGAAGCATTCGATACCGAAAATCACTTTGCAACTTGGACAATTACCGTTTTATGTCCGGCCTTCCGCAGCTTTGGTTTTGGTGACATTTTCCTAGAAGATAACTTTAATACCGGTATCGATACCCTAAAATGTAACGGCAAACCAAACACTCAAGGTATTGTGGTAACTCCAACTAAACCAACAGACAACAAAATCGTAAGTACAGGTGAAGACGCTTCTCGCCGTCCAGAACATGGCGAATGTAAAAATAGCGATATCTTCCCAAACTTATCGTCAGCTTTATGTGAGTTACAATCACAATTATCCGACGAGTTCACCAACAACCCATTACGAACATTAACTCGTAATGCCGAACTGGTTTGTACCAATGCCTTAATTCGCGATAACGTGACCCTAAGAAACGGATCAATTTCCGAACTTCGTCAATACGCCAATCCAAACAACACTAACGAACTTGTAATCTGTGCCAACACAATCACAACAACCGGCCCAATTACAATCGATTACGATGGCCCTGTAACTTTGGTCGCTAAAAAAGGTCTAACCATTAATGGTGACATCCTTTACAGCAAAAACACCAAAATCACACCATCTGTAGTCGCCGTAACCAACGGTGCTATTACCACCAACAAAACTAAAAAACTAAGCGGTATTTATATCGCCCTACCAAACAGCGACAATCTTATTGCACCAATGGTCATCAATAACGATACAAGCCGCCCCGGTGCCCCGTTTGAAGTAGTTGGCTCCCTAATTGGTACCAGTTTCGAAGTTCAAAACAACGACTTCAACATCATCTACGACCTCGGTCG
>MNZN01000011.1:3155-5586 GCA_001873625.1 Candidatus Saccharibacteria bacterium CG2_30_41_52 | reverse complement strand
TTGTCCGTGTGATAACGCGTCAAACCTTTATTACCACTCTTTTTTCCTAGTGCGCAAAAGCGCGATCAGCAGTAACGATATTGGCACACTTGCTGCTATCCCAACGCCCACACCCACCAGAATTGTCCATAGAATATCAACTATTATTGGGTGAAAAGAGTCCTTTTGTAGCTACCATTCATTATAACACAGTCAGCATTGAATTGTCAACCTGATTTTAGCCAGTTCGCAAGTCTACAAATTCGCTGACTTGTGGAACTTCCTCTAAGGCTTTTTGGTAGGCCAGTTGGGGCGGTGTACCGTCTATAAGTTGCCGTACCAAAGCATACATAAAATCTGAAGCATCCTGCCGACCAACGTCTTCCATAAAATAAATTATCATATCAACCATACCAGCTAATTGATCAGCAGTAGTTGCCGAACTACAGGAAGCCAATAATACCAATTGAATGCCCTCTAACTGTTCACTCCAAAAATCTGGTGGGGCAATTCCATCAGTCAATAAAATACCTTCTGGTCCAGCATGAGCAGAAATTACTACCCATAAGTAAAGAGTACTGTCAAGTCGCCTGCGACTAAGTTCTTTAGTAATATCATTACGAGTTGCTTGAGTTAGACGCTGAAACTTGACTCGTGCTTTGCGTAAAGCTTGGCGATCACGATTGAATAAGTCTTCATCAGCGCCACCGATTAACAATAATGGTTTGACAGGCAGTGCTTTGGGCAAGACTGGTACCTTAGTTTTAAGAGGTAAATCTAAATTTCTGATTTCCTCTAATGGTTTACCAGTTACGATTGCTAATTGCACTTCCAAAGCTTGAATGCGTCTTTGTAATAGATTGATTTGTTCACGATCTCGATTACGATCTTCCAGTAAGGAGTCAATAGTGATTTGCAAGTTGCGCACCTTATCATTAAGTATAGTAACTGAACTGGCGAAGTTAAGTTCTTGAGGATGTCTCTGTAAAAACCAAATTGCTAAAGCGCTAATAAATAGCGCTGTCAGTGCAACTATAGTGCCAGTTAAGAGTTGTAGATCAGTATTCATAGCTTAGTCCTTAAGCGTGGCTGCTTCTGCCAATAAGGCAATTACAAATAGAATATTACCATAAACAGCACTCCAAAGAGGCCAGGCCATAGTACTGCAAATAGTATAGATACCCGCCATAAACGCAGCGGCTAAGCGACCACTGATAGTTAAACGTTTTGTGGACGTGAATAATAGAAATAAACCAGCAATCAATAATAAAATATCGAAGACGAATGAACTACTTAGCGAGACGTCACTGACGTTTCCAATTTGCCATAAATCAATTCGTAGTAAGCCTTGACCAATAGCAAATAGGGCAATCAAACGGCGAACTGCTATCCCGTGTGGTAGTAGTTGTAATATATTAAGAAAGGTCCATGTCGGTTGGTCTAGTCTATTAGGTATGATTTTCATGAGTACGTAAACCCCAACCACGAATCGAATAAGCGTTGATTTCACCTTTTTTGACGGCTTGCCAAGTGATATCATTAGGATAATGAGTGACTACTATCCAATCGCCTTTATGAATTTTTTTGATACCAACAGGTAACTCCCAAGTAAAATCTACAGGCGCAATGTAGGATTCAACAACTACAGCATCAGATTTATCTAAGTCAAAAATTTGATGCTGAATATCATAGCGCTGAGATTCTATCATGAAGCGGTGCGCCATTTTCTCAATTTCAGTGGGCGTCATCCAGTCGCCTTGTGAATCAGCCATGCCGGTTTGAAAAACCGGATAGGCAATCCCATAAGAAAGTCGCTGTTCACTGTCTGTGGTTTTGATAACTTCAACTAAAAGTTCGGAGTCGGGTTCTGCTTTATCAAGCGTAGTTTCAATACCCGCTTGCTGCATAAGAGAAATTAGCTTAGACTTGGCAGCCGCGCGTTGCTCAGTGGTAATATTTTTGACTTGATTCAGGCGAGCAGCAGCATTGCGAAGAGCATTACGATTGACGGGAGCGCCTGAGTTAGAGCGAATAGGTAAATGACATTCAGATTTAACTTTAGGTCGGTCAGTATTTGCATCAATTAAACAAACACTACAATAGCTGGCAGCTTCCAGATCTGATTCGGGACTGCGCCACGCTTCGTCGGTAAAAGTAGTTTTAGCATTCTTTTTTACTTTTTGAGGGTGAGTGGCTTCTTCTAACGATTGTCGGTAATTGTGTTCTTCAAGCCATGCACGCGCTTGTTCTGGCGTAAATTTACTGGCATCAAAACGAATTGATTGAACTTCAGTTTTGTCGTTTGGCAAGACGCCAAATAATACATGAATGCCTGATCCAAATTTGTCGTTTTGCCTGCGGATGGTCTTGTATTTGTCAGGAGCATGTTGACGAGCAGCGTGTTCGTTAGGATAGGCTTTTATCATAGGATGCAATTCCAACGCCTGTTGGA
>MNZN01000011.1:836-3120 GCA_001873625.1 Candidatus Saccharibacteria bacterium CG2_30_41_52 | reverse complement strand
GAATCTTCTTGTTCGATCTCAATAGACATTGCGGAATTAACGTGTACGTCGTTGGTAGTTGGCGCTGACATAAAATCCTCCCTTACTGATGTTATTGACATACTCCCACGGGTAAACTTGTGGGATTCTAGGGTCAAACAGCACGCGCTGGCTTAACCAAGTTTATCGCACCTAACCTAAAAGAAGATGCCCCTTCTCTGCGAATGGTAAAATGCCGCGACTAGCGCGGCTCCCATTCCACTAATACTCATGATACCACAAAAATTACAATTTGTCAATAGTGTTATCGGTCAATTTGTAAACCAATTGCCAAATTGAGGTTGACAATTGATATGAAATTATGGTACAATAATCATAAAATTCATGTATATCGTAGTTATGAAAGGAGGACTGATGCGAAGGGTAACGATAATTTTGGACGATAAAAATGAGGAACAAATAGAGTTACTACGTACTAAATGGCAGGAAGTAATCGGTAAGTTAACTATGTCAGCCACAATTAGATTAGCGCTACGATTAGCGGTCACAATACCTAAACGTGAATTAGTGGAGGAAATACCATGTCAAATTATCGACAAACAACTCTAACACCAACTACCGAACTGCCCAGTAATCGGTCTTGGACACCCCGGCGCGCGCCAGAGGTAGCCTATGATTATAGTGTGCCTCTCAAGCGTAGTCAAACAACGGCCTTGATTGTTGCGTTACTTATAGCATTTATAGTACTGGTAATTGACACACAACTGCGTATGCTCGACTGGCAGACAGTAGTCAAGCATACACTGCTATGGGGAGTTGGAACGTTTCTGCCAGTTTGGTTGCTAACCTGGTTTCGGGAAAGTAAGATTGTACAGAATACATTATATGTAGTTGAAGATTTTACTGGTTTGGATTTGAACCGAGATGGTATGCAGGGTAAACCTAATACGCGTTACGTATTGGTGCGCGGTAATAAGCAACAAGAAATTAGTAGTCAAGAAGATCAATTAGTACAGTTTGTACGTGAGTGCTTTAGTAGTGGCCGCTCAGGAATGGACTATTGGGCCAGTAAGGGTATGAGTCGGCAGCAATATGAAGAATTCCGGGATTTACTAAATCGCGGAGGATATATCAGGAATAAAGGAATCAGTAAACGGGCCGGTTGGGTATTCAAAAATGGTCTCACAGCCGATGATGTGATCGATGGTTTGTTTAGTAACGAAAGGTAAATTCTATGAGATGGTTGCGGATTCTATGGTTAATTTTGATTGCCGGTTCGATTGTTTTTGCCGCCGGTATTAGTGGAACTTGGTTGAATGCGCAAATGCCGGAAGGTTTGGCGCATTGGCGATGGGGATGGCTAGGCGCAGCACTGGCAGGCTTGACTGTTTTCGGCGGTGTGTTTTTGGCGCAACGTGAACAGAAAATCGGCTGGGCAGTGGCAACTACCGGCGCACTAGTCGATATCCTGATTGATGTGCAATTCTTTCTGGTCAGTCATGATCTGGTTATGAGCGCCGCATTAGGTATTTTCCCAATGTTGATCGCGGTTTTAGCAGGTGTGGTCGAAGGTCGTAACTTGACGATTGATCTATCATATAATCTGAGTATGGAAGAACGTCAGTTGAACTGGGAACTGAAACAAAAAGAAAAAACGGCCAACCACGAGCGACGCCTGGAACTGCTACGCGCTAAAGCCGAAATGAATGGCTATTCACCTATTCGTTCCATGAAACAACAAAATGAAACAACCGAACAAAAAATGGAAAAACGAATAGAACGCTTGGAAACGTTTTTGCAAAAAGAACCCGAAGCGTCGTATACAACGATTGAACGTGAAACAGGGATTCCAAGAGCCACAGCCTATCGCTGGATTAATCTGCGAGGATGGAAAAAGAATGGGGCAGGATGGGAAAAAGAAAGGATAAGGGCAACGCAATGAGATATTTACGCGTACTCACGATTAGTTTGCTGTCACTCTGGACAGTTTGGGCCAGCATTATCTACCTGACTGGTCTAAGTTATTGGGTATGGCTCATCTGTGTTACACCAACTACGCTGCTACTCTTAATATGGACAGATGTTAACGTAAGATATGATCGCCAAGATCGTCTGATTGTAATGACAAGAAAACGACAAGCCCAAGACGATGCCAAACAACAAAAAGAGTTAACAGCCCAACAAATAGCCCTAGCTTGTCTGGACCAAACAATTGCCCGAATTGGAAAAGAGTAAAATGCGAACATTATATGACTCTGGTTTTCGCGCCTGGTCTAAAGTTGAAGTTATGGAAAAACTTGAAGCT
>MNZN01000011.1:0-419 GCA_001873625.1 Candidatus Saccharibacteria bacterium CG2_30_41_52 | reverse complement strand
TCTATACGAAAAAAACGCTAACTACCCGTAAAGACAATTCGTGATAGTAAATCCGGTAGGGCAGGGTAGGGCAGGAGGAAAGATGTCCTGAATTGCCCTGAAAGAAAACAGGATATCCTTGTAGGTAAAATCAGATGAAAAAATATGGGCAATAATGTAAGGGTATACCG
Source organism: Candidatus Saccharibacteria bacterium CG2_30_41_52 (assembly GCA_001873625.1). GTDB lineage: Bacteria > Patescibacteriota > Saccharimonadia > Saccharimonadales > Saccharimonadaceae > UBA1547. The sequence goes on along the minus strand of MNZN01000011.1, from coordinate 249 downwards.
CCCTACTTTGCCTTGTTCTGCACATGATTCTGCCAGCAATTTGTACTTAGCCATCCTCACCGGCGCGCGTCCATGACGCCAGGGCACCACAGCGTTGTATGCTCACGCCGTTTTCATTGGCATATGAAGAGAGATGCTGTTAGTATAGTAGTATAGTGTTGTTTACAATTACAATTGCAATTTACGATTTGGATTACAGTCTACGCGACGAGGTCTACGTCTAGCACCACATATTTCTTCTGCGAGGTC